>CATLIX010000055.1 GCA_949959185.1 uncultured Eubacterium sp. | reverse complement strand
CATAACAAATGGACAGAGGGAAACGAACCGATGATTTCCGTTTTTTCTGACAGGATAGAAATCTTATCAAGAGGCTCTCTACCACCCGCACAGACAATGGAAGGCTTTTATTTGGGGGAGTCTGTGCCTGTGAATGAAAAGCTGTCGGAGATATTTCTGCAATTGCATATAAGTGAGAAATCAGGACGGGGAGTCCCTGAAATAACGGAAATTTATGGTAAAGAGGCGTTTGCATTTAGAGAAAATTCAATTGTTGTAACAATACCATTGAAAAAAATTAAAAAAGCCTCGAATAAGGTTGGAAATAAAAAAACTTTAAATGTAAGAAGAAGGAAAATTCTGACAGAAATGCGGGACAATCCCAACATAACGGCTGAAGAACTTCGTAAAATCTTAGGAGTTAGCAAAACAGCTGTAGATAACAATATTTCATTTCTGCGTGAAAATGGCTATATTGAGAGAGTAGGATCAAAAAAAGCAGGATATTGGAATGTATTATAGACGCCATTATATGAAATGCCTGTGAATTGTGGGAGCAATGTTGCATTAAAATCCGGAAATATCAATGAGATTTATAGAGGAATTGTCATACAAAGTGGAACGGTAGATTTGGTTGTAACATTACCACCGTACCCTAATGCGTTTGACTGTCATTTCTGTCTGAAGTCTGCCCAGAAGTTCATCAAGTGAATTATAGTGGAGATAAAAAGTATGTCTGTGTCTGGTATTGCTGGTGCCGTTTTTGTGGCTGGCACCGGCTTTTATAAAGGCATTTACAAGTGATGTGCAGATTATTGAAGTGGGAGTTGCGTTTTTGCGGGCATATGCGTGGGTGGTGCCTTTTATGGCGATACAGATGTCCATGATGTGTACTTTTCAGGCTACAGGGGATGCCCTGCGTGCCATGATGGTAAACCTCGGACGCCAGTGCCTCTTTAATATTCCGTTTCTGTATCTGTTTAACCGGCTGTGGGGGCTCGAGTATTTTATTATTGTCAATCTGGAAAATGGATTTCTGGCATTGCCATGCAACAGCATAGAGCGGTATTGCGATGTGCCGCCTCAGTGCCTGAATCCGTTGCCATATCTTATACGAACCGGGAGTACGCAGTATATTCAGCAAATTGCCAGTATAGGCGGCGTGCTGGTTCCCCTGCTGGATTTGGAGAGTCTGAAATTGTGATAATACTTCAGGCGAATTGCTATAAAATGGCAGTCGTCTGAAAAAAGAAAAATATAAGTGGAATATAGGAACTGTGTATGGTAAAACAGGAAATGAAATTTGAATGATGTCAGTATGCTGCATCCGTTATAGAGATTACTTTAGTAATGAAAGGGTTGAAAGTATGAAAGGTATATGGAAGGCAATGACTTATTTTGTTTTGTATTCCGGATTAACAATAATTTTACAAATGCTGTTATCAATAGTATTTATGGCAGCAGGTTCGGCGAATGGTCTCAATGATGATATCCAAATCAGTTGATTTTTATAATGAAATAACCCCACTGTCCGGTACCGTAATGATGGTAGCTAATTTATTAGTAATAGCTCCTGTTGCAGAGGAGATTGCATTTAGAGGAATTGTATATACAAGAGTTGAAAAGACCACAAATGCAGTAACAGCTATTATAGTGAGTTCTGTTTTGTTTGGCCTGATGCATTTTGTGGCAGGCGGATTTTTGCTGGTAACGGGTGCGGCATTGATGGCATTGGTTTTCGGGTATATATTTTATAAATTTAAGTCATTATGGGTATGTATTATAGCTCATGCCGTTGCGAATTTGCCAGACTTTATTCTTTATAATAAGCCAGATATTTCGGGCGGTATATTCTGGGGATTAGTAATATTTTTTGCATGTGTGTTTATTGCAGGCGTGTGTGTGATTCATAAAACAAATCGTTCCGTATCTTTTATCATATGATAACCACAGAAGTTTGCATACGGGCGAAAGATAAAATTGCGATTCGGAGAGGTGATGACATGGAAGAACGGTTAAAAAAGCAGATAGCATTTGTTCTGGAAATAGACAAGGTAAAAAATATATTCAGACAGACTCATTTATCTTCACACGGAAGAAATGAAAATGATGCTGAACATTCATGGCATCTGGCAGTGATGGCATATCTGCTGAAAGAATATGCCAATGAAGAGGTGGATATTGCAAAGGTAATGTTAATGTGCCTGATTCACGATATTGTTGAAATTGACGCAGGAGATACCTATGCATATGATACGGAAGGGCTGAAAACACAGAAAGCCAGAGAAGACGCCGCCAAAGAGCGGATATTTTCCATGCTGCCCGAAGAACAGAAGGAAGAATTCACAGCATTATTTGATGAATTCGAGACATATGAAACTGCGGAATCGAAGTTTGCCCATGCCATGGACAATCTCCAGCCGCTGTTACTGAATAACAGCAACAACGGCAGTGACTGGCGGGAGCACAATGTTACTGCTGAGCAGGTGTACCAAAGACAGCGTAAGACCAGAGCGGGTTCGGATAAACTGTTTGAAGTGACAGACAGAATCATCCGGGATAATATCCGGAAGGGAAATCTGAGAGAATAAAGAAGCTATTTTACTGGCATATAAGTATCAAGATATTCCGGTATTTTCCGCATATATGCGCCATATATCTGATTGTCATTTTGCAGGCCGTGGCCCGAATGCTCACATAAGTAATAATCATGGGGCACCTTGTTGTCCTCAAGGGCCTTCAGAAGTCTCCGGGAGCCTTCGTATGGCTGGATTTTATCATATTTCCCATATGCCAGGAGCGTGGGAACACTGTCTTCGTTTATCCAGAGCAGAGGGGAAATGTCCCGGATTTCTTCTTCGTATTCAGGAGTGCCGAATTCTGCTTTGAGTTCTTTGCCAGCCATTGCTCCGAACATTTCCCGCGCGGCAGCGTCGCTTTCCTCGCTTCTTATCATGTTATCATTCCTCTCTGATTTCTTGACTTTTGAAATCCTGTATGTTACGATTTCGGTGAGATATCTGTATCGCCAATACAATTGTATCATCCATATTTGAAATGTCAACAGGAGGAAAAAAATGAGACAAAACGGGGAAACTGTATCACCCATGAGCAATGAAGGAAGAAATACTTATGTGACAGAGCATATCACGAAATCTCTCCTGGCACTGCTGAAGGATAAGGCAATTGAGGATATTTCCATCAGTGAACTGTGCGGCAGTGCAGGCGTTGGCCGGGCTTCTTTTTACCGCAATTTTAACAGTAAGGAAGATATTCTCAGGGGATATATCAATCAGCTGTTTTACGGATGGAAAAATGACTGGGAGCAGAATAACAACATGCCTCTCAGCGCGGTGATTGGTATGATATTCGAACATTTTGAGCAGCACAGAGATTTTTATCAACTGCTGAATGAACGTCATCTTATTTATTTACTGAAGGACGTTATTCTGGACATTATGGGATTAAGGCCGGATTTGCCCGGCGGAGAGGCTTATGCGAAAGCATTTGTGGCATATAGCCTGTATGGCTGGACAGAAGTATGGTTTCAGAGAGGAATGCAGGAATCTTCGGAAGAAATGAAACAATTGTTTCAAAGTCAGGGACTGTAAAACAGTTGTTTTACAACCGCAGTTCAGGAGGAAAAAATCAATGAAATTAAAAAATATTCTGATTGTCGTAAAAGATATTGAAAAATCAAGACAGTTTTATCATGAACTGTTCGGACTCGATATGATACTTGACAACGAGGGTAATATGATTCTGACGGAAGGCCTTGTGCTCCAGGATGAAAAAATCTGGAAGGAATTTCTGGGAAAAGATATTATTGCAGAAAATAATTCCTGTGAACTGTATTTTGAGGAACCGGATATAGAAGGGTTTCTGGAAAAACTGGAACGACTGTATCCTTCCGTCCGGTATGTGAACAGGCTTATGGCCCACAGATGGGGGCAGAAGGTCATACGCTTTTATGATCTGGACGGCAATCTGATTGAAGTAGGAACACCGATATAGTAAAAAAGCTGTTCATATGTCTTCCGGATTCCGATATATAAAATGATAAAACCGGTATAACCCGGAGACAGGAGGCGAAATGTACATGAAAGTAACAGGTTATACAGCAGGTCAGATGTTTTTACCGGATATTTATAACAGAGGGAACCAGAAGAACAGGGATATTACAGAAAGCAGGAAAAAATTTTCTCTGGAAAAACCGGAAGAACAGCGGGAAAGGGAGAAAAAATCCATATCAGAGGAGAATATAACTTCCGAAACGGACACGGATATTATTGTGAAACCGGACGGCTCCAGGGTATTGGTGGTGACTGTGCACACAGGGGGAATGGAGACAACCATGAGCCTTGAAATTTCAAAGCCCACAGATTTGCCCAATGAGAGCCGGGAGGAAGCTGAGCGTTCCGGACAGGATACGGGGAGTTTTTCGGCCTCCGTTTCTGATGACAAAGGCTCAGAAACGGAGGGGCAGACAGATATGTGAAGGAACAGGTTCTTTTCCTGTTTTGCAGGAAAGGCCCTGTCCCCTGACAGGTGAAAACGGTTTAGCGTCCGCCACATTTTTTCCCACGAAATAAACGCCGGCCAGCATTTCACCTGCGGATAAACCAAGTAAAAGGCCGGAGAGAAAATCCTTTACCGAAGAACCGCCAAGGGTCTGAGAGAGGGCCAGCAAGGCAATTCCCATTACGAGAAGTGTTCCTTTCCGGTAAAATCCTTTGATACAATCTGCCAGATACAGGTTTTTTCCAGTGCCTGCGGCGGAAAATCAAAAGAATTCCCTGACTTTGTAAGACATTGGATGATACGGTTCAGAGCGTGTTCCTTTTGAGCTGTTTCTGTGAGGAAGACAACGCGGCCGCTTCCCGCAACGCTTTTGTATCTGAAGCTGTAGCTGCAGGGGTTGTCCGGTGTGCCGCAAACAAGTTCATTTTTGCAGTCCATCTGGAACCAGATATTGGGGTTCTTCTTTAAGATGTCTGTTTTCCTGCCTTCTTCTGCACTGTGCAGATATAAAACCAGCTCTGTTCCCCGGCGGTCAAAGCCAAAATTCAGGGCGGCTCCGTATGGCATACCGGATTCGTCCACCATGGAAATATGTATCACATCGCAGGATTCGATTACGGCAAAAATATCATTGATGTTTTTGATTTCACGTTCTTTTCTTCTCAATTTTATCATCCTTTTCATATTTGTTCAGATTCAGAATAACTTCTGTATACCAAATGGGCCTGCCAGGCGCAGGTGGCAATTTACAGCGGAAAAACTGTTTTGTGGGTCTGCCGGAATTTCCCTGGCGTCATTCCGGTCAGTTTTTTAAACATTTTTCCAAAATAAGCGCTGTTATGGAAGCCTGTCATAAACGCTATATTTGTGACAGATTCATCTGTTTCCCGCAAAAGACGTTTTGCCTGTTCAATCCGGTAATGAATGAGATAATCCACAGGCGTCTGGTGAAAGGCATTCTTAAACGAGCGGATACATTCTTTCGGACTGATGTTTGCATACTCGGAGATGCTGGCAACCGTTATGTTTTCCTGATAATGTTTATGGATAAAACTTAAAATATCTTTGATGCGTTCATGGGTATGAACAGCCTGGCGCATCCTGGTTAAGGAGTGTAAAAGTTCCAGGAATTCTTTCCTGCTTTCTGTATCTTCTTTTATGATAATAACTTCAATGGATTGATTCTGCAGGACCGGGTTCAGGTATTTCGTTTCAAAAATGCTGCGGTAATGCCCTGCAAGCAGGATGGGGTGAAACAGGTGGGCGTGTTCAATGGCGGAGGACGTCCCTTCCGCTTTCCTCTTTGTGTTCATTATATTGGTATTGATAAAACAGGCTTCTCCCTGCCGGATAGCATACGTCCGGTTTACCGTTTCCACAATAACAGAACCTTTATACGCATAATTAAATTCCAGTTCTTCATGCCAGTGCCAGGGAATCGTAAAACTGGTCAAATCTCTTTCATGCATGGTGTATGGGAACTCATATGTAATCCCGTCAATCTGTTCCACTGCGTTTGCATCCTGTATAAACGAGTGATTCATTGTATGTCCTCCCACATTATGTCAGGGCTTCTTCTGCGATTACTGAAAACTGATTTATTATAAAAATATTCGCCGTTTTGTCTTTATATTTATATTATAAGTCTCCAAACTCATATTTTCAATCTGCTTTTTTTGATATAATCCATTTATCAATATGAAAGAATCAGGCATAGCGCCGACGGAAGAACAGATTCATGAAATAGCTGTGCGGTGTGCAAAAGCCTGCGGAGGACAGAAAGGGTCGGCTGAAATACTGTATCAGGATGATGTGGAAGAAATATACCGTATGGCATTGTAAAAATGACGCAGGCTGGAGAAATGAACGCCGGGAAAAATATCTGAAGAAAAGAACCGTTTCATTTTTCCTTGACAGAAAAAATTTTTGCATGTATAATTGACAAAAATTATTTCAGGAGGAACATGTATGTTAATTGCAATTGTAATGGAGAAAGCAGCAAAATAAATACTGCACAGACAGGTATTGCTTCCGTCTGGAAGTCTGTCCATTTTCAGGATGGAACGGGCCTGTCATAATTTCGCCTTACAATTGCTGAATCATCATGTGTGTCAATGGAACTCCGGAGAGAACAGGGACGCGTTCCTGTATTATAGCGGACGATAGGAAAGCATGGCTGTATGGCCATGTTTTTTTTATTCTACAGGAAAGACCTTGTCACGCTAAAGCACGCAAGTATTTCCTGTAAGAGAAAAGCCCTCCGGGCAGGATGCGCAGCTCAGGGATTTGTATGGCCATAGAAAAACCGACAGAGAGGGAAAGAATCGTGAATTTTGAAAAACAGATTGAATTTGATAAAGTAAAAGATTTGTGGATGGGTCTTGCAATAACGGAGTCTGCCAGAGAAAAAATAAGGCAGGCAACTTTTATTCTGGAGGAGGGAGAACTGCGAAAACAAATCAGAGACACTACCAACAGCAGGAAGCTGCTGGAGAAACTGGGTATGCCGCCTTTGCAGGAGGTGGAAGAAATCAGGGAAATCCTGGCGATTTCTGAGAAAGGGGACTGTCTGACGCCCTGGCAGCTGGAGCGGATGGAAAAAGGAATCACAGCCATCCGGCGTTTGAAAGATTATCTGGACAGGGGGAAAATGTATGAGAACCCGCTGGCATATTATGAAGAAAATCTGTATGCGGCGGAAGAACTGGGGGAAGAAATCAGCAGGCAGATTCGCAGTGAAGCGGTGGATGATTACGCTTCCGGGGAACTTCATCAGATTCGGAGCCGGATAACAAAATGTGAGGAGCAGATGAAGCAGAAAGCGGAGCAGATAATGCGGGCGAATCAGAACTATATGGCTGACAGTTACTGTACCCTCCGGAACGGAAGAATATGCGTACCTGTGAAAAAAGAATATAGAGGGAAGATTTCGGGGAGCGTGGCAGACAAATCGGCCACGGGAAATACTTTGTTTGTGGAACCGGCTGCTGTGGGAAAATATTACGAAGAACTGCAGATGTTAAAAATTGAGGAAGAAAATGAAGTGTACCGGATTTTGTACACACTGACAGCAATGGTTGCAGATGCGGCTGAGGAAATACAGGAAAATATCAGAATAATGGAAAAGCTGGATTTTATCTTTTCCAAAGGGAAACTGAGCATGGATTTGAACGGTACAGAGCCGGATATCAATACGGAGCGCAGGATATATCTGGAAGACGCAAGGCATCCTCTGATGGATTCTGCAGTCAATGTGCCTCTGCAGTTTGAACTGGGCGGGGAATTTCACGGTGTTGTGATTACCGGGCCCAATACCGGAGGAAAAACCGTTGCAATCAAGACGGTGATGTTAAACTGCATGATGGCCCAGTGCGGCCTGCACCCGGCCTGCCGGAAAGGAAATATCTGTATGAATAACGGATATCTGTGCGATATCGGCGACGGACAGAACCTTTCCGAAAATCTCTCCACTTTTTCCGCCCACATTAAAAGCGTACTGGAAATTCTGGAAGAAGCAGACCGGGACAGTTTGGTTATTATGGACGAACTGGGGTCCGGTACGGACCCGGCCGAAGGCATGGGCATAGCGGTGGCGGTGCTGGAGGAACTTCGGAACACCGGGGCGAATTTCCTGGTAACCACCCATTATCCGGAGGTGAAGGAATACGCAAAGACAGCGCAGGGCATGATAAATGCCAGGATGACCTTTGACAGGGAGACGCTGCGGCCCACCTATAAGATGGTGATTGGAGAAGCCGGGGAAAGCTGTGCGTTTTATATTGCAGACAGGCTGGGAATGCCGGAACGTATGCTGCAGAATGCAGTCTGCGCCGCCTATGGGGAACAGGCAGCCTGGGAATATCGGCAGCAGAGAGCCAGGAGCTTGCAGAAAGTCCGTTCGGCGGTCTGTCAGAACCAGGCAAAAGGCAGAACTGCCGGGGAGCCTGACTCACAGGCGGCAGGAGAATATTGCCGGAAGGAGAGCACAGCGCAAAAGAAATCCATACTTTTTGAAACCGTGGAATACCGGAAAGCAAGACATGAGATGGAGCGGAAATATACAGAAGAAGTCATCCGGTATGAAGAAAAATAATTCAGACTGCGGTTTCCCTGTCGGGGAGGAAGGGTATCCGTATCGGAAAAGATGGAAAAATACGGAAAAGGATGTTATAATCAGGAAAAGAAGCAGTGCAGCCGGAAAGGAGCAGTTGGAAATGAAATTTATTTCATGGAATGTAAATGGCCTGCGGGCCTGTGTCCAGAAAGGATTTCTGGAATTTTTCAGAGAAGCGGACGCAGATTTTTTCTGTATACAGGAAACAAAATTGCAGGAGGGACAGATTTCCCTGGATTTGCCGGAAGGATATGAGTCATACTGGAATTATGCCCGGAAAAAAGGATATTCCGGTACAGCCATTTTTACGAAGCATAAACCTCTGTCCGTTTCTTACGGAATGGGACAGGAGGAACATGATATGGAAGGTCGGCTGATTACGCTGGAATATGAGGTGTTTTATCTGGTGACCTGCTATACGCCCAATTCTCAGAATGAGCTTAAAAGGCTTCCCTACCGCATGGAGTGGGAGGAAGCTCTGCTTGGGTACCTGGATGGCCTGAAAAAGCAGAAATCCGTAATTTACTGCGGAGATTTGAATGTGGCTCACCAGGAAATTGATTTGAAAAATCCCAAAACCAACCGGAAGAATGCAGGATTTACCGATGAGGAACGGGAGAGATTTACCTTTCTTCTGAACCATGGTTATGTGGATACGTTCCGGCATTTTTATCCGGAGCTGGAGCAGGTGTATTCCTGGTGGTCTTATCGGTTCAAAGCCAGAGAGAAAAACGCGGGATGGCGGATTGACTATTTTGTGGTGTCGGAAGATTTGAAGGACAGGCTTGTGGATGCGAAAATTTACACGGAGGTGTTCGGTTCCGATCACTGTCCGGTGGAGCTGGAGACAGGATCCCTTACGGTATAATCTTTATGTGATTTGCGCGCAGGCATGGAAACAGAATATGTCTGCGTCAAATCCTGCGTTTACGTCAGAGAGGAACAGAAATGGAAAAAGGAGAAATCAGACTTCGGAACGTTATTGTACATATCCTGGATTCCACAGTGGGAATGCCGGTGCTTTCCGATACGCTGCTGGAGTACGGTTCCGACTTTGGAGATTTCCTGCGGGAGCATATTTACAGAGTCGCAGCCACAGATGACAGGAAAACCTGCCGGTTTCACAGAGAGGAGTCAGAGGTGTACCGGCAGCTGCAGGCTTTTGCGGAAGCAGGAATGAGCGATGAAATGTTTGTGGAAACAAGCCGACGTCTGGCAGAACGCCTGTATGGAATCATGAATAAAAATATTGAGATTCCTCAGGCGGATTTTGTAGTAGCTTTGTTTGAGACAGATGGAGAAAAATATCTTGCGCTGCTGAAAATGGATTACAGAACCTCCTATACCCACCAGACCCAGTCGGATGCTTTTGGAAATACCAATGAAATTATTAAATTCCGGGCAATTCTTCCCACAGAGACCCAGAAACTGTCGGAGGCCGCCCTTATCAGCCTGTCAGATTATACGATTTTCCTGACGGAGAAGAAATATGAGGTCAACGGGACAAAGATAAATTATTTTTCAAAACTGTTTTTAAACTGCAGCGGGGCCCTGTCCCCAAAATCCCAGCTTTCCATTGTCACCCGTGCCATTGATACGGTGCAGAAAAAGTATTTTAACGACGGGGAACAGTTTGAGGTACAGATGGAAACAAAGCAGATTATTCATGAACAGCTGGCGGAAACGGGAGCGGTAGACGTGCCTTTTGTGCTGGATCAGGTGTTCCGGGAAAAAGAAGAATACAAAGAAGAAGTGCAGGAAAAGCTGGAAAAATACAAAATGGGAACGGATGTCCGGATTGAGCCGCAGTCGGAGCATACGACCCGTAAATTTGAAAAGCAGCATCTGACTACCGATACCGGAGTGGAAATCAAAATTCCCATGGAGCAGTACCGGGACGGAGAACATATTGAGTTTATCACCAGTCCGGACGGGAGCATTTCAATTTTGATTAAAAATGTGGGGCATATTGACGCCAGGTAGCATATAGAGGGTCAGGGTGAGGAAACGGACGCGGAGAGGGCGGGAAAATGATGGATAATTTCATGGAACAGTATCAGAATGAGCTGACATATCAGGAAATCAGATCAAACAGATATACCATAAAAGGATACTGCTGGTTTCTCATGGCAACGGCTTTTATGTGGCTGCTGACAGTGACAGGTTTTTTTGAGGTGGATAAAAGGCTGATTACAATTGCCTTTTTATCCAATCTTGTATTATTTGTTCCGGCAATCGTCGTTTATTGTAGAGTAATCTGTCCGATGCATGGATTAAATATTTTCTCTTGTCGCTGATTTGTGTGGGCTCGGCAGTGATTGTCTCCTTTTTATCTTTTCATGCGGTGCTGCTGTACGTGGCGCCTCTGCTGTTTGCTGTTTTGTACAGAAGGCGCAGTACCATCTGGTTTGTGTACGGGGTCAATACGGTTACCATGCTTGTCAGCTCCCTTATCAGCTTTTTTTACGGAATCTGTGATTTGAATCTTCTGCTGGAAAGCCAGCATGTCAGAAGCTGGTATCTGGATATTATTACGGAGAACGGGCTGAACATTCCCTTTAATGAAAATCCGGTTTTTATTATTCTTGTATTTGAAGTGTTTCCGAGAAGTGTTATCCTTCTGGTATTTGCGGTTATGCTGCAGTATTCTGTGGTCAGCAGCAATGAAGATGCGTATCGGATTGCGCAGCTCACCTGCCTCAAAGAGACAGATATGGGAACAAAGGTGTTCAATAAAAATAAATATGTGGAAATGTCGGAGGAATATTATCCGAAGATGGAGCGGATAGGGGTATTATTCTGGGACTTAAATAATCTGAAATGTATTAATGATGTATATGGCCATGCCGCAGGAGATAAGGCCATAGAAACATTGTCAGCGATTCTTCTGGCCCATTCCGGTGATGACTGCCGCATTTACCGAATTGGCGGAGATGAATTTCTGATGATACTGGACAATCCGCAGGAAAATGAGCCGGAGCGTATCATACAGACGGTGCACAGAGAGCTGGAAGCTGAAAACAGAGACAAAAGAGTTCAGATATCAGGCGCGGTGGGATATGCATCTGGAAAGGGCAGGGATATTGCAGAGGTTGTAAAAGCAGCAGACGCCCGTATGTATGAGAATAAAAAGCAGAGCAGGGAGGGAAGAAGGGGATGAAAAGATTTAAGGTCGTTGCAGGATGGGTCTCCGGTCTGGCAGCCGCAGTTTTTTTGCTGATGTATGGCCTGTATCGTTATGTTTTCTGTTTTCCGCCGGAAAAACGTCCCGATGTACGCAGCATTCCCAATAGCAGGCTCTACCGGCAGCACCGCACCCGGATGCTGGAAATTGTGGAGAAAATGGAGCAGGGGCCTTATGAGGAGGTCTCTGTTCTTTCCCAGGACGGTCTTCGTCTGTATGGAAAATTATATTATATAAAAAAGGGTGCGCCGATTGTTATTTTCTGCCACGGCTACCACGGAACAGCGGCCTGGGACGGATACGGATTTTTCAGAGCCTGCATGGAGAACGGGATTAATATTCTTATGACAGATCAGCGGGCCCATGGAAAGAGTCAGGGCAGAGTCATCACTTTCGGGATTATGGAGCGGTATGACTGTAAAACCTGGAGTGAATATGCTATGGAGCGATTTGGAACTTGGACAGATGTTTTCCTTGCGGGGGTATCCATGGGCGCAGCTTCTGTTATCATGTCCTCTGAGCTGGGCCTGCCCCGGAATGTCCGGGGCCTTATGGCAGACTGCGGCTATTCCAGGCCGGCTGCAATCATAATGGAAACAGTGAAATCAATGGGACTTCCGGTAAAACCGGTATATCTGCTTTTGAAGTATGGGGCGCGTCTCTTTGGCTCCTTCAATCTGGAGGCCGCCACCGGGCTGGAAGCTGCTCAAAAATTAAATATTCCGGTTCTGTTTTTCCACGGCGGACAGGATACCATTGTGCCCCTGTCCATGGGGAAGGAACTTTATCAGTCCTGTGCCGGAACCAGGAGATGGGTGACGATTGAAAATGCCGACCATGCGAACAGTGCAATGACGGATTATAAAACATACGAAACAGCAGTGTTGCAGTTTATGGAGAAGTGCCTGGAAGAAAAAGAAAACCAGTTCAGCCGCACCCCTTGAGACAAGCCTCAGACCGCCTGTCAGGCAGGCTGACCGCTGCCGTTACAAAAAAAGTAAAAAAAATGAAAAAAAGGTGTTGACAAATTTCCCCATAGCAGATATAATAGCTATTGTCAGTTGTGCAGGAGTGGCGGAATTGGCAGACGCGCAGGCTTCAGGTGCCTGTGGTAGCAATATCGTGTGGGTTCAAGTCCCATCTCCTGCATTTGAATTTCAAGAAGAGCTGTTGCAGATAGCAATAGCTCTTTTTCTTCTTATTCTACAGGAAAAACCTTGTCACGCTAATGCGCGAAAGTGTCTTCCTGTAGAATAAAAATTAAGATGCCCACGCAAATGCAAAGAAATACCGGAAAGGAGTACTATGTTATACAGAACAAATCCAAAGAATCAGCAGCAGTTGTCTGTTTTAGGGTACGGATGTTTACGTTTTTCAAAAAAAGGTACCTCCATCGACCAGGAAAAGGCAGAGCGTGAACTGCTCCTTGCTCTGGAAAACGGGGTAAATTATTTTGACACAGCCTATACATATGGGGGAAGCGAGGCCTGTCTGGGTAAATTTCTGGCGAAAGGCCACCGTGATAAGGTAAATATTGCCACAAAACTGCCCCATTATTATCTGAAACAGCCGGGAGATATGGAGCGGTATTTCAGGGAGCAGTTAGATCGTCTTCAGACAGATCATGTGGAATATTATCTGATGCATATGCTGAACGATGTGGCGGCCTGGGAAAGAATAAAAGAACTTGGCGTCGAAGAATGGATTGCGGATAAAAAAGCTAAAGGCCAGATACGGAATATCGGCTTTTTTTTTCATGGAAATACGGATAATTTTCTGAAAATACTGGAGGCATATAACTGGGATTTCTGCCAGATTCAGTACAATTATATGGATGAGCATTCCCAGGCGGGAAGGCGGGGACTGAAACGCGCCCATGAAAAAGGAATCCCTGTTATCATTATGGAGCCTCTGCGGGGCGGACGTCTGGTGCAGGGGCTTCCAAAAAGGGCTGCCAGAATTCTGGAAAAAACCGGGTACAGTCCGGCGGAATGGGGACTGCGCTGGCTCTGGAACCAGCCGGAGGTAACGGTAGTGCTGTCGGGCATGAATGACGCCGCGCAGGTGAGAGGAAATGTACGGATTGCTTCAAAGGCCAGGGCGGGCTGTATGACAGAGAAGGGAATGGCGGTTCTGGAACAGGTGAAAGGGGAAATCAACCGATGTATGAAAGTGCCCTGTACAGGCTGCGGCTACTGTATGCCATGCCCCGGCGGCGTGGATATACCGGGCTGTTTTGCCGCATATAATACCAGGTACACAGACAGCTGGTTCAGCGGCATGAAAGATTATTTCATGTGCACCACCCTGCGCACCAATCCAACCAATGCTTCCGGGTGCCTGAAATGCGGGAAATGCGAACAGCACTGCCCTCAGAAAATTTCCATCCGGGAGGAGCTGGAACAGGTGAAAAAGCATATGGAAACACCTGCCTGGAAGCTGGCAAAGGCCATTGCAGGGCGGATTGGAAATTACTGACAGGGCGCCGGGAACCCTCGGATTTCGACCATATTTTTCATGTCAGGCTGCTCCTCTGTCCGGGTTTTGTAAAAATCTGCGGATTTTTTGTGAAAAATAAAGGAAATGAGGAATTTGTGCGGAATATATCATATGAGAGGTGATGGGAAATGCTTATCAGAGAAAATATGGAGCTGCTGGAGCGAACCTATTTAAGCCCCTTTGCTACGCTGAGCCAGAATTCCAGGGGACGTGACAGAGAGGAACCTCAGTGTGATATCCGTCCGGTATTTCAGAGGGACAGAGACAGGATTCTCCACTGCAAATCGTTCCGGCGGCTGAAGCATAAGACGCAGGTATTTCTGACGCCAAGGGGCGACCATTACCGTACCAGACTGACCCATACTCTGGAGGTATCCCAGAATGCCCGCACCATTGCAAAGGCTCTGCGGCTCAACGAGGATTTAGTGGAGGCTATTGCGCTGGGCCATGATCTGGGGCATACGCCCTTTGGACATGCAGGGGAACATATGCTGAATGAAATCTGCGAAGGCGGGTTCCGGCATAATGAGCAGAGTGTCCGCATTGTAGAGAAGCTGGAAAAGGACGGACAGGGACTGAATCTGACCTGGGAGGTACGGGATGGAATGATGAATCATCAGACCAGGCTGATGCCCTCTACCATGGAAGGAAAAATTGTGCGTCTTTCTGATAAAATTGCATATATTAACCATGATATAGATGACGCCATTCGGGGCAGGGTGCTTTCTGAGAAAGACATACCGGCAGAGTACCGGGAGATTCTCGGAGATACCACCCGGAAGAGGCTGGATACTTTTATACATAATATTATTACCAACAGCCTTGGCAGGAACGATATCTGTATGTCGGAGGATGTGGAGCAGGCCATGAAGGGCCTGCGGAAATTTATGTTTCAGAATGTATACCGGAATCCGGTGGCAAAAGGAGAAGAGGAACGGGCCAAGGATTTGTTAAGCCGGCTGTTTATCTATTATAACAGGCATACGGACTGCCTGCCCCAACAGTATCTTCAGATGATGGAGCAGGGAGAGAAGAAAGAACGTGTGGTCTGCGATTATATTGCAGGTATGACAGACCGCTATGCCATTGCCAAATTTGAAGAATATTTCATGCCGAAAGCCTGGCAGGTAAATTAAAGTGGCAAACCGGCCGAATGGCAGGGTTTCACATGTGTACGGACAGGAAAGGAGAAGTAAATGCCTTTTTATTCCGAGGAATTAATAGAAGAAGTGCGTTCTGCCAATGATATTGTAGATGTGATTTCAGGATATGTGCGTTTGCAGAAGAAGGGCAGTACGCATTTTGGGCTGTGTCCCTTTCACAGTGAACGGACGCCGTCCTTTTCCGTCTCTCAGGGAAAACAGATGTATTACTGCTTTGGCTGCGGAGCCGGAGGAAATGTTATTACATTTCTGATGCAGTACGAAAACGCCACCTTTCAGGAAGCCATGGAGACTCTGGCCGGGAAAGCGGGAATTGAACTCCCGAAACAGGAGCTGTCCGGCAGAGCCAGACAGGAAGCAGACAGGCGGGCCCGGCTTCTGGAAATCAATAAGGCGGCGGCAAAATATTTTTATGCCCAGCTTCGGATGGAACAGGGCCGGACGGGAATGGAGTATTTTGCAAACCGGGGCCTGAGCGGGGAGATTATGAAGAAATTCGGACTGGGCTATGCCAATAAGTTCAGTGATGATTTATATAAATATCTGAGGCAGCAGGGATATGAGGATTCCCTGTTAAAAGATTCCGGGCTGGTGTCCATTGATGAGAAGCGGGGTGGCCAGGATAAGTTCTGGAACCGGGTGATGTTTCCTATTATGGATGTGAACCACCGGGTGATTGGGTTTGGCGGACGTGTGATGGGAAAAGGAGAACCCAAATACCTGAATTCACCGGAAACCATGATTTTTGACAAGAGCAGGAATCTGTATGGCCTGAATCTGGCCAGAGCTTCCAAAAGGCCTTACATTCTGCTGTGCGAAGGCTATATGGATGTGATAGCGCTCCATCAGGCAGGATTTGACAATGCGGTGGCGTCGCTGGGCACCGCATTTACTCAGGGCCATGCAAATCTTTTAAAGCGTTATACCAAAGAGGTATACTGTACCTTTGACAGCGACGGAGCCGGGATTAAGGCGGCGCTGCGGGCCATTCCCATATTAAAGGAAGCAGGGCTTACCGCGAAAATCATAGACATGAGGCCGTATAAAGACCCGGATGAATTTATCAAAGCCCAGGGAGCAAAAGAGTATCAGCGGAGAATTGATGGTGCAAAGAACAGTTTTATGTTTGAAATTGAGGTGCTTGAGCAGAACTATGACCTGAAAGACCCGGAAGGAAAAACAGCGTTTTATAATGCCATTGCTGAAAAGCTGCTGGAATTTGAGGAAGAACTGGAGCGCAACAACTATATAGAAGCCATTGCCGGGAAATACCAGATGGGATTTGAAAACCTGCGGAAACTGGTGCTTCACATGGGAACAAAAGTGGGCATTGCCAGAGATACCCGCCCATTGAAATCAGGCGTCAGTGAGAAGAATAAAAAGCCGAAAGAGGACGGGATGAAGCAGTCCCAGAAACTGATGCTGACATGGCTTCTGGAAGAACCGGAACTGTTCCGGCTGACAGAGCCGTATATCGGGCCGGAGGATTTTACGGAAGACCTTTACCGGAAAGCAGCAGAAGCTGTTTTTACCCAGTACAGAGAGGAAGGAGTGGTGAACCCTGCCAGAATTATCAGTATGTTTGATGAGGAGGAACAGCAGCAGGAGATAGCCGGGCTGTTCCATGCAAGGCTGGAGAAGGTTACCACACAGCCGGAACGGGAAAAAGCCCTGAAAGAAACGGTCATAAGACTGAAAGAGAACAGTATCAGCTACCGTTCCCGTCATCTGGAGCCTTCGGATATGGAGGGGCTGCAAAAGCTGGTTGCTGATAAAAAGAACATGCAGCAGCTTCAGAAGGTGGAATTTTCCTGGTAGATGACAGCCGCCGGAGACGGCTGCCGGATGCTGCCGGGAAGAGCCCTCATGGCAAACTGAATATTTCCAACGAATAAGGACAAAATATAAACAACGAATGGAAGGATGAAACGAAATGGAAGAAAAAAGTAAATTTATCGAAAAGCTGCAGGAGTTGTTATCCATGGCGAAAAAGAAAAAGAATGTCCTGGAATATCAGGAAATCAGCGACTTTTTTCATGACATGGAACTGGATGCGGAAAAATTTGAAAAAATCCTTGACTTTCTGGAAGCCAACAATATTGATGTGCTGCGGATTTCCGATGATGACGATGACGATATCCTCATAGATGAAGAGGAAGAAGTAGAAGTTGAGAATATCGACCTTTCCGTTCCGGATGGAATTTCCATCGAAGATCCTGTTCGTATGTATTTAAAGGAAATCGGTAAGGTGCCTCTGCTCAGTGCAGAGGAGGAAATTGAGCTGGCAAAGCGCATGGAGCTGGGAGACCAGGAGGCCAAGAAACGTCTTGCAGAGGCCAATCTGCGTCTGGTAGTATCCATTGCAAAGCGTTATGTAGGGCGCGGGATGCTGTTTCTGGATTTGATTCAGGAAGGGAATCTGGGGCTTATTAAAGCTGTGGAAAAATTCGATTACCGGAAAGGCTACAAATTTTCCACCTATGCGACCTGGTGGATTCGTCAGGCCATTACCAGAGCCATTGCGGATCAGGCCAGAACGATTCGGATTCCTGTCCATATGGTGGAAACCATTAACAAATTAATCCGTGTCTCCAGACAGTTGCTGCAGGAACTGGGCCGGGAACCCTCTCCGGAGGAAATCGCGGAAGAAATGAATATGCCGGTAGACCGTGTCCGGGAAATTCTGAAGATTTCCCAGGAGCCGGTATCTCTGGAAACACCCATCGGAGAAGAAGAAGACAGCCATCTGGGAGACTTCATTCAGGATGACAATGTGCCGGTTCCGGCAGATGCGGCGGCATTTACCCTGCTGAAAGAACAGCTTGTGGAAGTGCTGGGGACGCTGACGGAGCGGGAACAGAAAGTGCTGCGGCTGCGATTCGGCCTGGACGACGGGCGTGCCAGAACACTGGAAGAAGTGGGAAAAGAATTTAACGTGACCAGAGAGAGAATCCGTCAGATTGAGGCCAAGGCACTGCGGAAGCTGCGCCATCCCAGCAGAAGCCGCAAGCTGAAAGATTATCTGGACTGAAATTTATAAAAAGATGAGTATTGACGAAACAGAGCAGGAGTTTGTATAAAATATGGTACAATTATCGAAAAGACTGCAGGCAGTGGCAGATTTTGTGGATAACTGCGGTATTTTGGCGGACGTGGGCACTGACCACGGATACATACCTGTCTGTCTGGTGGAATGGGGGAAAGCCAGGAGAGCTATTGCAATGGATGTGAATCAGGGGCCGCTGCTGCGGGCCGAAGAACATATCCGCCGGTATGGCATGGGGAAACGGATAGAGACCCGGCTGTCTGACGGATGCAGCGCACTGAAGCCCGGAGAAGCGGATGTGATTGTGATTTCCGGAATGGGAGGCGGCCTGATGATGGAAATTCTCCGGCAGGGAGAGCAGGTTGTCAGAACCGCCGAATCTCTGGTGCTGCAGCCCCAGTCAGAACTGATGGCTTTCCGGGAATTTCTGTATGAAAACGGATATGAAATCAAAGCGGAAACCATGGTGCAGGA
This sequence comes from uncultured Eubacterium sp., assembly GCA_949959185.1. GTDB lineage: Bacteria > Bacillota > Clostridia > Lachnospirales > Lachnospiraceae > Petralouisia. The sequence continues at coordinate 3,271 of CATLIX010000055.1, read as the reverse complement.
AGACGGCAAATACTATCCTGTGATAAAGGCGCGTACCGCAGCCTCAGCCGGCATGTCAGAGGAATCTACGACAGCCGGACGGGAACCGTATCTGCCTGCAAATCTGCCGGGGCACATTTCCGAAGAACAGTACGCAAGGATAGCCTTCCGGTACGGGCCCATGCTGCTGGCACAGAACCATCCGGTGTTAAGGGAATACCTGCTGAACCAGAAGGAGCAAAAAGAGAAAATTCTGCTTCATTTAAGGGAAAATGCCAGGCAGAACGCCAGAGGCCGTATGGAAGAAGTACAGCAGGAACTGGAGGATGTGAGAAAGGCTCTGGAATGGTTTGAATGTCCGGAGGAAAGGAGAATCATATGATTTGTCGGGAAATCATAGATATATTACAGGAGCAGTCGCCGGAACGGTATGCCTGCCACTGGGATAACGTGGGACTTCTGGTGGGAAATCCTGAGAAAGAAGTGAATACTGTTTATATCGCGCTGGACGCCACGGAGGAAACCATTGCAGAGGCGGCGGAAGCGGAAGCTGATTTGCTGCTGACCCATCATCCTCTGATTTTTCAGGGCCTGAAAAAAGTAAATACCGAAGATTTTACAGGACGCAGAGTGATAACTCTGATTCAGAATGATATTTCCTGTTATGCCATGCATACAAATTTTGACGTGAAAGGCATGGCGCAGCTTGGCGCCGAACGTATGGGCCTTACTGACTGTCAGGTTCTGGATGTCACCTGTCAGGAAGAACAGGAAGAAGGTATCGGGAAAGCCGGCCTGCTTCCCTGCACCATGACAGTGGCAGAGTGTGCAGGGAAAGTGAAAGAGGCTTTTGGGGTAGAACTGGTGAAGATTTTCGGCAGGCCGGATGACAGAGTGGCAAAAGCGGCAATCTGTCCCGGTTCCGGAAAAAGCGTAATTGGAAAAGCAATTGCTGCAGGAGCCCAGGTTCTGATTACCGGGGATATCGACCATCACGACGGAATCGACAGCGCGGCTCAGGGCCTTGCCATTATTGACGCAGGCCATTATGGGGTGGAGAAAATGTTTATTTCCTATATGGAGACATATCTGAAGGAACGTACCTCAGGAATCAGGATTATTGCACAGCCGGAAAAACAGCCATTTCTGTACCGGTAGATTTGCAGGACGGGAGAAAGAAGGTAGAGCAGGATGGAGGAAACCATATATCGTATTCGAATCAACGGGGAGGAAAAACAGTATAAAAAGGGGACGCCTTATCGGGAGGTTGCAGAGGCATATCAGGAACAGTATGAAGACGATATTGTACTGGTACTGTTTAATAACCGTCTGCGGGAGCTGAACCGGAAGGTGAAATCAGACGGGGAGCTGTTCTTTGTGACCACCAGAGACCGGGCAGGAAGAAAGGCCTACCGCAGAAGCGTAACATTTCTGATGCAGCGGGCGGTGTACAATCTTGCCAGAGAAGATAAAAAGCATGTGACGGTGACGGTATCCCATTCTATCAGCCAGGGATATTACTGCGAATTAACAGGGGAAACTCCTGACGAGATGTATCTGGAACGGCTGGGAAAAGAAATGAGAGCTCTGGCGGAGCAGGCGATTCCTCTCCGGAAGGAAAGTATTTCCACCGACGACGCGGTAGCGCTGTTCCGGGATTTGGAAATGCACGATAAGGAGCGTCTGTTTGCCTACCGCAGAAGTTCCAGGGTAAACATATACAGTATCGGCAATTACAAGGATTATTTTTACGGATACATGGTACCGGATACCGGCTATCTGAAATATTTCGAGCTGAAACGGTATGAAGAAGGATTTGTGGTGCTGTTTCCTGATAAAAATACACGGGAAGCGGCAGAATTTTCTCCTTCTCACAAACTGTTTCACGTATTGAAGGAATCGGCGGACTGGGGCAGGAAAATGGACATAGGCACCATAGGAGCCCTGAATGACGCAGTTGCCCAGGGAAGAATCCGGGATGTGATTCTTGTGGCGGAAGCGCTGATGGAGCGCAAAATCGGTACGCTGGCAGAACAGATTGCCTCTCAGCCGGATAAGAAATTTATTATGATTGCAGGGCCTTCCTCCTCCGGAAAAACTACTTTTTCCCATCGGCTTTCCATTCAGCTGATGGCCCAGGGACTGAAGCCCCATCCCATTGCACTGGATGATTATTATGTGGACCGGGTAGACACTCCCAAAGATGAAAACGGAAATTATAATTTCGAGTGCCTGGAGGCGCTGGACATTGAGCTGTTCAATCGTGATATGTCCGCATTGCTGGAGGGACAGCGAATCGAACTTCCTACATATAATTTCCGTACCGGAAAAAGAGAATATAAAGGGATTTTCAAGGAACTTGGAAAGAATGATATTCTGGTGCTGGAAGGCATTCACGGACTGAACGGCAAGCTGTCTTATTCCCTTCCGGAATCCAGTAAACTGAAAATATATATCAGCGCCCTGACACAGCTTAATATTGACGAACATAACAGTCTGCCTACCACAGACGGGAGAATGATACGCCGGATGGTCAGGGACGCCAGAACCAGAAATATTTCCGCAAAAGAAACCATTGCCATGTGGGGTTCTGTGCGCAGAGGAGAGGAACAGTATATTTTTCCTTTCCAGGATGAGGCGGATATTATGTTCAATTCGGCGCTGATTTACGAGCTGGCCGTACTGAAACAGTATGCGGAGCCTCTGCTGTTTCAGATTGGCAAGGACTGTCCGGAATATATGGAGGCAAAGCGCCTTCTGAAATTTCTGGATTATTTCCTGCCGGTACCCAGCGAGGATATTGCGAAAAATTCAATTTTAAGGGAATTTATCGGAGGAAGCTGTTTTAATGTCTGAGGAGGGGCTGTATAAAGTTCATATGGAAAGCCTTGCTTTCCACCGTCAGATATGTTAGGATAACTGAGAAAAACAGGCAGGGTGGATAATCGCGGCTGCAGGTGTCGAAAGACCGCAGGTGAGGAAAGTCCGGGCTTCACAGGGCAGGATGCCGGTTAACGGCCGGCGGAGGCAACTCCAGGGACAGTGCAACAGAAATGTACCGCTGTCAGAACTGACAGTAAGGGTGGAAGGGCAGTGTAAGAGACTACCGCCCGGCTGGCAACAGCCGGGGCACATGTAAACCCCATCCGAAGCAAGACCGAACAGAAGCGTTGACGCGGCCCGCCAGCTTCAGGTAGGTCGCTTGAGCTGACTGGTGACAGTCAGACCAGATAGATGATTATCCACGTTGTTCCTCCGGGACCCTGGAGGAACACAATGAAAATAATATCTT
>CATLIX010000054.1 GCA_949959185.1 uncultured Eubacterium sp. | reverse complement strand
AACTTGCAGCATGCACAACTTTAGGCTGCTTTAGCAGCATGTTGAACCTACCGGCTTTAGCCGGTAGTGGTTCAGTTGGACATAACCAAAAGATTTATGAAAATATTCACCGTATGTATAACGAAGGGATTCAGCGAGTGGCAGTTGTCCAGCCAATTGGCAGTGGCAAAAGTCTTTTAATGGCAAAACTGGTTGAGGATAATTCGGACAGCAGATATTTTAAAGAGTTGTTAAAGGAGTTAAAAGTTTTTAATCAAAAAATGCCAAACTCCTTATCTCATAAGGAATCTGACACCTGAAAGAACTGCCGGCAGCGGGACTTGAACCCGCACGTGGTTACCCACAACAGATTTTGAGTCTGCCTCGTCTGCCATTCCGACACGCCGGCCTGTGATTATATATAGAATATGACAGCATGAGTATCTGCCTCAAACAAAAATATATTATCATAGTTGTAAGAAAAAAGCAAGTAATTTTAAGATGTTTTTCTCCTTTTCGGTGGGGCTGTCAGGAAATTTTATTTTCCGACAGCCCCACCATTTTCGTTACACTTCGTCCGGAGGAGCCTGCTCGCCGGGGAATTCCGGATTTTCTCCGTCCGGAGGAGCCTGCCCGTCCGGGAGAGCCTGCCCGTCCGGAGGATTTGATTTTTGTCCGTCCGGAGCATTCGGTATCTGTCCGTCCGGAGCCTCCGGCCTTTCTCCCTCCGGGGATTCGGGAGGCTGGAATCTGCCGGGCATACCGGAAGTATTTCCATAGACAGTGGCGTCCATGGTGACTTCCGTATCCACAGTCCCACAGCGAACCGTATAGGTACTGCCGGACGTTACATCAGGGTGGCTGAAAACAATACTGTCATATTGTTTGGGCGGTGTATAGGAAATTAAGGTATCACTCTGAGTGCTTATCAGGGATATTTCAGTTCCGGCTTCCTGAGGGGCAAAGGTGACCAGCATGGTTCCCTGAGAGGAGGTATCACCGAAATTCTGAGCCATATTGGAAAATCCTGCAGCAGCCAGGGTTCCGCCTGTGATTTTACCCTCCCCGTTATAGTCCAGAGCGCTGTTTCCGCCGTTTTCCGAACCGGAGATGTAAAGTTCTCCCCCTTCCACGTACAGATTTCCATTGGAATCCAGGCCGTCTCCTCCGGCATCGACTGTGAGAGTGCCACCTGTAATCCGGAGAAAAACGGAACTGTCAGCCTCTGTACTGGGCGGGCCGGCAGGAGAGGATTTTGAACCGCTGCCGTCTGAAGCATTCAGACCATCATCGGAAGATGTGATATTGACGGTACCATCCTGAATGAGAATGGTTTTCCCTTCAATTCCTTCATAACTTTTGGATATGGTGACAAATCCGTCTGCAAGGGTAAAATCAGCGTCGGTGTGCATACCGTCATCCCCGGCAGTAATATGAAAAGTTCCTCCGGCAATGTAGAGAAATCCCAGAGCAGGATCGTCCTCATTTCCGCTGTGTATGCCATCTGTTCCGGCGTCAATGGTAAAATCTCCACCGGCAATACAGACGCTGTCTTTCCCGCTCAGACCATGGCGGGCAGCCTGAATATTACAGGTGCCGCCGGTAATGACAAGGTCATCTTTGGATACAATTCCATGTCCGGAACTGCTGTAAATATTCAGAATGCCGGAACCGTTTAAAGTTAAATCGTCCTTTGAGAAAATGGCTGCATCAATGTTATTGTCGTCAATCTGAACGAACTCACCGGAAGCTGTCAGAGTATTTTCACTTTCCGGAGCCAGAGTGAGAAATACTTTGTCAGCCTGCCTGACGTAAATGGGAGCACCGGAATCGCACTGTATGGAAGCATTGTCCAGTACAAGCTGAACTTTATCGGTATCTGCGGCGTCCACAATTACCATGCCCTGTTCCAGGGTACCGGAGAGCAGATAAGTGCCTTCCTGGGAAATGGTAATGGTTGAGCCGGAGATGGCAACCGCTTCCGAATTGCAGGCGGCAGAATTCCCATTCAGGGAAACGACAATGGCTTCTGTCTGGTTGTAATCTGCTTCCAGGTCGCGCTGGCTGAACAGTTCTTCCGGATTGCGGACAATGGCGGTTTCTTCTGAGAAAGCGGATGAGGCGCTGCTGTCAGAATCGGAGTGCCCGGAAGTTCCGGTATCTGACCGGGCAGCTTTGTGTTCTGCACAGCCTGTCAGGGTGAGCAGCAGTGCAAGGGCAAAGATATAAACTGTTTTTTTCATGGTTTTCTCCTTTTATGCCTGCTGATGTTCTGATGTTGCGATACGCAGAATCAGAAAATGGCTGAATTTTTACAGTTCGCAGGGGGCAGTCTCCTGACGGGAAATTACGATTTCCAGATTGCCGTTGCGGCACCGCAGGGCGTCGATGAAATTCTTTTCTTCTGCCGGCTCTTTCAGCGTAATCTGCCAGGTAAGTTTAAAAAGGCTGCCCATGTTGGTGGTTTTTACACTGATCATCTCATGGCGGGACGTATAGATTTCCAGCGGTTCATCAAATACCTGCGTGTAGTCCAGATTTTCCGGGATGGTAATATGTAATATTTTGTTCCGGTCCGGGCGCCGGGGAATTCCGAGGCCAAAACGGGTATAGAACAGGCTGCCGGAACCCAGAATCAGAGAAAACAGCACAGCGTATGTCAGGTATCCCATACCTGCGGTGAGACCGGCGCCCATGGCCAGAAAAATGGCACAGATTTCCCTGGCAGAGCCGGGAACAGAGCGGAAACGCACCAGGTTAAAAGCTCCGGCCACAGCCACTCCTGCGCCGATACTGCCGTGAACCAGCAGGATGACTACACATACAATGGCAGGAATCAATGCCAGCGTAATGACAAAGCTCTGGGTATAACGGGTTTTGTAAGTGTAAACCATGGCCAGAAAAATGCCCATGGCCAGAAATACCGCCAGACAGAGCAGAAAATCCGCAGGCTGAAGGGAAAGGGAGGTCCCTGTTTCAAAAATGCTTTTGAACATGTCAGGAAACATAGCGCAGACCTCCTTCCGGACAGAGATATCCCTGTAAAATTGCTTCCCAGGCTTTTCCGTATTTGGAAAAAGAAGTCCTGAAAATTCCGAATTCGGAGAGGGTTTCGGTCAGCCATAAAGGCATGGCTCCGGCAGTTTTGATTTCCATCAGCGCGGTGTCAGGCGAAAGGATGGGGCTGCCGTAAATGCCGCTGCAAAGGGAGAGCTGTTCCCGACGCCAGAGAATGTTTTCGTCGAAGGTAATGCGCAAATCCGGCGCACTGATACCGGTGAAGGATTTCCGCTCACAGGACAGAAAAACAGCCGGGGCCAGATTTTTGTAAAAATTACGAAAATAATCAATTTCCCGGATAATCTGCGAAGAATCTTTAAAAGGGCGGCCCGGACAGAGACAGCGTTCGGCCTGAGACAGCGTCATGGGAATCCGGCGCTTGTATACCACAGATTTGTACTTTTTCTTCAGTTCCACAAACACGGTGCTGTCAGAATGGGCGGGGCCATAACTGCGCAGCCGCAGTTTTTCCTTATAGGCGGTTTTTTCCAGAGAGCGGCGGATTAAAAGGAAATCCGGGGTATCGAAATAGAGGCTGCAGACGGTGCTGTCCGGGTAGGAGTCCCCTGTCATATAAGGTTTCATGGCAGAGAGGACAGCAGCTTTCTGACGGGAATTCAGTAAATATTTCAGTTCATAGCGCTGAAAGGTATGTTGATAGTCCATAAGTGTTCCTCCTGATTTTGAATATAATCAGATTTTAGCACCCATACCCTAAATGAACCTTAAAATATATATGAAGAGTCTGTGAAAGTCCTGACAGGCCGGAATTCACAGGATAACGCGGATACAGAGAGAATGTCCTTCTTCCGCAGAGGCAGAAATGCTTCCTTTATGGGCTTCCACAATGGCTTTTGCAATGGAAAGGCCGATGCCGTGTCCGCCGGTTTCGGAATTTCTGGAAGGGTCTGTCCGGTAAAACCGTTCGAACAGCCGGGACAGATCTTCTTCTGAAATATACTCCGCAGTGTTGCAGACCAGAAGGAGTATATTTTTGCCTTTTTTCTGCAGGGTGACTGCCACAGAGCCATGCTGCGTTGGAATATTTCAGGGCATTGTCCAGCAGAATGGAGAATAACTGACGGATGGATGCCTGATGTGCGCGGCAGGAGAGCTGCGGGGAAATACGGGCGGTAAGGGATTTTCCCTGCGCGGCGGCCAGGGGCTGAAAGGACTGAACCATTTCTTCTGCCAGCTCCGAAATGGAGAAATCTTCTGCGGGAAAGGAATGGTTCGGTTCTTCCATGCGGGACAGACAGATGAGCTCGTCGGTGAGGGAGGAAAGGCGCAGTGTCTGACGACGGATACTTTGGAGCCATTCACTGTCTCCCTGTTCCAGTTCCAGAATTTCCGCATTTGCGTCAATGATGGTAAGCGGGGTTTTGATTTCATGGCCTGCGTCTGTAATGAAACGGCGCTGTTTTTCCTGGCTTTCCGAGACAGGTTTCAGAATAATTCCGGAAAAAATGAGAACCAGTATCAGGACGGAGCCAAGTCCCAGGAGAGAAACCAGAATACTGATAATCAGAAAAGAGCGGAAGGTGGACAGGTTTCTGCCGCAGTCCAGAAAAATCAGACGTGTCCGGCTGCCTGTGCTCTGACGGAGATAGCGGTAGTCGTTCAGAAATCCGGATGCGGCGCCCTGTTCCCATACCTGCATGGCAAAAGCAGAAGCAGCGTCCGTATCTACAGCGGCAATTTTACCGGTATCCACAGACAGGATGCTGCCTTTTTCGTCCAGAAGGACGGAGAAATACCGGGATTCGTAAGGAAGTTCCGGAGACATGGATCCGGGAGCCGGAGTCCGGGGAAGGGGAGGCTTATGGGAAGGATTATTTTTCTCCGGAGTCGGTTGTTCCATGGGAAAGCGGCCCTCATGTTCAGACAGAATGAGAAGAATATGTTCTGAATCCCGGATAACCTTCCGGTAATTCAGGATATTGACAGTAGCGATAATAATGGTCAGAACCAGCAGAGTGGAAAGCATGGAGACCCCAATGAATTTTCTCCGCAGTTTTTTTATCATGGTTGTTCCTCCAGAGAATAGCCTGCGTTTCTGGCAGCTTTAATCTGTACATCTGCCTTAAGGGATTTGAGCTTTTTGTGCAGAGAAGAAATATAGACCCAGACCACGCTTATGTCCGTACTGCTGTCATACCCCCAGATGTGCTCCATAAACCGTTCGGTGGAAACCAGAGTTCCGGGATGTTTCATCAGCATTTCCATAATCTGAAATTCCTTGTTTGCCAGCCGGATGGTTCCGGCCGGTGAGGAAAGTTCAAAGGCGGCCGGATTCAGTGTCAGATTTCCCCTCTGCAGCGTGGTATTGACAGCAATGGTCTGTCTGCGGGTCATGGCCCGTATTCTGGCCAGAAGTTCCCGGAAGGAAAAGGGTTTGGTGAGATAGTCGTCCGCCCCTGCATCCAGCCCTGTTACCCGGTCGTCAATTTCTGATTTTGCAGTGAGCAGCAGGACAGGAATGGGATTGCCCTGGGCGCGGATGGTTTTAAGAACCGTCAGCCCGTCTTTTTCTGGCATCATAATATCCAGAATCAGCCCGTCATAATTGCTGCTTTCCAGATATTCCAGCGCCGCCTCTCCGTCGTATACGGCGTCAACGGAATAGTTGTTTCGCTCCAGTATGGTAACTAATGCTCTGGATAAGTCTTTTTCATCTTCAGCCAGTAATAAACGCATGAAATATCCTCCTTGAAAAATACACCCTGCCTTTCCGTACAGTCAGAAAAACAGGGTGCACCGGTCAGGAAACTGCGGGAGATGAATTTCCCTTTTCCTTAAATGCAATTTTAAGAAGTATGGGTGTCAGAATGGTGGTGACCACCACGGTGATTACAATAGGGGCGTACAGGGAGCCTGCAAGAAGACCCAGTGATTCGCCCTTGTTGGCCACAATCAGAGCAACCTCGCCGCGGGAAATCATACCGATTCCAATCTGGAAAGATTCTTTTCCGCTGTAGCCCATGGCCTTTGCACCCAGTCCGCAGCCCAGTACTTTGGTGAGGATAGCCACGAGCAGAAGCAGGCCGGTAAATAAAAGGACACCGGAGGACATGGAGCTCAGTTCCACTTTTAAACCAATGCTGGCAAAAAATACCGGGGCAACCAGCAGATAGGATACCGTATCAAATTCCCTGTAAATAATCTCCCGTTTGGTACTGTGGCTCAGTACAAGGCCTGCCACATAGGCGCCGGTGATGTCAGCCACGCCGAAGAAATGTTCCGCACAGAACGACATCACAAGGCAGAACGCAAAAGTCATGATTACGTGGCGCCGGTTGGGCCTTGGGTCCAGGGAAACCCATTTCTGCATTACAAATCCGAATGCAATACCGAAAATTGCGGCAAATACAAAGAATCCCACGATTTTCAGCAGTACCAGGAGGATGTTGGTATTGGGGTCCGCCATGCTGGTAACCAGAGTCAGCGCCACAATACCCAGGATATCGTCGATAATGGCGGCGCCCAGAATGGCAGTTCCGGCTTTGGTGGAAACTTTTCCCATTTCCTTTAAAGTCTCTACCGTAATACTTACCGAGGTTGCGGTAAGGATAATACCGATAAATATATTCTGCAGCAGTTCACTGGAAGACAGATCAGGGGAAGATACGCCGCAGGCATAAGCAACGCCGAAACCGCCTGCCAGCGGAAGCAGCACACCCATAAGGGCAATCACAAAAGAGGCAAGACCGGAACGTTTCAGCTCATCCGTGTCTGTCTCAAGACCCGCCATAAACATCAGGACAATCACGCCGATTTCGGAAATCTGATTTAAAAAGGTGCTGCTCTCGATTAAGTCCAGACATGCAGGCCCAAGAATCAGTCCGGCCAGCAGCGCACCCACCACCTGAGGCATATGGGCCCGCCGGGTGATTAATCCCAGCAGCTTTGTGCTCATAAGAATAATAGCCAAATACAACAGATAATCATAACTCATAAAAATACCTCCGTCCAGCTTATGTAATTCTAAGGAATTATACATCCATAAATAAAAAAAAACAAGTTGAAAAATTACCGATATTTATGGAAAAAGTAATTGTATTTCAGGTAAAAATTTACTATGATAATCAGAGTATCCCAGATGTCCCGGTTCCTGCGGGCAGGCCGGCAGGAACCGGGACATCTGACCTGAGAAAGGAAACCATTATGAAGAAGAAAATTTTACTGATTGCCACGGGAGGGACCATTGCCTCCCAAAACTCCGGAAACGGGCTTATACCGCTGATTCGCGCCGAGGAAATCCTGTCGTATATTCCGGACGTATATGAGTTTTGCAGCCCTTCTGCAGTACAAATCTGCAATATTGACAGCACCAATATGGAGCCCAGGCACTGGAACATGATAATGAAAGCGGTAAGGGACAATTACGAAGCATACGATGGGTTCGTGATAGCCCATGGAACCGACACCATGGCATATACGGCGGCAGCCCTGTCCTATATGATACAGAATTCCTCCAGACCCATTGTAATCACCGGCGCCCAGAAATCTGTTGATCTGGAAATCACAGACGCTAAAACCAATCTGCTGGACAGCTTCCGCTATGCGGCGGATGATGGCTCTCAGGGGGTTCAGATTGTGTTTGGAGGGAAAGTGATTGCCGGTACCAGAGCCAGGAAAATCCGCTCCAAAAGCTACAACGCCTTTGACAGTATTGATTTTCCGTTTCTGGCCACGATACAGGACGGACGAATTATGCGTTATATCCCTGCGGTTCCCTTTGAAGAACCGGTGGCTTTTTACGAGAAAATGAATGACAATATTTTTCTGATGAAGCTGATTCCCGGCATTTCGCCCAAAGGGCTGAAATTTCTGTTTAAACAGTATGACGCCATTATTGTGGAAAGTTTCGGTGTAGGAGGTATTCCTGCTTCTATTTCCGATATGTTCTATGAAATGTATGAAACCCATCCGGAAAAAGTGATTATCATGGCCACTCAGGTGACCCATGAAGGCAGCGATATGACTGTTTATGAAGTGGGGAATAAAATCAAAAAAGAATGCCGCTTCCTGGAATCCTATGATATGACTCTGGAAGCGGTGATTGCCAAAACCATGTGGCTGCTGGCCAACAGAGGAACAGAGAAATCCGATATTAACCAGTTGTTTTATAAAAAAATAAATTATGATTTAATATTTAACGGGTTTTCCGGTTGATGAATTCCGTCTTGTATTTGGAGTACACAATCTTCTGGCTGTGATACAGGCCATAGTAACCGGACAGCATATACCCCAGGGAAACGGACAGCAGATAATAGGGCATTCCTTCATAGCCGAACAGTTCAAAGCTGATTAACAGGGAGGTAATGGGACAGTTGGTTACGCCGCAGAATACGGCGCCCATGCCGGCCGCAGTACAGAGTTCCGGCGCAAAGCCCGTGAGATTCCCAAACAGGCAGCCTGCTGTAGCCCCCACAGCAAAGGAGGGCACAATTTCGCCGCCTTTGTAGCCGGCGCCCAGCGTAACAGCAGTAAACAGCATTTTCAGCAGAAAGCCGTAAGGCTGGTAATCATTTTCAAAACATTCCGCAATCAGCACCATACCGGAACCGTTATAATCCTGATTTCCAACCAGCAGAGTGAGAAGAATCAGGAAGATGCCTCCGGCAAAAATTCTGGCATAGGGGTTGGGAAAGTATTTTTTGTAAAGTTTTTCGCTGTTATGCAGAATTACGCAGAACAGTGTGCTGACTCCGGCGCACAGCATGGCCAGCACAGCGATGGCGGCTGCAGATGTAACGGAGAATTCCGGAAGGCCGGAAATGAGAAACTGTTCCGGGGCAATCTGGCAATAGCGGGCAATGCCCTGAGCCACCAGAGAAGAAATCACGCAGGGAACCAGGGCGGCATAGTGCATAATGCCCACGCTGACTACTTCCATGGAAAAAATAGCGGCAGCCATGGGAGTGCCGAAAAGCACGGAAAAGGCGGCGCTCATACCGCACATAATCATGATATGCCGGTCTTTTTCATCAAAACGGAACAAAGTCCCCAGGGAGTTGCCGATACTGCCGCCAAGCTGCAAAGCGGCTCCTTCCCGTCCGGCGGAACCGCCGAACAAATGGGTTATGACAGTGGAAATAAAAATCAGAGGCGCCATTTTCAGCGGAATGTGTTTGCCGGAATAGATGGCGGCAAGCACCAGATTGGTACCGGTATCTTTTTCATCGTGCATAATATGATAGGCTCCCACAATCAGGAGCCCTGCTCCGGGCAGAAAATAAATCAGCCATGGATAAGAAGCTCTTGCGCCGGTGGCAAAGGTAATACAGTAATGGAACAGAGCGCCGGCGCTTCCCACCAGAAGGCCGGATAATATGGAAAATACCATCCATTTGAGAAATACCAGGAAACGTCCGGAAAGATGCCTTATGTACTGTTCAAATTCTTCTTTTATCATAACAAAACTCCCAATGTATCAATTTTCAGGTCTGTGTCCATCTTATCATCCGCTGAAAAAAAAGACAAGACGATTTGTAAGGTTATTGTAAGAAAAAGGAATTTCTCTGTTAAGGCCGGAAGAGTATGATAAAGCCGGTAAAGGAACAGAGAAAAAGGAGGATATAACATGTGGTCGAGAAAAGAACTGAAGGAGAAAGCCAGAAGATGTGTCAGCCTGAATTACTGGAAGATGGTGCTGGCGGCGCTGCTGCTGGCAGTTGTATGCGGCGGAGGGAGTTCTGTCAGCTCGTTCGGCGGGGCGGCTGCCGGGCTGGACAGCGATGATGATTCCGAATATGAATACTCACAGGAACATAATCAGGAAGAATGGCATTACGAAAATGGGGTGTATTATGAAGATGAGGAACTGGCAGACATGATTCTGGAGGATGGTATTGGTGTATTTCTGATGGTATTTGTCATTGTAATACTGCTTGTCCTGCTTATTGTATTCCTGGTGGTGCTGCCTTTGGATATTTTCGTATTCAATCCCCTGTCTGTGGGAATCCGGCGGTTTTTTGTAAAAAATCTGAAAGAACCGGCACAGATGAAAGAAATATGCTATGCTTTTGATCATGGATATAAAAACTGCGTGAAAACAGAGTTTTTCCGGAAACTTTATATTTTTCTGTGGCTGTTGCTGCTGATTGTTCCCGGAATTATAAAAAGTTATGAATATCAGATGGTTCCCTATATTCTTGGGGAACAGCCGGATCTGGAAAAAGAACGTGTGTTTGAACTCAGCAAAACCATGATGTACGGAAATAAGTGGAAAGCATTTGTACTGGATTTGTCTTTCCTGGGCTGGTATCTGTTAAACGGTATCACACTGGGGATTCTGGGGATTTTTTATCTGAATCCTTATGTGGAACAGACCGGTGCGGCCCTGTATCAGACGCTGAAAGTGCAGTATCTGCAAAACAATCCGTGAAAAGCAGAGGAGGGAGAAACTTATGGCATACAGGATTCTGGTGGCGGACGATGAAAAGGAAATTCGGGATTTGCTGCGGCTGTACCTGGAGAAAGACGGATATCAGGTAGCGGAGGCCTCAGATGGCAGGGAAGCATTGTCTCTCCTGGAACAGGGGGAGACAGATATGGCGCTTCTGGATATTATGATGCCCCGGATGGACGGCTATAATGTACTGAAAAAGCTGCGGGAGACCAGCAATATTCCGGTGATGATTCTCTCGGCGAAAGACCGGGACACAGACAAGATTCTGGGACTGGACTTAGGCGCGGACGATTATCTGGCCAAACCCTTTAATCCCATGGAAGCCATGGCCAGAATCAATTCCAATATCCGGAGATTTTATTCGCTGGGAGCCAGAAGCGGAGATTTGAAACAGCTTGTAGTCCGGGACCTGAGGCTTGATACGGAAGCCTGCCTGGTGTACCGAGGGGAAGAACCGATTAATCTTACTTCCGTGGAATACAAACTGTTGCGGCTTTTTATGGAACATCCGGGCAAAGTGTATACAAAGCAGCAGGTGTATGAAAATGTGTGGGGCGAGGAATACGCCATTGCAGACAACAATATTATGGTGTGTATCAGCCGCCTTCGGGCAAAGCTGTCAGAGGACAGCGGAGCATATATTAAGACCATACGGGGGCTGGGATATCGGATGGAGAAATAAACATGAAACATGAAACATGGAAATGGTTTTTAATCCGGCGCTTTCTGATGATTCTGATTCTTCTGGCCCTCAGCGAGCAGATGCTGAATCTTCTGTACGAAGGGATTATTTATCCCTGGCTGGGAGAGACGCTGCATTTCCGGTTTTTTATGATGGAGCTGGAAAGAGGCCAGACGGTGGGATTGCTAATCCGGGGAGCAGCCTATCTGGCGGCTATGGGAATCTGCGGCCTGCTTCCGGATCCGCTGAAGACCGGACTGCAGGGGATGGCGGAGCAGTTTGCCGGAGACCGCCTGACTACCTGGATTGTAACTCAGACGAGAAATATGACGGGCCGGGAAGCCAGACTCTATCTGCTGGGAACCGCAGCCCTGACGATTTTTGTCATCATTACCCTGATACTCCCTTATGTTATTGCGGCCTTTGCATTCAGCCGGATGGCAGAACAGCATGTAAAGGAGCTGGAAGCACAGGAGCGGCAGCAGCGGGAGGAATATGACAGGCGGAGAAGTCTGCTGCTGTCAGATGTGGCCCATGACCTGAAAACACCCATGACGGCCGTGGCAGGCTATGCCAGGGCCCTGCTGGAGGAATCCGGCGGGGAGGAAGATTCGGATTTTACAGGAAAAGAAGGGAAGACGGTACTGCCCCGGAAAGAATATCTGGAAACCATATACGGAAAATCCATGCAGATGAGCAGTCTTTTGAATCTGCTGTTTGAATATGTGAAGCTGGACAGCGAAGGATATCAGCTAAAGAAAACAGAAGAAAATCTGTGGGAACTGCTGCGGGAAACTGTTGCAAACCTGTATATGGATTTTGAGGAAAAGGAAATGGAAATTCTGCCGGAAATCCCGGAAGAGGAAATCCGGATGCAGGTGGACAGAGTGCAGTTTCAGCGTGTGGTTTCCAATCTGCTGAACAATGCCATCCGCCATAATCCGAAAGGGACGCGGGTTTGGGTAAAGGCTGAGTATGAAGAAGAACAGGTGACTGTCAGGGTATGTGACGATGGCGTCAAAATTCCCCGGGAAACAGCAAAATATATGTTTGACCCCTTTGTGCTGGGAGATGAATCCCGCAAAAGCAGAGGAGGCAGCGGCCTGGGCCTGAGCATTGCCTGGAAAATCATTGACATGCACGGAGGGAGCCTTACACTGGATCAGGAGGAAGGAGAATTATATACCAAAACCTTTCTGATACGTCTGCCCTGCAGCATGTCGGAACCTGAAAAATTTCACGCTTTAAATCAGTAAAATACTGCCGAAAACACCGGAAAATTCAGGATAAATTTCCTATTGAAATGGAGAAAAAACACGCGTTTTGCAGGAAAAAACATGCAAAATGCGTGTTTTCTTTTGGGGCAGGGGCCTTGTTTATATGATAGGTGCAGAAAAAAGAAAAGGGGAAGACGTATATGGCTTATTACACAGTCGGCGAATTAATAAGGGACGCCAGAGAACGCCAGGGATATTCTCAGGAAGAACTCGGTTATGGAATCTGCACAACCTCCACTCTGTCACGGATTGAGAACGGACTTCAGGTGCCGGGAAGAAAAATACTGGAAGGACTGCTGCAGCGGCTTGGAATGACAGAGCGGGCAGAAGGCATGTATTTTAGCCAGAGGGAACGGGAGCAGTGGGAGCTGGAGCAGAAGCTGGCGCGCAGTCTCAGGAAAGAAGATTTTGAGCAGGCAGAAAAAATTGCAGACTGCATGGAGCGGAATATCAGAAAAAGTTCCGGGAAAACATACCGGCTGAAAACAGAGGAGCAGTACCTGAGTTTTGCCAGAGTAATGATTGGGAAACACAGGGGAGAGCCTTTGGAGTGGGTGCTGCAGGAACTGCTGCATACA
Organism: uncultured Eubacterium sp.; assembly: GCA_949959185.1. Classification (GTDB taxonomy): domain Bacteria; phylum Bacillota; class Clostridia; order Lachnospirales; family Lachnospiraceae; genus Petralouisia. Next base: position 9,883 of record CATLIX010000054.1, on the reverse strand, counting down.
ATCCATATGACCATGCCGGAATTTGACGGCCATATTCATGACAGGCTCCTGACCTGCCATGAAATTGCCATTCTGTACAGTATCGGGTGTATCTGCCACAGTATGGGCAGGCTCTGGGACAGTCTGCAGCTGCTGTCGGAGCTGAAAGAATATATGGAACGACGTAATCCGGACAGCGAGGAAATGTCTGTCAGATATCTGATGGTGATACAGAAAATGTCATCCTGGCTGTATCAGGCCGGTATGTTTGAAGACGCCCTGGCTTGCTGCCAGACAGGAATTGAGCACTGCATGGAATACGGAAAGCTGCATACGCTTCCCGCGCTGCTGCACTGCAAGGCCTGCGGACTGGCAGAGCTGGGACAATACGACAGGTCAGAGCAATATTTTTTCCAGAGTATTGCCCTGTTTCAGATGATGAATCAGCGTGAACGCGCTGAAGAAGTGAGGGAATATGCCCGTCTGCATTACGGGCTGGCTTCTGCCGGGTGCTATATGGTGGAATAAAAGTCTGTGAGCATTTCCGGAAAACACCTCTCCCACAGACCATAGTATAGCAGAGGGACAGAAGAAACCCCATATGGAAATCCGCGAATTTATTTTTGCGGATTTCCATATGGGGAAAAGGAAAGTTCTGTGATAAAATAATACCGGCTGTGCCATGATAGAATAACTAATCAAGATTTAATTTCCGTCTCATAAGCAGGACAGATACCATATAGAATATGAAGGACAGGATTAGCTGGCTGAAAACAGCAGCCGGAAGCATATTTTTGTAATAGCTGTTCAGGAAACTGCCCATCGTGGAAACGGATTTGTATAAGGTGGGTGAGAGAATCAGCACAGAGCTGATAATCTGATTTCCGATATAAAGGGCGATGTAAAATCCAATGGCGCAGGCCAGACGGTATTTTTCCATAAGCTGTCCCAGCAGGATACTCACATATCCCATCAGAAGGCTGGCCAGGCTGCCGGAGAGCTGCAAGAGAATCATAAGTCCCAGAATCTGCAGAGGCGTATAGCCAAAGAGATTGCGGAAAGATATGGTCCAGTCACCGTTTCCGGTGGAGATTACCATGTCCAGATCCTGCAGCAAATCCTGAACGTTTTCCGCGCCGTAGGTATCTACATAATGATACCCGGCAACGAAGGACAGCAGTATTACGGACAGGATGGTGAGCAGGGCATTTACGGAAGACCAGAAATATCCCACCAGCAGTTTGGAATGAAACAGCTGCAGAGGAGTGACAGGCAGGGTGTGCATCAGGTAACCCTGAGAAGTAAACAGATTCCGGTAAAAGCGGGCGTAGAGATAAATCCCGGTTATGATACTGAAGGCTGCCAGGGAAAGGGCATAAAAAATAATCAGAAAAACAGCCAGCAGCGCAGACTCCTGGCTGTCAAATATATCCGTGTTTAAAATGCAGCAGCCGGTCAGTGTCAGCAGCAGCAGCGTAAGATTTGCGGCCGTCATTATTTTGCAGGTGGATTTCCATTCATGTTTTAAGAGTTTTCCTAACATCTGAATACCTCCCGGAATAAAGTGTCGATGGATTTGCGGCTCTGTTCCCGCAGTTCATCTACGGAAGCGTGGGTGTGGATTCTGCCGTTCTGAAGAAAAATAACCTGGTCCAGGATATTTTCAATATCAGAAATCAAATGGGTGGAAATGATTATGGTGGCATGTTCGTCATAATTTCCCAGAATGGTCTGTAAAATGTAGTCTCTTGCGGCAGGGTCCACGCCGGCAATGGGTTCGTCCAGTATATAGAGCCCTGCCCGCCGGCTCATAACCAGAATCAGCTGTACCTTCTCCCTGGTTCCTTTGGAAAGGGTTTTTAATTTGCAGCCTGGGTCTATGTCCAGTTTTTCCAGCATGTCATAAGCCCGTTCTGATGCAAAGTCCCTGTAAAAATCCTGAAAAAATGCAATGATTTCCCGTATCTTCATGGACTGGTTCAGGTAACAGTGGTCCGGAAGATAGGAAATAAGATTTTTACTGGCAGTGCCCACAGGCTCGCCCTGAATGCGTATGGTTCCGGAGGTGGGCTGCAGCAGCCCCGCAATCAGTTTGAGCAGTGTGGTTTTGCCGCTTCCGTTGGGCCCCAGCAGGCCGATGATGTGACCTCCTTCAATCGTAAGGGAGACGTCTGTAAGGGCCGGGATGGTTTCGTAGGTTTTCATGAGGGCATTACATTCCAGCAGTGTCATCGCTGCCTCCTTCCTGTTCTGTGAGTTCCGTAAGAAGTGAAATAGCGTCTTCTTTCTGAAATCCCAGTTTCAGCATGTTTTCCAGAAATTGGGTCACCATTTCTTTTGCAAGTTCTGATTTTAATTTTTCAATCATGGTCATATCCTCCGTAATAAATCGTCCACTGGTGCGCTGGGAGTAGACAAGCCCTGTCCGTTCCAGTTCGGAAAGAGCTTTCTGCATGGTGTTGGGATTTACAGACGCTTCCTGAGCGAGCTCCCGGACAGAAGGCAGTTTATCGCCGGGCCGATACAGCCCCGATATAATGTCCATCTGGATTTTTTCTATAATCTGAATGAAAATGGGCCGGTCAGAATTCAAGTTCCATGGCATTCAATCACCTCGTTTCTCTATGTATGATTGTACTACATTAATAATACAATAAGACGTTTTGGACAAAAAGTCAAGTGTTACGTTTTAGATTGAAGAAATATTCGGAACGTGATAGAATAAAAACGTTAAAATAATGTAACTGTTTATCAGGAAAAGAGGAAGCAGAATATGAAGAAATCAATCAATGCGCCAAAGGCGCCGGCAGCAGTGGGACCTTATGTACATGCAGTGGAAGCAAACGGGCTGATTTTTACTTCCGGGCAGCTTGGACTGATTCCGGAGAGCGGAACGCTGCCGGGAGGCGTGGAAGCACAGACACACCAGAGCCTGAAGAACCTTGCTGCAGTACTGGAAGCAGCCGGGAGCGATATGGAACATGTGGTAAAGACCAACGTATTTTTAAATGATATCAACGATTTTGCAAAAGTAAATGAAATTTATGCACAGTATTTTCCGGGGGATGCACCGGCACGCTCCTGCGTACAGGCCGCAAGGCTGCCCAAAGAGGGGCTGGTGGAAATTGAGGCCATTGCTGTGAAAAAAGAAGCATAATATGGGAATGCAGAGATGATGAACCATACATTAAATTTTGAAGGAGAGAACAGATTGGTAGCAGAGAGAATCGAAGCGCTCCGGGCAGAAATGCAGAAAAGGAACGTGGATATATACATTGTGCCTACGTCTGATTTCCACGAATCAGAGTATGTGGGCGATTATTTCAAAGCCAGAAAATTTATTACAGGATTTACCGGTTCTGCCGGAACCGCAGTGATTACCAGGACAGAAGCGGGGTTATGGACCGACGGAAGATATTTTATACAGGCGGAAAAGCAGCTTATGGGAACTCCGGTGACGCTGTTTCCCATGGGAGAAGAGGGCGTGCCCACCGTAAAGGAATATGTGGAAAAAAATCTGCCCGAAGGCGGCTGCCTGGGATTTGACGGCCGGGTGATGAATGCAAAATCGGGGGCCGATTATGAGAAAATTGTAACGGATAAAAAAGGCAGCCTGTCCGTGGACGAAGATCTGGTGGGAATCATCTGGAAAGAACGTCCGCAGCTTCCCAAACATCCGGTATTTATATTAGAAGAAAAGTATGCGGGAGAAAGTACTGAAAACAAGCTGAAACGGGTACGGGAAAAGATGCGGGAGCAGAATGCAGGCGTCCACATCCTCACCTCACTGTACGACATTGCCTGGCTGTTTAACATCCGGGGCGGAGACATTGACCATGTGCCGGTGGTACTGTCTTTTGCAGCGGTTACCATGGAAGAAAGTTACTGGTTCCTCCATGAAGAAGTACTGAATGATACTCTGCGGGAATACTGCGGGAAAAACGGAATTATCCTGAAACCCTATGAGGAAATCTACGACTATGCAGGCGGGATTCCGGCGGGAGAAACGGTTCTGCTGGATGAAAATATTGTCAATTACCGCATCGTCCACAGCCTGAAGGATGATGTTAAGACGGTGAGAAAGCCGAATCCCACAGAATGGATGAAAGCCGTAAAGAATGAGGCAGAGCTTTCCAATATCCGAAACGCCCATATCAAAGACGGTGTGGCTTTTACAAAATTTATGTACTGGTTAAAGACCAATATCGGCAAACAGAAAATTACGGAGATTTCTGCTTCAGATTATCTGGAAACATGCAGACGGGAGCAGAAATTATTTGTAGATTTAAGTTTTGATACGATTAGCGCCTATGGCCCGAATGCAGCCATGATGCATTATACCGCCACACCTGAATCCGACGCGGAACTGAAACCGGAGGGATTTCTGCTGGTGGACTCCGGCGGACATTACCTGGACGGAAGCACGGATATTACCAGGACGATGGCCCTTGGAACCCTCACAGAGGAGGAAAAATTCCACTTTACTACGGTGTGCCGTTCCAATCTGAATCTTGCGGCGGCAAAATTCCTCCACGGATGCCGGGGACTGAATCTGGATATTCTGTCCAGAGGCCCTCTGTGGAACCTGGGGCTGGATTATAAATGCGGCACGGGCCATGGAATCGGATACCTGCTGAATGTGCATGAAGGCCCCAACGGGTTCCGCTGGAAAATAGTGCCGGAACGTGATGACAGCTGCGTGCTGGAAGAAGGGATGGTTACCACAGACGAACCTGGGGTTTATCTGGAAGGAAAGTACGGAATCCGTACCGAGAACGAACTGATTTGCAGGAAGGCAGAAAAAAATGAATACGGACAGTTTATGGAATTTGAAATCATCACATATGCGCCCATAGATCTGGACGCCATTCTGCCGGAAGAAATGACTGCTTCCGAGCGGAAGCTGCTGAATGATTACCATAAGATGGTCTATGAAAAGATTGCACCTTTCCTGACTCAGGAAGAGCAGGACTGGCTGAAAGTGTATACCAGGGAAATCTGACAGTTGATTAGATTGCCGGAACAGACGATATATAAAGAAATACAGGAATTATGTTCACGGAGTAACAGGAAACGAAACAGCCAGGGAGGGTACGGAAATGAAAGTCAGCGGAGCAAAAGAATCAGGTATATCAGCAGGAACATGGAATATAACGCAGGGGGAGGATGCCGTGAGCAAAAGTATCCGCAAGCAGATTGCAAATGCGCAGAAAGCCCTGCAGGAATTATCCGGGAACAAAGAGCTGACCGCGGAAGAAAAAATGAAAAAACGTCAGGAATTGCAGCAGCAGATTACCGATTTGAATCAACAGCTCCGCCAGCATCAGATGGAGCAGCGCAGAGAAAGGCAGAAGGCACAGAAAGAGGCGGCAGAGCAGCAGAACAATGGAAATCGGCAGGAGCAGAAAAAGCAGCAGGAACAGGGATTTTCCAGGGCCGGTATGGAGGCCCTGGTTTCGGCGGATACTGCCATGAAACAGGCAAAATCCTACGGAAGCGTAGCCTCCCGTCTGGAAGGGGAAGCCAGAACCATACAGTCAGATATTAAGCTGGACCAGAAACGGGATCAGGATGTGGAGGGTAAATTAAGCAGGCTTGCCGAACTGGAAGAACGCGTGGAAAAGGCAAAGGCTTCTCAGATTGGCGTACTGGAAGAGGCTGGAGAAGAAATCAGAAAGACAGAAGAAAAAGAGCGGGAGAAAAAGGCGGAACATACTTCTGAACAGGAGAAAATCAGGGAAGAAGAGGAGTTACAGGATAAAAAAGATAAGAAAGAGAACGAACAGCAGGAGAAGGAAAAGCAGGAAGATGGAAAGTTTGTGGATATCCGCCTCTGATTCCCTTTTGATTCCCCGGTTCATTCAGATGGAAGAAAAAGGTTAAGGAATCCGGCGAATGTGACGAAATATACCCTGAAAACATGGGAAGAAAAGACAGGAAAGCGCAGGTGTTTTTATGAATATAGGTATGGCAGGCGCCGGATTCCATGCGCCGGGAAATTATCAGTCAAAAAGTGTATTTGCGGGAAATCTGCCAGGCCTGCATAACAGTATGCTGAAAAGCACCCGGGATAAAATGGAGCGTCAGCAGAAGGCAGGAAATCAGATTGCATTCTGGGAAAATCAGAAAGAAAAGCTGAAGGAAATGGAATGCGGTACGGTGGAAGAAATTGCCAGAAAGCTGGAAATGTTTCACAATTATGAGGACGAGATTGCCGCGGTGAAAGCGGCTTATAATAACGAGCAGATGGCCCATATTCTGGACGAAGCCCAGGAACAGGGCGAGAAGAACGCCGAGGCAGCCGAAAAACTGGAGCCGAAGACACCGGAAGAAAGACGGGAAGAACTGGCAGAAGAAGCAGCCGGAACGGAAGAAAACGAAGGTGTTCTGGAAGAAATGCTGGAAGAAGTTACAGACTCCATGGAAGAAGTATTGGAGGAAACTGCGGAAGCGTTGGAAGAAACACAGGAACAGCTTCTGGAAGAACAGCTTGCGGCGGAGAATCCGGATGGGGCAGACAGTGTTTCAGAGCAGCTTGACCGTCAGATGGAGAAAATAAAGGAAGAAGCCGGGGCTCTGAGAGAACCCTATGCTTATTTCAAAGAAGAAAACCAGAGAAAATATTACCGTGGTCTGGATGTGAGAGTGTAAACCGGATACAGTCTCAGCGGATTGGTGCAGGAGAGTTGAGTAATGAGAAAAGTGTTGGATGTTATACTGGTACTTTTTTCGCTGGCAGCGGCAGTTCTTGTATTCAGCAATTTTAATATGGAAGGAATTTTGTGGAGCGGGAACAAACCGGATGCTGTCAGCAGTCAGGAGATGGAGGGAAATCCAGGAACGGTTTATACCGGAAAACCTGCGGGAGAAGGTATACCGGAAGTAAAGACGCAGGAAGAATGGAAAGAAGTGCTGAACGATGTGGATTATATCACCGTGACGCCGGAGAAGATTTATAAAACCAATGTATACAGCCTGGCGGAATGGGCAGATTATTTCCAGAGACGCCGCAACGGAGCCGTTGGACGGAAAAAACCAACGGTCAGAACGTCCCCGCTGGATGTTTCCCAGGACTATACGCCTTACTATATCATTGAGCTGGAAGACGGCAGTCATATTCTGGCTCAGATGAACCGCTGTCTGGCCAAAAATATTGCAAAGGGTAAGAAAACACCCCTTCCCATCGGCAGAAAGCAGGGATTTTCTCAGGGGGCCAAAACGGCGCTGGCGTCCGTCTGTGAGGAATACCAGGCGCCCACGGATTATGTGCTCTATACCATTGACAATGAATGGCAGGAGAAGCATTCCTTTGAAATCCTCATTGGAAAAGCGGTGGCGGCCATTGTCGTCTTTTTTGTTCTGGCAGTGGTGCTGGAACTGATTGCAGACCGGATTCTTCCATCCGGAAAGAACCGGAATTCGTAAAAGTCCGTAACAGGGAAGCCACAGGCTAAACTGTTACCAGAATTCTTATTGATTTTGGAAAAAGACTTGACAGAATCACTAAGAGAAAGCTATAATGTGTAATTGCTAAACAACATCAGCAGCCAGGGGTTGTACTGGTTTCGACGGGGGTTGTGAAGCTATGGAAGCCATTGGCGGCTCCTGACCGCCTCAACAACGGGAATTATAAATATAAACGCTGAAGATAATTTAGCAATCGCTGCCTAGTTGCAGCAGTCGGCCTTAGACCACCCACAGTTTAAGAACCCGGCTTCGACTATGTGGGAAACGACGTATCCAAAGCTTTGCGGATACGGGCGTATTATGAAGCTACTGAAACCGGAAGCCTGTCATTAGGCGTCCGGCAGAGGGAATGTTAAACTAATGACTGTAATGGGAGATGCCATAGTGAATTGGCTTTCGGACAGGGGTTCGATTCCCCTCAGCTCCACTTAAACGCATTAAGTCGAACCCTGCATATGAAATTGTCATATACAGGAATATGTTCTGCTTAGTGTATTGGCGAAAATAAAGACAGAATAGGTTGTCTACAGTCTGAAACAAACATGACCCACGATACTCTGTACCGTGGGTCATGTTTGTTCTTAACGACTTATGCTGAAAAATCATAATCTGTATTTGTGCCGATAATGTCAATAATATTCAGACTGTTGTCTGTCGTGCTGTCTGCATTGGAATTTCTGTTTCTCAAACGCTCATTCCTAGCCCGGTTTCCCGATTCCAATAATTCTTTCGTCTTATAATCGAAATCAAATAAATCAGATAAACCGTTCGTGTGTTTCTTTTTGCGTTCGTTCTGAAATCTCTTGAACCAATTCACTACAGCATCATGTGTATGTCTGCCTGTCCGTTCGTCCTCACGTTTTAAAAACTCCAAGAACTTAGCATTTAAGTGTTTTTCCTCTGAAAGAATCTGATTACAGATTTCAGTAATAGAAGCGGCTTTTTCAAACATTTCCTCTGCTTCTCTTTTTGTATTTTCTGCATTTTCTTCCATTCTCTGTACTTTCATTTCTTTAATCAAAAGGTCATATTCTTTACTCTGTAAAGTTGCCCTGTCATTCTCAAGTGCGGTCTGTTGCGTAGATAAAGATTCACGCTCTTTTTCAAATCTTCTTTCCATTTCTTCCTCTCTGGCTTTTTCCTGCTCTTTCATTTCACGGATATTTTTCTCAAGAATATCTAAATCCTTTTCTCTGATTCTCATTCTAATCATCTCCATTCTAAGTTGAATTTCTTTGTTACTAAGTCGCTTTAACATATCGGGAGTAAGCCCCTGCTGATGGAACTTTTCGTCTTTATCGTAATAACATGCCAGAACTTCTTCAATCGGCTTGTTTTCTAATTCAAGGTCATATCCTTTATCCAATAATTTTTTACGGAATTTCCTATGTAACCCGGCTAATTGTTTTGGGTTATGAAAAAATTTCGTTTGTGAAATCGTGCATTTCAATTTTCCGTTTTTTTCTGATTCGTGGCAAGGGACAAAGCAAACATGAATATGTGGGTTTGTTTCGTCCTTATGGATGGAAAAACCAGTGATATTGTCTGTCCCAAATTCTTCTTCAAGAATCCCAATTAAATCCCACGTCCATGTATTTTCATGTCCTGTAATTGAATCGTTACCCATTTGCAGGACAAGCGGACGGACAATCACTGTATCATTTTTCCCTTTTGTGGAAATCCTTGCCCCATGCTCTTTTGCGTATTCAATACGTCTGTTAATTGCATTTACCATATCTTTAGAGTGGCTTGTTCTCTGCCATTCTCCGTTAGAATCTTTATAATAAGATTCGTTTTCTAATGTGAGGTCAGAATTTATATCAGGGTTACTATGCTGTACCTCACAGCCATTCATTTTGTCCGCACTCCTGTCAATATGCCGGATATATCCGGCAATCCCCATGTTTCCAGATTTACTTGTTTTTGTGCTTGTGTATTTGCCGGAATAATGAATTTTTACACTGGCGTCAAATGATAAATAACCAATTTTAACCACCTCATTTCTTATTATCATACCTTAATGATAATCGAAAAACTTCAGAATACAACCCCTCTGTCAAGTGTTTTTTTAATTTTTTTCTGTATTTTTTGTCCGGTTATTTTCTGGCTTTTGCCAGGTTGTGCTGTCTATGGCGGTAAGTTATTTCTTTCCCAAAAAAGTATCTCGTTCCGTTCGTTGTAGCAAAATACATCTAAATTCACAAGTGTATTTAGATAATTTTGCAAGGAGTTGCACTCCCTTGACCCTTGCTTTTCCCCACCTCTGCGGTGGGGAATTATTGCCCCCGGTTCTGTATCTCTTTTCACTTATTCTGTATCTATGCGTTAGGCTATAATTAAGGGAGCGAGTGCAAAAGTAATAGGTAATTGCGAAACAAGTTCAAAATCTTGATTCCAATAGGGCAAAGGCCCGGTTGAGCCGGACTTACAGGAGGTG
>CATLIX010000053.1 GCA_949959185.1 uncultured Eubacterium sp. | reverse complement strand
AATGAGACATCGGGGATTCGAACCCCGGACAACTTGATTAAAAGTCAAGTGCTCTACCAACTGAGCTAATATCCCATAATTATATAGAACAAAACTGGGCTAGCTGGATTTGAACCAGCGAATGCAGGAGTCAAAGTCCTGTGCCTTACCGCTTGGCGATAGCCCATCATTTCTACCTGTACCCTGCAGACAACCCATTAATTTAGTAAAAGGTGGATACAGGGATTCGAACCCTGGGCCTCCAGAGCCACAATCTGGCGCGCTAACCAACTGCGCTATACCCACCATATAAATGTGCTCGAAGGGATTCGAACCCCCGACCCACGGCTTAGAAGGCCGTTGCTCTATCCAGCTGAGCTACGAACACATAAGCGGGTGATGGGAATCGAACCCACGTATCCAGCTTGGAAGGCTGGTGTTCTACCATTGAACTACACCCGCGTACAAATCGGGGTGACAGGATTCGAACCTGCGGCCTCCTGGTCCCAAACCAGGCGCTCTAGCCAAGCTGAGCCACACCCCGACGACAACCTCTCTGTGTCATCATAACGCAAGATATATTATATGCGAGATGGATTAAAATGTCAACAACTTTTTTCTTTTTTTTACATATTACTGTTATATTTATGGAATCAGATACTCTATCCGGAAATGAGCCTCCCCTGAATCGTCAATTTCCATAACAGCATAAGAAGGCTTCCGCCCCTCCTGCCTGGGATATGAGATACTGCCGGGATTCAGCGTGACAATCCCTCTGCTGTAATCCAGCACCGGACGATGGATGTGGCCAAACATCACAACATCCATGCCCCTTCCCACAGCTTCTTTTTTCAAATCCTCAATTCCCATGGCAACATAATAATAATGCCCATGGGTAATCAGCACTTTATATTTTCCAATCTGAAGCTCCTTTTCCCGCTCCAGCTCAGAAAAAAAGTCATTATTGCCGGAAACGATTTCCAGAGGGCATCCGGCCAGTTCTGCTATGTAATCCTCAAATCCTTCCGCATCCCCAAGATGTATCATCATGTCAATGGGTTCCAGTTTCCTCAGAACCCGCACCAGATTCTCGTGCTTTTTATGTGTATCACTGACAATCAAAATTTTCATAAACTCATCCCTATCTGTCCGATAACTTCTCCTTCATGGCACGAAGTGCCTTTCCTCTGTGGCTCAGCCTGTTTTTCACTTCCATGGACAGTTGGGCGGTAGAACACTGATATTCATCCACATAAAAAATGGGGTCGTAGCCAAATCCATTTTCTCCGGCAGGCTCCCATCCAATATACCCTTCGATTGTCCCTCTGGTAACACAGGTCTCTCCCCCCGGAAACGCCGCTGCTATGGTACATACAAACCGGGCTGTCCGCTGTTCTTTTGGAACTCCTTCCAGCCGGTCTATGATATTCTGATTCTTAATCTCATAGGAGGTATCTTCTCCCATATACCTTGCGGAATAAATCCCCGGCTCTTTGTCCAGATAATCCACTTCCAGGCCGGAATCGTCCGCCAGCACCACCACATTTTCCTCCTGAACCTCCGCTGCTACGGCAACGGCCTTAATCAGGGCGTTTTCCTCAAATGTCTTTCCGTCCTCCACAACATGGGCCTGAATTCCCGCTTCTTTCATGGAGAGAATTTCCACGTCCAAATCTGACAAAATCTCACGGATTTCTTTCATTTTTCCCTGGTTTCCCGTCGCAAATATAATCTTTTCCATACTGAGCCCTGTCCTCCTGTACCGTATCGGCAAATTCTGTCCGGCAGATGCAGATATGCCTGTGTATTTTATTTCAGTATCCTTCATCCAAAGCACGCATAATGGCGTTGTAAATCCCCTGTGCCGCCTGTTTCTGATATTCCGGCGAATTCAGCTTATTCAGTTCTTCCTGATTGGTCATAAACCCAACTTCTATCAACGCCGCAGGCACCTCATTATTTCTTATGATATAAATACCATTTCCATAGGTCAGTCCATTGTTTTTGCTGCCCGTGGCGCCTGTGATTTCCTCCAGGCAAATCTGAGCAAGGTGCCTGCTGCTCAGGCCTTCTTCCTCCTTCAGCTCATCATACATAACCTCTGTTCCGTTATATTTTGACATCTGACCGTCTGTGGTAGAATTACTGTGTACGCTGATGTAAAGGTTTGCTTCCGTTTTTCCTCCCAGCTGAGCCCTCTGCTCAAACGTAGGATTTGTATCTTCAGTTCTGGTATAGTATACGCCAATATTTCTGTCATTTTCATCCAGCAGTTCTTTTAGCCGGAGTACAATGGCAAGATTGATATCTTTCTCCATAATTTCCTGTTTGATGGCTCCCGGAGCACCGCCGCCGTGGCCTGCGTCAATCACCACAACTTTATCGTATACCTGCTGAGGCGTCAGAAAATCCACATACAGATAGCTGCCCGTCACTGTGGTCTTTACCTCATAAACCGCGTCCATGGTAATCTCTATCACGCCGCTTTCCATATACAGGTCATTGATATGATTGCTTCTTCCCAACAGGGGATGACTGGTAAAATAATCTTTTTCCACCCCCGGAATCTTAATGGTAATCAACTGCCTGACATAATTATTCTCAATGGTGATTTCTTCTTCTGTCATCCCTGCCGGTATTTCCACCCGAAGCTGCTGACGAAAATTAATATCCTCTTCTTCCTCTGCCTGTTCGGTATAATAAGCAAGCATCTGGAGCTCCGACATCTGTTCCCGCTTTTCTTCTCTTTCATTTATTTTGGAATAAGGTCTCAGAACCACCAGAGCCGTAACAATCAGAACGGCCAGTGTCAGCGATGATATTTTCAGTATTTTTTCTTCCATATTGCCTCTTCTGTTCTTCTATTGACAGTCACTGTATACTTTCAGGCACAGATTACACTCCTGATTTTCCTCAGCACTTTCCCACTTTTTCCCGTTGGAACTGATATACCCCTCGCCGTCTGTGAGATCCACATCGGCAGTCATCTCATCAGCCCTGTATTCCACTGCCATGGGATGTACGGAACCAGGCGTTGTGATAAAAAGCACAACGGCATATTTCTGTCCCTGTTTCACCTGGAATTCTTTTTCAAATTCTATGGTATAATACCCGGCATTGGTCAGATTTCCTTCCGCCGCCTTTACACGGTTTTTAAGAGAATCCTCATTATCAAATTCCTCCACCACATACAGTTCATAGGAGGTTTCTTTTCCGGTGGCGTAGAATCCTGCTCCTTTCAGTATTTCATCGGATTCTGCCGTGTACACATTTGCCCCGTATACGCTCTCTTTCTCATAGCCAAGCTGTCCTACCCAGCCGCACAAATCCGACTGATAAATACAGTCGTAATTATCTGCTTCCTGAATTCCCGTGTAGACAACACTGTGAAGGCCGATATTCACATCATAATAGGAAACGTAAAATACACCCTCGTCTCCAAATGATTTGCCCCAGCTGTTCTGGCACAGAAAGGCCCCGTTATCCTCCACTTCCAGATTGAAATTTTCTTTGGGGTAGTTATCGTCCCAGCCGATAATCATGATTTCATGGTTGGGTTTTTCAGCCCCCATATAACAATATGCATGATTTTCCTCATTGTAATAGGAAGAACCGGGTCCGGAACCGTCCAGTGCACTGTACACAGCAGTCTGCACCCCTCCGTATTTAAACACAGACTCTTTGATCTTTTCAAAATCTTTTCCATCCAGAAGCTGTACTTCCTGCACATGCTTCACCGGCTTCAGCCCTTCTTCTGACACACCGTCTCCATATGGGTCGTCTTTTTCATTTACCGGCCCCTGCCAGGCAGTCAGATAGGCCATGCCCATGGTATATTCCCCTCCGTCTGCCTGTTCCAGCACAAAACTGTTCTGAATAGACATATGATCCGGAGAAAATTCGCAGACCTCCTCCGGCAGCAGTACAGACTCCATGGCTGACAGAGCGGCAAAGGCCCAGCATGTTCCGTAATGGCCCTGATCTTTTACCTCCGGCGCCCGCTGTCTTTCCCGCAAGTCATAGGACAGGGGCAGAATCCCCCCTTCTTCCGCAGTATTGACCGCAATGGCCTGATTCTCCTCAATGCTCCAATTATAATTAAAATTTAATTTTTCTGCAACTGTTTTCGCTGCTACATAGTATTCTCCGTCTTTACGCGTCATAGGTGAGGAAATTTTTTCTTTTTTGCTGTTTACTTCTACGGTCTCCTTATCCAGCTGAAACTTTACCACATCAGAACGTTTTTCCAGTATAAGCTGCTCCCCTTCATACAGATGGGCGCTGCAGTTAAAACTGTCCCTCAGCTCTGAAAAGGGAATCATAATGTTCAGATTCTCATCCATATAAATCCCATGCTCCTGGCTGGTCAGTTCCCGGTTGTCCACCAGAACCGTGAGTGTTTTCTCATTGACGCTTTCCGCTATCAGCGGATTCCACACCTCCTGTTTCAGCCGGGCGCCCCGGAAGGGCTCCACTTTTTCATTTTTCCCGCCGTCACCGGCGAATTTAAACAGTACCGCAAGCAAAAGAATTACGGTCATCACCAGATATTTTCTCGACTGTCTCACTCAGATACCTCTTCTCTGTGACCGCGGTTCCGTACGGGCGGTTTGGGCCCCTGAAACTGGTAAAAATATGTTTTCAGCATTCCATTGTAAATTTTACGATTTCTGTCAGCCTTTTTCCCGATGTAACGCTCCGCATCCTCGTAACCCGTGAGCAGATAGGCGGACCAGCAGTCCAGGCGTCTTATGGCCTCGCCGATTTCCTTATAAAGGGCTGGCAGCACTTCCTCTTTCATGCGTTCTCCATAGGGAGGATTTGCAATGAGAAATCCATACTTTTTCGGATGGCTCAGTTCACTGACCGGACGCTGCTGGAAATGAATCAGGTGATCCACTCCTGCCCGTCTGGCATTGTCTCTGGCCGCTCTTATAATTTCTCCGTCAATATCATATCCCTGAATATCCGTTGTGATTTCCCGGTTTATCAGGTCATTTGCCTCCTCCAGGCTATCCTGCCATAATTCGGGTTCCACCAGATTCGTCCAGGCCTCCGCTGTAAATCTGCGGTTCATGCCCGGCGCTATGTTTGCAGCCATCATGGCAGCCTCAACAGGAAAGGTTCCGCTTCCGCAGAAAGGATCTACCAGAATCCGGTCACTTTTCCAGGGCGTCAGCATCAGCAGCGCCGCCGCCAGAGTCTCCGTAACAGGGGCCTTGCTGACCAGTGTGCGGTATCCCCGCTTATGCAGAGAATCGCCGGAGGTGTCAATAGCCACCGTTACTTCATCTTTCATTAAAAACAGCCGCAGGGGATATTCCGCTCCTGTCTCCGGAAACCATTCCGTATGATATTTTTGCTTCAGACGTTCCACCATGGCTTTTTTCACAATGGACTGAATATCCGAAGGGCTGAACAGTTTGCTTTTGATGGAGGACGCCTTCGCTGCCCAGAACTTCCCATCCTCCGGTATATAATCTTCCCAGGGAATATTCCGGATTCCCTGAAATAACTCTTCAAAGGTCTCTGCATGGAACTGCCCTGTTTTCAGCAGAACCCGCTCGCTGGTACGCAGAAAGATATTGGCCCGGCAGATGGCTTCTCCATCTCCTTCAAAGGTCACCCGGCCATCTTCCACTTTCAGGATTTCGTACCCCAGATCATATATCTCTTTTTTCAGAACTGCCTCCAGTCCAAAATGACAGGGGGCAATTAATTCATATGTTTTCATTCTTTTTCTCCAGACTGACCCTGGCTGTAATCCATAAATATGCCGGAAGGTCCTAAGAATATATTATCTTCTCACCTTCCGGCTGTCAATCATTTTATGTTTTTTTCAATGCTGCCTGAATGCCTCCCACCAGTGTGGCGGTCCGGTAACCTTCCCGGCTCAGTTCTCTGGCAGCCATCAGACTGCTGGAGCCTCTGTCGCAATACAGGACGTACAGTTTATCTTTCGGCAGATAACTCCGGAACATTTCCAGTTCTTCATAAGGAATATTCCGGGCTCCTTCCACATGAACTTCATCAAATTCCTCTCTGCTGCGCAAATCAATCACCCAGGTATCGGGGCGCTTGCGGTATTCGTTAAACTGCCGGATATTAATTGTCTGAAATTCCATAACTTCACCCCTTCTGAATATAACCGGAACGTAACATGGCCTTTCCTGTAAGATAAAAACAGATTACCGGATTCATTTCCGATAATCTGTTTTTACATTATTATACTATGCAGTTTCTTTCTTTTTGTACCAACTACTTTTCGTAGGAATCCCGGCAGTCAGATCCGCTGGCATTGGATGCCTTGTTGCTGGATTTGTTCTGGGAAGAAGAATTCTTTGTGTTATTCTGGGAATATGCATTTTTGGTGCTGTTCTGAGAAGAAGTATTCTTCATGCTGCCGGATTCATTGGTTCCATTTGTGCTTTTGTTCTGCATATCGCTGTTTTTTGCCATAATATTTTCCTCCTAATCATTTACTGCTCTCATAGTATCTGATAAAGGCTGATTTTTTATGCAAAAAATTTTTTTGAATTTTTTTAAATTTTATCTTGCATTTTATGACAGATTGTATTATAATTCTTTTTGTAAGAAGGATTTCACCTTCAGGAATTCTTTTTATAAGTTATACCCCTTATTAATTATTTATACTCCCCTCATAGAAGAGGCCAGTGGCTCCCCCGCTGGTCTTTTCTTTTTTCTCTTATGGGAAAGACACCTTCACGCATCAGCATAACACAATATTTCCAATAAGAAGATAAATCATTCCGGGCGAGATGTGCAATTTGCAGAAAGGCAGTTATCTCATGGCATACAACATATTAATCGCAGAAGACGAAACAGACATCAGCAACCTGCTGTACAAAATACTGACATCCGCCGGATTCTGTCCCCGACAGGCATTTTCCGGAACTGAGGCCAAACTTCTTCTGGAACTGGAGCAGCCGGATTTAATTTTACTGGATCTTATGTTACCGGGCCTGTCCGGAGAAGAACTGCTCCGGGAAATCCGGGAGACCATGCACCGGGACATTCCCGTCCTGATTCTCTCCGCCAGAAGTTCTCTTAAGGATAAGGTGACGCTTTTAAATACCGGTGCGGACGACTATATCACCAAGCCCTTTGAACCGGAAGAAGTGACGGCACGTGTGCGTGCCGCCCTCCGGCGAACCGGAAAAACTGCCGGTTCGCCAAAAGAACTGATTTACAAAAATCTTCATCTGCGGCCGGAATCCCGAACAGCAGAAGTTCTGGGAACAGAACTGGCACTGACCGCCCATGAATACGAACTTCTGTATCTGTTTATGCAAAATCCTCAAAAAGTTTACTCCAGGGAACTCCTGTATGAACTGGTGTGGAAAGGCGGATATTATGGAGAAAATAATACGGTAAACGTCCATGTCAGCAATCTGCGCCGGAAACTCCGTCAGGCCGATCCGAATGAAGCATATATTCAGACAGTATACGGTATCGGTTTTAAACTTCTCTGAGGAAACGCTGATTAAATCAGCTTTTCCATACGGAACTGCCCGAAAAAATCTTTATGATTTCTTTAAAAGTTCTTTATGACTGATTAAAACCGTAAAAGTTATAATCATACTGCCGGCAGCCATACATAACACTTCAGACATTATACAGATGCCGGCGATTATATCTTGAAATGGAGAAAAGCATGAAAGAATACGTTCTTGAAACAAAATCAGTGACAAAATCCTACGGCTCCCTTCTTGCACTGGACCGGGCAGATATCCACGTGGAAAAAGGAAGTATTTACGGACTCATCGGCGACAACGGAGCCGGAAAATCCACTCTGCTGAAACTGCTGGCCGGCCATGTATTTGCCACCTCAGGAGAAATCTTCCTGTTTGGCCAGAAAGAGAAAAAAGAACTGGAACGCTGCCGCAGGCAAACAGGAGCCATCATTGAACATCCCGGCTTCTTTCCCGGACTGACGGTCCGGCAGATGCTGGAATACTGCCGCATACAGCGGGGAATTCCCGGAAAGGAAAAAGTTGAGAAATACTTAAAGCTCACAGGCATTTCGGAGAAACAGAACTGCAAATGCAACACGCTTTCTCTGGGACAAAAGCAGCGGCTGGGCCTTGCCATGGCTCTGATTGGAGAACCGCAGGTACTGCTTCTGGATGAACCGATCAACGGACTGGACCCCAGCGGTATCCTGGAGCTGCGGAATCTGCTCCGCCGTCTGAACGAAGAACGTCGCATCACCATTCTGATTTCCAGCCATATTCTATCTGAACTTCAGCAAATTGCCGACTTTTTTGGTTTTTTGAGCAGAGGACGGATACTGGAAGAAATTTCCGCAGAACATTTACAGGAAAAATGTACCAGCTATCTGAACATTCTGGTTTCTGATGCGGAACTCTATGCCGCTGCTCTGGAGCAACGCACCGGGGAACAGTCTTTCCGCATCCTTCCTGACCGGAGCCTTCAGATTACCTGTCCTCAAAGAGAACCGGAATTTTACAGCCAGCTTGCCATGGAGCAGGGCCTTTCGGTAAAACGGCTGGAACAGCACCACGCTTCCCTGGAAGATTATTATGTGAATTTAAAAGAAAACTGCCGCGTTTTTTCGGAAAATAATTCTGTGATTTTAAAGAAGGGAGGATACAGATAATGGGCAATTATATCAAAAGTGAATGTTACCGGCTTATCTGCAGCAAATGGATTTACGTTATGGGCGGGGTTCTGGCAGCCCTTGCATTTCTGTACAACCTGGTATCATACCTTTTTTACATCCACACCCCGGACTTCCGGTATGGAACCACCTCTTTTGCCTTTTCCAATCTGGTGGCCTATCCTATGCTGTACTGCTATGCCGCTTTTCTCATCGCAGACCTTTTATGGGAAGCTGACACCAGAAACGGAACTCATGGGAACAGTATATCCTGGGGAATCCCCCGCACCGGGATTTTCCTCGGAAAATGTGTTGTGGGAATTCTGGTCTCCCTTATACTGCTGGCTGTCACCATAACCGTTTTCGCAGTCAGCAGCCTCCTGCTTCTGGAGCACGGCGGCCCCACCCGTCTGCAGGACCTGCTGATGGAAATTCCCGCTGTTTCTCTGATTGCAATTTCCTCTTTTCTGCTGAGCGTTCTGGTTCTGGAACTTTTTGACCGGATGATAGTAAGCCTCCTGACCTGGTTATCCGTTATGGTTGTCATTCCACGAATCCTGTTTTTCCTTGGCATGAAAATCCATGCTCTCATGCCTGTTGCCCTGTGGATGCCGGAAAATTTCTTCTCAGTGGAAATGAGTGTTAATATGAGCCGGTGCATCACTCTCTGGAGTTCCCCGGAAGGCATGGCAAAATGCCTGATTTCCGGCGCTGTGGGAATTCTTCTGTTCGGTGCTGCCGGTATCTGTCTGGCTGAAAAAAAGGAGCTCTGAAATGTATCTGATCATATACCTGATTCTGGCTGCTGCAGCCCTGTACTTCTGCCTGCGCTGTTTCCTGCTCCGCCGGGATTTACGAAAAACTTCTCTGGAACTTCGTGAAATTCAAAAGGACCTTGCCCAAAACCGGGTACTGCATCTCGCCCGGCCGGACAGGGCCATGGAACAGCTTCTGGAATCCATAAACAGTATTCTGGAGGAAATACGACGGGAACGTCTGCAATACGAGCAGCGTGAAAAAACCTTTCAGCACCAGATGGAACATATCAGCCACGATCTGCGCACGCCCCTGACGGTGATTCTTGGTTATCTGAAATTTATGGACAAATCAGAACACGCACCGGGCATGATGCCGGAACAGCTGGAATCTCTGGAAATCATTCAGCGGAAAGCCCGAACACTGGAGTATCTTATCACAGAGATTTACGACTTTTCCCGTCTGGTCTCTCAGGATTACAAACTCAGCCTGCATCGGGTAGACGTCTGCAGACTTCTGCGGGAAACGTTTCTGGAGCATTACCTGCTTCTGGAACGCTCCTGCCTGCGGCCCGAATGCCGGCTGCCGGACCGCCCTCTTTATGTATCAGGAGATTCTTCCGCTCTGGAGCGTATTTTTTCCAACCTGTTCCAGAATGCCGGACGGTATGGGGAACATTTTCTTAATATTCAATGGGAAGAAACCCCCGGCGAAATCAAAATTTCCTTTACCAACGATACCTGCAGCCTGACCTCCTCGGAAGCTGCCTGCCTGTTTGACCGTTTTTACATGCAGGATCCGGCAAGAACCCAGGGCGGAACCGGGCTGGGACTGACCATTGCAAAATCTCTGGCAGAGGCCATGAACGGAACACTGACAGCTGAACTTACCCAGGACAGCGGGGAACTCGCCCTTCTGACTTTAACCCTGACGCTGCCGCGGTTTTCTCCGGCAGCGTCATAGCAGGCATCATACTGCTCCTACATATCATAAAAATCCTTATTCGCCTGCAGCTCCTCGGTAATCACACCGCCCTTTTTCTGATAACGGTCATACCACAGAATCATATGGCGGGCTTTCCTGTCTTTCAGAATCTCATATTTTTCAAACATCTCCCGGTACATGGGATTCACTTTCAGTTCTGCCCGAATGGTCTTATTGAACGGACAGTACCGGAAAATAATATCCCTGGCCACCTTATTCAGCCGGAAACTTCCTTTGGACTCATAGCGAATCCAGCTCTGGTAATCCTTGACAAACACTTCGCGGAAGTTGTTTTTGGATTTATACAGGGCATTCTTCACCTTCTCCTTGGCGTCTGCTGACAGGTCGTGATTCTTCCGGTAATACTGGATATAATCATTGTATTCTGAAGTAAGAGAAGCCTCTGTAATATCGTTCCAGCGCACGCCCTGAATCTTCCGGCACATCTCCCAGCGGAACCGGCCGCAGACTTCCACCATCAGCTCGCCCACATCTGCCACTGTCATGATGGGGAAAATAAACCTTGCCTGGGTGTCCTTTTTGATACCTGCTGTCTCCTGCCACATCATGGCCTTACTTCCCGCATTGGGCATGAGAATAATATTCGGCAGCACTTCCTTCTGTATCATCTCCATATTGACTTCGTGCTCCGGGTCAGAGAATCCCACTTCCCGGTAAAACAGTGAAAAATCAATTTTGCGGATTTCATCCATGGCCCCGTTAGCCTTTTCCGCAGTAATCAGCATATTTTCCGGTGTGCCGATAATATCATCTTTGTACAGAATGGGGCAGAACGTGGAAATCTTGCCATAAGTAGCCCGGTTGGTGGATACAAACATATTCTGCATTTCAAACCGCACTTTGGCATTGTTATCCTTTGCCAGCAGAGGTACCTGGGCGGCAGTAATGTTACCGGTCTTCTTCTGCTCATTCAGATGGCCCGTATAGTCCATATCAAATTCATTTCTGGAAGGCTCATTTTCTCCCCGGTAGATACTCAGCAGCCACTCATAGATGGTAAATACATTTTCTGCCCGGCAGCGGCGAAGACGTCCGGCCATTTCAAAGAGGCTGCGGGTATTCTCCGTTCCGGCCAGTTCCTCATCCATAAAACCAAAATTCAGGAACATTTTTACTGAAGTGGGCATATAGCCTCCCTCCAGAGAACGGAAAAATACCAGCTCATAAATATGATAAAAATCATCGGTTATCTTCCGGCGCAGTTTACGCACATCGTCAGTGGTGGCCAGAATATCCGGCAGATTTTTATATTCCTGAAGAGACTTCCGGAAACTTCCTGCCTTTTCATCTTCATATCCGGAATACTCCAGAATCTGGGTCAGGTAGTCAATGCCTTCCTCATATGGCTCTGCTGCTTCCTCCTCAGAATTCCCGGAACTGCTCCGTACCAGCTGGCTGAAATCGTACGATTCATATTCTGCAAAACCGGCGTTCATCATCTGCTCGGAAAACAGTCCGCTCTTTCTGGCGAAATCCGTCAGTTCTGAAATTTTTCCCTGTATCGGCTCAATATCCCGGCCAAAAGAAGCGGCCTTTTTCGCCAGCTCAAAATACATCTGGAACAGGTTTGTCCCATCCGCGGACAAAAGCAGTTCTTTATTTGTTTTCAGATACCCTTTCATGATGCCAATTAATTCCATGGTTTTGCGCATCCAGACCACAGCGTTAAAAACAGCTCCGGTTCCCAGCACATAATCCCTTGCCAGATGCTGGTCCATGGCTTTCAGGGAAAGGCCGGACATACGCTCGTAATACTCTCTGGCCCAGGGGGCAATCTGCTCCGGCAGAGACACGGGTGCAAAAGAAGCCATGGCCGGAAACTGCTTCTCCGGCATTTCCAGATCTTTGCACAGCTTCTGATAAGCCCGATAGCTTCCCATCAGAAATTTATAATATTCCTGGCATTTTCTGCCGCTGAGCATATACCTGCGCATAAACATGGAAGTCTGGTGCATGGCTGCCATGGCAAACACTGCCACATATTTTTCCTCTCCTGCAAATATCTTCTTATAATCTTCCGGGGAATTGTATGGGAATGCATAAAACATGCAGTCCGTATTAGCCATATAATTGCACGCACAGGTGCCGGAAAGGCTCTCCAGCATACCGATGATACTGCCGGCCTCCATATCAAATTCGTCATTCTCTGAAACAGCCCGGACGCTGCCCTGCAAAATGATATACAGACCTTTCAGTCTGTCTCCCTTTTTCAAAAACTGTTTTCCTCTGCTTACTTTTACTGTTTCCATGTACTCCTCCTGTACTTCAATCCACTAACGTCTGCCCCCGAAAAACAGGGAATAAAGCAGCAGTATCAATATAACGGGCACCAGAATCGGAAGCAGGAATGCCACCACGTTTGCCACGATTACAATGATGAGAACCGCCGCCAGAACCAGCAGCAATTTTCCATACCAGCTATTCAGTTTCAGTCCGCCAAACCGTACGTCCCATCCCTCCTGTTCGGAATAGTCCGCGCGAAATCCCCGGCCGGATGTTTCATTTCGCTGTCTGTAATCTTCCGAATAATACTGGCTTCCCTCATAATTTCCAAATTTCCCGGTGGTATCAATCAGCGTCTTGGCAATCAGTCTGGGATTCCCAAGACGGGCGGTAACTTCTTCCTCGCTCTGGCCTTTTCTGGCTTCTTCCCGGATATAATTGTCATAATATTTTACATTTTCGTTGATTGCCGCCTGGTCCAGCTCTCCCTGCAGGGCAATCTGCAATTCATGTAAGAATTCCTGTTTTGTCATGAAAGCTCTCCTGTTTTCCTGTTTGTACACTCCATTCAATATTTTTATCAACTATTTATCATTCTATCACACTATACTTTTTTTTTCACCATTTTTCCCAAATTTTTTTCAAAAAATCTCTTGACAAATTCCTGAAACTGGAGTAAGATATAAAACGTTCAATCGAGCATTTATAATATGTGTGTGTAGCTCAGCTGGATAGAGCACTTGGCTACGGACCAAGGTGTCGGGAGTTCGAATCTTCTCACGCACGTAGAAAAACTCATGAGAGTCCATCTCATGAGTTTTTGTTATTTTATGAAAAAGAATCCTGTCCCGCACGGATTACGCAGCAGTAAATTTCATTTCCGCCAGCTGCACATAATTGTTTTATCATATAGAAAATGCTTTCACGCATCAGCGTGACACCCTAATCCTGTAAGACAGGAAACGGGGTTCCGTCAAAGCCCGGAACCCTTATATTCTGTGTAACATCCCTTTGTATCACGTTTCACTTCGTAAAGGGCCTCGTCCGCACAGTTCAGCAGTTCTTCCACACTGATACCTGAATTCTCCGTACAGGCAAAACCGGCAGAAGCACCGATGGTCAGTGATTTTCCCGCAGACATGGTAACCCTGTACCGTTTCAGTATATTGTAAAAATTATCCAGAAGTTTCACAATTTTCCCTCTGTCTCTGCAGCCGAAAATCATCATGCAGAATTCATCACCGGAACGTCTGGACGTCATCACATTTTCTGAGGGCATGGACTGCATAACGGCAGCAAAACTCTGCAGGTATTTGTCCCCGGCGTCATGGCCGAAATTGTCGTTAATCCCTTTAAAATAATCTAAATCCAGCATAACCACAGCGCAGACTTCTCCTTCCGGCATTTTCTTAAGAATCTCTGCCGCCCGCTGTTTGAAATACGGATATTTATACAGGCCGGTCAGAGCGTCATGGGTATTTTCATACTGCATCTGTTTCTTTTCCATAATATCTCTGGTGACGTCAGTGACAACGCCCAGACAGCTCTGTTCCGATTCTTTTCTGTGTATCCGTATATATTTCAGGCTGCTAATCTGGAACACATCCTGTTCCCCTTCCAGAGGATGTTCCGTTATATTCTGAATATACCGCTCAAACAATGCGGAATTTCCATATAGCTCTCCGGCACTCTGAGGCGGGATTTCCAGCAGTTCCCGCAGACCTGATGTAACAAACACATGGTTGATATCTTTCTCATATTCAAAGGCTGCCAGCGGTATACCGCTGATTTCGATAATGGCGGAAATCCGGTCAGAACTGTTTATGATACTCTTTACCATGGTATTAATTCCCTGGCTCAGTTTTTCAAATTCCAGATTCCCTCCCACCTCCACGGTGGTATCCAGATTCCCGTTGGTAATCACGGATAATCCTTCTATGATAGCATGGATTCCGTTCACTACCTTATCTTTCACCAGATAATTCAGAAGGAAAATAGCCACTGCTTCTATCAGTACCAGATATAACAGAGTATTGAACACACTTTCCATAAGTTTCCGAAGCAGCACTTCCCGCGGCAGCGCCGCACAGAGCAGCAAATCTTCATAAGGCCTGGAAGCCACAAACATAACCTCCCCGTCTTTCCCTTCTTTATATGCGCCTTCACTGCAATCCTCTACTTCTTCCAGCTGATAACAGGGAGCCTCAAATTCCTGGTTCATTCCGCTGGAATGGCCGGCAATTTCTCCCGTAGCAGTATCTATGGCAAAAATTTCCTCCCCTTCGTCTGTGGGAAATCTTGAAAAAATATATTCACAGGTATTTCTGGACTGTGCTTCTATCTGGCGGACCGGTTCAAAGCCCACCTGCACAATGCCCTTCTGCCCTTTTCTGGCAATTCCCACATATTTCATCATTTTCCCAATGGCTGCATTGGGCTGCATTTCCTGAATCAGATATGCATCCTCATCATCGCTCTCCAGAATCTGCAAAAATTCCCGTGTCTGCTTATGGTCGGCCATGTCCATGCCCACATAAGCGGCTACGGAAGCTGATACAATAATCCCGTTTTCATCAATAATATGCAGCTCATCCACATTGAGCAAATCCGCCAGATACTGCATTTCCGATACATTTTTCGATACATCCTGCTGTCTGTCAAAAATATAGGCGGCAGCCCGGACTCTGGTAAGATAGTCCAAATCCAGGTTTTTATTCATAATTTCCAGCTCCGCCTGATTATTTTCCAGAATATGGATAACCTGTTCCATTTTGGCACGAAAAGCATTGAGCTGCTGAGATTTCAGACTGTGCAGTGTATACAGTGTATTGATTAAAAAAATCAGGAAAATAGCGGCCGTCATAATCGCAAAGGTATATTTGATAAAGGTTTTCTGCATGTAAATTCCTCCTGCCTGCGCAGTCACTGGTTGCATTTTAACTTTTTCTTAATAATTATAACTTATATTATATGAAAAAAAGTTTCTTTTTTTCGCAAAACCATGTCATTTTGTAACAGCAGAAATTTCTTCTGTCTCCTCTTAACAGTCAGTGCAAAAATAATTGTCGTCCACTATACCGGCAGCCTTCCGTACCTGAATTTTATCCTGAACTGTCGTTAAGTTCCGGCAGCTTTATCATTCTGGTACATACTTTTTCTGCCAGAGCATGATTGTGGGTAATCACCAGCATACCCATATTCCGGGTTTCAGCCTCTTTCAGAAGCACCTTCCAGATTTGTGCCTGGGTAATCACATCCAGCATGGTACTGATTTCATCACAGAGAAGAAATTCCGTTTCCGGCCCAAGTACCCGCGCAATACAGAACCGCTGCAGTTCTCCGCCGGACAGTTCAACGGGCCACCGCTCCATCCACTCTTCCTCAATCCCCATGCGTTTCAGCAGCTCATCCTGAGGCTGCCAGCACTCCCGCAGGATTTTCTTCATTTTCCACCGGGGATTCACAGCCTGTTCCGGGTGCTGGGAAATCATCTGAACGGGACAGTAACCGGACAGGGCCAGAGGTTTCCCTTTCCACAGCACTTCCCCCTGTACCGGCTTTACATAGCCTGCCAGTATTTTTGACAGGGTAGTCTTTCCATATCCGGAAGGCCCCACCAGTCCCACCCGTTCTCCTGCCGCAATTTTAAGATTTACATGCTGCAGAACCCAGGGGGATTTCCGGTGATACCGGAAACAGATATTTCTGGCTTCCAGCAGAATCTGTCCTGCTTTGGAACTGTCTTTTCCCGCATCGCTGACTGCGCTGTTGCTATTTTGCATGGATACACCTCACTTCCCCGCCCCGCCAGGAGCGCATTTCCACACTGCCCTTACAGTCCTCATCCCAATTGGGACAGCGGTCCCGGAACAGACAGCCCTTCGGCAGATTTCCCGCGTAGGGCTGGGTTCCCTCAATGGGCTCAAATTCGTTCCGGGGCATTGCCCGCAGAAATGCCTGGCTGTACGGATGGCGCAGCGCCCCCTGCTTCCTGAAATCTCCGGCCGGTGCAATTTCCAGTATGGTTCCCGCATAAAACATGGCCACCCGGTCTGCCGCCTGCAACGCCAGATCTATATCATGGGTAATCAGCAGAATTCCGCACCCTTCTTCCGCCAGTTCACGGAAATTCTGAAAGGTCTCTCTGGCCAGTTCTTCCTGCAGCCCAGGCGTGGGCTCGTCCGCCACAATGAGCCTGGCCCTGTGCATAACGGCCCCCGCAATCAATACCCGCCGGGCCATGCCTCCGGACAGTTGGTGAGGGTACCGGTCCGCTGTTTCCGGATTCAGACGATACCGCTCAAACACCTGATACATCTTCTCCTGTATCTTACGTTTTTCTTTGTGAGAGCAGACGCCGGCCACCTGTTTTCCCACCTTCATCAGGGGATCCAGATATTCCACAGACTGGGGAATAAAAGAAATTTCCCGGCCCCGCAGCTTTTTCTGCAGGGAGGCGTCCAGTCTCTGGCCGCAGAATTTCATAGTGCCTGACATTCTGGCATTTCCCGGCAGGATTCCCAGAATCCCATGGGCCAGCAGGCTCTTTCCGGATCCGCTGGCTCCGGCCACCGCCACAATTTCTCCGGCGGAAACCGTCAGGGAAAGGTCATGCACCAGTTCCAGTTCCCGGCGTTTCATTCCCCTGTCATACCGTTCAAAGGAAATACTCAGGTGTTCCACCTTTAACACAGGCTGTTTTTCTCTGTTTTCCATGAAATCCTCCTATTCATTTCCGCTGTTTGGATTCAGCAGGCGTTTCAGATTTTCCCCCGCCACATCAAACAGCATAACCGCCGCCAGAAGCATCAGTCCCGGAAATACAGCCATCCACCATTTTCCGGTGGCAATATGGTTCATGGATTCCGACAGAATCACGCCGATAGCCGGCACCTCCGGGGAAAAGCCGAATCCCAGAAAGGTAATGGCCGCCTCATGCATAATGGCATGGGGAAACAACAGAACCACTCCAATCAGATATACCGGCAGCACCTGGGGAAGCATATGCTCCCTGGCAACCTGCAGCCTGGTTTTCCCCATGCGGCAGGAGGCCTGCACATACTGTGCATTTCGAACCTGAAGCACCTCCGCCCGCACCAGCCTTGTCAGCTCCGGCCAGTGGGTCAGGGCAACGGCGACTGTCACCCCCAATCCTCCTCTGCCCATCATAAAAGAAATCAGTATCAGCAGAATCAGGTGGGGAATCCCCATACACAAATCCACACACCAGTTCACAAACCGGTCCGCTGCTCCCCCTTTCAGAGCTGCTGTCACCCCGAATACCAGTGCCAGCAGAGAACTGACGGCAGAAGCCAGAATTCCGACTACAATACTGTTGGACAATCCTCTGACACTCCGGAAAAACATATCTCTGCCCATACTGTCCGTACCAAAAGGATGTTCCGGACAGGGAGCAATAAATCTGGCCTGATAATCCACTCCATAACGTTCCGGGCTGATACACAGCCCCGCCGCCAGACAGACAGTCAGATACAGACATGCCCCTGTCACGGCCCACAGTGTTTTCCTTCTCCGGTTCCAGAATTTTTCAGTTTCTCTGTTCATGTGAAACGCCCTCCCTGATTCTGGGGTCTATCATCCCGTACAGTACATTTGCAATAAGGTTCCCCACAAATACAAAGACTGCACTGAATATGGCAATACCAAGAAGCAGAGGCACGTCTCCGCCCAGTCCTGCCGCTGTTACGGCACTTCCGATTCCCGGATAAGAAAACACCGACTCTGCCAGTGCAATTCCGCCGAACAGTTCGCTGAATGAGGCAAACTGCACCGTAACTGCCGGAATGGCTATATTTCTCATACCGTGACGCTTCAGAATCTGCCAGGTACTTTCTCCTCTTGCTCTTGCATACAGCATAAATTCGCTGTCAAAAAGCTCCAGCAGTTTCTGTCTGGTATACAGTGTGATTTTCCCAATCCCCAGAATACTTAAGGTAACCGCAGGCAGAACCAGATGGTACAGCCGGTCTCCCGGCGTCACCTCCCCGGCTGCTTTTCCCATGGGCGCCGCAAGGCCAATGGGAAACCAGCCCAGATTTACGGCAAAAATACTGAGCATCAGAAGACCCACCCAGAAAGTGGGCGCAGACTGGAACACCAGACAGCAGGTTTTTATGATTTTATCCGTCAGCTTTCCTTTCCGGACTGCCGCCAGAATACCCAGCGCAAAGCCCAGCATTCCGGAACAGCTCCAGGCAATCAGAATCAGCGCCAGAGAATACTGAAACCGCTCCTTTATCACCGTCAGTACCGGCTGTTTGTATACAATGGACATCCCAA
This sequence comes from uncultured Eubacterium sp., assembly GCA_949959185.1. Classification (GTDB taxonomy): domain Bacteria; phylum Bacillota; class Clostridia; order Lachnospirales; family Lachnospiraceae; genus Petralouisia. The sequence continues at coordinate 4,602 of CATLIX010000053.1, read as the reverse complement.
AATCCCCGTGAAGCACATTGCCTGCCCAGGTGAAAAACCGCTCCATGGGCGGGTCGTTCAGTCCCCAGTATTCGGCTATCTCCTCTCTGGCTTCCTCCGATATGGTGGAACCGGTTCCGATATAAGCAGTCAGCGGATCCATGGGCGCATGGGACACCATAAAAAATGCAATGATGCTTATGGCAATCAGCAGCGTTACCATGCGCAGTATCGTCATACATAGTTTTTTCATATCTTTATCCTTTTCTTATGCTCCATCCTTTATTCTCCATCCTTTATGCTCCAGTCCTTCATGTTGCAGATAATGGGAATACCGTGACCGTGGGGGTGCGGAATCTGTGTATCTTCCGAAATATCCAGCCGGTCGCTGACAAAATAGCAGTGCTCAATATTTACCAGAAACAGATAGGGGTAATCCTCCACATAGGCTGTCTGTGCCTCTTTCCAGAATGATACCGCCGATTCCTGATTATTGGCAGATATGGCCTGAGCCATCAGCCAATCTACCTCCTCATTCTGATATCCGTTGGTATTGCTGTAGGCCTGCACGGTAAAATGTTCCGATTGGAACAGGCTGTCTATTACCATGGGGCTGTACTGGCCATAGCCCCATACCACACCCTGGCTGTATGCTTTTTTCGTGATTTCATCCCAGGTGGTCTGCTTTACCTCTATGGAGATTCCAAGCTGTTTCACATTTTCCGCCACCGCCGCTGCCAGCATATAACGGTCCTGTTCGTCTGAGGGAGTATACACCTCAAACTGGCAGAGTATCCCGTCCTTTTCCCGGATTCCGTCTCCGTCCAAATCCTTCCATCCGGCTTCCTCAAGTATCTTCCGGGCTTCTTCCACCTGGGAATCCTCATATACCTTCGTATTGCCCCAGATTAAATTGTCCGTCCAGCCCTGGGCCGGTTTCCCGATTCCGTGAAACGCATGGTCAATCACTTCCTGACGGTTAATTCCGATGGACAACGCTTTCCGCACCGCCACATCTGATGTGACCTGATTTCCCACTTCCTCCTGCGTTCCGTCAGCAGTGGTAATCACACCGGGTTCCCGGCAGGGAAGGCTGATGTTGCGCACATCCATGGTTTCCAGCTTTTTCATGTACATGCCTTCTATGTTCTCTCCTGCGTATACAGGCTGTACCATCACCACATCCAGCTGGCCGGATCTGGCATTGGAAAAGGCCGCTTCGTTGTCCATATCCACAAAGGTCACCCGGCTGATTTCCGGCGCTCCTTCAAAATAATCCTCATTTGCCTCCACAATAAGCTGCTGCTCCGTATCGTACTGGATGACTTTCCAGGGACCGGTTCCCACAGGCGTCCTGTCATAGGTTCCGCTGTCATACCCGTCGGAAGGCACAATGCCAAGCTGGGCGGTAGTATCCAGAAAAGGAGAAAAGGGCTCTTTCAGAGTAAACTGCACTGTTAAATCATCCAGCGCTTTTACTTCTTTCAGCCTGGAGAGATCCACTTTTTCATTCTGTCCCTGATTTTCCATCACAGTCTCATAGGTGAATACCACATCTTCCGCTGTAAAATCCGTGCCGTCCTGAAACCGGATGCCTTCTTTTAACTGGTATGTATAGACCAGGGAATCTTCGGAGACCTCCCAGCTTTGGGCCAGATCCCCCTCATATTCCGAATCTGCATTTACCCGGACCAGACTGTTATTTATAAAATCATAACCATATGCAAAACCGCCCTTTACCGGGTCCAGCGAGCCATCCCAGAATCCATGTCCCACATAGCAGACAATAGAATTTTCCTCACCGGCGGCAGTTCCTTTTTCCCTGGGCTTCTGTTCCTGTCCGCAGCCTGTCAGCAGCAGAATCACGCTGCCAAGCAGAAACATTCTTTTCTTATTCATATCGTTTCCTCCTGTGCTCTGACTCATAGTAAGACATGGTTTATGCTACCACAGAAGAAAAAAAGGCGGAAGCCCCCTGGGGGGTCTTTCCTGCCCTGGATGAATAAAATGTGTTTTATTTTTTCACCGGCAGCCGCACCGTAAAGGTGCTGCCCCCGCCTTCTGTATCACTGACCGATATTTTCCCGCCGTGGCTGCCGCAGATTTCTCCGGCAATGGACAGCCCCAGGCCAAAATGCTCCTTATCGCTGCGGGAACTGCTGACCTGATAAAATTTATCAAATATTTTCTCCTTTTCCTCAGCGGGAATACCTTTCCCGGTATCGGCCACCTGAATATAACATCTGCCCCTCTGCCGGTACAGATTCAGTGATACGTTCTTCCCGGAAGGGGTGTAGTACAGGGCGTTTTCCAGTAAAATCACCAGCACCTGCTCCACCCGCCGCCAGTCGCAGACACAGTGATAATCCTGCCCTTCTTTCCGGCTGCAGGACAAAATAATTTCTTTTTTCTCTGCAATTTCTTTATATTTCTCATATACGCTTTCCACAAGCTCCGCCAGATTTACCGGTTCAAACTGAAAGCTCAGCTCCGCCCGCTCCACTTTTGCAAGCCACAGAAGCTCCTGTATCAGACGCTCCATCCTGGACATTTCATTTCCCATCAGAGCAAAAATCCGCTGCTGCCTGTCTTCATCCGGTCTGTTTTTCAGCATGGACAGTCCTGTTTTAAACACAGCCAGAGGGGAACGCAGCTCATGGGAGGCAAAAGCAATAAAATCCTTCTGCTGCTCCTGATTCTGCACCACAGGCTTCAGCACATGAGACGTAAACCCGCAGGAAAATCCGTAGACCAGCGGTATGGACAACAGCCATACAGCCAGAAACCGCTGCCGCTGCCGGTTTACCCTTTGGTAAAAAGATTCCAGACTGTACAGATACAGCCAGGTAATCCGGGGGCTCTGATCCTGAACACATCCGTACAGTACAAGACAGCCCGGTTTCTCTTTCTCATATCTGAAATACTCCATGTCGGAGGTAAACTTACCGGTAACCGGAGAAATTTCATTTTCCTGCATACAGAGCTGTACTTCTTCCGCCAGCCCGCGCTCCGGCTCTGTCAAAACCACCTGGGAAAGGGTGGATGGCACGCCGTCCACTTCCAGATAAAGAATATTTTTTTCAGGATTTACATTTCGCATATACCAGTTGATGGTAACGGGGGCTTCACTGTGCAGTTCATGGGAAATATTGCCGGCTTTCAACATAAAACAGACTTCTTCCTGTCCGTACATGCTCTTCTCTGAAATTTTAAGACAGCAGAACACAACGGCCAGTACCAGAAGTTCTGTAAGCAGGCAGCAGAGCAGAGAAAGCCTGATTTGAATTTTCCGGAACATCTCACTCCTCCTGCTTTGCCATCAGGCAATATCCCTGCCGGTGTACCGTCACAATCTGCACAGTGGTATCCAGACTGTTCAGTTTCTTCCGCAGCAGATAAATATAGTTGTCCAGGTTCCCGTCCTCGATTTCCGCCTCCGGTCCCCACACATTTCCGATAATCTGAATACGGTTCAGAACCTGCTGCGGATTCCGGAGAAAATACGCAAGCAGCTGTCCTTCCCGTCCGGGCAGAAGATATGTATGGTCATGATGGATTAATTTTGATTCTTTTTCCGAAAAACAGATATCTCCGAACCGGAGCAGAAAAGGGGAAGGCTGGGCCAGTGTCCTTCGCATGACGCTGCGAATCCGAGCCAGCAGTTCTCCCATCTCAAAGGGCTTTACCAGATAATCGTCCGCCCCCAGATCCAGCCCGTTGATTTTCTCGATGGATTCTCCAAGAGCTGTAATAAATATGACCGGCGTACTGATTCCATCCCGGCGCATACGTTTCAGAATATCTTCTCCCATCATACCCGGAAGCATTCGATCCAGCAGAATCATATCGCAGGCTTCCTGCATGGCCAGCAGAAGCCCTTCATATCCGTCATGGCAGATATCCACGGAAAATCCTTCCTCTTCCAGACCGTACAGCAGCAGTTCCGCTAACCCTCTGTCATCTTCAATCATCAGTATTCTCATGGCGTTCCTCCTCAGTGCATATTATACCACAACAGTTCTCTAAAAGTCCTCTAAAGGCCGAATCCTGGAATGTTTTTCGTGTTTGAATCTGTATCAATACTTTGGACAAAAAAAGTTAAAAGATCAGGCTGCTTTTTTAGCTCCTCATCCTCCTTTTATTGTGACGTCAGATAACCGGCAGAGCTATGTATCCGCTTACGGCTATACCAGCCCTCTATGTATCTATCAACTGGCGATTTTTGAAAATGCCAGAAAATGGGTACAAAAAACAGGAAACCTTTTCCTGATTTCCTGTTTCAGTGTGTCGTTTCATGTAGTGGCGGTTATTCAGCTTTCATGTGAGCCGGATTCTGTTTGCCCCAGTGTTGTTCCCTGCCTCAATTACATCAGATAATTATTTTCCCGATTTGCAATCTGTAAACCAACTAATTTGCAGGTTGCATACCCTCCCATAACCAGCGGCTCTGATTTGCAAATATCTTCTGCTTCTTCACGACTCTCTGTTTTCAGGATATACATACCCGCCATTCCCGGATAGCCTTTAAAGACACTGCAGATTTCCAGCTTTCCTTCATCGTCCAGCTTTCTTATGTTCTCAACGTGTTCCATAACTACCTGTTTTGTCATTTTATTATAGGTC
>CATLIX010000052.1 GCA_949959185.1 uncultured Eubacterium sp. | reverse complement strand
TATGAGAAAATATTTGTACTCAAACTTTCTGAATTGTACATGAAATCAGTATAATTACTGAGTTTCGCAATTGCCTGTGTTTATTACAGCTATTTTATCCGATCATTCCCTCGTCCATGCATCTGGCCAGTTCTTCTGCAAAATAGGTAAGATAAATATCCGTTCCCGCCCGGAAGGCGCTGACCGCCATCTCGCACATAATACTGGTTTCATCAATAAATCCTGCCTGTGCAGTGGTTTTTACCATGGCGTACTCTCCGCTGACGGAATAAGCAGCAACGGGGAGATTCGTACTGTCTTTTACCTCCCGGATTAAATCTCCGTAAGCCATGGCAGGCTTCACCATCAGGATATCGGCTCCTTCCCGGACGTCCAGCATGGCTTCTTTTAAGGCTTCCCTGCGGTTATGATAATCCATCTGATAAGATTTGCGGTCTCCGAAGGCCGGGGCGGAATCTGCCGCATCCCGGAACGGCCCGTAAAAAGAAGACGCAAATTTCACCGCGTAAGACATAATGGGAGTATTCACATACCCGTTTTCATCCAGCATCTTCCGGATTGCCGCCACACGTCCGTCCATCATATCGGAAGGAGCAACCATATCTGCTCCCGCCTGTACCTGGGAAAGAGCTGTCCGGGCCAGATATTCCAGGGTCCGGTCATTGTCCACTTCCTGTCCCCGGAGAATTCCGCAGTGTCCGTGAGAAGTATATTCGCACATGCATACGTCCCCTATCAGATATAAATCCGGACAGACTTCTTTCGCTTTGCGGAATCCTCTCTGCACAATTCCGTCCGGGTCATAGGCGCCCCTTCCCATCTCGTCTTTTTCTCCGGGAATTCCGAACAGCATGACCCCGGTTACTCCCGCGTCCAGAAGCTCCGTGAGTTTTTCCTCCATCCTGTCCACACTGTAACGGTACTGGCCGGCCATGGAAGGAATTTCTTCTTTCAGATTGGTTCCTTCCATCACAAACATGGGATATATCAGAGATGATTTACCCATTCTGGTTTCACGTACCATTTTCCGCAGCACACTGCTTCCCCGCAGCCGGCGGGGACGATTGACTAATTCCATTTTACTTTCCTCCCGATTTCTCTGAATTTATGTTTTCCCTTTTTCTATCTGCCTGACCGCTTCCTCCGGAATAGAGTCACCCAGATAAGTTCTGCCCGGCTCCTGTTTCCCGGTAAATTCCTGCCGGAGCTGTTCCATGGAAGAATGGATTTCCTCCCGCAATTCCCTGGCGGAAATCAGGCCGCAGCCCTGCCCCCGGATGATAATCTGTTCCAGGCCGTCTGAGGTTACCACCGTTACCCGGTATTTTCCCGCATGTTCATGGGCAAATTTCTCAATATACTGGTCTGCTGTTTCCGCTTCCTTCGTAAACACCACATGAATGTTGTGATAGTCCAGAAGTTCCGTCTTATGGCGCTGTACCCGGTAAGCGTCAAACACCACAATCAGGTTACAGTTTCTTATCCCCTGGTAATTGGAAAGGATATCCAGCAGTTTTCCTCTGGCTCCGTCCACATTTTCTTCCGCCAGTTCCCGTAAATCCTCCCAGGCAAAAATCACATTATAACCGTCCACCAGCATGTATTCCTCCCTGGATTCCGGTTTCCGGTACGTGCGGACTCCTGCAGGAATGTGCTGGGAGGACGCGGCTTTTTTCCTGTGAAATCCCTTTCTTCCTGCCTGCTTTTCCCGCTTATTTGCATTCAGCGTATGGGAAAGGATGGCCTTCGCTTCTTCTTCCCCAATCCAGGGTTCCTCCAAGAATTCTTCCGCCTCTGCCGCCCGTTTCGGAAACTCCCCCGGAACTTCTTCATCCTCCTGGCTTTTCCTCAGAAAATCCGGGCTTTCCACATGCATATAATCCTTCACCTGATTCCATTTTACCGGAAATCCTGCGCCATGGGCACAGAATACGGAATCCGGAGAATGTTCCACATCTGCTTCCGGGTCGTAGGCGGCCTGATCCGCTACTTCCTGCTGATTGTGACAGGGTTCATAGCCTTTCAGGGTACAGGACAGCCTTCCGTTTCCTCTGGTATAGGAAATCACCTCCCGCTGATAATCTCCCATGGCCGCCGCGGGAACACTGCCCGTAATTACCGCCATTCCATCCTGCAGCAAAGGCGCTCCAAAAGCTCCATGCATACGCTCCAGATCCGTCAGAGCCCGCCCCACCGTATCTTCCGGCACTTCCAGACGGAACTGATAATAAGGCTCTAACAGCACCGTTTCCGCCTCCATCAGCCCCTGGCGTACCGCCCGGTATGTGGCCTGACGGAAATCCCCGCCCTCGGTGTGTTTCAGATGTGCCCGACCCGTGATCAGGGTAATTTTCATATCCGTAATGGGTGAGCCAGTCAGCACGCCCCGGTGTTCCCTTTCTTCCAGATGGGTCAGAATCAGCCGCTGCCAGTTCCTGTCCAGCACATCTTCACTGCAGCAGGCATCAAACACCAGCCCGCTGCCCGGCTCGCCGGGTTCTAACAGCAGATGTACTTCCGCATAGTGACGGAGGGGCTCATAATGGCCCACGCCCTCCACCGGCCGGGCAATGGTTTCCTTATACAGAATCTTTCCGGCACCGAAAGAAATATCCGCTCCGAACCGTTCTTTCACCAGGCTCTTTAAGATTTCGAGCTGCACTTCCCCCATAATCTGCACCTGGATTTCCTGCAGCCTCTCATCCCAGACAATATGAAGCTCCGGTTCTTCTTCCTGTAACTGGTACAGTTTGGGCAGCATGGCAGCCGCATCCCATCCCGGCGGCAAAATCATCTGGTACGTCAGCACCGGAGCCAGCAGAGGCAAAGGGGCGTCCGCCTCAATTCCAAGCCCGGTGCCCGGACGTGTATCGCTCAGTCCGGTAACCGCACAGACCATCCCGGCTTCCCCTTCCTGAACAGTCTCATATTTTTCTCCGGAATACAGGCGTATCTGGCTGACTTTCTCCTGTTTATCCGTCAGAGGGGTTCTGACCGGCAGATTTCCCCCTGTGATTTTCAGCCAGGTGAGCCGGTTCCCCTGGCTGTCTCTGGCAATTTTAAATATTTTTGCGCCGAATTCATCCGGATAGTCCGGCTCGCGGGTATACTGCTCCAGTCCTTCCAGAAACTCCCCAATGCCTGTCATTTTCAGGGCGGAACCAAAAAAGCAGGGAAAGATGCTGCGTTCTGCAATCAGTTCTCTGAGCCGGTCTGTCTCCAGCCTGCCATGCTCCAGAAAATATTCCAGGGCATGTTCCTCGCACACGGCGCAGTTTTCATAAAATTCCTCTGTGTCCCGCTCTGTGAAGTCCACACAGTTCCCGTTCAGCTCTGTCTGAATCTCCTTTAACAGCAGCCCTCTGTCCGTTCCCGGCTGGTCCATTTTGTTGACAAACAAAAAGACCGGAATCCGGTACTGCTGCAGCAACCGCCACAAGGTACGGGTGTGGCCCTGAACACCGTCCGCTCCACTGATAACCAGTATGCCATAGTCCAGAACCTGCAGGGTGCGCTCCATTTCCGCCGAGAAATCCACATGGCCCGGCGTATCCAGCAGCGTAAATACCGCCTGTTCTGTCTGCAGCACGGCCTGCTTGGAAAATATGGTAATTCCTCTGGCCCGCTCCAGCTCAAAGGTATCCAGAAAGGCGTCTCCTCTGTCCACCCGGCCCATTTTGCGGATAGCGCCCCCTGTATACAGCAATGCTTCCGACAATGTGGTCTTTCCTGCATCCACGTGGGCCAGAAGGCCGGCGCTGATATATGTTTTATGCTTACTCCGCTTATTTTCAGATGTGTCATCCATCGGAAATACCTCTTTCTTTCATCTGTAGTTTCATTATTATAACACAGGAGCGATGAGAAGTCGAAACATTTTGGCTGACACATCTTCTACTCAGTATAATTCCAGCTCTTTCTGCAAATCATGAAGCAGCTTTCCAAGGGGCTTTTTCTTCCGGTCCTCCGGCGTAATTTCCGGGCCGAATATTACCCGCTTTATTTCATCATCAGAAATGTCTGCTCCTCGCAGAACTTCCCTGATTTCTTCCCGCTGACTCCTGGAATATGCCTGGTGCTTTTTCAGAATCTCCTTCACTTCAAGTTCATGAATCCGGTAAGCCTCCCGGATACGCATAGCTTCCAGATTATTTCTGACTGCCTGATTTTCAGATGTAATATCAATCTCCACATGAGCCAGGCTCTCCATCTGAAACACAAAAGTAAGTTCCTTCTCCCAGTCCAGAGTTTCGTCAAAGGGCGAAGCAAATATATTGTTCCTGCTGCTTTTCACCCGGTTGCAGTTCGCACATACCGGAACCAGATTGTACAGAGATATGGCAAACACCGGATACTCTGATTTACTGAAAAAATGATCCAGCTGGGCCCCTGACACATGGCCTGCCCGGCAGTTGATATAGTCCCGGTTGCAGTAGGGGCATACGGTAAGACCTGCCTGTTTCACAATCCTCACCCGCATGGAGTCTTTGTTTTTCCTGGCGTCTGCCATTTTTGCAAAAGCCTGGGAAAATTCCAGCCAGGGATGTTTCAGTTTCCTGCTTTTTGCCCGAAAACATTCTTTATCCATAATACTTCCGGAAACAGTTCTGATATAATCTTCCGCCTCTTTGAGCTTTGCAAAGGGCGCCAGTACCAGTTCTTTCAAATCGGTACCGCTTTTCTCAAAAAAATCCTCCGGCAGAAATTTTCTGCTGCTTCTGCATATTTGTTCCCGGACGCTGTCATCCAGAACTTTTTTGACGCCTTCCCAGTATTCTTCTTCAAAATCCCCGGAATATCCGTCCAGTTTTATCAATTATTCCATCCCCTTCAGCCTGTCTATCTGCTCCTGCAGCTTTCCTTTTTGTTTTTCCAGTTCACGGATTTTTTCCCCGGTACTTCTCTGTTTTCCATAATCAGATTCCGCCAGCATTTTTTTCAACTGATAACGGTATACGGGCTCCCCAATCTGTTCTGTCAGCAAATCCAGTAATTCATATTCATCCTCTGTTTCATCAAAATAATTTTCCAGTACATGCTTCGGATTTACTTTCTGCTGTAAACAGTCCATGATATTTTCTATCAGTTCTCTGGCATATTCCCCTATGGTATAACTCATGAAAAAGTTGTCTTTCAGCAGCTTATGGATATTCTGTCCCATAGTTTCTTCTCTGCTACGACTTCCTGTGTCTCCTGCACTTCCTGACAGATAAGTAATATCCTCATTTCGGATATCGGAAATCAGAAAGGGAGAATTCGTAGTCACCACAATCTGAACCTTTCGTTCTCTGGAATTCACCAGTTCCAGCAATTCTTTCAGGTAACCTCGCTGCCACTCCGGATGATAATAGATTTCTCCCTCGTCAATAAAAATAAGGGCCGCCTCGCCCTCCAGCAACACTTCTTCCCTGCTGAATGCGGCTTCCGCTGCCATCCCATTATACCTGTCCATTTCTTCCAAATCCCCCTCCAGAAACCAGTGAATTCTGGACAGAAAGGACAGCTTTGCATACTGGCCTGCGGAAAAGTACCCCATTGTTGCATCCGGCAACTGCATAAATTCCTTCAGTTCTTCCGTGATATCTGTCTCCTTCTGCAACTCATCCAGCCGGAATTTTTTCCTTTTCTCGCCCTGCAGGCGGCTGAGCAGGCAAAATTCTTTTTCTTCTGTCATATCCAGATATTCGCAGAGTTTTTTTCTGCCGCATTTTTTCAGAAAAGAAATCTGATAGCAGAGTTCCCGGTTAAAGCCCGCTGTAATACTCCACCCATCCTGTACCAGCTCCATTGCTTTCCGTTTCCGGATAAAACTTCCTGTCTCGGAATAATCCACCTGCCGAAATCCGTCATTTATTTTAGATACTCTCCGCTTCTCCCTTTTCTCCTCATCATAAACTGCTTCTTCCGGGCTGTCCTGTAAAAGCTCTCTCTGGTCTCCCCGTAACTGACCGGAGAAATAAGCCGCCTTGCTCAGTTCCCGGATACTTCCATATATTCCCCTGCGAAACGGCGTCGCTCCTTCTCCCTTTATCTCTGGCAGATTGGTGAGGAAATATGGCTTCTCATCCAGTGAAAATACTGCCAGAAATCTGGCACCCTCATCCAGAAGCTGATAATCCTTATATTCTTCCTCTTTCACGCATCCTTCCTCACAGGATAACTTTCCTTCTTCTATCAGTTTCAGCAGTTTGAAAAAGGTTTCCCGCAGAAAATCCATAACACTGGTTTTCCCGGTGGCATTCTTTCCCACCATACAGGACAGAGAATACACCGATTTTCCGTAAATATGGGGAATCCCATGCTCCGATTTTCGCTCTGATATGGCGGATTTTCTGTCAAAGGAAAATCTGTGGTCAAAATCAATGACCTGATTTCGCAGTCCTCTGTAATGGTCAAGCCAGACCAGAGAAAATACCATGGAATTCTTTTCCGCGGTTTTCGTTTCCCAACACAAAGTTCTGTATTTCTTCTATGGTCTGTACGTCAAAATACATCTCCAGCATCCAGTCGGTATATTGATATGGCAGAAGGACTGGCCGTATTCTTTCTAAATGATATACATTTATCAGTTCATCATAAAGACCAATTCCCATCAAAGGCTTTCCGTCCACGTACAAAATCCTGTCTCCCTTAAAATCATTGCTCCAAAGCACCGATGGTTCCCTGCAGGCAACAAACTCCTTATCGGACAATCTATAAATATAATCATAAAAGAGATTTTCAAATTCTTTCCCTTCTTCTTCCATTTCTATCTGCTTCAACAGAAAAGAACTGATCAGGTTCATAATCATCAGGGAGTCCAGATACCAGAACTTGGATTTTAATTTCTTGTTCATTTCAAATCCGGAATATTCTATCACCGCAAAAACCTGATGTCTGGATATTTTATTATTCAAAATATTATACAATGGATATTCCTGAATTAATGCTTCCACCATATAATCAGGCAGATTACCGATATATCTGCTTATCAGATGAATCCCCTGATACGCATACCCTGTATCATTGGGAGTGCCCGCATTTGAAACATGATGATACAGCGCAACAGCTATTTCCGATACATGTTCCTCTAATTCGCGTTCACTGTCCTCCGGATAAAATTTACACAGCAATTCAATGGCTTCCTCATTGTCATAAAAATTCCCATAAAACCCGCGGTAAAATTCTGCCAGACCCAGATACAGTATCTTCTGGTACTCAGGTTCCGAAATCACCGGCCCGTCATATCCCGCTGCATTAACGGTATGATAATATCCCCAGGCTACATGGCGGTTCCGACACAATGCCTTATAATTTTTATTTGCCTTTATCCATTCATGGCAGGATAACAGAAATGACATCAGTTCTGCCGCAAACCGCCGCACCCCGTTTTCATAATCATCCGTAACATACGATTTCTCATGCTCCGCCTGGATTACCTTTTCTTCTTCCTCAAAAATTTTTACCAGAAATTCCAGAGCTTCGTTTCTGCTTTCCGGCGGATTCTCCTTCAGCAATTGAAAACCTTTTGGAACATCTTCCTTATGAGCAGTTATCAGATTTATGATTCTGTTCGTAAACCATCCCGAACTCCCCTTACCTTCCATAATTTTATCCCCCTGTATCTTCTTCCCTCAATTCCCTCTGCTCAGCGCTCGCACACCATATAGAGCAGTGCATTCACGATAGCCGCAGCCACATTGCTGCCGCCCTTTCTTCCCCTGGCCACAATATGGGGCACAGGAAGCTCCAGAATCATTTCTTTGGCCTGCACCACATTTACAAATCCCACCGGAGCGCCGATAATCAGTTCCGGCTTTACTTTCCCTTCCTGTATCAGCTCATACATCCGCACCAGTGCAGTGGGGGCGTTTCCCACCGCCAGAATAAAAGGCCGGTTCATGGCCGCAGCTTTGTCCATACTTGCCGCGGCACGGGTAGTTCCCTGGATTCTGGCCTGTTCCGCCACATCCTCATCTGAAATAAAATTATAACATTCCATGCCAAGCTGCTTTAAGGCCTTTTTATTGATACCTGCCCTGGCCATCTGGGTATCGGTGACAATGCAGGCTCTTTTCTGAAAGGCCTCCCTGACAGCGTCCAGCACGTTTTGGGAAAACACCAGGTTATCCGCATAATCGAAATCTGCCGTGGTATGTATCACACGTTTGATAATGGGCGCGTACTTTTCCTCCAGCTTACGTGTTCCAAGTTCTTCCGTAATAATTTCAAAACTGCGCGCCTCAATTTCCTGAGGCAGCACCTGTTCTAACTCTGTCTTCATAAAGATTCTCCTTTCTGCTCTTTCAACAACCTCCGAATATCCGCTGTCACCTGGGCGGCTTTCCTGTGATTGCTTCCTCCGGCAGTCACCCCCACGGTAATATCACCTTCTCTGGCAATGCCGGGAAAATAAAAGTCACATTTTTCCTTATCAGACGCCACGTTCACGGGAATTCCCTTATGACGGCACTCCCGAAAAATCCTGTCATTGACTGTTGTGTCATTGGTGGCAGCCAGCACCATATCCGGCTCCTGCAGCTCTCCCGGCCGGAAGGGTCTGTATTCCAGTGTAAGGTTCGTCTCCCGTTCTGCCCGTTCTTTCAAATCTTCAGAGATTTCCGGGGCTGCGACAGATACCCTGGCCCCGAATTCCAGCAAAACCGAGACCCGTCTTGCGGCAATGAATCCTCCGCCGAATACCTGCACCTGCTTTCCTTCCATATTGATAAATATCGGAAAATAGTTTCCCATATCTGCTCCTTTACCATTCAACCCCGCGTCTTGCACCGATTTCCCGGTCGTAGGGATGTTTTTTCTTCTCCATTACAGTTACATAATCCGCAGATTCCAGAAGTTCCGGAGCGGGATTCCGTCCCGTCATCACAAGTTCCAGATGCTCCGGTTTCTCCTTCAGAAAATCCAGAAGTTCCTGCCGGTTTATCATATTCTGATGATAGGCTGCCAGAACTTCATCCAGTACCAGTAAAATCCCGGTCGGATACTGGTCTGCCATCTGGCGTGCAGCAGCCAGTACCCGGTGCAGATGTGCGCTGTAACAGACGACCGCTTCCCGCTTTTCTTCCGGCGTCATCCGAAAAGTAAAGCCAAAATTCTTTTCACAGAGCAGAAGCTGTATGGCTTCCACTTTTTCAAAAACCGCCAGTTCTCCGGAGGTATTTTTCTTCAGAAACTGAGTGAACAGAACGTGCCCTCCGGCTCCTGCAAACCGGACAGCCAGCCCCACAGCCGCTGTGGTTTTCCCTTTCCCTTCTCCCTCATATATGTGAATCAGACCTTTTTCTGTCATATGCCTCGCTCCAGAATTTCATATATTTTTTCCATATTCAGATGGCGGCGCAGCGTATCCGCCAGCAAATCGTACTGTTGTTCCTTATACCGGTAACGGTTTGTCTGTCCCGCCATCTCCAGAGATATTCCTTTCCGTTCCGCCAGAATGTTCACCAGAGCAAAAGCTATGCCCTCTCCGTCAAAAATCCCATGAACATAAGTTCCATAAACATGTTCTCTGTAACAGCCGTCCGGCTTCCTGCTGACAGGCTCTTTGTCAGACTGCATACGGAGATACGTCATAGCTCCATCCATGATTTCTTCTGTCCGGTTAATGCTGCTTTTCGTCCTGCCCATATGAATTTCGTAGCCCTCCAGCTCCATGCCGCTCAGCCCTGCCAGGGCTCCCGTCAGCTCCCCAAAGGTTCCCGCTACCCTGGTTCTGGTTTTCTCCTGAACGAAAGTGGTTTCCATGGGAAGAAGTCCCATTCCCCGCAGAGCGCCCCCTTCTTCTACCTGTTCCGGGTCAGACAGGAGTTCACCCAGCATCTGATATCCGCCGCAGATACCGAATATCACACATCCCCGTTCTGCCGCCCGCAGAATGGCGCCTTCCATTCCGCTCTGCCGCAGCCATTTCAAATCTCCCATGGTATTTTTCGTCCCCGGAAGGATAATCATATCCGCTCCTTCTAACTGCTCCGCCGCTGTCACATAGGTAAGGGTCACCTGTTCCATACATTCCAGCACTGCAAAATCCGTAAAATTGGAAATCCTCGGCAGCTTCACCACTGCAATATGAACGGGGCCTCCTTCCCTGCGGGAAGAAAAACGTTCCGTCAGACTGTCTTCTTCCTCTACATCCACCTGCATATAAGGAGCCACTCCAACCACCGGAACTCCTGTAATTTCCTCTATCATTTTCACCCCCGGCTCCAGGATACTTTTATCCCCGCGGAATTTGTTGATAACCGTTCCCTTCACATAATTTTTCTCTTCCTCTCCAAACAGGAAAATCGTTCCTGCAAGCTGGGCAAACACACCGCCACGGTCAATATCTCCCACCAGCAGCACCGGAGCCTTTGCCATTTTTGCCATTCCCATATTTACAATATCTTCCTGTTTCAGATTAATTTCCGCCGGAGAACCCGCTCCCTCGATTACAATAATATCATACTCTGCCTCCAGCCCATGGTAAGCCGCCAGAACATCCGGTATCAGCTGCTTTTTATAAGCAAAATATTCTCTGGCGCTCATAGTTCCATGTACTTTACCGTTGACAATCACCTGAGAGCCTGTGTCGCTGGTAGGTTTCAGCAAAATGGGATTCATCCGAACCGAAGGCTCCACTCCGGCAGCCTCCGCCTGCATCACCTGTGCCCGTCCCATTTCCAGTCCTTCTCCTGTAATAAAGGAATTCAATGCCATGTTCTGAGATTTGAAAGGTGCGGTCTTATGGCCGTCCTGTCTGAAAATCCGGCATAAACCTGCCGTTATCAGGCTCTTTCCCACATTTGACATGGTACCCTGTATCATAATTGATTTCGCCATTTCTGTTTTCTCCCTGTCTGTTTACCTGTCTTGTACGATTCTTCTCCGGCCTGCTGTCCAAAATGCAGCTCTGTAAATCTTTTTTATTTTATCACAAACAGAATAAAAAAGGAACCGGCTCTGCACACAATGCAAAACGGTTCCCTTTTCAGTTACTGTTCACTGGTATCCTGCGAACAGTAACCCTTTTATCCTGCTGTCATATTATGTACATAACTTATCAGATATCGGAAGGCAGTACAAACTTGCCAATCAGCTCATCCAGACAGATTGCCTGTGCAGACAACTGTTCACTGGTTGCAGAGGATTCCTCTGCAGTAGCAGAGTTGGACTGAACTACTTCTGAAATCTGGCTGACGCCCTGTTCTGCCTGCTTCATGGCAGTCGCCTGGTCTGCTGCAGTGCTGCTTACAGCTTTGGAGGAAGATGCTATCTTTCCAATTCCTTCCACTACGGTTCGGATAGAAGCAGAAGCCCGTTCTGCTGCTTCATTTCCTTCTTCAACCTCCCGGATGGCACCCTCAATCAGCTCTCTGGTTTCCACTGCTGCTGTGGAACTCTGCTCTGCAAGCTGTCGAATCTGATCTGCCACTACGGAGAAGCCTCTTCCTGCCTCTCCTGCCCTTGCCGCTTCAATCGAAGCATTCAGGGAAAGCAGGTTGGTCTGAGACGCAATATCTTCAATTTCAGAAATAATATTTCCAATCTTCTGAGAAGCCTCGTTAATCCGCTCCATAGCCGCTACCATCATTTCCATTTCGCCCCGGCTGTGGTCTGCCTCATCCGCATACTGCTGTGCCAGACGGTAAGACTCCTCCGCCTTTTCCGCTGCCATCACAATATTGTCCGTAATCGTCATAATCGTAGCCTGCATTTCCTGTACGGCGCCTGCCTGGTCCGTTGCACCCTCTGCAAGGCTCTGGGACGCCTCCGCCAGATTCGTAGCACCTGCGGAAACCTGTGTGGAAGCCTCGTCAATAGACTGAAGCGTGGTAACCATCTGCTTCTTTAATTCACGCAGGGAAAGATAAATCTGTTCAAAATCTCCCGTATACCGCTTCTCATCCTCAGAGTAAACGTCATAATTGGAATTCGCCATCTCACCCAGCAGACGTTCTTCATCTGCAATGACAAAGTTCAGCGTAGCTGCCATATGGCCTGCCACTTCTATCATTTCTGCCACTTCATCCCTGGTATTCACCTCCGGGAACGGAGAAGACAGATCTCCGGCTGCAAAAGTCTCCAGCCGATTCTTTAAATTAATCAGAGGAGTTGCAATACTTTCTGCAATTCTGGTACCCAGATGCACAGCCAGATAAATAGCTCCCACAATTACTGCCACGATTACGACAGGCAGCACAATACTGAGAACGGAAAGCTGACCGGATAAGGATTCTCCTTTGGAAACCTTGATTTCCATGATTTCTGTCAGATCACTGTAAACCTCCTCATACATGGGAGCCAGTTCTCCCATTGCCCTCTCCTGCGCCTTGATGCACTGCTCCCTATCCGTAGTGGCGCCCATGTCCAGAATCTGCTGTTCCACCTTCCAGTATTCTTCCAGTTCTACCTGCAGTTCCGAATAAATCTTCTTATTGGCTTCCGTTACCATGGTTTTTTTCAGTCCGTCAAATTCCTTCTGGAACTCTTCTTTGCACTGGTCATGCTGTGCTACCATGGAATCAATGGCATCCTGTTCTTCATATCCGATGATGCCTCGCAATGCGGATCTTGTGTCTGCAAAAGTTGCCATTGCCCTTCCCACGTCTCCCTGGGCAAACCCGTAATTAACCAGCGCGCCGGAATAAAGCCGGGATACAACAATTAACCCTATCACCCCGATAGCTGCAACAACTGCCATCATTCCTGAAATCAGCGTAAACGATTTCTTCAGTCGTTCCATAATCTGCATGTTATTCAGTTTTTCTAACATTTCTTTCTCCATCCTTCTTCCTAAATTTCCGAATTCTTCCACATGCCTTTTGGGATTACTCAGGCCATATCGGACTTTCGGACAGATGCCATGTGCAGAATGCAAACAAAAGAAACCTGCTGTATGATATTCCCTGTACTCCCATGTTTGTATTTTTCTATAACATCTCTGCTATCATTGTACCCACTTTGTCGGTTTTCGTCAATCATTTCAGGAAAATAAGTTCATATAGTTCACGGAACCAGTATCTTTCTCAATGCTTCTGTCAGAATCCTGTTCTCTTCTCTGCTGCGCACCGCAATCCGGTACCAGCCCTCCTCCAGCCCCGGAAAATTACTGCAGTTACGGATTCGGATACCATGGGCTTCCAGCGCCTGGTCCAGTCCTTTTCTGCTTCGGAAAAAAATAAAATTTGCCTCGTGACCGTATATTTGCAGGAGTTCCGGAGCATATGCGGAAAGCTGTTCCAGCAGAAAGGCTTTTTCCCTCGCCACAGCCTTCCTGGTTTCAGCCAGAAATGCCTGCTCCCCGGCCGCCGCAATACCTGCTTCCTGCGCCGGGACCGACACGTTCCAGGGCTGGGTAACTGCCCGCATCTTTTCCAGTATTCCGGAATTGCCGCAAAGGCCATAGCCCAGGCGCAGCCCAGGCATTCCAAAGGTCTTTGTGAAGGCTTTCACAACAAACAGATGTTCAGATTTATTCAGAAAAGGCTTCATGGAATCCGCCTGACAGCCAGCCCCGTCTTCTCCTGGGAAAAGCCGGGAAGAACCACCGGTCGTTTCCTGCTCCGGCAATACAAAGTCCAGAAAACATTCATCCACCACAAGGACTGCCCCGGCCTGCCGACACCGCTCCAGCAGCCGCTCCAGCATATTCTGCTCCGTCAGCACCCCGGTGGGATTATTGGGATTGCAGACAAACACCATATCCACCGTATCATCTATCGGAGCCAGAGAATGCTCTGTGATTCGGAATCCCTGCTCCGGTTTCAGATACTCCCGGATTACCTGACAGTCCACACTTTTTAAGGCCTGCTCATATTCCTGAAAGGTGGGCGCAAACACCAGCGCTTTCCTGGGTTTTAAGGCCAGCGCAAGGGAAAAAATCACCTCCGCCGCACCATTCCCGCAGATGATTTCCTGAGGTTTCACCTGCTCCAGTCCTGCAATGGCCTGCCGCAGCCTGCCGCACCCCACCTGAGGATAACGGGTAATCCCGTCCAGAGCCTCTCTGGCCCGTTCCACTGCCCGCTGAGGCGCCCCCAGCAGGTTGATGTTCGCAGAAAAATCTGTGAAACCAGGATAGCGATAACTGTCTCCGCCGTGTTCGTACATTGTCTTCCTCCTTAATCTCCTGTCCTTCCTTACTTATCCAAACCCCTGATACGGTCCGGCTATACGGAGCCGAACCTCTCCCGCAGCAGAATCCCTCCCCCTGTCAGAAGCAGCGCCGCCAGAGCCATGGGAAACATAAAATCATATTCCCCTTTCATCATCTGGAACAAAGCCAGCTTTCCCAGGTATTTCGACGCACCGATGTTCACAAAAAAATATACCACCGCTGCCATGTAGCCCAGTACCACCTGGTTGGTAACCCCGCTGACAAAAAATCCAACGGCGCCCAGAAAACAGATTTCACAAAAAGAACCCTGCCACAGCCTGCCCATGGCAAACTGGCTGTTTCCCTCCTTCATCAGCCATAAAAATACCGTCACCACCAGGGCCAGAACCGTAAGGGCTTCCAGTAACCGTACCAGATACAGCTTCCAGAGAGGCGTGGCCCTGGATTTTTCCAGCAGCCAGATTTCCCGGTTCTGCTCCGGCATAAACAGAGGCGTCAACAGAAGGATACCCGTAAAGGCCGCATACATTTCCATTACCTTTGCCGCCTGCTGTTCATCCAGATTCCGAAAACTCACGAAAAATCCTGACATACAGCAGAACAGCAGGGTAACCAGCAGATGGGGCCCATACTGCCTGCGGATGAAACTATTTCCCGCGCTTAAATATTTTTCCATAAACAGTCTCTCCTTCCCTGCGTTTCTTCTCATAAATTACAAAAGTCAGACACAGCAGCAGTACGGCCAGTATAAAATAATATCCCCGATTCAGGAACAATTCCTGCCGCTGGCTCCAGAATTCACCGGTATCGCCCAGAGCGTTCCAGCGCACAATCAGATGAAAACCGAAATTTCCCGCCAGTGTGGCGGACGCAAACAGACTGCCAATGGCCCAGAATACCTGGACAAAAATGGAAATCACATTTTCCGTAAACTCCGTTATAAGAAAAGATAAAGCCAGCACTGTCATAATTTCCGGCAAAAGCCAGATTACGCTGTATTTCAGAAAGGCCAGTGTGTCCGGCGTAACGCCCATGGTTTTTGCATGGTACTGATAGGGCATCTGCATGACGAATATGGTAATCAGCACCGGCAGAAACGCCATGCACACATTGGCCAGATAGCGGCTTCCCACAATCTGAACTACAGAAGCTCTGCGGGCATACACCACCTGATTTACCTGCGCCCGCTTATCCCGGAGACAGCGGGTTACTCCCAGAAAAATGGGCAGAACCGCAAGAATAATCCCCGCATAATCACAGAACAGCCTTGCGGTAGCTCCGGTTACCCTGTCTTTCTCACAGAGGGCTTCAAATTCTTCCACTGCCTGTTCATAGGTCATGGGAACTCCCACGCCTGCTTCCAGCTCCTCTCTGCTGTAAGAACTTCCGGCGCCGATAATCTCACAGACCCGCTCCATATGTTCACAGAATTCTTCATACGTCAGCGACTCCCTGGGTACAACGGAATATCCCGTCTGAGCCTGTATGGCCCCTTCCATGGTGGAGGAATCATATTTTTCATAGTGCTCCTGCTCTTCCCGCTCCAGTTCTTCCAGACTTTTTCCGGTGCACTCTTCAAGAATGGAAATTATCTCATTCCGCTCTGTGTCATTGAGGGTAACGCCCCGGTAAAATCCCATGGGGTAGGTAGCGTAGGTATTGCGCTCTGTCTCCATCATAAGTCCTGCCAGGATTTTTTCCATCACTGCCGATTCTTCATGGCTGTTGACCGTACCGTAACTTTCCTGGCCCGGTTCCGGTCGTTCCAGCCGCTCCGTAATCACTTCGCCCATCTGACTGGAAAGGAACATGACAAAGAGCACCACATAAAGATAGTAGACCATGCTCTTTAATATCTGCCTGCATTCTTTTAAAAATAAAGTTCCGAACATGCTCCCACCTCCTATTCTCTGCCGCGACCGGCAGAAGCATGGTTCATCAGATACATATAGGCGTCCTCCACATCGGGGCTGGCCGCAACAGCTCCTTTCACGGGAGATTCCTCCGCAATGATTTTAACAGTGGCAGCACTTCCGCTGGTGAGAATTCCGGTTACCAGAAACTGCTCCTTTACCAGAGGCAGCTCCATGGTGGACACTTCCATGGTGTAAACTTTGCCCCTCACTCCTTCCAGCAGCCCGGACACAGTTCCACGGAACAGAATTTCCCCATGATTCAGTACTGCAATATTCTCACAGGTAGCCTCAATGTCCCCCACAATATGGGTGGAGAGAATCACAGTTCTGTCTCTTGCAATTTCACAGAGCAGATTCCGAAACCGCACCCGTTCCTCCGGGTCCAGTCCGGCGGTGGGTTCATCCACCACAATGATTTTCGGGTCGTGGATGATTGCCTGGGCAATGCCGAGGCGCCGCTTCATGCCGCCGGACATGGCTCTTATTTTTGTCTTATGCTGGTCTCCCAGATTTACTTTTTCCAGCATTTCTGGCACTTTTTTTGCTCGCTCCTTTTTACTCATGCCCGACAGCACTGCCAGATAGTCCAGCCCTTCGTAAGCTCCCATATTGCCGTACATGGAAAAATCCTGGGGCAGATAACCGATGATTTCCCTCACCCGGCCGCACTGTTCCACGGGAATCCCGCACAGCAATACGTCTCCGCCGCTCTTTCTGGTCAGAGTGGTCAGCACCTTCATCAACGTGGTTTTACCGGCTCCGTTGGGGCCCAGAAGGCCGAACATCCCCGGCCCGATTTCCAGATTCACCTGTTTTAAAGCCTGCTTTCTTCCGAAATTTTTCGATAAATTCCTGATTTCTATTCTGGTATCCATATTCCTTCCTCTCTTTCTGCTTCAAAGCTGTCAGCCTGTGCTCCGAATCTGAAGAACAGTATAAAAAGAATTTATCTACAAATTTCCTATAAAATTATAATTCCAGGCAATGACCTGAATTACGATACGCCATTCCTGGCATCAGCCATGAACTTTTGCCGGAGTTTTACCTGTTTTTCACCCCTGCCGTCAGGGTAGCTGCCGCAATGGCTCCCTGATTTACGCTGTTTTGGAGAGAAAGGCTCCCGCCATGGTTCTCACAGAGCATCCGGCAGATGGACAGGCCGATTCCGAAATGCTCCCGGCTGTTTTCCTCTTCACTGAAATACGTTTCCATTCCTCTTCGCAATGCTTTTTCTGAAAATCCCGGCCCGTCATCCCTTACAAACACCGTAAATTCCTGTTCCTGCATGGCCACTTCCACCTGAACCGCTTTTCCGGCATAGCGCAGCCCATTGCTAAGAAGATTTTCAAACACTTCCATCAGCAGATTTTTATCCAGAAACAGCTCCTGCTCCGGAATACTTACATGCAGGCTGATTTCCTTCCCGGTTTGGCTGCGAAGCCCTTCCAGAGCTGCCTCCATCTGTTCTGTCAGTTCCGAAACATGGTACCAGTGTCCGTCCGGCTCCCATTTTTCCATATTCTGAATGGTAGTCATGGTGGTGGAAAACCGCAGCAGCCGCTCCTGCTGCTCATGCATGGTATTCAGTTTTTCCAGCAGCATCTCCTCCGTAACTCTGCCTTCTGGCACATATTTCTGCAGAAATTCCGTATAGCCCCGAATCACAGTCAGGGGCGTGCGGATATCATGGGCAAAGGCCGCATTGATTTTCCGCTGTTCCTCCTGCTGTTTCCACTGGTTTTTCTTATTCTTAAGCAGTGTTTTCCGAATCTGCTCCACTTCCTGGCAGAGGAGCCCCATCTCGTCCTGGCTACGCCAGGTCATTTCATGGCTGTAATCCCCCAGATTGATGTAATTCAGGCCCTGGGTAATGGCTGTAATTCCCGGTTTGATTTTCGTTTCCAGAAAAAACCTCCCCACAATCACAAAACAGATTACAAGATAGAGATACAGACAGTTGTTGTAAAAAAGCTGTATGGCCGTCTTTAAAAGCGGCCCCCGCATCATAATTTCATGTCCCTGATACTGCTGGCCACCCAGTCCGTCCATCATGCGCCTGCCCAGTACATCCAGCCAGGCCAGGCACAGGTTCCGGGTAATCCAGTACAGGGTTCCAACGCCTGTCATACCGATACAGAGATACCACACCAGAGAGCGAACCAGAGATTTCTCCTGCATAAATTTCAGGAACTGTCCTGTCTTTTCCTCTAACCAATCCATTTATAGCCCACACCCCAGACTGTCTCAATATGCTTCGTGTTCCGGTCTGTTTTCTGACGGATTCTGCGCACATGTTCTGCAATAATAGCGGCGTCCGCCTCTCCGTCAAATCCCCGGACATGCTCATAAATCTGCTCTTTTTCAAATACCTGGCCGCTGTGAGTAAGCAGCAGTTCCACAATGGCAAATTCTGTTTTGGTCAGCCCCGCGTCCGCTCCGTCCACCAGCACCTGACGCCCGGAAAAATCCACCGTAAGGTCTCCCTTCATATAGATATTGCTGTTCTGCTGCCTTCGTTCTTCCCGGCGCAGATGTGCTTCCACTCTGGCCAGCATTTCGTCCATGCCGAAAGGCTTGACAATATAGTCGTCGCCCCCTGCCTTAAATCCGCTGACCCTGTCCTGTTCTTCCGTTCGGGCTGTGAGAAACAGAATGGGACAGTCCACATAATCCCGGATTTTTTCACAGACCGTATAGCCGTCCATATCCGGCATATTTACGTCCATAATAATCAAATCCGGCTGATGTTTCAGTTTTTCCATGGCTTCCATACCGTTTCTGGCCGTGTAAACCAGATACCCTTCCATTTCCAGGTATTCTTTCAGCAGTTTGCGGATGTCCTCTTCATCGTCCACAGCAAGTATTTTCTTCATGTCCCGCTCCTTTCCGCCCTGTGCTGCTTTAAAATCAGGCGGTTATTTTCCAAACAGAATCCCGGCCTGTTTCATATTTTCCATAATGGAAACTTCAAATCTCCTTTGTTTTCGCTATGTACGATTATACCTGTATCCCGGTGAAATGGCAAGTGACTGTTACGGTTTTATCAGCATTGGCGGGTATTCCATGGACTTTACCGTCCAAATGTGATATACTCACAGACAGAAAACACAGCGAAAAATTACAGAAAATTTCATGCACCGGCCCTGCCGGACAAGAGGTATCCTATGACACACAAAGAGAAAGCAGAACAGCTTCTGCACCAGCAATATCACTGTTCTCAGGCATTATTCGGAGCATTTGCCGGGGACTTTGGCCTGGATTTAAAAACTGCATTTAAAATCAGCACCTGTTTCGGAGGCGGTATGCGCCAGGGCGGAATCTGCGGCTGTATTACCGCCTCTCTGCTGGTACTGGGCATGGCTCTGGGATTTTACGATTCCCAGGACAGGGAACTGGAACTTTACGGCAATAAAAAAACGGAAGAATTCATACGGCTTTTTACAGAGCGGATGGAGGGCGCTGTAAACTGCCGGGATATTCTGGGCAAAGATATTTCCGTGCCGGAAGAAATGGCAGCCATCCGCAAAGAAGGGCTGATTCTGGCAAAATGCCCCCAGGCTCTTGACACCAGTATTGAGATTCTGGAAGACATGCTGGAAGATTTTCTGAAAGACGCAACAGAGAGCAGCATCCGTCTGGAAGACATCCCGGAAAACAATGTTATGCGGGGCGTACTGAAAAATATCGGCAAGCTCCAGCGATTCCGCAGAAATGTCAGACAGCTTCTGTTTTCTTCCGCAAAAGACATTGCTTTTATCCAGTTTGATATCCGCAAATTTAAAATTGTCAACGATTTGTACGGCGAAAAATTCGGAGATGAAATGCTGGATTTCATTCGCGAACAGCTCAATAACGTCTGCAGCCAGGAGCAGTTTTTTATTAATCTCCGCAGCGACGTTTTTATGATTGTGACAGAATACGACCGGAAAGAAGAACTGACGTCGCTGATTCACCGGCTCAGCGTGCAGACCGTTGCTTTTAAAGATGTAAAAATCCAGATGTCTTACGGCATATACATGGTGGAAGACCGGAGCATGGAACTGCGGCAGATGGAAGACCGGGCGGCAATGGCCCGGAAGGCTGCAAAACGCAATGTACTGACCAATATTTTATTCTACGAAGAACAGTTTAAGGATTCCCTGTACAACCGGAAATTCATTGAAGAAAACATGCAGAACGCCATTACGGAACATCAGTTTATGATGTATCTCCAGCCCAAATACAGTATAACCCGAAATAAAATTATCGGAGCGGAAGCTCTGGTGAGGTGGCGTCATCCGGAACGGGGCATGATTTATCCGGACCAGTTCATACCTATTATAGAGGAAAATGGTTTTATCCGAAACGTGGATTACTATATCTGGTCCAGGGCATGTCGATTTATCCAAAAATGCGAGCAGCAGGGCCTTACTCCCTGTCCCATTTCCGTCAACGTGTCCCGAGTTCACCTTAAAGACGACGCATGCATTCGTTTTCTGGATGAGCTGATAAGAGACAGCGGCATCTCAAGGAACCTGCTGGAACTGGAAATTACGGAAACTGCCGACGATCAGCAGGTCAGCCTGAAAGCCCTGCAGTTAAAAGAAGAAGGGTTTACGCTGCTGATGGATGATTTCGGCAGCGGTTATTCCTCCCTGAATATCCTGCTGGAAACCCCTTTCGACGTGATTAAACTGGATCGGAAATTTATGGAAAATATGATGGTATCGGAAAAGGGCAGGCTGATTCTGGAACATGTGGTGATGATGGCTGACAAACTGGATCTGGGCCTGCTGGCGGAAGGTGTGGAAACCAGGGAACAGGTGGATTTGCTGCGCAGTATCGGCTGTGACCATGTACAGGGATATTACTATGCAAAACCCATGCCGGAGGAAGAATTTTTTGAGCTGTTCCGGAAACAGCAGGAGGAGGATACTGCGTCATATTCCCTATAATTCCTTTCTCTCCCCCCCGGATAGCTATCCGGGGGCTAAATCTATCTGTTATTATCCTTCTCATCCAACCATTTGACTATGTAGTGGCAAGCCACTCCGCCCATGACAGTAACTAAAAAAGATGTTAAAAATTCTAACATACCCATACCCCCTTCACTACCTGAATATAAATTATCAACTTCAACATTTTAATAAAATTTTTTTATTTTTTGTCGCTTATTATGCAACTATCTTTTTTTGTTGTCATTTATTTTTTGCATATTATGCGACTACCTTTATATTATCATTTTATTTTTTGCATGTCAATATTTTTTTCGAATCACATGCGAATATTTTATTTTTTATAATTATTTTGTTGCATATTTGCGAATAATATGGTATCATATAATTGACAATGGAGGTGCTGCAATGAATATAGGAGAACGAATAAAACAGCGAAGAACTGAACTGGGATTGTCTGTAGATGAAGTTGCTTCTCGTCTTGGAAAAAATCGTGCCACAATATATAGATATGAAAATAACAATATAGAAAATTTTCCCATTACTGTCCTGGAACCGCTTGCAAAAATATTAAATACTACTCCTGCTTATTTAATGGGATGGGAAAAAGAAATGTTTACAAGTATTTCAAAAGAATTAAAAATCTCGACAGAAGCTCTATATTCTATAAACGCATTTTCACTTACTATTGATAAAAAAACTGAATATTCTATGATGGACATATTTAATGCCATGGTAATACACAAAAATTTTTATGAAATTGTAAAGGAAATGCTTTTATACATTTCTCGCTCAGAAGATGAATGGCAAAAAATGATAGACTATCTTAGTGATAGCAATATTATGAAATCAGTAAGTAAGGATTCTATAAAAGCATTTTGCCGCTCAAATATTACTGATAAATTTGAAAAATTAATTTTTGACATTTTAAGTTCAGATATTAACAGCTTTGATAAAGTAATAAAAAGAGATAGCAACAAAAATATTACTCTCAAGACCAAACCACAAAAGAAAAATCTTACTTTTAGTACCATAAACAGAACAAATGATATTAAAACCACAAAAGAGATAGATAATTTCGATAATATTTCAAATGATTCTACTGCAGGTAACAGACATGAAAACACCGAATTGGCAAAAGAATTTTTTACTGACCCAAACGAAGCCAGAAAATATTTAGAAATGCATCAGATAGCTGCATTTAACGGCATTAAAAATTTATCCGATGAATCAATTATTCAAATGGCAAATATTGCAAAAAGCCGCAGTACAAATTTAGGAGAGAAGAATGAGGGAGATATTAACAGAAGAACGATATAATTTTTTAAAAAGGGAAGCCCATAAATTACTTAATTTATCAACTAACAATAATCCATTTTACCTTGCTAAGGTATTAAAAATAAACATTAATATATGTTCACTCAAAGATGAGTTGAAAGGATTCATATTAGATGACTCCATTTACATCAACAAGAAACTCGACTTATATTCACAAAAAATCATATGTGCACATGAACTTGGGCACTATATATTACATAGAAATCTTAACGCATTTGAATTATTTGATACTGATACCGAAAGTATCACTGAACTTGAAGCAAATTTATTTGCCAAAGAAATAATGCCACAAATGTTTTCAAGAATAGATATGAATGAAATTAAATACGTTTCTGATTTTAATAAATTCATAGAGAATCAAATCAGATTCTCAGAGGTAGTGTAAATAAGTTTATGTTTTTGGAAATAAATGGCTCCTTTCCGGTAAGAATCAGGATATGGAAATTCTTATCGAAAAGGAGTGTTTTTATACCAGTAGCAAAGGAACAAATTCGAAATATTATCTCAGAAAACAACTTAAATAGCGTAGCTGATGTCTATGCCCTCCTCAGGAACAGTTTTAAGAACATCCTGCAGGAACTACCATCTTCGGATATGAAAAGAACCTCAAAGGGGATGTGCAGACTGATAACAAACGCTGCCGGGATTTAAGGAGACCATACAGGCGGTATTCCCCAAAGCACAGATACAGAGATGCGTCATCCACATGCTGCGCAACTCATTCAAATATGTCCGTTACAAAGACCTGAAGAAATTCGCCTCCGATTTCAAGGCAGTCTGCAATACCCCAAATGAGGCAACAGCCCTGTCAGAACTGGAGAATATAAAAGAGACATGGGGGAGAAAATACCTTTACGCCATCAGCATCTGGGAAAACAATCGGGAAGACGTCAGCCACTTCTTCCAGTTTCCGGATGACATCTGCCGTATCATGTACACCACGAACATCATAGAAGGGCTGAACCGCCAATACCGGAAAGTAACCAGGACAAAGAGCGTATTCCCCAGCGATACATCGTTAGAGAAAATGCTGTTTTTGGCAAGCCGGAATGTAACAAAAAAATGGACGCAGAGATACCGCAACTGGGACCAGGTTCTGAACCAGCTGACGTTCCTGTATGGGGAACGTCTGACGGAATACCTGTAAAAATATCACTGTCTAAGGATATTGACGGAGGGCAGGAAAAAAATTATAACCAGGGGATATTCCAATAAAGTGCATTTGGAACATCCCTTTTCCATGCCAGGGTCATTTCTGCCGGGAATCTGCTCTGTACCCCCCAGACCGTCCGAAAACTTTAATTTTCTATGGTCTACCTCTTTTTTTTGCATCAAAAATGCCAGATACATTTC
>CATLIX010000051.1 GCA_949959185.1 uncultured Eubacterium sp. | reverse complement strand
ACCAGTGAGGAGTTGTTTTATTTTGTAACAAAGAGAATCCCGTATTTATGTGGGTTCTGGCGTTTCGCAAACGCCTAATAATTTGTGGTAAGAAGGGAGCCGCGAAGCGGGAGGATGCCTTATCGCGAATATATTTAACTGACACCCGAATCATGAACGTAAAATAAAGACAGTCTGCACTGTCTTTATTTTTATGTCATATTGTAACTTTAATTGCAGTGAGCAGCCACAGTATGGTATAATACGTCTGAACAGGCAATACATTTACAGCGCAGCGGTTGGATAAATGAAAAACAGCGAGGAAAAAAATGGGAAAGAATGGAATCATAGTAGAAGGATTTGCTTTCGCAGAACAGGAAGAAGGGCAGAAGGCCCGGAAGGAAGCGGAAAGTATAAAATATATAAAGGGAAACCTGGATATGGAGAATCCACGGATGGTGCTGGAAATGTACCGTAAGCTCACTGCAGAGAAAGTATTTGAGACGCCGGTAGGCTTTATGTATCTGAAACAGCTTCGGGATTATCTTTCCAGAGTACCGGAACTGAAAAACAGAGGGCTGGAGCCCATACAGGTAAAAAGTTCTGCAGGCAGAAAAAATTCTGTACAGAAAACGGGAAGTCAGAAGCAGGAACAGCAGACACCGGGTACGGATGTGGAGGAACTGACGGTCTGGTATGAGGAACAGTTAGACCAGGAGAAACAGAAACGCCGGGAAGCGGAACTGAAACAGAGGCGGACGGAAGAAAGGTGCAAAAGCAGAAAAGGATTTTTCCATACCAGTATAGCAATCAATGTATTCCTGATGCTTGTGGTAATCGGCATGGTGGTCATTACGATGATGGACAGCAATCCTAATATTCTCAATTATGAAAATAAAATTGTTGACAAATATGCACAATGGGAACAGGAACTGGAAGAGCGTGAGCAGAATATCAGAGAGCGTGAACAGGAACTGAATCCGTAACATCAGATGTGCGGCGGGAATCGGATGTGCTGTTATGCTATGGTATTTTCACAGATTTGCCATAATCCTGTGGTAATATGGACGTCAGAGATAAATCTGGAAAAGCGAAAGGTGTAGATGATATGGAGAAGCTGAAGATACTGGTGGTAGATGACGAGAGCAGGATGCGGAAACTGGTGCGGGATTTTCTGGTAAAACAGGACTTTGAAGTGGTGGAAGCAGAGGACGGAGAGGACGCCCTGAATAAATTTTATGCACAGAAGGATATTTCGCTGATTATCCTGGATGTTATGATGCCCAAAATTAATGGCTGGGAAGTGTGCAGAGAGATACGGGAGAACTCCAAAGTACCCATTATCATGCTGACGGCAAAAGGAGAAGAAAGCGATGAACTGATGGGATTCGATATCGGAGCAGATGAATATATTTCCAAGCCTTTCAGCCCCAAAATTCTGGTGGCCAGAGTGGAGGCAATCCTGCGGCGTACCGGGAAAAAGGAAGAGGGAACGCTGGATATCGGCGGAATTACCATAGATAAGCCAGGCCATCAGGTTATGGTGGATGGAAAAGTCATGGAGCTGAGTTATAAGGAATTTGAACTGCTCAGCTATTTTGTGGAAAACAGGGGGATTGCCCTTTCCAGAGAAAAGATTCTGAATCATGTGTGGAATTATGATTATTTCGGCGACGCCAGAACCATAGATACCCATGTAAAGAAACTGCGCAGCAAGCTGGGCAGCCGGGGAGATTACATTAAAACTATCTGGGGTATGGGCTATAAATTCGAGGTAGAAGAATGAAGCATTCCATAACAGGCAAGATAACAGCTATCATGATAAGTATTGTGGCGGGGACTGTGCTGCTGTGCTGGTTTGCCAATAATTCCCTTCTGGAAACCTACTATGTGGAGCACAAGCAGAAAAAGCTGCTGGATACGTTTGAAATGACGAACAGAGCCATCCGGGAAGAAAGGGAGAATGAAGAAAGTTTTCAGATTGAACTGGAAAAGCAGTGCGCCAACAGCAATATTACCATGATGATTATCAGTTCGGACCGTACCATCATGCATTCCAATGTGGGAGATGATGAGGAACTGTTGCTGCAGTTTATGGAGCTTATTTTCCATGTGGACAGGCACAAAGCAAAGATTCTGGAAAATACGGAACAGTATATGGTGGAAAAAACCAAGGACAGCAGACTGAATACGGATTATCTGGTACTGTGGGGCAACCTTCAGAACGGGAACCTGATTCTGATGCGTACAGCGGTGGAAAGTATTAAGGAAAGTGTGGAAATTGCCAATCGTTTTCTGGCTTATGTGGGAATTACGGCAGTGATTGTCTGCGCTGTAATTATTTATGTGGTTACACGGAGAATTACCAATCCCATTCTGCAGCTTACGGATATATCCCGCAGGATGACAAACCTGGACTTTGACGCCAAGTTCCGAAGCCGGGGGCAGAATGAGGTCGATTTGCTGGGAGAACATATGAACCAGTTGTCGGAGACGCTGGAGCAGACTATTTCCGAGCTGAAAAGCGCCAATAACGAACTGAAAACAGATATTGAGAAGCGAATGGAAATAGATGAGATGCGCAAAGATTTTATTTCCAATGTTTCCCATGAATTCAAAACCCCCATTGCGCTGATTCAGGGCTATGCGGAAGGACTGCAGGAGTGTATCAATGACGATGCAGACAGCCGTGAGTTTTACTGTGAAGTGATTATGGATGAAGCAGATAAGATGAATCAGCTTGTGAAAAATCTGCTGACGCTGAATCAGCTGGAATCCGGCAGCGAGCAGGTGGTATTTGAGCGGTTTGATTTGATGGAAGTGGTGGAAGGCGTAGTCCATGCTACTGCCATTTTGCGGGAACAGGACGGAATTACTCTGAACCTTCATGGCGTTGGCCCCCTGTATGTGTGGGCGGATGAATTTAAAACGGAACAGGTACTGACCAATTACATCAGTAACGCAATTCATTATGCATCGGGAGAAAAGCGGATTGAGGTGTCTGTGGTGCCCGGCGCGGAAGTGGTGCGGGTGGAAGTTTTCAATACCGGAAAACATATACCGGAAGAAGAGCTGGAGCATATCTGGGATAAATTTTATAAAGTGGATAAGGCCAGAACCAGAGAATACGGCGGAAACGGAATCGGCCTGTCTATTGTAAAAGCCATTATGGACTCCTTTCACCGGGAATGCGGTGTGAATAACGTGGACCAGGGCGTACAGTTCTGGTTTGAACTGGACAGTCGAAGCCAGTAGTTGTGGTAAGGAGGGGCCCACGAAGTGGGAGGATACCTTATCACCTGCGGTAAGGGGGCCCACGAAGTGGAAATAAAAATACTGGTTGCTCTGCGGCATAAATAATGGTAGAATATAAGATAAAAGAACAGGAATATGTGACAGTACGGAAAGGAAGACAGACTTATGAAGAAATTCATAAAAAAGGGAATGCCGCTGATGCTTGCAGCACTGTTTCTGACCGGGTGTGGAGATGAGCTGGCAGTAATGACAGAAAGCGAAGAATTTATTGTCGTTAATTATTCTGCCGGCACCCTTGCAAAACACAACAGCTATCAGCAGGAAGGACTGACCATGGTTTATCCCAAAGAGGATGAGGACGTTTTTTCTGAGGAAGAAGAAAAAGAAACGGAAGAAACGAAAGAGCCGGAAGCAGAGACGGAAGGCGGGGGAGAAAGCCAGGGAGAGCAGGCAGGAGGAGAGGAAGCATCCGCAGCAGTCAGCTTTACAGAGGCACTGGCGGTTCCGGGAGTAGAATTTTCCTATAAAGATTATTCTGTCAGCAACAGCTATCAGCAGGGCGGATATTTTTCGCTGGATGCGGCAGAGGGAAATACATTCGTAATTCTGAATGTGAATATGACGAATACGGGAACGGAAGCATCTGCCTGTAATTTGCTGGATTTGCAGCCGGTTTTTGCATTGAGCATAAATGGAGAAGCTGGCGTTAAGAATGAGATTACCATGCTGGAAAACGACCTTTCCACCTATATGGGCACACTGGAAGCAGGACAGACAACGGCAGGTATCCTGTTATTTGAAGTTCCGGCAGCTTCGGCAGAGAGTATCGCTGACCTTGGACTAAGCGTACAGATGAATGGTACGATAAGCGAGATTAATATGAAATAAATTGAAAAATGTTCTATATTTTTCAGAAAATATATGCTATAATGTAAACAGATATTATGTTGCCACCAAATGGGCGTCAGAGAACCTTTTGTCTGTCCGGAGCGGACGGGGCCTTCGGGTGCCGCAGGACGGCAGGTATACCCAGGCATACTTGAAATTTACGGAAATATCCCGGAGAGGAGAGAGTTACTATTATGGATACAAATATTCTTTTGGAGAATGGCACAAATGAGCTGGAGGTACTGGAATTTACATTAGCTGGAAATCATTACGGTATTAATGTGGCGAAAATTCGGGAGATTTTAACTTATCAGCCGGTTACTCCGATTCCTAATGCACATCCAAGTGTGGAAGGTATATTTATGCCGAGAGATACCATGATTACAGTTATTAATCTGCGTAATTGTCTGGGGCTTCCAGATATTGACAGGAACGGATTATTTATTATTACCAATTTTAACAAGCTGAATATTGCTTTTCATGTGGATGAGGTGTGCGGAATACACAGACTTTCCTGGGCAGATATTATCAAGCCGGATTCTACCATTAACGTGGAAGAAAGCGGTGTATCCACAGGTGTGATTAAACTGGAAGACCGTCTGGTTGTTATTCTTGACTTTGAGAAGATTGTAACAGATATCAGTCCGGAGACCGGTTTACAGGTATCTGACATTGATGCACTGGAAGAACGGAACAGAAGCGATTCCCCGATTATGGTGGCAGAGGATTCGCCGCTGCTGTCCAAACTGATTACAGACTGTCTGAAGAAATCCGGTTATACCAAACTGATTGTCAACAGCAATGGTCAGGAACTGTGGGATCGGCTGAGTGAGTTCCGCAAATCCGGTGACCTGGATGATAAGGTACATATGGTAATTACCGATATTGAGATGCCTCTGATGGACGGACACCGTCTGACGAAGCTGATTAAGGAAGATGATGAATTAAAGCACATTCCGGTTGTTATTTTCTCATCTCTGGTAAATGAAGAAATGCGGCGTAAGGGCGAGATGCTGGGAGCGGACGCTCAGTTGACCAAACCGGAGATTGGCAAACTGGTAAGCGCGATTGATGACCTTCTGGATAAGAGAAAAGAAGCGCTGGCTCAGAAGGCGAACGGATAACAGAATTACAGAGGGTGCTGCGGAATGAATGGTTTTGCAGAACCCTCTTTTTGTTGTGTTCTTTTTACTTGTAACAGAAAACAGGCCATGGTAGAATAGACAAAGATATTAGGATAAGGAGGATATCAGGAATGAACATATTATCATTGGAAACAGAATTAAAGAATAATTCATATCCGGGAAGGGGAATTGTAATCGGCAGGTCCAAAGATGGCAGGTATGCGGTCGCTGCTTATTTCATAATGGGAAGAAGTGAGAACAGCAGAAACCGCATTTTCGTAGAAGAAGGGGAAGGAATTCGCACCCAGGCTTTCGATTCGTCGAAATTAAGCGACCCCAGCCTGATTATTTATGTACCGGTAAGAGTGCTGGGCAATAAGACCATTGTAACGAACGGTGACCAGACAGATACCATTTATGAACTGATGGACAAACAGCAGACCTTTGAGCAGGCATTGCGTACCAGGGAATTTGAGCCGGATGCCCCCAATTATACCCCGCGTATTTCCGGCATCATGCATGTGGAGAAGGGAAGTTATAACTATGCCATGTCAATTCTGAAAAGTAATCATGGCAGTCCCGATTCCTGTAACCGCTATACCTTTGCTTATGAAAATCCTGCAAAAGGAGAAGGACATTTTATACATACCTATCAGGGGGACGGCAACCCTCTGCCCAGCTTTGAAGGAGAACCCAAACTGGTGAAGATAGAAGGCAGTCCGGATGAGTTTGCAGAGAGAATATGGGTTAGTCTGAATGAGGAGAACAAAGTCTCTCTGTTTGTGCGCTACATTGATTTGGAAACAGGAACTTATGAGTCCAGAATTATTAATAAGAACAGATAAGTCTATTTATGGAGGATATTATGCAGGAATTAGAACTGAAATACGGATGTAACCCCAATCAGAAACCGTCCAGAATTTATATGGAAAAAGGCGAGCTTCCCATTAAGGTATTAAATGGAAAGCCGGGCTATATTAATTTTCTGGATGCCTTTAACGGATGGCAGCTTGTAAAAGAACTGAAGGAAGCAACGGGACTTCCGGCAGCCGCATCTTTTAAACATGTTTCTCCGGCGGGAGCGGCAGCAGGGCTTCCTCTCACAGAGGTAGAGAAGAAAATTTACTGGGTGGACGATATGGAGATGGAATTCACCCCTCTTGCAAATGCCTATGCCAGGGCCAGAGGTGCAGACCGTATGTCTTCCTTTGGTGATTTTATTTCTCTGTCCGATGTGTGCGATGAGGCTACTGCGAAAATTATTAAGCGTGAGGTTTCCGATGGAGTAATTGCCCCAGGATATGAGCCGGAGGCACTGGAAATTTTGAAAGCCAAGAAAAAGGGAAATTACAATGTAATTGAGATTGATGCGGATTATGTGCCTGATCCGGTGGAACATAAGGAAGTCTTTGGCATTACCTTTGAACAGGGAAGAAATGAACTGAAAATTGACAGTGACTTTTTCAGCAATGTGGTGACCGAGAATCAGGAAATTCCGGAATCAGCTAAAATAGATCTGGCTATTGCAATGATTACTCTGAAATATACCCAGTCTAATTCCGTATGTTATGCAAAGGGCGGACAGGCGATTGGGATTGGGGCCGGTCAGCAATCCAGAATCCACTGTACCAGACTGGCCGGACAGAAGGCGGATAACTGGTTCCTGCGCCAGGCTCCGAAAGTGCTGGAACTGCAGTTTGCAGACGGCATAGGCCGGGCGGACAGAGATAACGCCATAGATTTGTACATTGGGGAAGATTACATGGACGTTCTGGCAGAGGGCGCCTGGGAAAAGATTTTCAAAGTGAAGCCGGAAGTATTCACCCAGGAGGAAAAGCGCCGGTGGCTGGATGAGATGACGGATGTATCACTTGGCTCGGATGCCTTTTTCCCCTTTGGCGATAATATTGAGCGGGCTCACAGGAGCGGTGTGGTTTATGTGGCAGAGCCAGGGGGCTCTATCCGTGATGACCATGTGATTGCGACCTGTAATAAATACCATATGGCCATGTGCTTCACCGGAATCCGCCTGTTCCATCATTAAACAGTAATCACGGGCTGCCGGTAATCGTTTTTCAGGCTGTTGTCTCCTCTGGAGGCAAGTCCGATACGATACAGTTCCGAAGATTTTAAATCATATGCCAGAAGGCGGCGGGCGGAGACCGGGAGCGTCTGCTCCATCCGGGCAGGACTGGTAACCAGAGGAAGGAAACTGCTGTTTTCTATGGCGGCGAGCAGGGGAGCGGCGTTTTTGCGAAAGCCAAGTACCCGCAGAAAGGAAGGTTCCGGGAATGACCGGTAATCTTCCTGATAAATTTCCAGCAGTATATGCAGAAACAGGCGGCTCAGGCGGCTGAATGTGATATTTTTTGTTTTCATGATTTCACAGAAACTGCTCCAGGAGCGAAATTCGCTGATTTCCTTCTTTATCCGGCGGACAAGGTTCGGAGAAGCATCTGCATAGCGGGCCAGATGTTCCTCAGATTCTGTGAGCAGTTTGTAGTGAAGAAGCATGGAGAAATCATCTTCCCATAAAAAGGGGTGGGGATACTGTCTCAATACTTCCAGTGCAGGTTCCGGTATGGAGCCTGGCGGCAGTTTTTCCAAAAAGCTGCCGCCAGGAGAAGAAGATGGGGCGTCGTTTTTGAAACAGGCACGGATGGCGGAAGCAGAGCAGAAACCTCCCCTCAGAGACGTGTCGTGGTAGCCGGCGCCCCGGCGCAGAACGGGACAGGGAAGGATTGGAGAATGATAATATTCCAGGGCTCTCAGGTATTCAACTGCCAGAATGTTGTTTGGGGAAGAAAGAATCTGTTCCGCATTTTCAGGAAGATAATAATTTTGAGTATCAAAATAATGCTTTATAGCAGCAGTCCGGGCAGCAGGGAAGGAAAGGCCCTTTTTTAATTCCAGCTGCAGGGCCAGCCGAAATGCTTCCGGCTGGCAGTTCAGGCCGGAGGCAGCTTTTTGCAGAAAGCCTGTCTGTTCCGTTTCTGTTCCGAAGCCCAGATGAGTAACCACACCGGTGCTGTTCAGAAGAGAGACGCCGCCCCTGGCGAAGTATTCAGCGCTGGAGGCGGCATAGAGAACCGGAAGTTCCAGAACCAGGTCTGCACCGCAGTTTAAAGCCATTTGGGCCCGGCTGAATTTATCAGTTATTGCGGGGACGCCCCGCTGTACGAAATTTCCGCTCATGGCGATAATGATATAATCTGCCTGCAGCTTTTTTTTCAAAGTCTGAATCTGCCAGGCATGTCCCTGATGAAAAGGATTGTATTCTGCAATAATTCCCGGAATAATCATAAGTGTTCCCCCTGTTTTTCTGTCTGTATAGATTATATGCTTTTCAGGGGGAATTATCAATGTTTTCGGAAAATCTCCTTGTATACCGGATTGGATTGGTTTATAATGAAAAAAGACAGTGAAGCAATATGCAGAAGTCAGGAAACAGAACAGGAAATGAAATATAGTCAGAAAGAAGAGGGAAAATTATGAATGTACTGGTAATTAACTGCGGCAGTTCTTCTCTGAAATATCAGGTTATCAATTCTGATACGGAAGAAGTGCTGGCAAAAGGTCTGTGTGAGAGAATTGGTCTGGACGGAAGACTGGTATACCAGAAGGCAGGCGGGGAAAAAGAAATCACAGATGCGGATATGCCTACCCACAAACAGGCAATCCAGATGGTGCTGGAAGCACTGGTTAATCCCGGAACAGGGGCCTTAAAGAGCCTTGGAGAAATCGGGGCAGTGGGCCACCGGATGGTGCATGGCGGAGAGAAATTTGCATGTTCCACAATTTTAAATGAAGAAGTGCTGAACGTGGTGGAAGAATGCAACGATCTGGCGCCCCTTCACAATCCGGCAAATTTAATCGGAGTCCGTGCATGTCGGGACCTGATGCCGGGTGTACCTATGGTTGGAGTATTTGATACCGCATTTCATCAGACCATGCCGGAAAAAGCATATCTCTATGGGATTGATTACGATTATTACGAAAAATACGGTGTGCGGAAGTATGGATTCCATGGAACCTCCCACAGCTATGTTTCCAAAAGAGCAGCGGAGATTCTCGGCAGACCATATGGGGAACTGAAAACCATTGTCTGTCATCTTGGAAACGGTGCTTCCATCTGTGCGGTAAAAAATGGTAAATCAGTGGATACTTCCATGGGGCTGACCCCGCTGGAAGGTCTGATTATGGGTACCCGTTCCGGTGATATCGACCCAGGGGCCATGGAATATCTGGCCAAGAAAGAGAAGATTGATCTGGAAGGCGTTATGACCGTTTTGAATAAAAAATCCGGCGTACAGGGACTTTCCCATATTTCCAGTGATTTCCGGGATTTGGAGGCAGCGGCTGCAAAAAATGACCGGGGAGGAATCCGGGCACTGGAGACCTATATTTACCGGGTGGCTAAATACGTAGGCTCTTACGTGGCAGCCATGAACGGGGTAGATGTTATCTGCTTTACTGCCGGAGTGGGAGAAAACGGACCGGACACCAGAAAAGGCGTCTGTGATTACCTGGGATATCTTGGCGTTAAACTGGACGACGAGGCAAATCAGATACGTGGAGAAGAAAAGGTTATTTCCGCTCCGGATTCTAAAGTAACCGTGCTCTGCCTGCCCACCAATGAGGAACTGGCCATTGCACGTGAAACGGTGGCACTGGTGAAATAGAGAACTGCTGCGGTGACAGTTCAGTCTGTAACAGTTCAGTCTGCGCCCCTCAGGCTGCAGACCGCCTGCCGGATGAAAATAATGATTGACAAACCAGGATTTGGCAGTTATAATATACTACGATTGTTGCGCAGTCCATGGTATGGTAATCTATGCGCACTTCGGCGCGTATAATGGCAACATTATACCGGGTGTGGATGAGGAGACTGCCATGAAAGTAGAATTAGCGGACGTTATTTCCTGTGAGAACAGGGAAATGTCAGAACAGGTGGAAATTGAATTACGATCCTTTGATTCAAAACTGGGACAATTTCCCATTGTACGAAAAGCACCTTTTGTAATGAAGTTTACCAATGAGGAAAACAGAAGAATGTTGATTCAGGGAGAAACGGAAATTACAGTTGCGATTCCCTGCGACCGATGTCTGGAGCAGGTAGAGAGAAGGTTTTCTCTGGTCATAGAGAAGGAACTGGATCTTACCGAAGACAGTCCGGGAACTGGCATGGATGAGTCCGACTATATGACAGGAACAAGTCTGGATGTGGATCAACTTATTTTTGGAGAAATTTTGGTGAGCTGGCCAATGAAGGTTCTGTGCAGGGAAGATTGCAGAGGC
Source organism: uncultured Eubacterium sp. (assembly GCA_949959185.1). Classification (GTDB taxonomy): domain Bacteria; phylum Bacillota; class Clostridia; order Lachnospirales; family Lachnospiraceae; genus Petralouisia. Next base: position 15,006 of record CATLIX010000051.1, on the reverse strand, counting down.
ATCTGTAAACGGTGCGGAGTTAATCTGAACCTGAGAGAATGTCAGTGCCAGAAAACAGAACCGGATCCAAGAATGGCAGCAATCCAGGATATTTTTAACAAATTTAAGGAGGTGTGACCATGTCTATATGTCCAAAAAATAAATCTTCCAAAGGAAGAAGAGACAGAAGAAGAGCAAACTGGAAAATGACTGCTCCGACTTTAGTAAAATGCAGCAAGTGCGGTGAATTAATGATGCCTCACAGAGTTTGCAAGAGCTGTGGAAGTTATAATAAGAAAGAGATTATTCCTCAGGACTGATATTCAGCAGGGCCTTTCCGGATGGAAAGGCTCTTTTTGTCTTATAGGAAGTTTTCTGATTTTATGAAAAGGAGGAATTTGAAATGAAATTATTTAATCTGGACAGCGGTATCATGAGGTCTTTATCCAAATTTACGGACTGTCTCTGCCTGAGCCTGCTGTTTTTGGTAAGCTGTATCCCTGTAATTACCATAGGAACTGCGTCCACAGCCATGTACTATACGACGCATAAGGTGCTGCGCCACGACCGGGGATATCTGTTCCGGGATTATATCAGCGCTTTTAAGGATAATTTCAAAAAGACCACCATTGTATGGATTCTTGCCCTGATTATCGGAGGCGTGCTGTGGGTGGATTTGTATATCATGAATTTTTACGCAAAAGAAGGAAGCCCTCTGGGGCCTCTGGCAGTATTTTTCGTAGTGGGAATGGCCATCTGGTTTGCATGGGTTTCTTATCTCTTCCCCTATATGGCCCGTTTTGAAAATTCCGTAAAGCAGTCCATGAAAAATGCCATTCTGATGGTGATTGTACATTTGCCCATGACGGTTCTGATGCTGATTCTGGCTGTGGTGACAGGGCTGGTTTTCTATATGGTGCCGATACTGATTTTTCTGCTTCCCGCAGTTTATACCTGGATTCAGAGCTATATTCTGGAGCGGATTTTCCGGAAATATATGAGCGAGGAAGACCGAATGGCAGAAGATGAAAAATATAAAGAAGATTTATATTGATTTCTCCTAATACTTATAGTATATTCTTAAATAGGCATTCGGCAGACAGGAAAAATATAGCAAAGATTCTGCCTGCAGACCGTAAGGAGGAAATTTCATGCAGGAAATGATAAAGGTAGCAGTAGACGCCATGGGCGGGGATCACGCGCCCGCGGAAATCGTCAGAGGGGCGGTAAATGCTGTTGCAATGCGGAAAAATATCAAAATATATCTGACAGGCCAGCAGGATGTGATAAAGCAGGAACTTGCCAGGTATTCTTATTCCGGCTCACAGATTGAAGTGATTCATGCCGAAGAGGTAATTGAGACCGCAGAACCTCCGGTGATGGCCATTCGGAAGAAGAAACAGTCTTCCATCGTAGTGGGAATGAATATGGTAAAGGAAAAGAAAGCGGACGCATTTATTTCGGCAGGCAGTTCCGGCGCCGTTCTGGTGGGCGGACAGGTAATTGTCGGAAGAATCAAAGGCGTGGAGCGTCCTCCTCTGGCTCCGCTGATTCCCACGGAACAGGGTGTATCATTGCTGATTGACTGCGGTGCAAATGTGGATGCCAGAGCTTCACATCTGGTTCAGTTTGCGAAGATGGGTTCCATTTATATGGAAAATGTGCTGGGAGTGAACAGGCCCAGGGTAGCCATTGTCAATATCGGTGCGGAAGAAGAAAAGGGAAATGCACTGGTGAAAGAGACCTTTCCGCTGCTGAAAAACTGTCCGGATATCAATTTTGTGGGAAGCATTGAGGCAAGGGATATTCCTCACGGGGAAGCGGATGTCATCGTCTGCGAGGCATTTGTGGGAAACGTTATTCTGAAGCTGTATGAAGGCGTAAGCAATGCGCTGACAGGCGTGATTAAAAAGGGAATGATGGAGAATTTCCGAAGCAAAATCGGTGCCCTTCTGGTGAAACCTTCCCTGAAAAAGACATTGAAGGCTTTTGACGCCACGGAGTACGGCGGCGCGCCCCTGCTGGGACTGAACGGGCTGGTAGTCAAGACTCACGGAAGTTCCAAAGCCAAAGAAATAACCAATGCCATTATTCAGTGCGTGACTTTTAAGGAACAGGAAATCAATGAGAAAATCAGGAAGAATATTGGAACATCTCCTATGGAGGAGTAGAAAGGAAGTATCATGGAGTTTGAAAAATTAAAAAAAATCATTGCGGAAGTATTAAACGTTGACGTGGAAGAAATCACAATGGACACTACCTTTGTAGACGACCTGGGAGCGGATTCCCTGGATATTTTCCAGATTATTATGGGACTGGAAGAAGAATTTGACATTGAGATTGCCAATGAAGAAGCAGAAAAAATAGTAACGGTTGGAGATGCAGTAGAGCAGATTAAAAATGCCACAAACTGACAGAAAATCGTATCGTGAGTATAAAGAGACAACCACTTTCACATGTTGCGCGAAAGTGGTTGTATTTGAATCAAAGGGCTTTATGCGAGAACAGAAGTAAGGAAGAAAGGCATAATTATGAAATTACTACGGGAATTTGAAGAAAAAATCGGGTATCATTTTGAAAATGAAAAGCTGCTCCTCCAGGCCCTGACCCACAGCTCCTATGCCAATGAGCGCCATCTGGGCAGACTTGCAGACAATGAGCGCCTGGAATTTCTGGGAGATGCGGTACTGGAAATTACAGCCAGTGAATTTCTGTTCCACCGATACCCCGGACATCCGGAAGGGGAACTGACCAGGCTGCGGGCCAGTATGGTCTGTGAACCGGCTCTGGCATTCTGTACCAGAGAGCTGAAACTTGGCAGATATCTGCTGCTGGGAAAGGGAGAGGACCAGACGGGAGGAAGGGAGCGCAAATCCATTCTGTCCGATGCACTGGAAGCAGTGATTGGAGCCATCTATCTGGATGGTGGTTTTGCTAACGCGAAAGAGTTTATACACCGGTTTGTACTGAACGACATAGAGCATAAACAGCTCTTTTTCGATAGCAAAACTATCCTGCAGGAACTGGTACAGGGAAATCACGAGGGGGAACTGAGTTATTTCCTGCTGAAAGAGGAAGGGCCGGACCACAATAAGAAATTCGTTGTGGAGGCCCGGATTGGAAATGTGTCCTATGGGACAGGCTGCGGAAGAACCAAAAAAAGCGCGGAACAGGAAGCGGCCTATCACACCCTGCTGCAGTTAAAAGAGCAGGAAAAGAAACCACAATAACCAAAGCAGCGGAGGAATGCATGTATTTAAAAAGTATAGAAGTTCATGGATTTAAATCCTTTGCCAATAAGATTCTGTTTGAATTCCATAACGGAATTACAGGAATCGTAGGTCCCAACGGAAGCGGCAAAAGCAATGTGGCGGACGCGGTGCGCTGGGTGCTGGGAGAACAGCGGGTGAAGCAGCTTCGCGGGGCCAGTATGCAGGACGTTATTTTTTCCGGTACGGAAAACCGCAGGCCCTTAAGTTATGCCTGGGTGGCCATTACCCTGGACAACGGGGACCGGCAGTTGAATGTGGATTACAACGAGGTGACAGTGGCGCGGCGTGTATACCGCTCCGGAGAAAGCGAATACCTGATTAATGGCACAACCTGCCGGCTGAAAGACGTAAACGAACTGTTCTATGATACGGGGATTGGAAAAGAGGGATATTCCATTATCGGTCAGGGACAGATTGAGCGGATTCTCAGCGGGAAACCGGAAGAACGCCGGGAACTGTTTGATGAAGCGGCAGGTATTGTAAAATTCAAACGGAGAAAGGCCACGGCCCAGAAAAAATTAGAAGATGAGCGTCAGAATCTGGTGCGCGTCAATGATATCCTGACAGAACTGGAAAAGCAGGTGGGCCCTCTGGAACGCCAGGCAGAGAAAGCCAGGCTCTATCTGAAGAAACGGGAAGAATTAAAAACATATGATGTGAACATGTTCCTCCTGGATATGGAACGGATGGAGGAGCAGCTGAAATCTCTGGAAGAAAAGCTGAAGATTACGGACCAGGACTGGAAAGAATCGGACGACGCCTACGAAAACATCCGGACAGAATATGCCAGAATTGAACAGAGCATGAAGGAAGCCGATGAAAATCTGGAAATTCTGCGGGGAAGACTCAGCGAGACCACCGTACAGAGCGGGAAGCTGGAAGGCCGGATCAATGTGTTAAGAGAGCAGATTCGCGCTGCCCGGCAGAGCGAGGAGCATTTTAAATCCCGGCAGGAAGCGGTGGAGCAGGAACGTCTGGAAAAGATGGAGCAGAAAGCAGCCTGCGAAAAAGAAAGGCTTCAACTGGACAATCAGGTCAGATCCATGGAGGAACAGAAAAGCCAGGTTATGGCCAGATATCAGGAAATTCAGGAAGAAATTGCCCGATGCAGCAGAAGAATTGAAGACGGAAAAAGCGAAATTATCGAGCTTCTGAACAGCAGAGCTTCCACGAAAGTCAGACAGCAGCGTTACGATACCATGCAGGAGCAGATGAATATCCGAAAGGCTCAGCTAAGCAAGCGATTTCTGGAGCAGAAAAGCCAGGAGGAAGAACTTAAGGTTCTGGAGCAGGAATGCGAAGAAAAATATGCGCAGGCGAAATCTGCCTGCCAGAAGCTGGAAGAGGAAGGAAAACGTCTGGAAGAAAAGAACAGAGCCTGGCAGGCAAAGCGGACGGAAACCCTGAATCTTCTGGAGCAGGACACGGCCCGTTACCACAGAGAACAGTCCAGGCTGGAATCTCTGATTAATATTGCAGAGCGGTATGACGGATACGGCAATTCCATCCGCCGGGTTATGGAGCAAAAGGAAAGAGAACCTGGCCTGCTGGGCGTGGTGGCAGATCTGATTCAGGTGGAAAAAAAGTACGAAGCTGCCATAGAGACTGCCCTGGGCGGCAGCATCCAGAATATTGTCACTGCAGACGAGGCCACTGCAAAAAAAATGATTGGATTTCTGAAGCAGAACCGCTATGGCCGGGCCACCTTTCTGCCCCTGACCAGCGTGGGAAAAAAAGCGGCTTATGTAAACCAGGAAGCATTGCGGGAGCCCGGCGTGATTGGGCTGGCCAGCGAACTGGTACAGGCTGACAGCAGGTTTCAGGGACTGAAAACATACCTGCTGGGCAGAACTTATGTGGTGGATACCATCGACCATGCCATTGGGCTGGCACGGAATTATCAGTACAGTCTGCGGATTGTGACCCTGGAAGGAGAATCTTTAAATCCGGGAGGCTCCATGACAGGAGGAGCTTTTAAAAATACCAGCAATCTGCTGGGACGGAAACGTGAAATCGAAGATTTGCAGAAAGAAACGGAAAAGCTGCAGAACACATTGCAGGAGCACCGGAACCGTCTGGAAGACATCAATACGGCACGGGAACTGTTAAAAGAGGATATCCGAAATCTTCAGGAAGAACTGAATCAGGCCATGATTCTGCGGAACACCGAAGAACTGAACCTGGAACATGCCAGGGAACAGAAAGCAGAGAATGACAGCCAGTTCAGGACACTGCAGATGGAAAGCCGGGAAATTGAAGAACAGTTACTGGAAATCAGCGAGAACCAGGCCGGTATTCAGGAAGAAATCCAGGCGGCAGACCGGCGGGAAAAAGAAATCGAAGAAGAGACCGGGGAATTCCGGCAGATGCTGGAGAACCAGAACCGTCTGGCAGAAGAAAGCCAGAGCGCTGTTTCCAGGGTGCAGCTGGAAGAAGCCAATTTTCAGCAGAAAGCGGAATTTGTTCAGGAAAATATTTCCCGTATTTTAGCAGAAATCCGTAAACTGGATGAAGATTTGCAGGCTGCGGAACAGGAAAAAAACCAGTCACAGGAAGATATTCAGCAAAAACAGCAGGAGATTGAGGAGCTTAAGGCTTCCATGGAACAGTCCGGACGGGACAAAGGCGCTCTGGAAGAACAGATTTCAGAAAAGCAGAAGCAGCGGGAAGACATGTCTGAACAGTACAAAGGATTTTTCCAGAAACAGGAAGAACTGTCAAAACGTATCAACGATCTGGATAAAGAGTTGTATCGTCTGAACAGCCAGAAAGAAAAACTGAATGAATCCATGGAGAATCAGACCAATTATATGTGGGAAGAATATGAACTGACATTCCACAATGCCATGGAGCTGCGAAAAGAAGAACTGGACAGTCCCGCAGAACTGAAAAAGCAGATTTCTCAGATAAAGGAAGAAATCCGTAAACTGGGCGATGTGAACGTAAATGCCATCGAAGATTACCGGAATCTGTCGGAGCGGTATGTGTTCCTGAAAACTCAGCATGACGATCTGGTGGAGGCGGAGAAAACTCTGCTGGACATTATCGAAGAACTGGATACGGGAATGCGCAGGCAGTTTATGGAAAAATTCGGGCAGATTCAGAAAGAATTTGACAAAGTATTTAAAGAACTGTTCGGCGGAGGAAAAGGAACACTGGAGCTGGTGGAGGATGAGGACATTCTGGAATGCGGCATTCGTATTATCGCCCAGCCTCCAGGCAAAAAACTGCAGAACATGATGCAGTTATCCGGCGGGGAGAAATCCCTGACTGCCATTTCCCTGCTGTTTGCCATTCAGAACCTGAAGCCGTCCCCTTTCTGTCTGCTGGATGAAATAGAGGCGGCGCTGGACGATTCCAATGTGGGACGGTTTGCAAAATATTTACATAAGCTGACCCGCCATACCCAGTTTATTGTCATTACCCACAGGCGGGGAACCATGGAAGCGGCGGACCGGCTGTATGGAATTACCATGCAGGAAAAAGGCGTGTCCACGCTGGTATCCGTGGATTTAATTGAGACGCTGGCCACAGAGTGAGGACAGGAAGGAGTTTATCAATGAGTGAAGAAAAAGAAAAAAAAGGCTTTTTCAGCCGGCTGGTACAGGGGCTGACGAAGACCAGAGACAATATCGTATCCGGAATAGATTCCATATTCAGCGGATTTTCCAGTATAGATGGAGACTTTTATGAAGAAATCGAGGAGATTCTCATTATGGGGGATCTGGGCGTTCATGCCACGGAAGAAATCATCGGGAACCTGAAAGCGAAAGTAAAGGAACAGCATATCAAAGAACCTGCCCGATGCCGGGAACTGCTGATTTCCAGTATCCGGGAGCAGATGGATGTGGGAGAGACCGCATATCAGTTTGAACATGAAACCTCCGTGGTTCTTGTCATCGGCGTCAACGGGGTGGGAAAGACCACTTCCGTGGGAAAACTGGCGGGAAAGCTGAAAGACCAGGGACGTAAAGTGGTGCTGGCAGCCGCAGACACTTTCCGGGCGGCCGCAGGAGAGCAGCTCAGCGAGTGGGCCCATCGCGCGGGCGTGGAAATGATTGGCGGCCAGGAAGGGGCAGATCCGGCTTCTGTGATTTACGATGCGGTGGCGGCGGCAAAAGCCAGAAATGCCGATGTGCTGCTGTGTGATACGGCGGGACGCCTTCATAACAAAAAAAATCTGATGGAGGAACTGAAAAAAATTCATCGGATTCTGGAAAAGGAATATCCGGAAGCATTTCGTGAGACACTGGTGGTACTGGACGGAACTACCGGACAGAATGCGCTGGCACAGGCGCGGCAGTTTTCAGAGGTGGCGGATATTTCCGGTATTATTCTGACCAAAATGGACGGTACGGCCAAAGGCGGAATTGCGGTGGCCATCCAGTCGGAACTGGGCATACCGGTGAAATACATCGGTGTGGGAGAAACCATCGAGGATTTGCAGAAATTTGATTCGGAGCAGTTTGTAAACGCTTTATTTTCCGGCAGTGAGAAAACCGGGGAGGAAGCGCAGGAACCGGAGCAGTAAGCCGGGAAGACAGGAGAGAGAAACCATGCTGACGCTGGAAAGATTTGAAGAAGCAAGTAAGATTGTAAAAGAAGTGACACTGGAAACGAAACTGATGTACAGTGATTTTTTAAGTGAGCAGACAGGAAACAAGGTCTATCTGAAACCGGAAAACATGCAGTTTACCGGAGCCTACAAAGTACGCGGCTCCTATTACAAAATCAGTACCCTGTCAGAAGAAGAACGGGAAAAGGGACTGATTACCGCATCTGCAGGAAACCATGCCCAGGGCGTTGCCTATGCGGCGAAATGTTTTGGCGTGAAATCCACCATTGTCATGCCCACTACCACTCCGCTGATTAAAGTAAACCGTACCAAAGGTTACGGGGCCGAGGTCATTCTGTACGGAGATGTGTACGACGAATCCTGCCAGAAGGCATATGAGCTGGCGGAGGAACATGGATATACGTTTATCCATCCCTTTGACGACCTGGCGGTGGCCACGGGACAGGGCACCATTGCCATGGAGATTTTCAAAGAACTTCCTCTGGTGGAATATATCCTGGTGCCCATCGGAGGCGGCGGACTGGCGGCGGGCGTATCGGTGCTGGCCAAACTGCTGAATCCCAAAATCAAAGTCATCGGCGTGGAACCGGCCGGAGCAAACTGTATGCAGGCTTCTCTGGAAGCGGGGAAAATTGTGACGCTGCCCGGCGTCAGCACCATTGCGGACGGAACAGCCGTAAAAACTCCCGGTGAGAAAATATTCCCGTATATCCGGGAGAATCTGGACGATATTATTACTGTGGAGGACGATGAGCTGATTGTGGCCTTTCTGGACATGGTGGAAAACCACAAGATTGTGGTGGAAAATTCCGGACTGCTGACCGTAGCGGCCCTGCGTCACCTCCAGGTGGAAAACAAACGGGTGGTATCTATTTTAAGCGGCGGAAATATGGATGTGATTACCATGTCCTCCGTAGTACAGCAGGGACTGATTTTCCGGGACCGTATTTTTACCGTATCTGTACTGCTGCCGGATAAACCTGGAGAATTATGTAAAATTGCAAATACTATTGCCACAGAGCTGGGTAATGTTATAAAATTAGAGCATAATCAGTTTGTGTCAACCAACCGCAATGCGGCGGTGGAGCTCCGCATTACCATGGAGGCTTTTGGCACGGAACATAAGAAGAAAATTATGGATGCCCTGGAACAGAAAGGCTATCAGCCCAAACCGGTGCAGACCAGTCTGTAAGACGGAATACGGAAGAAACGGAAAGGAGATACCATGAAGAAACTGATATGTGTGCTGCTGATTCTTCTGCTTGGCGGTATGGGAAGCATGGAGAGTTACGCGGCTTCCCTGGGAGAGGACGCATATACGGCAGAATTGTCCGGACGGGGCGCCGGTGAAAGCTCAGGGGACAGCTCAAATCAGAATACCGATGACAAACCGGATGATAATCCGGATAACAAACCCGGTGATAATCCGGATAACAAACCCGGTGATAATCCGGATAACAAACCAGATGATAATCCGGATAACAAACCTGGCGATAATCCGGATGACAAACCCGGCGATAATCCGGATGACAAACCGCCGGTCAGCACGGAAAGCCCCATACGTGTGCTTATGGTGGGAAACAGTTTTACAAAATACAAGCCTCAGAATGTCACATATTCTGTGGAAAAGCCTCTGGAGGAACTGGCAGCCTGGGAAGGCCATAACCTGGATGTGAAAACCGTAAGCCATGGAGGCGCCTGGCTGAGTTATTATGCAGGAATGCAGAGTGAATACCTGTCCTATCACAAAGAACTGATGGTACAGCTTTTGAATGAAAAATGGGATTACATTGTCCTCCAGGAACAGAGCAAATCCATGGTGGAGCAGTTTGACACCAAAACTTATCCGGCTGTGGAACGTCTGCTGCGGATGATAAAGACATATCAGCCCCAGGCTACGCCTCTGCTGTATATGACCCACGGTTACAATGATAATTCTCTTACCAGGGTCAATGGAGTACCCACAATGCTTACCGCGGGAGAGCTTGAGCTCTACGTTGCGGCTGCCTGCAAATCTCTGGAAGTCAGACTGGGCATTGAAGTGGTTCCGGTGGGAATGCATTATAACCGGGCCCATATTCTTTATCCATGGATTCGCATGGTAGGGGCGGATTTCAAACATCCCACCTATGCCGGGTATTATCTGGCGGCCTGTTCCTTTTATTACCAGATTTACCGAAATATTCCGGATCCCAGGAAAGCCAGGCTGAGCAACTGTGATATCGGAGAACGGGAACAGATACTTCTGGCTTCCCTGGTGTCAGGCTCCATTCGGATGAGTACCGGCAGTATTGTAATGAATCCCGGTGAATCCACAAAAGTGACAGCATTGTCCGGATACTCTCCAATTTCCAGCGTGAAGTATAAGAGTCTGAATACCGAGGTGGTATCGGTAAATCCCACCACCGGGGCAATTCGGGCAAAACAGGGCGGAACCACCTCGGTGGCGGCCATAACGCCGGACGGCCTGCAGGCTTTTTGCGATATTACAGTGAGAATTCCTTTATCCTTTCCGCGGGAATGGTATCTGGCCAGCAAGGGAGACCGACTGCAGATTCAGCCTGCCACTAATGCAAAGAATCTGAAATGGACCAGCAGCCGGACAAAAGTGGCCACAGTAGATTCTGCTACAGGAATGGTGACGGCAAAAGCTACAGGCAGGGCTGTGATTACCGTTCGCAACAAAGATGACGCAAACGATAAGGCTTCCTATTATCTGTATGTGACCTGCGACACTCCTGCAGGGCTGAAAGCATCTTCCGTGGATACTTCTGCGGAAAAAGATACTTACGGAAGTATAAAACTGACCTGGAAAACCACGTCCGATGCCAGCAGTTATGGCATTTACCGTTCCACTAAAAAGAACGGTTCCTATACTTTAATCGGAACCAGCAAAAAGCCCACATATACGGATAAAAAGGCAAAGGTAAATCAGTGCTATTATTATAAAGTGGCAGCCAGAAATTCATATCCTCAGTGCAACAGCAGACTGAGTGACAGCGTACGGGGCGTTATCCTGAAAGCTCCCACTCTGAAAGGCAGCATTACCTCCAAAGGATATGCAAAACTTACCTGGAACAAAAATAAAAATGCCAGCGGCTATATTATCTATGCCTCTGCCAGAAAAGATTCCGGTTATAAAAAGATTATAAAGCTCACTTCTTCCTCCAGAAAAACCTATACGGATAAATATCTGAAGAAAAAGAAGCGCCATTACTACAGAATCCGGGCCTTTAAAGTGCTGGACGGAAGAACTTTTTACGGAATGAAATCAAAAACGCTGGAAATTCCGTATACCGCTTCCAGATAGAATATGATAACAGGGCAGTTGTCTGAACTGTCACAAAATATCCGGAGTGTCAGGGAAAAACCCTTGACACCCCGGATATTTTATAGTATGATAGCTCAGGTGATAGAAATGGAAAGAAAAGTAATGCAGACTTACCTCTATGATTTTTACGGAGAACTGCTCACAGAACACCAGAGGGATATTTTTGAAGACTTTGTGCTGAATGATTTATCCCTGAGCGAGATTGCCAGGGAAGAAGGAATCAGCCGCCAGGGAGTTCACGACCTGGTGAAACGGTGTGACAGGATACTGGAAGGATATGAGGAGAAGCTGCATCTTCTGGAACGGTTTCTGAAGACGAAAGAGAAGGTCACCCGAATCCGGACACTCAGCCGGAACTGTCAGGAACAGAGAGAATCGGAGGTAATGGCGGAGATTGAAGCCATTTCCAATGAGATATTAGAGGAGTTATGAAATGGCATTTGACAGCTTGTCAGAAAAACTGCAGAGCGTATTCAAATCTCTGCGGAGTAAAGGACTTCTTACGGAAGAAGATGTAAAAACAGCATTGAAAGAAGTAAAGCTGGCGCTGCTGGAAGCGGATGTCAACTTTAAAGTAGTAAAACAGTTTGTGAAATCTGTGCAGGAGCGGGCCGTCGGCCAGGATGTGATGAACGGACTGAATCCCGGCCAGATGGTAATAAAAATTGTAAATGAAGAACTGGTATCCCTGATGGGGTCTGAGACCACGGAGATTTCCTTAAAGCCGGGCAGTGAGATTACTGTAATCATGATGGCGGGCCTGCAGGGTGCGGGTAAGACCACCACCACCGCCAAGATAGCGGGAAAACTGAAACAGAAGGGCAGAAAGCCTCTGCTGGCAGCCTGCGACGTTTACCGGCCTGCAGCTATTCAGCAGCTGCAGATTAATGGGGAAAAGCAGGGCGTGGAAGTATTTTCCATGGGAGACAGCCATAAGCCTGTGAATATTGCCAGAGCGGCAGTGGAACATGCCAGAACCAAAGGCTTTAACGTGGTGATTCTGGATACGGCCGGACGACTCCATGTGGATGAAGACATGATGGAGGAACTGCAGGAAATCAAGGCACAGGTGGACGTACACCAGACCATTCTGGTGGTGGACGCCATGACCGGACAGGACGCAGTAAACGTAGCTTCCACATTTGAAGAAAAAATCGGTATCGACGGCGTGGTACTGACCAAGCTGGACGGTGATACCAGAGGCGGAGCGGCATTGTCCATCCGGGCAGTGACAGGCAAGCCCCTGTTATATGTGGGTATGGGAGAAAAACTTTCCGATTTGGAGCAGTTCTATCCGGACCGTATGGCCAACCGGATTCTGGGTATGGGAGATGTGCTGACGCTGATTGAAAAGGCGCAGGAGAACATCGACGAGGAAAAAGCCAGAGAACTGGAACAGAAGATGAAGAAGGCGGAATTCGGCTTTGACGACTATCTGGAGTCCATGAACCAGATGAAGAAAATGGGCGGTCTTTCCAGTCTGCTCAGTATGATGCCCGGAATTGGAAGTTCCCAGATTGCTGAAATTGAAAACGCCATGGACGAGAAGAAAATGGCCAGAATTGAAGGCATTATTTATTCCATGACGCCGAAGGAGCGGGCCAATCCCTCCATTTTGAATCCCAGCCGGAAACACAGGATAGCCCAGGGAGCCGGCGTGGACATCAGCGAAGTAAACCGTCTGGTGAAGCAGTTTGAGCAGAGCCGGAAAATGATGAAGCAGATGCCGGGGCTGATGGGCGGCAAAGGGAAACGCCGGGGCGGATTTAAACTGCCCTTTGGATTTTAGAAGGAATTATTTCCGCGGGGATGCTGCCGGTTTGAGGCAGTAAAATAACGTTCGTAACAGGACAGGCATTCGCAGGTTCTGATTACTGATAGAAAACAGTTTAACAACCAGGAGGTGAGATGTGCGATGGTAAAAATCAGACTGAAAAGAATGGGACAGAAGAAGGCTCCTTTCTATAGAATCGTGGTAGCTGATTCCCGGTCTCCGAGAGACGGTAAATTTATCGAGGAGATTGGAACCTATGACCCAACAAGGGATCCAAGCGAGTTCCATGTAAATGAAGAACTGGCAAAGAAATGGCTGGCAAATGGTGCTCAGCCTACAGAAATGGTAGGAAAGATTTTTAAAGCAGCCGGTATCGAAAAATAATCTTCGTGAGGTGACGTAATGAGAGAATTGGTAGAAGTAATTGCGAAAGCACTTGTGGATAATCCTGAAGAAGTTGCAGTTACAGAGACTGAGAACGAAAAGTCCATTGTGATAGAGTTACGTGTTGCCCAGGCAGATATGGGAAAGGTCATCGGAAAGCAGGGGCGCATTGCCAAGGCAATCCGTTCCGTTGTAAAAGCAGCAGCAGCTAAAAGCGAAAAGAAAGTTATTGTGGATATTATGCAGTAACAGACGAAAATCACAGTGAAGTTTCACTGTGATTTTCGTCTGCACAGGCCCGTGCAGAGAAAATATGCCGCTGAAGCAGCGCGCGGGCCGCGCGGCGGGCAGGGAAAATCTCTTCTGCCCGCTCGGAAAGGAAACCCTATGGAAGATTTGTTTCAGGTGGGTGTGATAACCACTACCCATGGAATCCGGGGGGAAGTAAAAGTATTTCCCACCACAGATGATGCAGCAAGGTTTAAAAAATTAAAAAAAGTACTGCTGGACACCGGCAGGGAAAAGCTGGAACTGGAAATTGTCCAGGTGAAATTTTTTAAGAATCTGGTGATTCTGAAATTTAAAGATATTGATAATATAAATGATGTGGAAAAATATAAAGGAAAAAGCCTTTTCGTAACTAGGGACCAGGCGGTAAAATGCGAAAAAGACGAATACTTTATTGCAGACTTGCTTGGGGTCAGAGTTCTGACAGAAGAAGGACAGGCGCTGGGACAGATTGCAGATGTACTGCAGACCGGGGCCAATGACGTCTATGTGATTCAGGCAGATGAAACGTCTTCTTCTGCCGGCAGGAAGAAAGAACTGCTGATTCCGGCAATTAAAGAATGTATTCTGGATGTGGATATGGAACAGAGGACCATGCGGATACATCTGCTGCCGGGCCTTCTGGAAGAGGACTGAGGAAAACCATGAATTTTTATATACTGACTTTATTTCCGGATATGGTAATGAACGGACTGAATACCAGTATCATCGGGCGGGCCATGGAAGCAGGACGACTGCATATTGAGGCCATTAATATCAGAGATTATTCCGCAAATAAACATGAAAAAGTAGATGATTATCCGTATGGCGGCGGAGCGGGAATGCTGATGCAGGCCCAGCCAGTATACGATGCCTGGAAATCTGTGGTGGAGCGAATCGGGAAAAAGCCCCGGTGTGTCTATGTGACCCCTCAGGGAAAAACCTTCTGCCAGAATGACGCCAGAAGGCTGGCCGGAGAGGAAGATATGATTCTGCTCTGCGGTCATTACGAAGGCATAGACCAGCGGGTACTGGAAGAAATTGTGACAGATTACATGTCCATCGGAGATTACGTCCTGACCGGAGGGGAGCTGCCGGCCATGGTGATGGTGGACGCCATTGCCCGTATGGTTCCGGGGGTTCTGGGCAATGAAAGTTCCGGCAGCACGGAGTCCTTTGAAGGCGGCCTGCTGGAATATCCCCAGTATTCCAGACCGGAGGAATGGAATGGCAAAAAGGTACCGCCCATATTGTTATCTGGCCACCATAAAAAAATTGAAGCCTGGCGGCGTCAGCAATCTGTCCTGCTGACCAGAGAGCGCAGGCCGGATTTGCTGGCCCAGGCGGAACTGTCGCCTCAGGAGCGGGAGTGGCTGGAGGAATATGAAAAATCCTCTGATTCCCGCGGGGTTGTTGACTTTTC
>CATLIX010000050.1 GCA_949959185.1 uncultured Eubacterium sp. | reverse complement strand
ATCGGCTCCTGCGCTGATATCAGACAGATGTTACTCTGAAAATATCGGCTCCTGCGCTGATATCAGACAGATGTTACAATGTAAAAAAAGAGGAGGGGATGGAATGACAGAAGGGATTGCCTGGCAGAATAAAGATATAGAATTCAAGATACTGAGTGAGGCTTACAGAGAGAAATCCTTTGAAGCCTATGGGCTGAAACTGCCCAGGATAAAAGAAGTTCTGCCCACGAATCTGCCGGAGGTATCGGCAAATGAACTGAGGATGGATAACCTGTTTCTGCTGGAGGACGGAACATATGCCCTTGTGGATTATGAATCCGGAAACACCACAGAGAATCGGATAAAATACCTGAATTATATTGGGAGAGTGATAAAGCGTATTTACGCTGATACAGGAGAAATTCCTCTGATAAGAATGATAGTGATTTGTATTTTCCGGTCTTCTGGTAGTGAGTGATAAATTCATCAGCGGAGAAGACGCGGAGACAATAAGGAGGGAGCTTGCCATGACGAAAATCGGAAAAATGATATATGAAGATGGGATGGAAAAAGGAATAGAAAAGGGAATAGAAAAAGGAATAGAAAAAGGGGAACGTAACGGACGGAGAGAAGAACGTATAGTTGCTGTCTTTAATATGTTAAAACTGAGTGTTCCGGAATCACAGATTCTGGAGCTGTATTCGGCAGAGGACTTAAAAGCAGCAAAACAGCGGCAGTAAAGTAAATTTTTTCACAGTCTGCCCATGTCATAGAACGAATGCAATACCTGGGCGATTACTATTTGAAACTGGGATATTATTCTCTGACTCAAAAGTGGCTGTCAAAAGTAATACTTATGTGCAGTGCGACTTAGGCACATTGGATGGAAAAACATTGGAATGGTCAGGCGGACAGGTTTCGAATGGATTACAGGATAAACTTATAACATTGAAAGAAATCATTGCTGCAGGAAGTGAAGGTGATGAGCAAAAAGCCATCAAAAGGTACCTGGGACTATGATTGGGAATTTAGATTTACAATTAAGAAGTTACAATTATAGAAAATAATAAAATTTTATGTCAGAAAGTGTCATATTCTGTCCTGCTTAATTGTTATTATAGACAGGGAGTATAAATTATTGCAGAACCCCCTGGAGCCTCCCCTCATAACAGCTCCAGGGGGTTCTTATAAGTTTTGAGAGCAAAGCGGGCTTTTGCCGGGCTTTCCTGTTCCCTTTTTCCTGAGGAACCTGATTGCATACGCTGCTGACTTTGAACAGTAAAATAACTTTTTTAAATTTTTTTAAAAATTTTACCGAAAAGTGTCATATTCTGTCCCGCTCGGTTGTTATTATAATAGGGAGTATAAATGATTGTAGAATCCCCCGGAGCCTCCCCTCAAAAACGCTCCGGGGGATTTCTATGTACTTTTACGGGAAAAATACCGTGTGTCTGCGAAATCTGCAGAAATTACCAGTCATATAAAAAATTTCCTGAAAGAATTCCGTAAAAAAATAGCATTCTTCGGAAAAATGTGTTATAATTCATAAACGGAGTATTGTATCCGGAGCAGATAGGATACGGTTTTACCAACTTTTACAAAAGAGGAAGCTGCTCCGGATGTGATTCTCCTGTTTTAAAAAATTATACCGGAACTATTATGAATACAGGCAATAATGCCGAAAAAAATTAATAATATAAATATAGACAGACCGAAAAATGGTATGCGTGTGGGATGAAGCAAGGAGGAATGGACTATGCATAGGGATGTTGGGAAGAGGATAATGGCAGTGTTGTTAAGCATCTGCATGATAGCCGGGATGGTGGACTGGTCCGGCTTTACGGCGCGTGCGGCGGATGAGGTGTTGGATATTAGCGAAATAGTTATAAAAGATACAGGAACTAAAGTATATAATGGCAGGCCCCAGAAACTGGCATCGGACGATTTTGAGGTGTGGGCAACGGATGAGAGGGGGAACCGACAGCAGGTGACAGATCCTGATGGTTATACCCTGTCTTACAGTCAGAGTGAAAACAGTATGATAGACGCGAAGACTTATACGGTAACGGTAACCGGAAATACGGAGGCAGGATATAGAGGAACTACAACCGGGAGTTTTGTAATCAGTAGGAAAGATATTGGGGTTTCTTCTGTTACGGTAGCGAATATTCCGGATAAAAAAGCAGTAGCCGGGCAGATAGTCCATCCGGAAATAAGTATATCGGATTCAGAGACTGGAAAATCATTAAACCTTACCTCAGATTTTACCCTTAACTGGATAAAGGATACGGTCGCAGATACAGAATCGTCTGCAATCGGTGAAGTAGAGATTGTCGGGCAGGGTAACTATACGGGGAAGAGAAATACTACTTTTAATATTGAAAGAATCGATGCTGCAAATCTGACGATTCAATTAAAGAATGGGTATGCCGGCTCCAATACAGGTATACTGGAAACGAGTGGTGGTACGTTCAGAGCACTTTATACTGGCAATAAGCTGGAACTTACTGAGCATGATGTAGATGTGAAATATAATAGTGATTCTATTCCCTGGGATAACTTGGAATTTATCTATAATCCGGATCGAAACAGCGGATATGTGGGCGTTATGAATGTACAGGCCAAAGTAAAAAGCGGGGATTATGCGGGACTGGTAAGCAGCAATACAGGAGAGTTTACAGTTTATAGAAATATAGGTAACAACAGATTTCCCATAACATACAGGAATCTGACTGCGAAGCTGGGTTCCGGAAGTGGCCTGGAGGTGGATTATGAGAAATCGGAATTTATTGATAATAATGCCAGTGATGCAGTAAAGGAAATACCTGCTCAGGAGAAATTTGAAGTTACGGTTCAGAATGGCTGGCAGTCTGAACCGGTAGTGAATGGAAAACTGCAGTGGAGGTGTAATGTTAAGGGAATAGGAAATTATTATACGGGGACGGCGCAGGATGTGCCCATCACTCTTGAAATCCCGGAATTATCCGATTCCATGATACATATCCTGGACAATGGTGTGGAAAACACGAAAAGGGAGTATGTATTTGACGGTTCCACAGACCGGGTGAGTAATATAGTCGCTGATTATACAACACGTCTCAGGGTTGGAAGCGAAACAGAGCCTTATACCCCTGTCGCTGATTATACTGTTAAGGCGAAAACATCCGGTACAGATGCAAATACCTATTATCTTACGGTAACCCCTACATCTACCGGAAAACTGCGGGGTAAGGCAGTGGATGTACCCATTAAGATTACACCAATGCCCATGGATTCTGCTAATGTTAATATTACTGTCCCAAACGGAACTTTCACAGGCCAGCCGGTAACGCCCACGCCGACCCTTACTTATACAAATGGGAATGGTGTGGAAGTGCCCATGACCGGAGGAGGCGTTGATTATACCATAGGCAGATATGTTAATAATATTAATGCCAGTCAGAATGCAGAGATACCAATTACCGGAAATCATAATTTTACAGGTACTGTCAACCAGAAATTTACTATTGACCCCATGATACTGGATATTTCCAATACAACGATTACAGGAGTGACCGATGGAGAAGAGATAGAATATAACGGTGGGCAGCCGATTGAACCAAGGCTGACGGTTACGGTAAATACCAGACAGCTGAATATGGGAACGGATTATACCGTAACATATCGCAACTCCGGTGGAGGAGAGACCCATTCCCAGGTATCTGATGATGAGATTACCATGACTATTACAGGTACGGGGAACTATACAGGCGGTAATTTTACAAGAACATATAAAATTGTGCCACGTCCTTTACGGGCCAATGAACTGGCTGCGGTTTACGATGCAAACCAGGAATATACCGGAGAAGAAATTATACCGGAGTTCAGCCTTACTTACCAGAACGGAACGGTCAGAAAACCAATGACCCTGGGTGTGGATTATATGAAGGGCCACAGTAACCACATAAATGTTACAACTTCTGAGAGAAAAGCGAAAATTATTGTAACAGGACAGGAGAATTTTACCGGAACACTGGAATATGAGTTTAATATCAATGCCTGTAATCTTGAAACACTGGCCACATTGGGGGTTACAGCAATAGATGAGACAGGTCTTGAGAAAGATCTTGTGGCCGGAAGCGTGGGAGATAAATATCTTGAGAACTATTATCTCTACACTGGCAGGCCCGTTCCGGAAGAGGGAAGTGTTCTGAACGGTTTCCGGATTACTCATAATGGCCGGACAATAGATTCCAAAGATTATAAGGTAAGCTACAGGGGCAATACGGATATAGGGAAAGCAGTCCTTGTGATTGAAGGGACGGAAACCAACAACTATACAGGAAAACGGGAACTGTATTATGCAATTAAGGGCAATCTGAATGATTTTAATGTAACCGGCGGAAGAACTAAGATTGAGATTGAGCCGGAAGAATATACGAAGGACACTATTGTGCCCAAAAATGTAACAGTCACATTCCGCACGGAAAAGGAAACGAAGACGCTTATACGGGGAAGGGACTACGAAGTGACCAATCCAAGGAGCGGTAATGCGGATCCGGATCACATAAGTCCTGTCAGTCGGAATGAAACGGCGACCATCACTGGTCAGGGATTATATGTAAATTCATCAACCGCGTCCTTTATTGTAGATCCTCTGAGTCTGGACAAAGACAGGGATGTTCTGGAAAAGGATCATAATTATGAGATTAAGGATGTAGAGCCGAAATACACCTATTCCGGTCTTCCTATTACACCGGATCCTAAGATTACCCATAGCGGCAAACCGGTAGAAAAAGACACAGAATACGAACTGGAATACTATGCCTATGCCAACGGGACTGCCGTTGGAACGAAAATAGAGGATATAACAGATGGAAGTAACTTTCCGGTAGGCTCCCATTATGGTCTCAGAATAAACGGAAGAACCAATTACAAAGACTACATCGAACTGCCCTATGAAATTACACAGTACAATCTTAAAACAGACGGTGTGGAAAATGGGAAAATTGAACTTGAAGGTACGTCGGCGGCAGTAGTGCTTGATCATGTGAAATATCCGGATGCTTCTTCCGATACAGCCTTGTCACCGCCATTGCCCGGCGATGCTCTGGCCACCAATATGGAACTGGATGAAAACGGCCAGCCCACAGATACACCCACTGACGGAATTGTCTGGAAAAATCTTCAGGTAATGTATACTCCTGTGGATACAGAGGGGAATACCGTGACAGATAAGGATGGAGTAACTCCGTTAAAATATGCTTTGCGTTATGGCATAGATTACACTGTCACCTATGAGAACAATACGGAGCCGGGTACTGCATCCTATACCATCAGAGGTGTGGAAGGCAGCAACTTCACAGGTGAATTTACAGAAGAATTTAAGATTCTTGCAGACCTGAGCAGTGAGAATACCACAGTGGAGGCGGCAGACTGTACGTTTAAGCCTTCTAATGATGCGGCAAGACCGGCGAATGAACCGGAAGTTACCGTTAAGTATGTGGTTAAAATGGTAGACGGAAGGGAAAAAGAGATTTCTCTGAATACAGAAGGTCAGGATTATACGGTAAGTTATACTCACAATGACCGGGCTACCAAAGGACCGGAGGATGATCCGGAGAATGAAAATGCGGCGCCGGAGCATGATAGTACCAATGCGCCTACAGCTACCATAACTGCAACTGCCGACGGATTTGCTTATGGAAGCAACAGCGATACCTTTGAAATTTTCCAGCGGGTGCTCAGCGAAGAAGAAGACTCCGGACTGGTTGTGGAAGGTGATCTGGAGTATGAATATACGGGGGCTCCTATTGTGCCGGATCTTGAGATAACCTGTGATGGAGTGGCTCTTATAAGAGAAGATTCCGGGACGGTACCATATGATTATGGAATTACAGCCGAACATAATCTGAATGTATGGACCTTTGAAGATGCGGCTCAGACCATAAGACTGAATCCCACAGCCACCATTTCAGCAAGAAAGGGTGCAGACGACGGTAAGTATACAGGAAATTATTTTGGAGAATTCAAGAAGGAATTTACCATTACGCCCAGAAGGCTGGACCGTGATGCCGAGGGCGTTACAGTTGAAGTGGTGAATAAGAGAACGGATCTTTACAGCACAAATAAGGACGGAGAATGGGAATGTGAATATACCAGAAAACCGATTACGTTCCCGGACAGCGGGGAATCGGTGCCATATCCGAATAAAAATGGACTGGATATTACATGGAAGAAAGGAAATGTATCTGCGAAGCTGACAGAGGGAACCGATTATACGGTAACCTATGAAGATAATGTAAAAATCGGAGATGCAAAAATCTGGATTGAAGCTCCAGATAACCTGTACAGCAATTATACCGGAAGATATGACCAGCATTTCAAGATTATGGCTACCATTGCGGAAGTAGATAATGACAATCCTCTGAATGGTGTACGCTATATGGAACTGGTAGGCTACGGAAAGAACGATCGTCCCAATGTTTATTATGGCGGCGGAGTAGAAGTGATTCCGGAACTGAAGTTTGAAGATATTTCCGGACCTCTGTCCGGTGACAGTGAGGAATCTTATATTCTGGAACAGGATAAAGATTTTGTAATTCTTACGCAGCAGAACTGTGCCCAGTATGGAGAGAAGGAATACAGTACCAATAACGTGAATGTCAGCGGCGAAAATGAAACAGCGAAGCTGGTAATTAAGGGAATCGGTTACTACACAGGAATCGTGAAACGAGAGTATAAAATCATACCCAAGGATTTCTCTGATATCAGAAGCGGAATTACCGTGCAGTTTGTGGGAAGTAAGACCGGTGAAGGGTATGAGAACGGTTATGTGTATAACGGTCAGGCTCAGCGGCCCACCGTTAAGGTATTTAACAACAATATAAAAGACCTGGAGAATCCGGGACCGGATTTCAATCCCTATGATTCAAGACGGGAACTGAAATCTACAGAATATGAAGTTGTAGGCTATTACGACAACAAGGAATTGTCTACGGAGGACAAAAAGGCCTATGTGCTTATCAGAGGAAAAGGGCCTAATTACAGCGGTGAAAACAGATTTTACTTTATGATTATCCGTAAACCCATTGATGAAGCTGACTGCGTGATTGCGGAGAAACCGGTGTATAACGGAAGACCTCAGACACCGGAAGTTCAGGTATCCTATATGGATGCCGGTAAGAAAGTAACGCTGGTAGCAGGCACTGACTACGATATTGCCTATGAGAATAATACGGAGGCGGCTGATGCCAGTGCTGAGAATGCACCTGAAATTGTTCTCACCGGAAAAGGCGGATACGGCGGTGTGGCAAGAATTAAATTTACTATTAGTCCGAAGAACATTAACAGTGAGGACATTACAGCCACCGGCTCTGCCCTTTACAAGAACGGAGAACCGGTAGAAGCCAGAGTTGCGGTGACAGACAACGGCGCTCCGG
The DNA here is from genome assembly GCA_949959185.1 of uncultured Eubacterium sp. Taxonomy (GTDB): domain Bacteria; phylum Bacillota; class Clostridia; order Lachnospirales; family Lachnospiraceae; genus Petralouisia. Next base: position 18,344 of record CATLIX010000050.1, on the reverse strand, counting down.
CAGAACGGGCAACCCTGGTGAAAGATACGGATTTTACCCTTTCCGACCAGAGTAATCAGACAGGAATCGGAGAACAGGGTACGGTAACCGTGACCGGAACAGGCAACTACACCGGAACACGTACCGCTACATTCCGAATTCTTCCGCCGGACGGTACCTTCCAGATAGAGCCCATCGAGGCCCAGGAGTACAACACGAAGCCCATCCAGCCGAAGGTGAAGGTAAACCTTCTGGTACAGGATTCCGATATGTCCGTGGAGCTGACGGAGGGACTGGATTATGACGTTGCGTATGCTAACTGTCAGAATGCAGGAGTTGCCACAGTAACCGTTACAGGGAAAGATATTTTCCTGGGCAAACGTGTCACAGCCTCCTATGCTATCAATCCAAAGAGCATCGGCGCAGACGGTGTAATCGACGCCAGCATGATTATGGGAGATATCAAAGATTACCAGTTTACCGGCACTGCCATTGTACCGGCTGTGGATCTGCGGTTCCAGCTGCCGGCAGCAGAAGGAGCAGCAACCCCTGGGGAAGCAGTTCCCCTGGTAGTGGGAAGAGATTATCAGGTAACCTGTGTCAACAATACTTCCATCGGAGTTGCCACAGCTACCATTACAGGTATCAATAATTATTCCGGAACCATAACCAGAGATTTCCGGATTCTGGGCAACATGAATATGGCCACGGTAGCGCCTATCCCCACCCAGCAGTATACCGGAAGCGCCGTAACGCCGGAGCCCATGGTAAGCATGGGAGGAGTTGCACTGGTAAAAGGTGTCCATTATACCGTAGAATACAGGAACAACGTGGAGCGCGGAACTGCCAGCATTATTCTGACAGGAATCGGAGAGTGGCTTTCCGGAACGAAAACCGTAACATTTGACATTGCAAGAGAACTTTCAGACAGTACCGCGATTCGCGGAGTTGCTGCAGCCTATACTTATACGGGAGCAGCCATAGCCCCTCCGGTACGTGTGGAAGAAGAAGGCAGCCTGCTGGTAAACGGTGTGGATTATCAGGTGATTTATGAGCAGAATGTCAACGCGGGAACTGCGACCATTACCATTATGGGAATTAACAAATACAGTGGCAGCAGAACCGTAACATTCCGAATTACGCCTCAGCAGTTAGGAAGAGCCACCGTAGCTCCTGTGGAAGAACAGATTTATGACGGGCAGGAAAAGAATCCTCCGGTAACGGTTACCAGCGGAACCACAACCCTGGAAAATGGCCGGGACTACAATCTGGTATATGTAAACAGTGCAACCCCCGGAATGGCAAGCATTATCATCAAAGGGGAAGGCAACTATACCGGAACCCAGACTGTAAACTATAACATTGCGGTACCGGAAATTACAGGTGTGAAAACATCCAAATACACCAATAAGAGCATTACCCTGTCCTGGACGAAGAACAGCGCGGTAAGCGGATATGAGATTTACAATTCCAAAAACAGGCGTGATGTCAGAATCACCAAACCAGGTACCACCAAAGGCACCATATCCAAACTGAAAGCAGGGACAGGAGCAACCTTCCGGGTACGTGCCTATGTCAACAAGGACGGCCAGTATTATTACGGTCCCTTTACAAGTATTAAAACGGCTACTGCGCCGGATTCCACTAAAATCAGCAGTATTGCCTCCAATAAGGCAAAACAGGTGACCGTTAAGTGGAAGAAGGTAAAAGGAGCTACACAGTATGAGGTTTACCGAAGTACCAAATCAAAGAGCGGTTATAAGAAGATTGGAACCACCAAAAAGACCTCTTACACCGATAAAAAAGCAACCGGAGGCAAGAAGTATTATTACAAAATCCGTGTATGCAAGAAGATTGACAAAAAGAATTATTACAGCAGTTACTCCGCTGTGAAGTCAGTAACAGCGAAAAAATAAGCAGGGAAGGAAGGAGATTGATACCATGAGCAGAGTATATTGCATTGGAAAGTTCCAGTTTGATTCCTATGAAAAGTATCGAGAAGCTCTGGATGATATCGAGAAAATCAGATATATCTCCAAGAAAATGGATATCAATGAGCCTGGAGTGGCCCAGCGTCTTTATTCACTGATTCGGGAAGGGAAGATTATATTTAAAAGCGTCATAGGAGACGATTATCTCCTGTACCTTTCCGATATGGTGGCAGAAGACTACAAGGCCATTTCCAGGACCACCTTCACCGGCCAGATTGCGCGTAAACTGAAACAACTGTCGCCCGGCCAGATTGCAGGTGCTATCTGCATGGTCGGCGCGGTGGTGTGCTTTCTGATTTTCCTGGGAAGTGAATATCATGACCAGCAGAAAATCCGGGAACTTGAGAAGATAAAGGATGAACAGGAAATTTCCGTAGCCTCTGACTGGATTTCCGCCCGGTTCATAGAAGCCATGAACGGGGAAGATGAAGAGGAAGAAACGGTGACAGCTCAGACAGGAACCGTGGAAAATGCCATTTACGGAGCAGAACTGGAGCAGGAAACTGTGGAGAAACCGCAGGGGCCTCCTGTTTTACCGGAATACCAGGGGCTGCACGAGCAGAATTCGGATTTTGCCGGATGGCTTACCATACCGGGCACCGAAATTGATTATCCGGTTATGCAGGCGGTACCGGAGAGCAGCGATTTCTATCTTACCCATAATTACGACGGGCAGGAAGATATCAACGGTTCCATATTTCTGGATTCCAGAAATGATTATGAACAGCAGGATGATAACCTGATTATATATGGACACAACATGAAAAGCGGCATGATGTTCGGGGGATTGAAAAATTTCCTGGACGAAAATTACAGTCTGGAGCATAAAATGGTGACCTTCAATACCATTTATGAGAAAGCTCAGTATGAAATCATAGCCGTATGTCTGTCAAAAGTATCCCAGGAGGGAGAGGAAGGAATCCGGTATTACGATTTTATCAACGCCGGAACGGAAGAAAATTTCAATCATTACCTGGATTACATAAAAGAGATGAATATAATAAGCGGAGACATTAATGTCTCCTATGGAGATAGATTATTAACTCTTTCGACCTGTAACAACTATACGGAAGATGGAAGGTTATTTTTGGTGGCGAAGAAGTGCTCACCTTAACAGCACATACACCAATAATTCAAGGAGGACAGGAGAATGAAAAAATTACTTGGCAGATGTTTCAATGGAATATTGATACTGGCCTTAACCCTGGTGCTGTGCCCGGTGGTACCGGCCATGGCCCAGGAAGACCTGAGTGCATATATTATGGAAGGCTCGGTGATTACCGGTTACAGCGGGCCGGGCGGCGATATTACCATACCGGCTTCTGTGACAGGAATTGCTGATTATGCCTTTGCAGGCAATGCGTCAATTTCAAGTGTTACGATTCCGTCTAATGTAACCAGTGTGGGAAGTTATGCTTTTTCCGGATGCACCGGACTGACCAGCGCAGTAATCAGCGGCCCGGCAAGTGTGGGAGGAGGCGCCTTTTACGGCTGTTCTTCACTGGGATATGTGGAACTTCCGGCAGGTCTCTCTGCAATCGGAGCGGAAACCTTTGACGGCTGCGGAAGTCTGGGTGTTGTCAATATTCCGGAAGGTGTAACCTCCATTGGAGCTCAGGCATTTAACGGTTGCGGAAGCCTCGGAAGTATCAGTATTCCGGGAAGCGTAACAGAGATTGGAAGCAGTGCGTTTAATAACTGTGTGGGTCTTTCTGAGATTACATTTCCTTCTTCCGTAAGTTCCATGGGAAGCGGCGTTCTGGCAGGTTGCAGCGGATTGTCGTCGGTCAGCCTTTCAGCGGGAATATCCTCAATTCCGGAACTTACTTTATATGGCTGCAGCAGCCTTTCCAGTATTACCATTCCCGGCTCTGTGGGAAGCATTGGCTCCCAGGCGTTCGGAAACTGCAGCGGTATCGGAAGTATCAGCATACCTGCCTCTGTTTCATCCATAGATTTCAGTGCCTTTGATGGCTGTAGCAATCTGGCAGAGGTAAATATAGAAGGCGGAAACGGAAGCTATGCTTCCTCAGACGGTGCGGTATACGATGCAGGCATGACACAGCTTCTGTTCTGCCCTATCGGCAAGTCCCAGCTGACACTGCCGGACAGTATGACTTCCATAGCATCTTCTGCTTTCAGTAATTGTCCTTATGTATATAACCTGGAGATTCCCAGTTCCGTAACTACCATTGAAGTAGATGCTTTTACCGGAAGCGGAATCAAAGCAGTTACTATTCCTCCCAGTGTTACATCCATTGGTTCCCAGTCCTCCTGGACGCCGGATGTAATCCGCGGATATACAGGTTCTCAGGCAGAGCGTTTTGCAGATGAGAATGGATATATTTTTGAAAGTATAGGAAATCTTGGGGAAGATCCGGAACCGGACCCTGAACCAAAACCGGATCCTGAGCCGGAACCGGAACCCGAACCAAAACCGGATAACAACGATAGCAATAACAATAATAACAATAACAATAATACCGGTGGAAACAGCGGCGGAACCACGCAGACAGGAACCGGCGGCGGAACAAATGCCGGAACCAGAACTTCTGTTTCCAGAAATATGGGAACTGCACAGGTGGGCAGCGGAACTCCTAAGACAGGAATTGCTTTTGACGCAAGATATGTGCTCTGCCTGGGTGTATTCTTTGCCGGTGGATATCTGGTAATCAGTAAGAAGAAAAAGAAAGTTGATGTGGAATAAGGATATTTATTTTATAGGTGCTGCACATCTGCGATTAATTGCAGATGTGCAGCACTTTGTTCTCTTATAGGAAAGACCTTGTCACGCTAAAGCATGAAAGTGTCTTCCTATAAGAGAAAAGTAATATGCGCACTCGTGCAACAGGTATTAGTCGCTAAAGCGACTGCACTCGGCGCAGCAAACCGTCCAGGTCCCTCATGAATGAGGGATTCAGGGAGCTGATGCGGACCTGTCCGCTTTGTTCTGTATCAGAGAAAGCGGAAAAATTCTTTCAAAGCATAAGGGAAATTGCAGTTAAGGCAATTCCTTTTTACAGTTCTCCAATATTTCCTAAAGTTTCTATCCAAACAACCGATAAATAAATTAGATAACAATTCAGACAGCTGGATATACTAACAGTATAGAAAGAGAGACAGAAAGGGAGGAGATGCCTTTATGCGTATAGAAGCATATAATCAGATAGGCCAGGTTTTTAATACGGGGAGAGCTTCCAGAATTAAAGGCAGCGGAGCCGTCTCCAGAAGAGATGAAGTGGAGATTTCACAGGCAGGCAGGGATTATCAGGTTGCCAAACAGGCAGTGGCAGAAGCATCTGATATCAGAGAAGATAAGGTTGCCGCGTTGAAGGGCAGTATTGCATCCGGAAACTACAAGGTGGAAACAGGAGATTTTGCTGCTAAATTACTGGAAAAATATGAAGCATATTTTTAGAAATGAGGTTTTCACGTGGCCAGTTTAATGGAAGATTTTATCAGTATATTGGAGAAAGAGAACGGGGAATATGAGCGTCTGACTGAACTGTCTCAGGAGAAACGACAGATTATTATTGACGGGAATATCCCCGCTCTTGAAGAAATTACCAGCCGGGAACAGGAAGTGACCAGTGTTCTTAAGAATCTGGAAAATAAAAGAGAAGAAGTTGTCAATGATATGTCTATCGTACTTAGTAAGAAGCCGGAAGAACTGACTATTACTAATATGATAGCCTTTTTAAATAAACAGCCGAAAGAGCAGCAGCAGTTAAAGGAACTGAAGGAGAAGCTGCGTACCACACTGGAGAAAATGGCGGATATCAATGCACAGAACGAAGCGTTGCTGAAACATGCCATTGAGATGACTGAATTTGATCTGACGCTGTTTAAGAGTATGCGTCAGGCCCCCACTACTGCCAATTATGACAAACGTGCCAATAACACCGGAGATCTGCTGGGAAGCAGCGGGTTTGACGCGAAGCAGTGAGAGCGTCGGTCGGTGAATATGTATAACAGAATTACAACAGGGAAGGCAGAATCAGCAGGGAAGCGGAAATAGAAGGAGAAAGCAGATATGGCAAATGGAATGGGAAGTTTGTATATCGGTGCATCCGGGCTGCAGAACAGTCAGAATGCGCTGAATACTACAGCCAATAACCTTGCAAATGCAGATACCAAAGGATATGTGAGGCAGCAGGTATTATTTGCAGACAGAGATTATGTAACCTTTCAGAGTGCTGCCATCAGTAAACAGCAGGCGGGACTTGGACTGGCGATTGCCGATGTGATACATACCAGAGATTATTTCCTGGACAGATATTACCGCACGGAGAATGGTCGTCAGTCTTTTTATGAGACAAATTACCTGGCTGTACAGGACGTGGAAAATATTTTCCAGGAACTGGAAGGAGAGCAGTTTCAGACTCAGCTGGAAGAATTCTGGGAATCTTTTGCAGAGCTGAGCAAAGGTCCCAATACAGAAGTAAACCAGAACCTGGTGGTTAAAAACGCAACCCTGTTTATTGAAAGAGCGCAGGGTGTTTATCAGAATATGAAGGAATACCAGAAGCGGATTAATATTAAGATCCGGGAAGGTGTTGACCGTATCAATGAACTGGGCCATACCATTCAGAATCTGAATAAAGAGATTATGAGAATCGAATCCGGCGGTGTGGAGACAGCCATGACCCTGCGGGATGAGCGTGATAATGCGCTGGACGAACTTTCCTCCCTGGCCAAAGTGGAATTTCGGGAAGATGCCAACGGAGCAGTCAGAGTCCGGCTGGAAAATGTGGAATTTCTGGATGAAGTCCATGTATTTGAAATTGGTATTCGGCAGGATGATGTGACAGGTTTTGTAACGCCCTACTGGCCCCGGTTGTCGGATCTGAGCAGAGGAAAATATGCGGATGTGTTTGACTTTGATGTGGATATTGCTCCGGAATTGAATTCAGATATCGGAGAACTGAAAGCCCTTGTACTCAGCAGAGGAGACAGATTTGCTACTTACCGTGATATTGCCGGACTTTCTGCAGACGAATACAATGACGGAGCCGGCATGTCTGTTATGCTTTCGGCAGAAGCTGAATTTGACCAGTTTATTCATGAAGTGATTACAGCCGTTAATGATGTGCTCAGTCCCACTAAAACCATATCATTTACAGGGGCGGACGGTACGCCGTACAATAATGTCCGTGTCTGGGATGAAGATAAAGGATGCCTGGGGGCAGACGGACAGAAGCCCGGCAGAGAACTGTTTGTAAGACGGGGCTGTGACCGTTACAGAGAAGTTGCAGATAATCAGGTTCCGCCCAACATTTACTATGTGTACAATGAAGAAGATTCACCCGATACCTTTAAAATGTATACCATTCAGAACGTTGACGTGAATCCGGATTTACTGGAGACAGAGTCCGGAATGCCTCATCTGAATCCGGATGGGACTCCTGCCTGGGATATGGCTCAGCAGCTTGTGGATATCTGGGAAGCCAAGAAATATATTAGTAATCCCAATGATACCAATCCCTGTAATTTTAAAGAATATTACAAGAAAATGATTGTTGATATCGGCACAAACGGCAATGTTTACAAGTCAATGGCCGAAGACCTGGAGGCTGAGGTGGCTTCTATTGAGAACAGCAGACAGCAGGTATTTGGCGTATCTTCTGATGAAGAACTTCAGAATATGATTAAATATCAGAGTGCTTACAATGCAGCCAGCCGGTTTATCAACGTAATTTCTGAAATGCTGGAACATCTTGTAACCAGACTGTAACAGGAGGGAAAATATGCCATCAACATTTTTTGGACTGACCATAGCGGGTTCCGCTTTAAATACATTTCATGTGGCCACCAACACGGTTGCCAACAACATTTCCAATGTGCACACGAAAGGTTATACCAGACAGGAAGCTGTGCGTGTGGCTGCAGAGGCCCTTCGTACCCATCAGCGCTACGGTATGGCGGGCAGCGGAGTCTGCACTACGGAAATTATACAGAAACGTGATTTTTATTATGATGTAAAATACTGGGAGAACAATGCCAGAATCGGTATGTATGACGCTCAGCTATACGGGGCACAGCAGATTGAGAATTTCCTGGAGGATGAAGACGCAGTCAAAGGATTCGGAACGATTCTGAATGAAATGTTTGACGCGCTGGATGATGTGAAAAAGCATCCGGAAAGCCTGGATTCCAGAAAAGCATTCATCAGTAAGAGCCAGAATTTTACCAATTTCTTTACCAGCATGAACGTGGGACTGATTCGTATTCAGGAAGACGTTAATCAGGAAATTGCCACACAGGTGGCCCAGATTAATGCCATCGGACAGAAGATTTCCATGTTGAACCGCCAGATTAACATTATCGAACAGCAGGGAACTAATGCCAACGACCTGCGTGACCAGCGAGCTGTTCTGGTGGATCAGCTTTCCGAACTGGTGCCTGTGGAAGTGACAGAATCCAAAGTAAGCAACAGCAATTATCCGGATATGTATACCGGAGGTACCAATTATATCGTGAAAATCAACGGCCAGACACTGGTGGAAAATTTTGAATACAATACGCTGGAATGCAGAGCCAGAGACTACAAGGTGAATGCATCCGATGCGGAAGGGCTGTACGACATTTACTGGACCAGGAACAATGTACCCTTTAATGCTTCCGGAAGAACCTGTACGGGAAGGCTGAGAGGGCTGTTTGATGTCCGGGACGGCAATAATAACGAAGCATTTCAGGGAAGAGTGCAGGCGCTGAATGTGGTCGGTACCGGTGATGACAGACATTATCAGGTTACCATCAAGAATCCAAGTATCACCAGCGTCAATCAGATGACCATGGATTCCGAGGGAATCATTACAATAAATAACAGGGATTTTGCCTATACGGGATTTTCCTATGATTCCGAAACACAGACCTATGTGTTTGATTTGAAAATAAATACCATGAACGCGGAGACGGAGCAGGCTTTGCTGGAGCGGACCGCAGTGATTGGCGGAGATATCGACGCCATGGGCGTACCTTATTATCAGGCTCAGTGCAACAGTTTTCTGCGGGAATTTGCAAAACAGTTTAATGAGCTGCACAAGTCAGGAGTCGACCTGAAAGGAAATGACGGGATTTCTTTCTTTGTGGCAGAGAATCCTGCCGACGGCTCCGAATATAATTTTGCAGATTTTGATATTGACAAAACAGACAGCATGACTTCCACCGGAAATTATTATTATATGCTGACAGCGGCAAATATCAAGGTGGCGGATGCGCTGGAGCACGACCCGAATTTCCTGGTGACTATGAATAAGCCTGATGTGCCGGATGATGTGGCTGTTCAGGATATTGTAGTGGAAATGCTGAAGCTGAAGAAAGACGTGAAGGTATTCCGGGGCGTCGGAGCAGACCAGTTCCTGGGCTGCCTGATCAGCGACAATACCGTAGACACGGAGCGAGCAAAAACGTTGCTGAAAAATTATGAAAATATTGGCGAGACGATTGTGCAGAAACGGATGTCTATTTCCGGTGTGGATGAGGATGAGGAGGCGCTGGATATGCTGAAATTCCAGAATTCCTATAATCTGGCTTCCAGGATGATTCAGACCATGTCAGAAATGTACAACCGCCTGATTCTGGAAACCGGCGTGTAAGGAGGTTTGATAAGCTATGATGCGAGTAACCAACAGTATGATAAGCAGAAACAGCATGACCAACATTAACAATAATAAAGTCAACGTGGATACACTGAATACCCAGATGACCACGCAGAAAAAGATTATCCGGCCTTCTGACGACCCCATTATTGCAGTCCGGGCCCTGCGCCTGCGGAGCAATCTGAGCGAGTTGAATCAGTATTATGAGAGAAATATTCCGGACGCCAAATCCTGGTTCGAAGTAACGGAAGGCGCCCTGAAAAATATGGAAGAAATTCTGCGGAATGTTTATGAGAAATGTGTGGACGGTTCCACCGATGTGAAGACACAGGAAGACCGTGCGGCCATCCTGAAGGATATGCAGTCCCTTCGGAAGCAGGTATATGCAGAAGGAAATACGGACTGTGCCGGAAGAAATGTGTTTACCGGTTATAAGACCAACAGTAAGCTCACGTTCCTGAAAGAGGAAGCAGATACTTCCTATGAAATCACCGAGCCGGTATCTTATGAAGATATTGAGGAAAAACGTTTTTACAGTAATGAGGTAAAGGTACCCAATTCTTCTGCGGAAGTTCTGACGGGAGTAGCGCTGGGCGATATGCCGGAGGAACATGTGATTAATAGAATCCGTCTGTCTTATGAGGGACTGGGAGACATTGAGGCAGGGGATATCAAATATATTGATGCAGATGGAAATGTACAGGAGCTGGAAGGAACAGGTTACGATGATGACGGAAGACCCATCACAGTGACCACAGATATGACCTATGATCAGTGGGTGAAAGATGGATATCCTGTGGGGTATGGAGAGGTAATTTATTTCAAGGAAACCGGAGAACTGGTAATGGGAAAAGGAGTGGCAGATTTTCTGGGCAGTGAAAAAGCCCAGCTGAGCGTCACCTATACCAAACAGGGATTTAAGGAAGGCGAGGTAAGACCGGAGCATTATTTCGACTGTAAGAACACCACAGATCCCAAAAATGAGATTACTTATGTAAAAGAAAATCAGGAAATTAAATTTACCATAGCATTCGGCCAGGAGCTGACTATCAATACCCAGGCCAGCGACGTGCTGGACGCTTCCATCGGGCGAGATGTGGATGATCTGACCAATGCGGTTCAGGCAGCCATTGCAGCCCATGATAAAGTAGAGAAGATTAAAGAAATGCAGACGCAGCAGCAGTATTCTGACCCTGCTTCTCAGGAGGCGCTGAGCCAGTGGCTGGAGGCAGCGGAAAAAGAAGCGGTATATGCAGATGACAATATGCAGAAACTTTATGCCAGAGGAATTACGAAATTTCAGGGATATCTGGACCAGGTAAAACTTGCCAGAACAGATATGGGAAGCCGGGAAGGCCGCCTGAATCTTACGGAAAACCGCATGTCCAACCAGCAGACTACCTTTGAGCAGCTGAAATCCAGAAATGAAGACATGGAACTGTCAGACATTATCATCGAATATACGGCGGCTTATAATGCATATCAGGCTTCTCTGCAGGCCTCTGCCAAGGCAAACGGCCAGACGCTGCTGAATTATCTGTAACAGGAGGAAACTATGCAGATTGAGACAAGATTATTCGGAGAAATAGATATAGAAGATGAGAAAATAATCTATTTTGAAAAAGGTATCATCGGATTTCCGGACTGCCAGCGGTTCACACTGATTTACGATGAGGGAGAAGACGGAGCCCGCAAAGGAATTTCCTGGCTTCAGTCTCTGGATGAGCCCGCATTTGCCCTCCCGGTTATGGATCCGCTGCTGGTGAAAGAGGATTACAATCCTCAGGTGGAGGACGAGGCGCTGGAACATCTGGGGAACCTGACCGCAGAAAATACTTACGTACTGGTAACTGTCACAGCCAAAGAAGACATCACACTGCTGAGTGTGAATCTGAAAGCACCTGTTGTAATCAATACGGATGAACGGAAAGCCCATCAGGTCATTGTAGAAGATGATTTTCCGGTAAAATTCCCAATATACGAGATTTTGAAGGCTAAAAAAGAAAAGGCGGGTGAATAGGATGCTGGCATTAACCAGAAAAAAAGGAGAATCCATCATTTTAAATAATGATATTGAAATCAGTATCCTGGAACTGCGGGGGGATCAGGTGAAAGTTGGAATCAATGCACCGAAAGAAGTTCCTGTGTATCGCAAAGAAGTATATCTTCAGATACAGAAAGAAAATGAGGCCGCTTCTTCAGCAGACAGCCTGACAGCCCTGAAGAGTATTTTATAAGAACAGGTTCACAGAAAGGATGGTATTTCCATTTTTCTGCCAGAAGAACAGAGATTGATTGCAAAAGAAAAAGTCCATGGGAATCAGGGACAGTAAGCTCCTGATTCCCGTGGACTTTTTTTCTTACAGGAAAGACCCTGTCACGCTAAAGCGTGAAAGTATCCCCCGGGCAAGCCTGGTACCACTTAGGATAAATCCGCACTCGGCGCGACAAAATAATTATGCCTGCTCACCCTGTTTTTTATAAAAAATACCGGAATTCTCGGAATACAGGAATTAATTCTTCAAATTTTCCGGCGTGGGGATTGAAAAGGGGCAAAACAATGTGTAAAGTTTATATATAAGATAGCAGCAGAGATTTTGCACCTTTTAAAATTCACAAAAGAGAAAAGAAGTTACTGGAGGGGAGAGATATGTTTCAATATCTGCTTCTGTTGGAAACAGATGAAGAAAGGAAATTTTTTACGAAAATTTATGAGAAGTACCGGGACGACATGTTCCGAATGGCAAACAGCATTCTGCACAATCCTTCCGATGCGGAAGATATGGTGCATGAAACCTTTGTGTTACTGATACAGTATGTGGACCGGATAATTAACGCGGAACCTCACAAAGCATGGTATTACATAAAACTCACGTTGCGGCACAGAACGTTCGACCTGTACAGGCAGAGACAGAAGCGAGGGGAAGTGGAGCTGGATGAGTCATGGACACAGGAAGATATTTTTGACAAAGATGTGGCATTAATTCTGGAGGAGGCGGAAGAACAGAAAGCTCTGGTGAGTCTTCTGAAAAAACTGAAAGTTTCCTATCAGGAAGTGCTGATTCTGCAATATTATTATGATATGAGCACGAAAGAGATTGCGGAAGTCCTGGGGAAAACAGAAGATAATGTCAGACATCTGGCCAAAAGAGCCAGGGAAAAGCTGAGGGCCATAGTGGAAGAAAACGGGCTGTGGAATGAGAAAAAGAAAGACAACTGAATCGCTGACGTATGCTGCGGTTTTTGACAGCCTTATCTGAACATGCGGCCAGCCTGCAGACAGAGGGATGTAAGCTGAAAATTAAGGGATAGTTCTTAATTTTTCTGTCAGACGACCGATATATAATAAGAGATAAAACTATAACGGTCATGTTTCACACGGAGGTGATAGTATGGAAGTTCGAAAGGTAAGTACATCATCCGCGCCTTATCAGGGAAGTGGGCCGGAGGTGCCTGTTAAACAGGAAGTGGTTACCAGACAGGAAACTGCAGGAAGCCCTGAAACACCGCAGGCAGAGCGGAAAATGACTTTGCCGGACGCTGTGATTCCGGAGAAAAACAGAGTATTGGAAAAGACCGGGGTTTCAGAGAAAGCAGGAGTTTCAGGAGAAGAAAAGCAAAGTCCCATAGAAGCGCAGGAGATGGCGAAGAAGAAAAACAGCATGAAGCGTGCAGTGGAGGAAGTAAACCGGAAGGCGAAGAACTCAGAACTTATTTTCGGTATACATGACGCCACCAACCGGGTCACCATTAAGGTGGTAGACAAAGGAACCAAAGAAGTGATTCGGGAATTTCCGCCGGAAGAGACGCTGGATATGATTGCAAAAGTATGGGAATTAGCGGGAATTATGATAGATGAACGAGGATAGGAGGAAGAAAAATGCCAATCAGACTTTCTGGATTAAACTCAGGACTTGATACAGATTCCATCGTACAGGAACTGGTATCAGCGTATCGTACCAAACAGGATAAATACACAAAGGCTCAGACCAAACTTTCCTGGAAGCAGGAATCCTGGAAAGACATGAATACCAAGATTTATAATTTCTACAGCAAGACCCTGTCAAATATGCGCCGGGTAGGTAACTTTAACAAGAAGACAACAACCGTGTCCGACGAGACCAAGGCAAAGGTAACAGCAGGGGCCGGTGTTGTCAACGGAACGCAGACTCTGGAAGTAAAGAGGCTGGCAACTGCCGGGTATCTGACCGGAGGAAAAATTAAGCAGGCTTATGGCGGACAGATTACAAACGATACAAGTCTCTCTGCTCTGGGCGTGAAAAGCGGGAATCTGACTTTTGATGTGGGTGGTGAAAGAAAAACCATATTTGTGAATGCAACAGATACCGTGGCTGATTTGACAAAAGCATTAGGTGAAAAAGGTATTTCTGCAAATTTCGACGTAACCCAGCAGAGATTTATTTTAAGTTCAAAAACTACCGGAGTAGGAAATGATTTCAGTTTCGTAGTAAACGAAGGGGATACGGCAGCATTTAATATGCTGAACAGCCTTGGACTGGCAACAGAAGAGAATTTTGAAGCAGCCGGAGGAGATTATGCGTTCTCATCCAATGGCATGATTTCAGGAAGCAGTAAATTTAATGGTTTGGATCTGGACAGTACCTCTCCGTCCAATGACCTGAACAATCTTCTGGCACTCAGTTATAAAATTCCCACCGGAACCATGAAGTTTAACGTGGGAGGTGTTGAAAAGACAATAACCGTTGATGAGAACAGTACATGGAACAGCCTCATCAATGATTTTGATGCCGCCGGCATGAAGCTGGAATACGATTCTGCAAAAGGCGGATTTAACCTGAGTTCCAAAAACGGAACTGATGCCGTGGAACTGGTTGCAGGTAAAGGCCCGGACGGCAAGCCGGATGACAGTTTTAAAGTTGCAGACAGCCTTGGACTGGCTACAAAGAAAGACTATCAGGACGCCGGTGCGGTTGAAACTTCAGGTATGAATCTTGCCACCAAGCAGGATGCTACGAATGCTCAGATTATTCTGAATGGCGCGCTGTTTGAGGGAGAATCCAATGATTTTTCTATCAATGGTCTGAATATTACAGCTACAGGCGTCAGCAATGGAGCAATGACTATTACCACATCCACAGACGTGGATGGTGTCTATGATATGATTAAGAGTTTCTTTAAGGAATACAATGAACTGATGAATTCCATGGAATCTGCTTATAATGCTCCTGCTGCCAAGGGTTATGAACCTCTGACGGATGATGAGAAAGAAGCCATGTCCGAGAAGGAAATAGAAAAGTGGGAGACCAAGATCAAAGACTCCATTTTAAGACGGGATGAGACACTGCGCTCCGTAATGAGCAATATGTCCATGAACATGGCAAAAGTTTTTGAGGTAGACGGCAAAAAATACAGTCTTGCTTCTTTCGGAATTAAAACAGCAGGATATTTTAATGCGGCAGAAAATGAGTCTTATGCATATCATATTGACCATGATGAAGATGATGCTGTTTCTTCCGGTAATGATGACAAACTGCGCAAAATGATTGCCGAAGATCCCGACGGAGTGGCAAGTTTCTTTACACAGCTTGCAAATACTGTTTATGACGGTCTTCATGAGAAAATGCAGGCTACCAGTTCCAGCAGTATCTATAAGGTTTACAATGACAAACAGATGCAGGCTGAGTATGACGAATACACCAAGACTATTAAGAAATGGGAAGAAAAATTACAGGCCATGGAAGAGGCCTATTATAAGAAATTTGCTGCCATGGAAACTGCACTTGGAAAACTGCAGTCTCAGACAAATTCACTTTCTTCATTGTTCGGAGGCTGATAAGGAGGACACAACGTGATAGCAAACAGAGGATATGATGCCTATGCAAGGAACAAAATTATGACAGCTTCCCCTGCGGAGCTGACATTGATGCTCTATGAAGGGGCAATCAAATTCTGTAATATTGCGATAGTTGCAATTGAAGAAAAAAATGTGGAAAAAGCACATAATAATATTACGAAAGTTGAAAATATTATTTCAGAATTTTTGTCAACATTGGATCATAAATATGAAGTTGCCAGAGATTTTGAAAATGTTTACAATTACATCATGGACCGTCTGGTCGAGGCAAATCTGAAGAAAGACAAAGAGATTCTGGAAGAGGTGCTGTCCCATCTTCGTACCATGCGCGACACTTGGAAAGAAGTGATGGGGCAGAATAAAGCTGCAAAGGCGGAATAATATGGGAAATGATTATGTAAGCGTTATGATTCAGAGCCTTCAGAAAAAGGTGCAGGTTCTGGATGAAATTATTGAGAAGAATAAAGAACAGCAGCAGATTCTGGAACAGGAAGAGTTTGACGGAGATGCCTTTGAGCAGAACGTGGAGGAAAAGGGGAACCTGATTGATCACATTAATTTTCTGGATGAAGGGTTCGAAGAACTGTACAGTCGTGTGAAAGCTGTTCTGGAAACAGAAAAACAGGCCCATAAAGAAGATATTCTGCTTATGAAGCAGCTTATCACGGAAATTACGGAGAAATCCGTGACGATTCAGAGTGAAGAAGTTCGTAACCGGAGACTGGTGGAGCGTCGCTTTTCTCAGGAACGGAAAAAAGTAAAAAGTATGAGGAATTCTTCTACGGTAGCGAAGCAGTATTATACCAATATGGCAAAGCTGAATTATGTAGACGCTCAGTTTATGGACAAAAAGAAATAAAAAGCAGATACCCCTCCGGACGGATGTCCGGAGGGGATTGTGTTATGTACAGATGGAAAAACTGATATCCGAAAAGAGGTGAAAATTGTGAAAGAAAGGAAAAAACTCCCGATAGGAGAAGAATTTTTTCGAAATATCAGAACGAAAGGATTCTATTACGTGGATAAAACAGGTTTTATCAGTGAACTGCTGAGAACCAGAGGCAGTGTAAACCTTTTTACGCGTCCCCGGCGCTTTGGGAAAAGTTTAAACCTGGATATGCTGAAAACATTTTTTGAGATTGACACAGATACTTCATTGTTTGAAGGGCTTGAAATTGCAGAAGAAAAAGAACTGTGTGAACAATATATGGGAAAATATCCTGTTATCTCTGTCAGTCTGAAAGACGTTGGAGGGGAAAACTTTCAGGCTGCATATGATGCGCTGTGTACGGTTGTCAGCGAAGAAGCTGCAAGATTGGATTTTCTTATGAAAAGCGACCGATTAATGCCCCATGATCAGGAAAAGCTGGAACACTTGATAAAAAATCGGTTGGAGAAATCCTCTGATCTCCATCACAGCCTGAAACTGTTAACAAGACTGTTGCGAAAACATTATGGGGTATCTGCTATTGTACTGATTGATGAGTATGATGTGCCGCTGGACAAAGCATATCATAATGGATACTATCCGCAAATGGTAGATTTGATTCGTTCCATATTCAGCCAGGCCCTTAAAACAAATGAGAATCTTGAGTTTGCAGTGATAACAGGCTGCCTTCAGATTGCCAGAGAAAGTATTTTTACAGGACTGAATAATTTCAAAGTTCGGACAGTTTCGGATGTCCGTTTTGCAGAATATTTTGGTTTTACAGATCAGGAAGTAACCAAATTGCTGGACTATTATGATTTGGGAGAGAAGATCGCATTATTCAGAGAGTGGTATGATGGATATCGATTCGGAAATATTCATGTTTACTGCCCCTGGGATGTACTTAATCAGTGCGATAAATTTTGTGAATCAGAAAGTGCCTGGATGGAATCACATTGGGAGAACAGCAGCAGTAACAGTATTGTGAAAGATATTCTGGAACATTCTACCGAAGCCACGAGAACAGAAATGGAAGCGCTTATATCTGGTGAATCCATAGAAAAACCGCTGATTTCAGGACTGACATATTCAGATTTTGACAACGGGAACAGGCAGAAAAAGCAGATGTATCTGTGGAGTATACTTTATGCAACCGGTTATCTTACAGATGCAGGGGAATCAGCTGGCAGGATTCACGAGCTGGTTATTCCGAACAGGGAAATTCTTGGAATCTATGAAGAAAAAATTCTGGCCTGGTTTGAGAAGAAAATGGTGAGTAATACGGAGCGGTGGCAGAAGTTCTGCACAGCAGTAAAAGAAGGGAATGGGAATACGGTTCAGGTATTGTTCAATAGTTTTATGGAAGAATCCATCAGTATTCGTGATACTTATGTCAGAAAAGAAATGAAGGAAAATTTTTACCATGGAATGCTGCTTGGGCTGATGAGGGCAGAAGAGAGCTGGATTGTAAAGTCAAATGCAGAATCCGGGGTTGGTCATATGGATATTATGCTTATCATTCCATCGGAGAAGACCGGATGTATTATAGAAATAAAATATGCTGAAAACGGAACCTTTGACGCTGCCTGCAGTCAGGCGATGGAACAGATTGAAAAAAAGGGATATGAATCACTTTTGAAACAGGAAGAGATAAAAACAATCTATAAATTTGGCATTGCCTGCTATAAGAAAAGCTGTAAAGTGGCAGTGGAATGCAGCACATGACAAAAAGCAAAAATTAAGTGTAAAAAAGTATAAACTCTTTTCAAAAAGAACCGATAAAAATAATGTAAGTCAGAAGTGCAACTGTTACAACTGAAGAAAGAGTTGCATAAAGTTTCCGGAAGGCTGTTCAGAAGCCTCAGGGAACAGAACGAAAAACTGCTTCGGCAGAATGGTCATCTGTATGATATACAGGCAGATGATTATAAAAATATCACATGCAGCATGGAAGCTGCATTAAGTTCAAGGAGGAAAACATTATGGCAATGGTAGTACAGCACAATCTT
>CATLIX010000049.1 GCA_949959185.1 uncultured Eubacterium sp. | reverse complement strand
ACCTCCTGTAAGTCCGGCTCAACCGGGCCTTTGCCCTATTGGAATCAAGATTTTGAACTTGTTTCGCAATTACCTAACAGAAATTGAACTTCTTCTATTTCATTTCCAAGCTCCTCCCGCTTCTTTTCCAGTTCTTCTTTTTGCCCCAGCAATATTTTCTTATTATGACACTTTGAAAGATAGCTTTTCACTTTTCTTTGTTCCTGGGTTATCTCTTTCTCTTTCGCACACAATGCACCATAAGTTTTAATATCATTCTCCGCTTCTCTGTCCAGATAATTACAGTTTCTTTCTATTTTTTCTCTGTTTTTTTCATATAAGTCGTACTGACTGTCCACCAGACTACTCCACTGCACATATTCCGATGCACTGATTGTTGAAAAAGCCAATTTTCCAATTACTGTATTTCCGGATATTTTAAGGAAGTCTTCCACATCCCGCTCCAGACTTTCTACAAAACTTCTGCTTGTTTCTAATTTTTCATACTGTTCTTTTAATTCACCACACATTTTAGTCAGCTGATCATACTTCTCAAACTCTTTACGTTTTCGGTTATAGGATTCCTCGAACTGTCTGCGTTTCTCACCATCTGTATCCCACAAATCTCCCCATTCCTTATAAAGCTCTTTCGGTTTCATTCCTGCAATAAACCCGTCTATTTTATGATGGGGCAGTATCAGGCTGTTCCAAATACTGCTCTGATTAGCGGACAGATATTCTTTTAAAGGATTACTTTCAGATGATTTGGGACGCCCTGTACCATAATCCTTCTGCGTTCGTCCACTAATCTCTGAAACTTTGCGTTCTATCCAGTTATTCTCATCCTGGTAGATTTTCACATATGCCGATTCTTCAGGCTTCGCTTCTGTATTTTTCAAAACAGTGCTTCCCAATATATTCTTATCGGCGATTCCGGTAAAACGTCCCACGGAGCCTGTCAGCCCCCATTCAATTCCGTCAAAAAAGCTAGTCTTTCCCATTCCATTCGGTGCAAAAAGAACAACAAGACGTGCCGGTCTTCCATCCCGGATAAAGCTGAATTCTCTTTTTCCCCTGTATATCCTGAAATTCATCAGTTCCACACCTGTAACCACAGGACAATCCGATTCCGGAATCACAAAATTAAATGAAAACAGCTTTTTTCTCACCATATCCAGCTTTTCTTCCACAGTCATGACGTTGGCTGCAGATACAACAAATTTTCGTGAAGAATATGTATTGTCTTCTATTTCTTTTACAAGGTCTGTTTCTACCTTTTCTGTTACAAAAAACCAGACATAAAAATTACTCCGCTCCAGTATACCTGGTATTTCACTTTGTACATAAACTGCAATGCTGTCCACAACTTTTTTCCAGTCCGCTTTCAGATCTTTCTGGCTTTCCATTGTACTGAAAAAAACATGTGCACACTCAGCGCCATTGGTTTTCAGCTTCCATTTGTAATATCCTTCTATCCGGTCACCCAAAATCTCTTTCAGTTCCTCCCGTATCGGCTCTTTTTTCCAGTTATCCCCATATATCATCTAATATTTCCTCCAGTTTATCTTTCATTTCTTCTTCCGTCTGACAATCATCCAGTTTATCCAGCAGCTCCTGTATATGAATAATTCCGTAATCCCTTTCTTTCATTTCTCCTTCCAGCAAATCATAGGCGGCATTGCTGGAAAATTCTTTGTACTTTTCCATTTCGCCATCAGCAATATCATTTATAATCTTCTTAAATTTCCTTCTTGGAAATGAGCGCTTTACTCTGGGAATTTCTCTGCTCTGCCAAATCAATATGGAATTTCCGGGAATCTGCTCACCCAAAACCCGCCCGTTAGCCGCAGCACCCACAACAGAAGCCAACTCAGCTTCTCCATTTCCCTCAGAGCATACATACACTACCTTCAGCTTTTCTCCCATATCAGGCTGATAGCAGACATTACATATATCATCGTGCAGAACTTTTCCGATGAACATGGGCCAGATACGTCCGCTCCAATAATAATTACAATTCTTTCTGTTTCCGTCGCAAACAGGAATATCATAAACTTCTTCTTTTGCAAGCATCTGTTCCGGGGAAGATTCTCTGGCAATCTGACGTATGATTTTACATATCAGACGTTTTGTATCTGTATCCATACTTTTCAGATATGTATTATGGCATTCCAGCAATTCTTCATCACAAAATCCTGCAGGCGGCTCTTCCTCGTCATATTCCTCCATAGTTTCCCACCCGATACTTTTGAGCCTTTCTGATATCTCCGTACTTCCTATGGCAAGAAACTGCTGATACATTTCGTTAATATCACAGGCCACTAAAATACCCGCAAAAACTGAGCTGCCTTCATATTCTGCAACCAGTCCCGTTCCTGAAAATCCTCTCAGTCTTTCTGTAAATCCAATCGTCTCTATATTCCGTGCTTTACAGGTTATCAGCCTGTTTTCTGCTTCCCACCTGAGACAATCACCAAATATCTCCTCATAATTCTTTTTTTCATTTGGAAAACCATATCCGGTAAAATTTATACCTCTTTTTATCTTTTCCTCTGACAGACGATATACAGGTAAAGCTCCCATATCACCACATGAAATTTCTTTCTTTTTGATTCTCAATACGGCAATATCATCATGACTCGCTCTCTCATCCTCATCCTCCAACCTGCCACATAATTTTTCCAGCTCCTTTTCATCCTCATAAAGGGTGCATAATTCAAACTGAGAAAGTTCATATTCTTTTGAATTGCTCAAATAATCAATCTGGACAGGTTTCCTGCTTTTCTTCACAAATGCTTTGAGAACAACGTGACATACTGTAATAATATAAACATACGTACTGCCTTTCATTGTGTATAAAAACCCCGTTCCACACCCATATTCTGTTTCAATACGCACGGTATGCTGTTTTAATTTTCCCTTCTCTGCCAACTTTCTGTAAATTACATCATCCATCTTATCCCCCTGTCATGTCTCCCATACGCTTCCGCACATGACAATTTCCGTTTCCTGAAATCACAGACTTATATTACTCTTCTGTTCCCACTATCTTCTTACAAAAATATCTTTCCCAATTGCTACAGGTTCTGTTTCCAGCTTTTGAAAATGCAGGTATTTTATATTTCCATCCGCATCCTTCAATGTGCACAAATCTCCTTCCTCGTTCCAGTTCCCTTTATATTTTTCACTTTTTCTGAATACCACATTATTTTTCCACCAGGAGTAACTGCTGTAAATGTATGCAGTTTCCCCTTTCTTCAAACTGTCTGCTATCAGGGCCAGCATCACTTTTCCCGGATGCTTATATTGCACATCTCCTTCTGTCGTCACAAAAAATGTTTTTGTCCTGAAAAACTCAAAAAACGCCCGGTTCACATTATGACTACTTCCATGATGAGGCAGTTTTATAAAATCCACTTCCATATAATCCTGATGAATCTGCTTTCGTTCCAGATATTTCCTTCCGGCTTTTATCATTTCCTCCGGAGAGGCATCTCCTGCAAACAAACCGCATCTTCCCTCATAAATCAACAGAAATGCGATACTTGCCTGATTTACATAGCTCGTCTTACTTTTATTTGCATAATTTTCAAGATTCAGCAGCCAATACTGAACTGATCTGTCCCATTCACTCTGAGGTTTCTTCTCTCCTCCTTTTGCTAAAACATCTTTTTCCTGTAGTTTTTCCCATGCATGTTGAATATACTTCACCAATGCCTGCTTTTCAGGACTGAGAATTACAACCTCCAGACGCTCCCCTTCTGATTCCAGTTCTTTTTGATTTGGATGTCTGATTACCTTACTCTGTATATCCTGTCCTGCATTCTCCCATCTTAACTGTAGCAGATTAGAGTATGGAACCCCTGGTATCTCATCTGTATCTGAAAAAACAAATTTCAGATTCTGAATATCCATTTCTCTAAAATTCTCAAACAACTCTTTTGCATCCCGAACGCCTAAAAGTGTTTCTGTCCCATTTCCCCCAAAATTAAACAGAACCCTGTCATCTGTTAATCCTTCAAACAGATTTTTATATGTCTTCTCCGGCACTCCCACATCAAAAAATGAAGATATTCCAGCAGATTTTTTATTATTTTCTTCTCGATACAATTTTCTCAGCAAATCTGACGCACCCTTTATATGGTCGTTATCATCATGAGTCAGAATAAGAACATCTATTTTTTCATCATTTTCTACAATCCGACCCAATGCTTTCAGAAAATAATCCTTTTTCATTCCTGAATCAATCAGTATATTTACCTTTTTGATTCCCATTCCACATCTGACCAGAATGCAATCCCCTTTTCCAGCCTGGAACAAATTTATTTCCATTGACATTTTATTTTATCTCCCTCTGTTTTCTCACATAATTATAGCAAATAAACCGTCATATATAAATAAAAAATAATTGTTGTATATCTGTTTCCAGAGATGAGGTATAGAAAATGCCACAGATTATACCAATGAAAGATTTGAAAAATACTTCAGAAATTTCAGATATGCGCCACAAATCAGACGAACCTGTTTATATTACAAACGGAGCTGTCGGAAAATGAAATTTACACACAATATATGGCTGTGAAACTCAGCAATTCACAGCTATAAATTGTGGAAATTTGCCATTTCCCGACAGCCCCACCTTTTCACATAACTGATTTTCCCGGTATTACGGTTCCCTTCCCCTTCTCACAAATCCACCACCTGAATCTGATACCGCTTCATCCACTCATCCACCTGCAGCAGATAAGCCAGCATCTGAGGCCCCGCCATCAGCTGACCGTACCAGGGCTTCCCATAATCGGAGGAACGGTTTAAGAACTGTTCCACCTTTCTCACATCCACAAACTGCAGAACCGGAGAGTCTCCGTCGAGAATGATTTCCCGCACCATGTCTTTCAGAAGATTCTCATAGCGGGGATCGTAGGTTTTGGGATAAGGGGATTTCCTGCGGAATAATACTTCTTCCGGCAGCAGGCCCCTGCCGGACTCCCGGAGCAGGTGTTTTACCACACCGTCCCTGGCTTTCCACTCCCAGGGTACATTCCACACATACTGAATAATCCTGGTATCTGCAAAGGGAACGCGGGCCTCCAGGCCGCTGTACATGCTGGTCCGGTCCATCCGGTTCAGGAGGGTCTGCATAAACCATCTCAGATTCAGCCAGGAAATTTCCCGGCGCCTTCTCTCCTCCTGACTGTCTCCCTCCCATCGGGGCGTTTCCTCAACGGACTGGTGATAGCAGTCCAGAACATACTCATCCATCTTAAGATAATCCAGAAAATCCTCTGACAAAAGTTCTTTTCTGGGGGACAAATCCATGGTCCAGGGGAACATCTCCGCCTCCAGGCATTCCTGCTTATGAAACCAGGGATACCCGCCGAAAATCTCATCCGCACATTCTCCCGTCAGAGTCACCTTATACTTTTTGCTTACCTGGGAACAGAAATACAGCATGGAAGAATCCACGTCCGCCATGGCCGGAAGGTCATGGGCTTTTACCGAATCGTACAGCATTGCAATCTGATGTTTATTATCGCATTCCAGAAACGTATGGTCTGAGCCGATATATGCCGCCATTTTCTCCACATAAGGTCTGTCCTGAGACGGCTGGAATGCATTTGCCTTAAAATTTTTCTGATTATCCACGAAATCAAAAGAAAAGGTAGCCAGCCTCTTTCCATGCTTTTTCAGTTCTGCAGCGCACACTGCAGATACCAGGCTGCTGTCCACGCCGCCGGACAAAAAAGTGCAGATGGGCACATCTGACACCATCTGGCGTCTGATGGAATCCTGCACCAGAAAAGATACTGTTTCCAGGGTTTTCTCATAACTGTCCTCATGAGGATGGCTTTCCAGCCTCCAGTACAGGCTCTTTTGCAGTTCCCCTGCTCTGGTACAGGCCAGCATTTCTCCCGGACATACTTCAAAGATATGTTTCAGAACGCCGCAGCCCGGACTTCTGGCAGGCCCGATTCCGAAAATCTCATTCAGTCCTTTCCGGTCAATCTCCGGTTTTACCGCAGGGTGAGCCAGAAGGCCTTTCAGCTCTGAGGCAAAAATCAGTTCTCCGTCGCAGATGGTATAAAACAGGGGTTTTACCCCTGCGGAATCCCGGAACAGATACAGTGCTTCCAGACTGGAATCATAGATTCCAAAGGCAAAAATACCGTTGAGCTGTTTTACAAACTCCGGCCCGAATTCCATGAAGCCCAGCAAAATCACTTCCGTATCGCAGGATGTTCCAAAAGTCCACCCCCGGTTCTGCAGCATTTTCCGCAGTTCTTTTCCATTGTAAAGCTCCCCGTTATACACAATGCTGCAGGTCCTCCCTCCGGCGGTACGCACCATGGGCTGATGGCCGCCGGAGATATCAATAATGGAAAGGCGGCTGTGGGAAAACCCGCAGTGCTTCGCCAGATATATTCCCGCATCGTCCGGCCCTCTGCGCCACAGCTCCTGATGCATTCCCGTCAGTAAAGTACGGTAATAAAATTCGTTTTCTCCGTAATCCTTTTCTCTATGATAAAATCCTGCAATTCCACACATAAGGCACGCTCCTGATTTCTACATACAATTCAGTATATCGTGGAATCCAAAAAAATATTACAGTTTTATCTGGTTACGACTCCCGTGAAGAATCAGATCCCGTTCCTGACTGCCGGGCCCCGTAATCATGCCTTTCCGGTCATACCGGGTCAGAAGCTCCGTGTTCCGGGCAAGCTGCTTTTCTCCGTGATGAGACAGAAAATCCTCTATCTCCTGCTGATTTCCCCGGCGGAATAACTGCCGGATTTCCTCCTGGGTATAGATAGACTCCGCAATCTGATTTGAAAACTTTATTCCGGAAGTATCCCCCGGCATTTCGCCCGCAGGCAACACAGAATCCGGCAGGGATAATCCGGTTTCTCCGGAAAATGCTTCCTGTTCTGATATTTGATTCTCCAGAACTTCAGGAAATTCCCCTTCCGCTGTTTTGGAATGGTCATTCCAGATTCTGTCCCAGACAGATTTCAGAAAATCCACTGCCAGAGCGGTATATTTTTTCACTCCCTCCATCAGGGATATTTTTCGTTTCTCCCGGATGGATTTCTCATAGCCCTGATGGGATATTTCCACCTTTACTCCATGACTGCCGGCGGTTCTCTTCTGTTCCTCCGGCTCCGGCGAAAGTTCCTGAGATTTCTCAGGCTTTTTCCGCTGGCTTTTCTCATAAGTAACTCCGTCTTTCCCCATATTCAGGTTAAATTCCGCCGCTTCTGTGGTTTCACGCTTCTGCTGGCTTACTTTGGAATAGTCGTAAAATCTCTGATTGTTGATTCTGTCTACCATAACAACCTCATTTCTGCAGAGTGATAACATACACAGGGTTCTGCCCCATCATCAGATGGTGGCGGCCCAGTTCTTTTGCCCTGGCCACCGTCACCTGTACGATTTCCTGATGGGCAAATCCGTGCTCCTCCATCACTTCCAGCACTTCTTTTAAGGTTTCCAGTGAAATTATATTCAGGACAATCCGCACTTTGGGAGATTTCCTCCACAGCGCTTCCAGAATATCCCGCAGCTTTCCGCTGCTTCCTCCGATAAATGCATGGGTGGGAGCAGGCAGCCCCTCCAGGGCTTCCGGCGCCTCTCCTGCGATGGTTTCCACATTCCATGCCCGGTGACACTGTTTGTTCCTTTCAATCAAATCCAGGGCTTCCGGATTTTTCTCTATGGCCCAGACCCTGCCCTGCAGGGCGATTCCTGCACATTCCACCGCAATGCTTCCGGTTCCGGCCCCGATATCACAGACAAGGGAATCCCGCTGCAATGCCAGTTTTGCCATGGAAACACTGCGCACTTCCTCTTTTGTCATGGGGACTTTGCCCCGCACAAAGGTTTCATCCGGAATCCCATGGGAAACAGGAGTTTCTTTCGCCTTTTCATGGACAAGCAGCACAGCCAGCAGCCCTTCCCGGTCAAAGTCCAGAAACTGCTCCGGCTTCCCGGAAATGATTTCTTCCTCCGGATAACTCAGCTGCCAGCCCACATGCATTTCCGCCATGCCCAGTCCATACTGCAAAAGCTCCTGACTCAGTTTTCGCACGCTCCCTGCCCCGTCCATAAGAACAAATAATTTTTCATGGATATTCAGGGTTCCAATCACATTCTGCTGTCTCCCGTGAAGGCTCATGAAAACCATATCTTCCCAGGGAATCCCAAGGCGCGAGGCCATATAGGGGGCGGAAGAAATTCCGCACAGGGATTTCACTTCGTACCGGTGTTCTTCGGTAATTCCCGCTTCCCCGAAAGCCTGAAACAGGCCCTTCGCGCCGCTGTAGAATCCCACATCCCCGGACAGCAGTACCACAACCTGCCCGTACTCCGGATGCTCCAGAATAAAATCTGCAATTTCCGAACTCTTATACCTGTTTTCCATGGGTTTGCCAAACCCTTTCACTGTTTCCAGCATCCGGGCCGCGCCGATAATCACATCCGCATGTTCACAGGCGCTGTACACCTCGCCGGTCATATTGGAGATACTTCCCATGCCCATACCGGCAATAGTAACCCTTCTGCTGATTATATCGGATGAATCCGGGCTCTGCTCCATATACGGCTGCTGTAAATTTTTTCCTGCATGTCCCGGAACTGGCTTTTGCACAGGTTCTCTGGTATACTCCGGAACTGATTTTTGCACAGGTTCTCCGGCATGTCCCGGAACTGGCTCCTCTGCAGATTCTTCCACATACTCCAGGCCAAGTTTCTGCAAAACTTCTCCCATGGAATACCCCTGTTCTTTTGGGCGGCGTATCACCACAGTCTCCGCTCCCACCTGCCGGGCCGCCGCCAGTTTCTGAGGATATCCGCCGGTCTCCCCTGTTTCCTTTGTCACCTGAACGGAAATATTCAGTTCTTCCATCATGGCAATATTTAATTTTTCACTGAAGGGCCCCTGCATACAGATAATCTGCTTCCCTTTGAGGCCAAGATTTCTGCACTGCTCCACCTGCTGGCTGCCGGGCAGAAGCCGCACATAAATCCGGCTGATATCTGCAATTCCCTGCACGTATTCCCCCAGAGAATTGCCTCCGGTGGTGAGAAAAATATTTCCGATAGTCTGGTTCAGATAAGCGATGGCTTCCCGGTGGGTATCCACAAAAAGGATTTTATTTCTCCGGCAGTATTCCCTGTCCGGTTCCCTGTGACTGTCCTGCCGCAGCAGCCGCAGAGGCTTTCTTCCCTGACGGCTGCAGGCCGCCGCAATATTTTCCGAAACTTCCGTTGCAAAGGGATGGGTGGCGTCCACCACCGCCTGCCAGTCTTTTTCTGTCAGAAACAGTTCCATCTCCTCTTCGTCCATACGTCCCGTATGCACGGTGAGGAAATCGGAAAGGCTGTCATCCATCTGTTCCTCTCCGTATTCCGTAGCCACGCAGACGGTTACTTTCCGGTTCTGGCCCGCCAGCAGTTCCGCCAGATTCCTTCCCTCACCGGTTCCCGAAAAAATCAGTATTTCCCGCATGTTTTTCCTGTTCTCCAAAACCTTCTGTCCCTCATTTCCTGCCAAGCTGATAACCTCTGGGCGTCACCATGGTTCCATTGACCAGTTTCGTCTGCGAATTGCCCACAAATACCGTGGTAAACATATCCGTCTCCACATCCTGCAGTTCTTTTAAGGTGCAGATACTGCTGCATTCTCCTTCCCGTCCAATATTGGAAACGGTTCCGCACACCGTATCGCCTCTTTTGTGCTTCAAAAGAATCTGGCAGGCACGCTTCAGATAATCCGCCCGCTTTTTGCTGGAAGGATTATACAGGCAAATGGAAAAATCCGCCTGAGCCGCCGCCTCCAGCCTTGCTTCAATCTGTTCCCAGGGCGTCATCAGATCACTGAGACTGATCACTGCAAAATCGTGCATCAGAGGCGCGCCCAGTACAGCCGCCCCGCTCATTGCCGCCGTCACTCCCGGAACAATCTCCACTTCCACCTGGGGATACTGGCTGCTCAGCTCCAGAATCACGCCGCCCATTCCATAAACGCCTGCGTCACCGCTGCAAATCATTGCAGTATCCTTGCCCTCCTGGGCTTTTTCAAAGGCAAGATGGCACCGCTCCACTTCCTGACGCATGGGGGTGGTCAGAAATTCCTTATCCGGAAAATGTGCTTCTACCAGTTCCACATATACCGTATAACCTACAATCACCTGACAGCGCTTCAATGTCTCCGCTGCCCGCACCGTCATTTCTTCATAACTTCCGGGGCCAATGCCCACCACATATAATTTACTCAAATCCAACACTCCATTCCTGTTCTGCCAGTGCCAGCGTCATGCCATGTTCCGCAGTTTTTTTCCGGAGCAGGGCCGGCACATATTCTCTTCTGCTTCTTTCCATGGCGGCTTTTACCGCCGCCCGTTCGCATATATTGTCAATTCCCATGGTCTGTTCCACAAATTCCGAGGACGTGAAAGTTCCTGGCACCTGAGACAGCTCCTCCGCAGAAAAAGTATAAAAAGGAATCCGGTATTTTTCAGCAAATGCCAGAATTCCCTCTTCTTCTTTCTTCCGGTCTGCCGACGCCAGGCAGCAGACGCTCTCCGGAGCAATGTTCTCCTCTTTCAGCACCCGTTTCACAAATCCTTCGATTTCTTCTGCTGCTTTTCCTTTTCTGCAGCCAATGCCCAGAACTACCGCCCTGGGAAACAGGCACAGGGTATGTTCCTGTTTCCTGAAATCATGAATCCCGGTGTAAATCCGGTATCCGCAGCTCTCCCGAATATCCCAGGACATCCACGTAAGTTCCTCCGGAAGATTTGCCGGAATCCCGGCAGAGGGCATTCCGGATGGTGCAATGCCATGGGGTTCACAATAATATCCAACTTTTTCTCCCCGCAGCACCGCACCGGAAATCTCCTTTGCCAGCCTGCGGTCAGCAAGTACAAGCCCCTGTCTGGCCGCAAATACATCCACAGCAAACTTTCCGTACAAATCCGTGGCGGTGGTAATCACCGGGACTGCCGGAAGTTCTTCTGCCAGAAAGGCGGCCCACTGGTTGCCGCCGCCCACATGGCCGGACAGAATGGGAATCACATAATTTCCCTGTTCATCCAGCACCAGTACCGCCGGGTCCGCAAATTTATCCCGGACAAAGGGCGCAATAGCCCGTACTGCAATGCCTGCAGCCCCCACAAACACCAGAAGCTGCGAATCCCCAAAAGCCACCCGGCACCACTCCTGCAGAGACTGTCCCGGCGTCCGGCCCATCCGAAGGGAGAGTCCCGGTCTGGCAGTCTGCAGCTTTTCCCCTATGTTTTCTGCAAGGGCTTTTCCGGTTTCTGTAAAATAAATCACAGAGGCCTGTCTCAAATCCATATACTGTTTCATGGATTTACTTCCTGTCTGCCTTCCGGAATTCCGTCTCAAACTCCGGGTGATACAGCCTGCTTCTCTGATAACTGCTGTGGGTTACCACATCTCCCACAATCACCAGGGCTGTTTTGGAAATCCCATGCTTCTTCCCGGTCTCCGCCAGAGTTCCCACAGTACAGACACGGGCTTCCTCCTCCGGCCAGGTAGCCTTGTATACAAGGGCTGCCGGGGTATCTTCCCGGTATCCTCCTTTTGTCAGACGTTCTGACAGTTCCTCCAGCATTCCGGCGCTCAGGAAAATAACCATAGTAGCCTGATGAGCTGCAAAACTTTCGATTTCTTCTTTTTCCGGTACGGGAGTCCGTCCCGCCATTCTGGTAATAATCACGCTCTGGGACACATCCGGCAGGGTATATTCCAGATTCAGGGCAGCGGCCGCACCGCAGAAAGAACTTACCCCCGGACAGCTCTCATAGGGAATTCCCTCCTGCTCCAGCAAATCCATCTGTTCCCGCACGGCCCCGTACACGCAGGGATCTCCCGTGTGAAGGCGCACGGTCATTTTCCCGGCCTGCTCCGCCTCTTTCATCACCTTCATCACTTCTTCCAGTGTCATTTCCGCACTGTTAAAAACTTCACAGTCCGGCTTTTTTTCTTCCAGCAACGCCGGGTTTACCAGAGAACCCGCATAAATAATCACATCTGCCTGCTGCAGAAAACGCTGTCCCCGGACCGTAATCAAATCCGGCGCTCCGCTTCCGGCTCCTACAAAATAAATCATATGTCCTGCTCCTTTACAATCAAAAGAGAATAATACCCCGCCTGCTCCGGAATATCCTCTGCCTTCCGGTAAATGTGTTCTTCCTCCATGCCGCAGTTCTCCACCATGGACACCTGACAGGAAGAAAGTCCGGAAAGTTCTTCCCGAATCTGTCCCAGCTTTCTGCCTGGTTTCATCAGCACCTTCGTACCGGAAAGATGAATTCCTTCCTCAATTCCATAGGTGGAAGGGATGATGTGCAGCATCTGGGAATTTTCCACCAGCCCCTGATTCAGTTTTGCAGAAACTGCGCAGAAAGACGGAATCCCATTGATAATTTCCGTCTCATACCCCGCCGCTGCCGCCCGCTGGTGCATGTAAATGTAAGTAGAATAAATGCAGGGGTCTCCAAGGGTCAGAAAAGCAATATCTCTGCCCTCATCCAGCTCCTTTCGGATTTTTGCAAAAGCTGCCTCATGGCTCTGCTCCAGCTTCCCTTTGTCTTTTGTCATAGGCATTTCCAGTTCCAGACACATCTTCTCTGCAGCCTCCGGCACCGCCTGGCAGACAATTTTATAGGCCACTGTCTCCTCTTTCCTGAGTCCCGGTACCGCAAGGGCACCGCATGTCCGGATCATGCGGACTGCTTTCAGTGTCAGAAGCTCCGGATCCCCCGGACCCACGCCCACACCGTATAATTTTCCTCTCATAAGTTCCTCCATATTTTATGTTCCGTATATTTTTTCCAGAATCAGCTCTGCATTCTCTGTGCGGCCCAGCTCTCCATGGGAATGATTTCTCCTGCCATATTCGCTGGAAAAGACAATGGCCCCCACCATGGTTCTGCCCTGGCTCCTCCGGTTCAGATGGTACTGAATTCGCTCCATCACAGATTTCATAACAGCTTCCAGACAGTTTCCTTCTTCCAGAAGGCGCACCCCTTCTTCTGTGGTGACTGCCTGCATTACCTGCAACAGCAGAGGCCCCGGCACCCCGGCCAGCACCCCGTTGGCAGTCAGAATCTCCAGCCTGGCGTCCGCATTCCGGGAATGGGTCTGAAAGATTCCTCCGGCCACCTTGATGAATTTCCCGATATGGGATACAAACAAAAGATGTTCCACTCCCAGTTCCGCCGCCATGTCGATGGTTTCTCCGATAAAATTGCTGCATTTTACCGCTTCTTCCAGAGACAGTAATTCCGTCTGTTTTAAGAATTCCTGTCCGTAATTTCCCGGCGTTACCACCAGGCTCTTTCTCCCCAGCTCCACCTGCTGATTAATTTCCAGCCGGATACTGGAAATCAGCGCCGATTCGCTCATGGGCTCCACAATTCCCGTAGTGCCCAGAATAGAAATTCCTCCTTCAATGCCCAGTCTGGGATTAAAGGTATGCTCTGCCAGAGCCTGTCCTCCCGGCACGGAAAATTCCACCCTAAGGCCGCCTTCATACCCGCACTCCCGGCATAGCTGTTTCAGCGCCTGTTCTGTCATCTGTCTCGGCACAGAATTGATGGCATAAGAGCCCGGCGGCTGCTCAAGCCCCGGTTTTGTAACGATTCCAATGCCTTTCCCTCCGGTAATGACAATTTCCGACTCCCTGTTCCGGGAAACTCTGGCATACACACGCACCCTATGAGTCACGTCCGGGTCATCCCCCGCATCTTTTTCAATGGCGCAGGACACCGCTTCCGTTCCCTGCCGGATATCCAGTACTTCCAGGTGCAGGCGGATGCCTTTGGGCGTCAGCAAATCCACATAATCCGCCCGCTCTCCCGTAAGCAGCATAAAAGCTGCAGCTCTGGCCGCTCCGGCGGCACAGCTTCCGGTGGTATATCCAAACTGCAGCCTTTTTCCTTCTGAAATTTTGCAGTAATTCTCCAGTCCGGTTTCCTGCACATGGCCGGACTGCCTTGCATTCTGTTCCATAAATCTCCTGACAATGATACTGGCGTCTCTTCTGTTTCGGTTATTTACTGCTTATGAACGGTAAGCAGTCTCCGCAAATATATCCTAATTATAATTTTCTTTTCCCAAAAATGCAACTGTCCCCTGAAAATTTCTCTTGCAAATCCAAAAACAGTGTGCTAGAATAACTCCGCAAACAACTGCATAAGACAGTTTGAAGCCATCCTGTCTCTAAACAAAACCAGGGATTTGAAAACGAAAGGATTCTGCACAGGCGCCTGTGTGGAAAAGAGTCGTTTTTGCGGCACGCCTGGCGTGCCTTTTTTATTCTGCTGGAAAACACTTTCACGCGTCAGCGTGACGTCCAGGTCCGCTTTGTTCTTCTTAAAGAAAGGAACGATTTATGAATGATTTTAATCCCAACCGCTATGCGGTAATCAACGAAAAAAATCCCCGCGAAATTGTCATGCTGCGGGGCCAGGGCTGTTCCTGGAGAAAATGCCGCTTCTGCGACTATCATCTGGATTTCTCCCCGGATTCCGGCGCAAATTTTGCCCTGAACCGGGAACAGCTGGAGAAGGTAACGGGAATCCACGGAAAGCTGGAAGTCATCAATTCCGGCAGTTTCGTGGATTTGGATGAAGACACCGTTGCCCTGATTGAAACCGTCTGCCGGCGCTGTAATATCCGGCAGGTACATTTTGAATGCCACTGGAGGCACCGGGAAGCCATCGCCCCTTTCCGCCGGCGTTTTGGAGCATCAGGCGTGGAGCTGAAAATAAAAACCGGCGTGGAAACCTTCGACTCCCTGTTCCGGGAAAGCTATCTGGCAAAGGGCATTGACGCGTCCTCTCCGGAAGAAATTGCAACATACTTTGACGAAGTCTGCCTTCTGCAGGGCATTCCGGGCCAGACTGCGGAAAGCATGGATGGGGATATTCAGACAGGACTTACCTGTTTTGAACGGGTATGCGTCAATATCATGCAGGAAAACAAAAAGCCCGTGAAGCCGGATCCTCGTGTAATTGAAACTTTCACCAGAGAGATTTATCCGAAATATAAGGGCAATGACCGGGTAGATATTTTGATGGAAAATACTGCTTTCGGCGTAGGAGGTGTGGTAGAACATGCAGAATGAAATTCTTTTACTGGTATCCCTGATTCTGACTTTTTCCGCGGTGCTGATTCTGTTTCGGCTGTTTCAGGAACAGGGACTGTATCTGTGGACAGTAATTGCCACCATCGCCGCAAACGTGGAGGTGCTGATTGTGGTAAATGCTTTCGGCATGGAAATGACGCTGGGCAACATCCTGTTTGCCTCCACTTTTCTGGTAACGGATATTTTAAGCGAGCTTTACAGCAAAAAATCTGCACAGCAGGCTGTTTACCTGGGCATTGCCACCTCGGTTATTTTTATTTTAATCAGCCAGTCCTGGATGCTGTATGTGCCCAATGAAAATGATTTCGCCTCTCCGGCCATCCGCACTGTTTTTTCCAACACGCCGAGGCTGATGATTGTGGGTATTGTGGTGTATGTTATTGTCCAGCTTTTCGACGTGTGGGCTTACCATAAATGGTGGGCCTATACCAAACAGAAATTCGGCGACTCCAGGAAATTCCTGTGGCTTAGAAACAACGGTTCCACCATGGTGTCCCAGCTTCTGAATACCCTGTTATTTACCTGGGGAGCATTTCTCGGAACCCATAACACCGCCACTCTGATTTCCATTGCCATGTCCAGCTATATTATCTTCCTGGTGACAAGTATTGCAGATACCCCCTTTGTGTATCTGGCCAGGTATTTACACCGGAAAAAAGAAAGCGTGTAGATATTCCTGTCAGATAAGATAAAAAGAATGCGCAGGCGCATTCTCCGCGCGCGAGCGGATTGCCTGGCAATAACTTCATCTCCGCGAGCTGCGCATCCCGCCCGGAGGGCTTTATCTTATAGGAAATCCATATTCTTTAACACTTCACAGCAACATAGTATTTCCTGTAAGATAAAAACCGGGAGATGAAACACCTGCTCCTGCATTCAGTGTGTTTCATCTCCCGGTTCCTGTTTCTTTTTATCATAAATAGCTGCTAATTCCAGCAGCCTGTCCAGAAGTTCATCATCCACAACATCCAGGCCGAAGCCTTCCATCATCTGCCGGAATATCATGAACCTGCGATAAGATTCATCCGGCGTTTTGTCAAATATCATGGGATTCATCCAGACATTTGCCACAAGGATAATCAGTTCCGCCAGTTCTTCGGGATAATCGGTCCGTATGGAGCCGTCTTCCATTCCCTGCCGGATAATGGGCTGAATATAGTGTGGCGCCACCTCATTTACCGTATCTTCCAGAAGGCTGAGCAGTAATTTCGGATTGTTGCGGAAATTCGGAGCCACCGTAAAGATTTCATCCTGTACCGGCCGGCAGATGGACGCTCTGAAAATAGTTTTCATCTTTTCCCTGCCGTTCAGGTCAGAACGATCCCTGATTTCTGCCAGAAGACGATTGGACTCTGACGTCATCCTTTCTATCACTGCAATCAAAATATCTTCTTTTGATTTAAAATGATGATAAATGGCGCCTTTGCTGAGTCCTCCCAGATGATCTATAATATCCTGCACAGAAGTATATTCATAACCTTTTTCCATAAACAGCCTGGTGGACACGTCCAGAATAAGCTGTACGGTTTCTTCCGGATTCTTATTTCGAGCCATCTCCTGTTCTCCCTCTTTCCAAACAGCCCCAGACATGTTTCCTCTGGCATAACAACGGTATCCGTACCAGAGCCCTACCCCAGTTCCAGCATACGCTCCAGAGGCTTTTTGGCACGCAGCCGCAGATCTTCATCCATTTCCACCACATTTGTCATCTGCTCCAGCGCTTCCGCCACATTCTCCAGCGTAACCCGCTTCATATCCGAACATTTTTTCTGTCCTGCGTCGAAGAAAAGTTTTTTGGGCTTTTTCAGCTGCAGCTCATAGAGAACGCCCATTTCCGTACATACAATAAATTCTTTCGCCTTACTCTCTGTCACATGCTTGATAATACCTGAGGTACTGCCCACGTAATCTGCCATGGCAATCACATCCATGGTACATTCCGGATGTACCAGAATCTCCGCTTTGGGATGGATATCCTTCACAATCTGCACATTTTTGGCCAGAATGCTGGTATGTACATGACAGTATCCGTCGTTGAAAATAAAATGTTTCTCCGGTACCTGGGAAGCCACATAACGTCCCAGATTCTCATCCGGAATAAAATAAATATGCTGATTCGGCAGCGCCTTCACAATCTTCACCGCATTGGAGGAGGTAACGCATACATCGGAATACGTCTTCAGTTCTGCGGTAGAATTGATGTAGCAGACTACTGCCAGATCTTCATACTGTTTCCGGGCCTCATTGATTTTCTCAATATCTGCCATATGGGCCATGGGACAGTCCGCTCCCATATCCGGCATAATGACAGTCTTTTCCGGATTGAGAATTTTCGCACTTTCTCCCATAAAAGATACTCCGCAGAATAAAATAGTCTCTGCCTTTACCATTGTGGCAATTTTACTGAGGTAAAAAGAATCTCCCACATAGTCAGCAATTGCCTGCACTTCATCGTCCACATAATAATGGGCAAGAATCACAGCATTCCGCTCTTTTTTCAATTGGTTGATTTTGTCTGTAACTGACATATCTTCTCCCGCTTTCCTTTCCAAACTAACATTCCACCATGTTTTTCCTTTCTGCTTACTATCTCATAATATTACTTTTCTGTCAAGAGATGAAATCGCGCACAGAACTGTTCTTTTAAGGAGCATTTCAGATTTATTCCCAGTTTTTTCATGGTCTGCTCCAGCGCTTCCATGGTTTCCTCCATGTCTGCAAAGGCTGCGTTGGTTCCCATATGTCCGATTCGGATGACCTGCCCGGCCAGACTGTCAAAAGAGCCGGCCAGCATAATGTTGTGCTCCTCACGCATGGTTGTGAGAATCTCCTGGGCTGTGGTTCCTTCCGGCACATCAAATACCGTCACCGTATTGGAAAATCCCTGTTTCAGATGAAGCTGCAGTCCCGCCTCCGTAAGAGCCTGCCTGCAGGCCGTTCCGATTGCGGCATGGCGGGCCAGCATATCACTGTCCTGTTCAATATTGTCAACAGCCGCCCGCAGGCCGTAGATATCGCTGATGGGCATGGTATATGGAAACCATTTTTTCTCATAATAGCCTTCGAACACTTTCAGGCTGGCATAAAAGGATGCAATGGGGGTTTTTCGCTCTGCCATGGCTTTTTTGGCTTCCGGACTTACGGTCACAAAAGTCAGTCCGGGAGGCGCGGAAACTGCTTTCTGAGAACCGCCGCAGAGAATGTCAGCCTGTGCTTCTGTCACATCCACCCGTTCCCCGAACATGGCCGACACCGAATCCACCACTGTCAGAATCCCGTATTTTTTCAGCAGGGGACAGAGCGCATGAATGTCGTTCAGCATACCGCTGGGCGTATCGCAGTGTACCAGTGTGGCGTACTTGTAATCATGGTTTTTCTCCAGAAACTTTTTCAGAGCTTCCGGGTCTATGGGCATTGTATCATCCACCGTATAAAGCTCTGGCCGGCCTCCGTATATGGATACAAAATCTGCAAATCCTTTTCCGTAAATTCCATTATCCAGCACCAGAACCCTGTCTCCCGGCTCTGTCAGGGAGGCGCAGGCGGCTTCCAGTCCCAGAATTCCTTCCCCGTCCAGAATCAGCGTTTCATGTTCCGTATGAAGCAGGCGGCTGATTTTTTCGCAGGTTTCTCTGTAAAATTCCACAAAAGTTTCATCCAAATCCGGGTTGGTGCACTCCCTGGCTCTGGCCAGACGGATGTTTTCTTTCACCTGGGTAGGCCCCGGCGTCATAATCTTGTACATAATATTTCCTTCTTTCTGTCCGCAATGCAGGCTTTTGATTTTTCATCCGTATAATACGCCTTATGACGTCGATTTTATAGAGCCAGTTTCTTTCTTTTTTCTAATGCCAGAACCGGAATCAGGTGAAAAAAAGAACATAGCCAGGCACGGCTATGCTCCTTCTTTCACAAACACATCTTTTCCCAGGCCGCACCAGGGACACACCCAGTCCTCCGGCAAATCTTCAAAAGAAGTACCTGGTGCAATTCCGTTGTCCGGATCTCCCACTTCGGGGTCGTAAACATAGCCGCATGGCTCACAAAGATATTTATCCATATTTCATTCTCCTTTTTCTGTCAGTCAGGCAAGTGCGAAACTATCCAGTTATCAAAATTTCATGTACAATTAGCACAATTTTTCTTAAATATTTTCTTCATACTAAAGGCCGAAATGCCAGACGCACCGGACATTCCAGCGAGCCTCTGAATACAAAGAATCATGTTCAGCAGAATCTTCCATGCTTCTTTGAGTCTCGCTTCCATGGTGCTGAAATGCATTTCTCACCTTTTGCATGAGAAAATATTTATATTTAAATTCTTTGAATTGTACATGAAACCAGCACAATTACTGAGTTTCGCAAATGCCTGTTTCTGTCAGTATTTCCCATACGGAAAAAAATATACGCTCCGGGTCGTCTGTCTTTCCTCTTTCTTATTGACAATCTCCATTCAGATATATATAATCATTTTATATAAACTATTTATATAAAATGATTATATGGAGATTAATATGCCAAAACAGAGAATCACAAAAGAAATGGTTATTAACGCCGGATTTGAAATAGCCAGA
Source organism: uncultured Eubacterium sp. (assembly GCA_949959185.1). Lineage (GTDB taxonomy): Bacteria > Bacillota > Clostridia > Lachnospirales > Lachnospiraceae > Petralouisia. Next base: position 6,424 of record CATLIX010000049.1, on the reverse strand, counting down.
AAAGAAGGCATGGAACATGTCATGGTCAAAACCATTGCCGATACCATCGGCTGTTCCGTGCAGCCAATTTACAGCTACTGTAAAAACATGGACAGTCTGCGGCAGGATGTGGCCGCAAAGACCAGCGACTTTATACAGAAGTATATTGCAGCCCATATTGATTCAAAAGACCTGTTCCGCAGTACCGGAAAAGCCTTTATTCAGCTGGCCGAGGAAGAACCCCATCTGTTTAAAATATTTGTTCTGCACAGAAGAGAGGGTATCTCCTCTCTGCAGGATTTATATCAGAAAGAAACCAGTCCGCAGGTTTCCGAATTTATTGCCAGGGAATTGAACATCAGTATCTCTCGGGCAAAACAACTTCATTTGCATATGCTGATTTACACCATTGGAATCGGAACCATTTTTTCCATGACGAAGCCGGGTATCCCCCTGGAAGAAATTCACATGCAGCAGGAGCTGGCCTGCCAGGCATTTATAGCACAGGCATTAAATCAGAAGGAGGAAAATTTTCATGAAAGATAATATTATGATTATATACAAAAGCAGCACCGGATTTACGAAGAAATATGCCAGACTGATTGCTCAGAAAACAGGAGGCCGGCTGGTGGATTATAAAGAGGCAACCCCGGAACTGATGTCCGGCTGTGACGTGATTATTTTCGGAAGCCGGGCCCATGCGGGCAGGATTGACGGATATAAAAAAATAAGGGATATGTTTCGCAAAAGCACTGCCCAAAGATTCCTGCTGTTTGTCACAGGAGCCATGCCTGCCACTGCTAAAGACACCATAAATGAATTCTGGACTCAGAACCTCACCGGAAAAGAACTGGAAGATATTCCTCATTTTTATATGCCCGGCGGCCTGTGCTATGAAAGAATGTCCCTGACAGACAGACTGATGATGAAGACCATGGCAAAGATGATGAAAAAGAAGAAAGACAAGACGCCCCAGGAGCTGGAAATGGAACGGGCCATCTCATCTTCCTATGATATTTCAGATAAAGCATATGCGGAACCGCTGATTGATTTTCTGAATCACAGTCCGGAATCCTGACAGACATACCGGACAGAAGCCCGGAATCCCGGCAGAACATACTACAGCAATCCCATCGGGATTTTCCCCTCTATCCCAGAGCCACATCCAGTACCATCATGAGCAGAAACCCAAAAGCAAATCCCAGGGTACCCACGTTGGAATGGGGGCCCTGAGAAGATTCCGGCAGAAGTTCTTCCACCACCACATAAATCATGGCGCCGGCCGCAAAGGAAAGCAGGTAAGGCAGAAGGGGCACCACAAGGCCTGTCACCAGAAGGGTAACCGCTGCTCCCACAGGCTCCACAATACCGGAAAGGAGTCCGTAGAGAAATGCTTTCCGGCGGCTTCCGCCTTCCTTTTTCAGAGGAAGGGAAATAATGGCTCCTTCCGGGAAATTCTGAATGGCAATGCCCAGTGACAACGCCAGCGCCCCGGTCCGGGAAATGGTCTGCTCCCCGGAAAGGAGCCCTGCAAATACTACTCCTACCGCCATGCCTTCCGGAATATTGTGAAGGGTAACAGCCAGTACCAGCATGGTGGTTTTCTTCAGCCTGCTTCTGGGGCCTTCCGGCTGCTCCGGATTCAGATGAAGATGGGGCACCATCCGGTCCATGCCCAGCAGAAAAGCGATTCCCAGGGCAAATCCCACTGCTGCAGGCAGAAAAGCCAGCTTTCCCATGGAAGAAGAAGCATCCATGGCAGGAATCAGAAGGGACCAGACGGACGCCGCCACCATCACCCCGGAGGCAAACCCCGGCAGCGCCCGTTGTACCAGGGGATTCAGTTCATTATTTTTCAGGAAAAACACACTTCCCGCTCCCAGTGCTGTTCCCAGAAAAGGTATCAGTAAACCAGTGAAAATATACATCTTTGTTGCTCCTGTCTCTGTAAAAATTTCAGCCTTGCAGATTTCGCACACCGTACGCTCGTCCCGAACCGGCTGTTATGGTTTACCGTCAGTATTCCCTGAAAAACCTTTCTTACACTCTTTCTCCTGCCATACCTTTTATTTTCCGGAAAGATGTTTCTCTTCCAGGACGGAACAGCAGATATATAAATCCTGCAATCAGAACCATGGCCACAACGGTTCCGATGCCAAAGGTTCCCACAGTAATCCAGGTTCCAATCTGGTAAATGCACAATGCCACTATATAGGCCAAAAGACACTGATAGCCGATGGCAAACCAGAACCATTTTATGTTGTTCATTTCCCGTTTGATAGCGCCCATGGCCGCAAAACAGGGAGCACACAGCAGATTAAACACCAGGAAAGAATAAGCTGCAACCCCTGTCATATGACCTGCCAGAGTTCCCCATATTTCGCTTCCGTCTTCCGCCACTTCTGCAAAACCAAAGAGAATTCCAAAGGTTCCCACCACATTTTCTTTTGCCACCAGTCCGGTAAGGGCAGCCACTGCAGATTTCCAGTCGCCCCAGCCAAGGGGAATAAAGAACCATGCAAATACATTTCCGATGGAAGCCAGGATACTGTGGTCGATTTCCATATCATCCAGCATACGGAACTGTCCGTCCACCCAGCCGAAATAAGTGGTAAACCATACAAAAATCGTCGATAAAAGAATAATTGTCCCTGCTTTTTTGATAAAGGACCAGCCCCGCTCCCACATGCTTCTTAATACATTTCCAACCGTGGGCATATGATAGGCCGGAAGCTCCATCACAAAAGGAGCCGGTTCCCCTGCAAACATTTTTGTTTTCTTCAAAATAATCCCGGAACAGATTACCGCTGCAATTCCCACGAAAAACGCACTCCAGGAAACCCACCAGGCATTCCCGAAAAATGCTCCTGCAATCAGCGCGATAATGGGCAGCTTTGCACCGCAGGGAATAAACGTGGTGGTCATAATGGTCATTTTCCGGTCTCTGTCGTTTTCGATGGTGCGGGAGGCCATAATTCCCGGCACACCGCAGCCCGTTCCAATCAGCATGGGAATAAAGGATTTCCCGGAAAGACCGAATTTACGGAAAATACGGTCCATGATGAAAGCCACTCTGGCCATGTATCCGCAGGCCTCCAGAAATGCCAGGAACAGAAACAGCACCAGCATCTGGGGCACAAATCCCAGCACAGCGCCCACACCTGCCACAATTCCGTCCACAATCAGGCCCTGCAGCCAGGCAGCACAGCCAATGGCTTCCAGTCCGCCGGAAAGCAGTTCCGGAATTGCCGCCACATGCAGACTCTCCAGGCCAAACAGATTCCATCCTTCGCCGAATACCCCGTCATTTACCCAATCGGTGGCCCAGCTTCCCACTGTGGTAACGGAAACATAATACACAAGGGCCATCACCGCCGCAAAAACGGGCAGCGCCAGAATCCTGTTTGTTACAACTTTGTCAATCTTATCGGAAACTGTAATTTTTTCTTTCTGCTGTCTGGTATAACACCCCTTTATAATAGAAGAAATATACACATACCGCTCATTGGTAATGATACTCTCCGCATCATCGTCCATTTCCTGTTCCAGAGCTGCTATTTCTGCTGTCACATCAGGCACATGTTTCATGCTTTCTCCAATCCTGCTATCCTGCTCCAGCAGTTTAACAGCAAAGAAACGCTTCTGTTCCTCCAGTATTTCATTTCCCAGCTTACCTTCCACAGCGTTTAAAATTCCTTCCAGCTCCGGTGAAAATTCATGTACTGCTTTTGCTGCTTTCTGATTCTTCGCCGCATGGAGCGCCTGTTCCGCCGCTGTTTTCACCCCATCGCCCTTCAGTGCGGAGATTTCCACCACCGGGCAGCCCATGCTCTCACTGAGCTTCCTGATATGTATCTGATCTCCGTTTTTCTGAACTACATCCATCATATTCACAGCCAGAACCACAGGGATTCCCAGCTCCATCAACTGAGTGGAAAGATAGAGATTCCTTTCCAGATTGGTTCCGTCCACAATATTCAAAATCGCATCGGGACGCTCTCCAATCAGATAATTTCTGGCAACCACTTCCTCCAGCGTATAAGGGGACAGGGAATAAATACCTGGTAAATCCATAATGACAACGTCTTTATGACCTTTCAGTTTCCCTTCCTTTTTCTCCACCGTTACACCGGGCCAGTTTCCCACAAACTGGCTGGAACCGGTCAGTACATTAAATAACGTGGTTTTTCCGCAGTTTGGATTTCCTGCCAATGCTATTTTTACAGACATTTTCCGACCTCCTGTTTTCCTTTCGGCAATTTTTATATTTTCAGGTAAGTGTTTTTCAACGCTTACTGAAATTAGCTATTACTAACTATTTGTTAAAAAAAATAATTCTGCCGGTTTTACCTGAGATTTATTCCGGCAAAATCGTCTCACTCTACTTCTATCATTTCCGCGTCTGCTTTCCGCAGTGACAGTTCATATCCGCGCACTGTCACTTCCAGTGGATCTCCCAGAGGCGCCACCTTCCGGACAAATATCTCCACACCCCTGGTAATTCCCATATCCATAATCCGGCGCTTTACAGGGCCTTCTCCATGCAGCTTTGCCACCTTCACTGTGTTGCCGCATGAAATCTGTTTTAATGTTTTCATATTCTCCATTTCCTTTCTTTCATTTCCCGTATTTTAATTCCCGTATCTCTTATCTGCAGGTTAAATCAGTATTTTATTCGCCATATCTCTGTTCAGGGCAACTCTTGATTCCTTCACATTTACAATCATGCTGCCGCTGATTTGCGACACAACGGTCACCTGCCCGCCGGTCACAAATCCCAGATTTTCCAGAAATTTTCTGGTTTCTTCCTTTCCTCCCACTTTCCGGATGGTATTGACTTCTCCTGGTTTTGCCATTGTTAAGGGCATCCTCATCACTTCTTTCCTGATATTTTGATAATGACTCTCATTTGATTTCTTTTGTTAGTATACACTAACATTTGTTTTATGTCAATAACCCCATGGAAATTTTTATCAGGATCCGGAAGGATTCATATATAAAGCAAAACCCGACTCTGTCGTTTACTGTGCTTTATCTGTTTCCTGCCATCAGGATTCCGTTTCAAAATTCATGGTAACTGACAGATACCCAATAACGATGATCAGAAAAATACCTGCGCAGAGAAACACCATTTCTGTTGAGATTACAGACACCACCGCACTGATCAGAAATGAAACAAGGGGAACAGCACTGGCTCCCGCTGCGTTCATAATGGCCGCTGACCGGGCAAGATACTCCTGCTCTACAGATTTCAGAAAAGCAACATTTATGTAGGTGGATAACTGAGTTACCAGAAAACCTGCTATAAAAGTGAATACAAACACAGCCACATACCGATACAGCTCATTCGTAATAAATCTGCCGATACCTGTAAGGGCTGCATAATACACCCCAAAAGACATACCGCCCAGCGCAACCAGAGATTTTCCGGACATTTTCGCAGCTATATAGGGGAACATTACGGATGCACAGAGCATTCCTGCTGACAATGCAATGCTGAGCACGGAAATCATGATTTCTCCGGAACCCAGTATTTCTTTTGCCAGAGGCGCCTGCAAACTGTTAAATGGTACAAACATGGCATTGGCCAGCACTGCCAGTACAATAAAATTCAGCACAATCCGTCTGGTTTTCACATAATCGGCCCCTTCCTTTACCAGACGAAAGCAGCCTGCAACATCCACTTTTTTCCTCTCACCGGCTCCCTCTCCGGTTTTTATAGCGGCAATCAGGAGTGAAGAACCAAAAAAAGTGGCTGCATCAATTAAAATAGCAGTAACAATACCAAATCTGGCTATGATAAATCCCGCCATACCAAGACCGATCAGTTCTACAATATTGGAAGCACTGGCATTCAAAGAAATTCCAAACTCAAAGTATTCTTTTTTCAGAATACGCGGAATCACCGCACTGGAAGCCGGCAGGCAAAAAGCCTCCACACTGGAAATAATCAATGTGGTTATAATCAGCATCCAGGGCTTAAGAATTCCGGCCCAATAAGCCGCCGCTATACAGGTCACACAAATTCCCCGCACAATATTGGTCTGAATCATAATGCTTTTTTTATTTCTGTGTTCCACCACTGCTCCCGCAATGGGCTGCAAAAATATGGTGGGCAGTTTATTAACACCAAAAATAATCGCGGACCATGCGGCATTATTTGTAATAGCATAAACCAGCCAGGTAAATGCTATACTGTCAATGGAATCCCCAAAACGATTAATCAGGTTGGACAAAATCAGTTTGCAGTATTCTTTCTGAGTGAGCACAGAACGGTAACCTGTCTTTTTCTCTGATACGGGGCTGCTCATGGTAAATCCTCCTTACAATATTTATCAATATCAGGCAATTGCAAAACTATTAAATTATCAAAATTTCATGTACAATTTCTACACTTTCTATGAAATATTTTCATCATACAAAAAGGCCGAAATGCCGGACGCAC
>CATLIX010000048.1 GCA_949959185.1 uncultured Eubacterium sp. | reverse complement strand
TCTCCCGCCATCTTTAAGACTTCATACTTCATTTCATAAATTCTGGCCACGCTCTGGTCGATTGCCTTACGCATTTCCTGTGAGTGGATGCCGCCGCTGTTAAAATGTCTTGCAATCTGGTTTAAGTTGCTTCCGATTTTCCCAAACTTAGAAGGCTTCCACGCTTCGAAGAGCAAGATTCGCCTGTCATCATTGGAAGAGGAAGTCGGCGTAAAGCTTTTTCACAGGGGGGCAAGGAAAATCACTTTGACAAATGAAGGGATTCTGCTCAGGCGGCGGGCTGAGGAAATCCTGGCATTAGTTGATAAGGCGGAAAAAGAGCTGATTGAACAGGAAGAACTTGTAGATGGAAAGATTACGATCGGCTGCGGGGGACTGGCGGCAATGCAGCTTCTGCCGGATGTATTCCGGTCTTTCAACAAAAAACATCCGCTTGTCAGCTATGACCTTTATACTGCGAATGCAGATGAAGTAAAAGAGCAGATGGAAAAAGGGCTGATTGATATTGGCGTATTATTAGAACCGGTTGATATAGAAAAATTTGATTTTATTCGGCTGGAAAAAACAGAACGGTGGGTTGTCTTAATGCGTCCTGATGATCCATTGGCAGAGAAAGAAAGCGTATCAGCGGCAGATCTATGCGGGCATTCCATCATTCTCCCGCGGCGTTTAAATATACAGAGTGAACTTGCAAGCTGGTTTGGGGACCATTTCCAGAGCCTGCATATTTTATTTACGAGCAATTTGAATACCAACGGCGCCCTTGTGGTTCGGGGCGGCATGGGATATTCTTTGGTGATCGAGGGTGCGATGCCATTGTGGGATCAAAATGAAGTCACTTACCGCCCGTTATGCCCGGCGCTTTTTGCAAGCAGTGTCCTGGCATGGAAAAGAGGGCAGCCATTCAGCTTAGCGGTAACAAAATTTATAGAATATTTGAAAACAACCGATTTTTTACGCCAGGGAAATTCATAGAACTAAATAAGCACGATCCACGGATGCGTAAATATATGCTTTTAAGGCATAACCGGAGGGTACAAAACAAGTATTTGATAAGGATTACAACCCGTATTATAATGGGGGCATAGCAGAAAAGGCAGTAATCGTATTTTCTGTTATGCCCCTATTTTCGATAGGGATCTATTTATATCAGAAGGAGGGGAATCCGTGACGTTAGAAGATGCAACGTGCAGATATGGACTTAGCATGGAAAAATTGCAGAGTTATGCAGAGGAAGGTTTTTTACATTGTCAGACAAGGCCAGACGGCAGTGTGGATTATGACGAAGAGGATTTTAAGAAAATCGGACAGATACAGTCACTCACAGCAATAGGGATGTCTCCGGAAAATCTACGGCTATTCTTTGACTTGCCTGAAAACAGCGCCCGGGGACGCGAAGGGAAAACGCGGATGCTGCGGAAATGCAGGGCAAGCCTGTTGGAAGAAATCCACAAAAAGCAGCAGATTCTGGATCGGATTGATTATTATATTTGTGAGCTGAAAAAATAAGGTGTTTTATGAGTTATCAATTTTATGTCCCGACGCGGACATTATTCGGCGCCGGTAAACTAAATGAACTTCACGCGCAGGAATTTCCTGGAAATAAGGCAATGGTCGTAATATCTAATCTGTAAGAGCCGGTATAAATTATTGTGTCATCTCGTCATCGCCCGTTTCATACACCCTGCGCACGTCCTTACGCCTGTCCCAGATCAAAAGCCAACTGGCAAGCATGGCGATGGCACCGCCGATCGTGACACACCAACGATAGTCGAGAATTTCCCCAAAAAAGCCCATCATCAGGGAAAAAACGCTGGCTCCGGCGGTGATCAGTACGTCGTCAAAAGCATTGATACGAGACCGAAGTTTTTCGGGAATATAGCGCTGCACAGCTGCGCTTCGCAGAATTGCGCTGTTGCTCCCGAGGAATCCACAGATCCCACGGTTGACCAGCATCAGCGGATAGGGCAGCCAAAGCAGGCACATGTCCATAGATTCATAAACCTGATAGACAAAAAACATGAGGCCGTACTTCTTCTTATCAGGGATCTTGATTCGGTATTGCAGCGCACTGCCAATTGTCCGTCCGGCGAATTCTACCACGGAAAATGCTGAGTACATAGCGGCAGTGAAACCCGGAAAAGTGCGAAAGAATGCCACCAAAATGGGTGAAAAACCACTGGCAACACCGTTTGTAACTGCCATATATTCGTAGATACTGCGAAGACCACGCTCCTCCTTTAAGTACTGCACTGCCTCCCGTATATCACCAGCCCAAGCCTGTAGAGAGTATGGTGTACGGTGTTGTCGTTCTGTTTCGTCCAGATGGATAAAGCTCTCTGTGATGGCTGCTGCAAAAGAGAGACCACTTTGAGCAATCAAAATCCATGTGACGCCGAGCGTGTCCAGAAGAACAGCAGCCAACGGCGTCATGATGACCTTCAAAACCGGATAGAGCATGGAGGACACCGCGTAGCCTTTTTGCTCTGCGCCTTCCGGAATCAGTTCCGGATAGATGCTGGTGAATGCCAACTCATCCACCGCGCCAATGCAAGCCAGCAGCAAAGACACCGCAAGATAACCTACATAGGAAAAATTAAAAAATAGCAGCCACAGACCCATTCCGGCCAGCAATACAGCGTTTGCGATATCGCCTGCTACCAGAAATGATTTGCGGGGTAGCCGGTCCATGAACGGCGCAATCAAAACCGGGAGTAAAAGATGCGGAAGGAGCTGGATTGCTACAATCAGAGCCGAGGCCAATGTACTGCCAGTTTCATCAAACACCAAGAATGCTAATGCAAAACCGCCTGCGATTGCACCAACTGTGCCAATAGCTGATGCAAGAATCACTAAGCGGAAGTTCCGCGTCCATAGTTTCGCTTCTTTCATATGTATCACCTCTGCAAATAGTGTAGCAGTTCGGTGAGATAAATAATAGCCCGCATATTTGGGAAAGTTCCTCTGAATATGCGGGCTAAATTATGCTTTATAATGTTTTTTCAGGAAACTCCTCCAGCAGTTCGCAGGCTTTCTTATATTGCCTGGTTGCTTTATACCATTCCAGCACCCAAGGCAAGTGGAAGATTGCAAAGCCAGAGGGCAGTTCTCTTCGGAGGCGGGTAAAGCTTTCCAAAAGCAGCGTGCCATAATCCTCTCGTGAGAGATAGTCCGGGTGCTCCACGCGATACCGAACGAGAGAAAGAAGCTGCATGGCAAGGGAGCAATCCATCTCGTCGGTATCCATGCCTTCGGCCCGTTTCAATGTGCTGAGGGCCATCTCCCGCCGTCCGGTCTTTTCACAGCAGATCGCCAGCTTGTGCAGTAACATCAGTGAAGGCTGTTCCTGCCGGGAGAACCATGTGTAGGCATCCTCATAGCGTCCTGTCTCAATCCACGCCGATGCTGTGTTATAGCCAATGGCCCCAAGGGCTCTCTGATCTTGCAAATCCTCAGCCAGCCGCTGCGCCACCCGATATTGACGCTCCATGTTGGGAAGATCCTGCCGATTGCAATATGCGTTGCCGAGGAAGAGCTTCGCCTCCAGCATGATCCGCACCGCACCTTCCCTGCTTGCTAAGTCATAAGCAGTCTGCAGCGCGTCCACTGCGGATGAGTAGTTTCCGGCTTTATAGTCGGCCATGCCCAGCGTCAGGTAGGTATATGCGTTAGGCATGAGTTGCACCGCCTCAATTTCCCGCCCTTGTAATATCCGTTGCAGGGCTAATTGCCGTGTATCCATGCATGCTTCCAATGCAGTATCCAACGGCTTTTCGGAAGAAAGCAACGTCAGATCCAGCCACGCAGGAACAGCTCGATAGCGTTCTATGTCCTTTTCATGTAGCAGATGTCGTAGCTGATTAAACCTACCGTCAAACAGCAGCTCCCAACCCTGCATTGCTAATTCAGCAGCTTCTTTCTCAATTCTTTGATCGCTTTTTAACTCAAGCCGCTCCAAGAGGAGACGCAAAACCTCTTCTGACGGATCTGCTTTGCCGGTTTCAATCTTGGACAGATACGATACTGTACAAATTCCTTTGCACAGCCCCGATTGACTCCAATTTCGCCGAAGCCGCTCACGATAAATGATATAGCCTAGGTAATTCATATAATTATAAACACCTTTCTTTGGAAGATTGATTATTTCAGCACTTTCCATCTCGGCTCCTGCTTGGAGCCGACACGCTGGATATATCCTTTGTCTCTTAAGGAATTCAACGCCCTCTGTACCGTTCTGACCGTTTTGGATATCTTGTCAGCGATTTCGCCGCGTGAAGAATCTGGCTTTTGCTTTAGAATAGCAAGAACAGCCATTTCTGTTCCGTTCAAAGTGACATCCAAAGTGACGCTGGGAATGTCACTTTGACGCTGCGGCCTATACAGGGTGAACTTGAAGCCAAGCTCATCGCTCTCGTAGGAAAAGCGGATTCCGGCATCCTTGCACAAACTGTTGATACGCTTAAAACCACTTCCGAACTGTTCGATCGACTTATTGAGATAAAGGATTTTGGCAATCGTGGCGTTTCGGATCACGGATTCGTAATTGCCCTTCATATAGTCTTCCGGCTTGTGATTGCTGGCATATTCGCCGGGTCTGTATATGGTGATCATTCCGGGATGAATACAAATCTCGTGATTCGTGCGGCTATTGTAAACCGCATGGGCAAAGCTGTTGGCCAAAACTTCTCTGATGACCGCCACGGGGATTTCCGGTATCTCAGTTCTCTCTGTGCCGATGATTTCGCTTCTCCACCGGATGTTTTTCAGTATGTAATCCTCAGCCGTTCCGAGAAGATTATAGATGTTATCCTCAAACAGCTTCATATCAAGGAAAGTGAGCTTTTCGTCCGTCGCAAATATGGCGGCTTTCAGCGTGACGGGATGCGTGCTTCCGAAAAGGTACTCACCCGCATTGTTGAGGTTGTCGCCATTGACAAGCCCATACCGCTTCAGGATGACCGGGCAAGTATATCTTCCCTCAGGTATTCTTCCGACGGAAACGGCTTTTTGCCAAAACGATTTGACAGTATTCTTATCGACCTGTTTCGCCGATGCGGTAGAGGGAGATTTTTCCCACTTTTCACGGTATTCGTTTGAAACGAAGAAGTTTTTCAGTTCTTCTGGCGTCACCCCTCGATCCTCGTCGGAGGTCCGAAGATAATACCTTCCAGCGGCGGAATACGGTGTATTATTACCGTTGAATTCTACCTTAATCAAATGTTTTCCGTCCAGAACGACTTCCTCAATGGCAGGATAGATCTGTGGCCGTATGCTTTCATATACGGATCGTGACACATCTCTGAGCGAGGATTCGGACACATCCTGACCGCAGATGTCACCATTAGGCTTTACACCAAAATAGAGCGTTCCGATCCCATGCTTATTCAGGATGGACGAAATAGAGATCATCGCCTCTTTCATTTCTCCTGTTGTCTTCTTGAATTCAAGTGTTTCTGTTTCTTTTCCTAAGTTCATATCCTGCCCCTCGCTTTCCGAAGTGACATTATCATACCACGTAGTGACATATTTGTCACTATAAAAATGTCAGTTCGATCGCAAAAATGGACAGCGGGGATTGCTCCCCGCCGCCCGGTTCATTATGCGTAGATCAGACTGTGATTTACGATCTCTATTGCCCTGTCCCGGATGTTGTTCATCCGTTGCACCCACAGCATTTGATCCTGCGCCTTGAGCTGTTCGGTGACGCCCTCACGCTCTGCCATCTGTTTTATCAGCAGGAGCATTTGCTCCGTCGCCTGCTCGTTGATGTCGTCAAGGTAGGTATTCAGCCTGCCGCTGGTCAGCAGTTTCGTGTACAGGGTTTTGCGCTCTGTTTTGATGAGAGGATTTCATAAAAGCCCTATAATCACTGGCGGATGCCTATGATTTCGGGGATTTCAGAATTCCTGTTTGCAGGGAAGAACAAATACATCGTCAAAGAATCAGATGTAAAGACGCAGAGCCGACAGACGCACAGAAGTATACAGGAACACATCATGTATTCTTTCAATGGTTTTTGCAAAGTCGTCATACGCTATGCAGCTTCAACCCATGGCGCGACAGGAACAGACGTGGCAAGGAGAAATTTCTTCTCTAACCGCAAGTAACGGAAAAGACTATCCTCTACTGCGAATAGGCGTCCGCCGCACAACAGTCGATGAAATCGTGAAACGGGTGAATATTCCAAAAGGAACTTTCTATCTCTTTTATAAATCAAAAGAATTACTTTTGTTTGAAGTTATCCAGGAACAGCAGGAAAATGTCAACCGCAGACTGTATCAGACCATTTCCGGCATTGCCAGTACAGAGTTGTCAGCAAAAAAGCTGACCGACGTGATATTTGAGTTCTATAAAATGACAGAGGAAATGCTGATTTTGAAATTGACAGATGTCAATGAAGTGGAATTGCTTGTGCGTAAGCTGCCACGGGAAATTGTGGAGGAGCATTTTCAGGACGATACAGATACGATTGAAAAAATGCTTACCCTGTTTCCTGTGAAAAAAGAAGTAGATATAAAAGTTCTCAGTGCCGCATTCCACGCAATTTATTTTGTAACGCTGCATAAGGCGGAGATTGGCGAGCAGTATGATGAAGCGTTGTATTCCCTGATTTATGGTGTGGTGACACAAATTATTTAAAGAGTCTGGCAACCGGCCGGACTTAAAACAGCCCCTAAATTGACTATATAGAGCGATTAAGTCAAATGGTATGAAGGTAGACATGATTACAGTAGAAAATCTTTCGTTTCGTTACACGAAAACCCCATTTATTTCCGGTATAAATTTTTCTGTTCCGGAGGGTGAAATTTTTGGATTTTCAGGACTATCCGGGGCAGGCAAAAGCACATTGCAGAAAATCCTGATTGGAATGTTGAGGACATATCAGGGCTCCTGCCTGGTAAATGGCATTGAGTGCAAAAATCGTACAAAGAATTTTTATGAGAATATAGGGGTTGATTTTGAATTTTCAACAATGTATGAAAAGCTGACGGCAAGAGAGAACTTGCAGTTTTTCTCATCATTATACGAAAAAGGCCGCGCCCGATGGATGAACTTTTGGAAATGGCTGGTTTGGAGCAGGATGCAGATAAACGTGTAGCCGATTATTCAAAGGGCATGAAATCCCGCTTAAACTTTATAAAAGCATTGCTGCATGACCCTGTCCCGCTCTGCCTTGACGAGCCGACCAGCGGGCTTGACCCCGCAAACAGCCGCAGGATGAAAAATATAATTTTAGAGGAAGGGCAAAAGGGAAAACCATTCTTCTGACGACGCATAATATGCAGGACGCAGCCGAGCTTTCGACAGGGTAGCGTTTATTGTAAACGGTAAAATATGCACCTTTGACAGCCCGCACAATCTGATTATGTCAAAAGGAGCGGCAACCGTAACTTATACATGGGTTGAGAATGGGGAGCACAGTGCAGGCTGCCCTTTGGAACAAATATCTTCTGATGAGCGGCTGAAAAGGCTGATAGCTGAAAACCGTCTGCAATCCATCCACAGCAGTGAGCCAACCTTAAATGACATTTTTATGGATGTTACAGGGAGGACGCTGTTATGAGGTTGAAAAAGCTGTTTTTACTGGATATGCGCTTTCAGGCAAAATATGGTTTTTACTTTTTATATGCAGCGTTGACTGTAATCTATATAACAGTACTGTTTGCGCTTCCCGAAAACTGGAAAGAAAAAGCTGCCGCAATTTTAATCTTTTCTGACCCCGCATCCATGGGGCTGTTCTTCATGGGAGCGATTGTCCTTTTGGAAAAGAGCCAGCATACAACATGTGCATTGGCAGTTTCTCCTGTCCATGCGGCAGAATATGTGATTGCTAAAGTTTGTTCATTGTCTGCCATTTCACTTGTTGTAGCAGCTATTTTAGCTTTAGCTGCAGATGCGAATCATTTGCACATTGTACTTTTTGGCACGTTTCTATCCGGTGTTATATTTACATTATCTGGAATAATCGTTGCAAGAAAAATTACAGGCCTTAACCAGTTTATATTGTGGACTGTGCCAATCGAAGCCGTTTGCTTTGTTCCTGCAATTTTGCATTTATTTAAAATTACTCCTGCATGGTGCAGGTATTATCCTGTCAATGTCTGTATGGATATGGTTTCAGGGCATTCTTCGTCCGCAACAGGTTTTTTGGGCGTGGTGGCAATGATGGTAATTCTATTTGTGATTTCAGGATTTTGTGTTTCGAAAATGTGGGATAGCATGGGAGGTGTAAAGCTATGAAAGCAATTAGATTGAGCTTTTTCCAAATGGTGGCAGCCATGCGGCGGGACATGATGTTGTCTGTATCTTGTTTTGCGCCAGTCCTTGCAGGCATTTTCTTTCGGTTTGCCATACCTTCAATAGAAGCTGCTTTGACAGACAGTCTTCATATGAATGCAATTATTTCTCCCTGTTACAAATTGGTTGACATCCTGTTTGCAATGCTGTCGTCCACTATGTTCTGTTTTGTTTCAGCAATGATTTCCTTAGAGGAAAGGGATGAAAAGACAGACGTCTATTTATTCATCACGCCTTTAAGAAAAACAGGATACATAGTTGCACGGTTTGGTGTGCCTTCTGTCATTGCATTTTTTACGACTATTATTCTGCTGCCTGCTTTTAAACTGACGCCCCTTTCTTCGATTACCATTTTATTGCTGGCGGCAGGAGGAACCTTGCAGGGCATGATTGTTGCATTACTTGTACTGACGTTTTCATCAAATAAGCTGGAGGGTATGGCAGTAACGAAGCTATCTACGCTGACTGTTTTTGGTGCAGTTATCCCGTTTTTCATTAAATCAGATATACAGTATGTAATATCTCCGCTACCCTCTTTTTGGATTGGAAAAGCGATTTTAGAGAATATACCTCTTTATATGCTTCCCGCATTTGTTTTATCTGCTATGTGGATTTGCTTTTTGTTTAAACGGTATTTGCGTAAAATCCGGTAAGAAATAAGAGAATAAGCATCTGTTTTATGAAAGAAAAAGATTTTTATGTTACAATATCCTGCTATTCGGCTATTTTGAAGCGGTACTTTAGTCGGAACAGAAAGGTCTTGATAAAAGTATGTATAAATACTATAATGGCATTTAGTATGAGGAAACAGGGAGGGAGAACTATGCCTGCAGATGAACAGAAATTATGGACAGTATGGGGAAAGTCAGATGGACTGTACAATTCCTGGGCAGCTTCCAGGAATATAAATTATTATCTTCTGCTTGTGCTGTATGCTCTGGAAGGACAGAAGGCAATGACACAGAAGAAAATCTGTATCTGTACCGGACTGACCAAGCAGACGGTCAACAGTGTGATTCGCTCTTTGAAGAAAGACGGATATATTGAACTGGTTCCCGGCACTGAGGACCGGAGGGAAAAGCAGATTGCATTAACCGGGAAAGGCATTGCTTATTCCAGAGAACTTTTAACACCGTTGCTGGAACTGGAACACCGGGTATTTCAGATTATGGGAAACGACAAAGTGCAGCAAATGGTTGACAATATCGCATTGTTTAATACGGTATTTGAGAAAGAAATGGAAAAGGATATGTGAGGCTGGAGGTGAACATATATGTGGTTTCTATTTGCAATACTGTCTGCGGTGTTTGCGGCGTTAACGTCCATACTGGCTAAAATTGGAATAGAAGGCGTTAATTCGAATCTTGCCACAGCAATACGTACCGTGGTGGTTCTTGTCATGGCATGGGGAATGGTATTTCTGACGAATGCCCATAGCGGCATAACAGAAATCAGTAAAAAAAGCTGGATTTTCCTGATTCTTTCCGGACTGGCAACCGGAGCGTCCTGGCTCTGCTATTACCGGGCATTGCAGGTGGGGAAGGCCTCTCAGGTGGTTCCCATTGATAAACTGAGTGTGGTGATTACCCTTTTACTGGCGTTTATTTTCCTTCATGAAGAAGTTACGGTCAGGTCTCTGGCAGGCTGTATACTAATCGGTGCAGGGACATTATGTATGGTTTTATAATTTGCTTTAAAGCTGCATATTTCTTTTACACAGTACCGCAATGGGGCTGTCGGGAAAAGGCAAATTTCATTTTCCGACAGCTCCATTTTTCTTGACATTTAGTCCGTACATGTACTATAATGAATATAGTACATGTACGGACTAAAATAAAGGAGCAGTAAAATATATGAGCAATGCAAAAACGTTTTTTCAATATATGATACCTTCTGTATTATCCTTTACATTGTCAGGGATTTATTCGATTGTAGACGGTTTTTTTGTGGGGAACAGTATCGGTGATATGGGGCTTTCAGCCATAAATATCGCTTATCCGATTGTGGCAGTTATCCAGGCATCGGGGACCGGAATCGGTATGGGCGGAGCAATTTATTATTCCATCAGTAAAGCGGAACAGAAAGACGCTCAGGCAAAAGAATTTACGGCAGGCGCGTTATGGCTTCTGATGATTTCGAGTATTATCCTGACAGTTTCCACCTTCTTTCTGAACAGTTCCCTTTTAAGGCTGTTAGGAGCAGACGGGCAGCTTCTTTCTATGGGGGAAGAATATATTGCTGTGATTGCTGCAGGAGCAGCCCTGCAGGTAATCGGTACGGGGCTGGTGCCCTTTATCCGCAATCACGGAGGCGCCTTTTATGCAATGGTTTCCATGATTGCAGGTTTTGTTACGAATATCATTCTGGATTATGTGTTTGTGTGGATACTGGGACAGGGAGTAGCAGGTGCGGCATGGGCTACCGTTATCGGGCAGGGGGTTACCATGCTGACTGCCCTGGTTTATTTATTGAGGAAAAAACAGTTCACATTATGTATTTCTTTTTCAAAAACGGGAAAGGTGTGGGCTTCCATCATTAAAATTGGAATTGCGCCTTTTGGACTTGCCATGTCGCCCAATATATCGCTGATGATTATCAACCGTTTTTCTGCTTTCTATGGAGGAGAAAAGGCAATCGCAACTTATGCGTGTATTGCGTATGTGATTTGTATTATTTATCTGATATTACAGGGAGTAGGCGATGGAAGCCAGCCCCTGCTCAGCCGGTGTTACGGCGAAAGGAACTGGAGTGAACTGAAATTTGTGCGGAAATCAGCGTATGGCTTTGCATTTGCATTGTCCGTGGCCGGCTGTATCGTTATGTATCTGACCAGAGGAAGCCTGGGAGCATTATTTGGAGCTTCTCATGAAGTAAACAGAGAGATTGCCGAAATTATGCCTGTTTTTCTGATTTCTGTACCCTTTGTGTCTGTTCTCAGAATTACTACGGCAAGTTTTTATGCAACGGAAAAAAGCGCGTTTTCCTATATTCTGACTTTTACAGAGCCATTGTTTATGCTGGTGCTGATGCTTGTTTTACCGCCGCTGTTCGGCGGCCAGATTATGATTTGGTGGAGTACGGTGTTTGCAAGGATTTTGTCTGCTCTTTTGGCGTTAATTCTGAAACATCATGTGGATAATACCTGTGATAAACAGATATAAAATTCTTCCGGATATTTTTAAAATTCATGTGTCTGCAGCAGCGGCGTGTGGTAAAATATGCAGTAGAGACAGAAGAAAACACACGGAGGAAGAAGCCATGAAATACGATTTTACTTCAGTTATGAACCGCCGCGGCAGAGACGCCATTGCAGTAGACGCACTGGGAACGGAGATGAGCGGAGCTCCGGCAGCTCCCCAGGAGGGATTTGACCCCATTCCCATGTGGGTGGCCGATATGAATTTTCCCACAGTTCCCACGGTGCAGGAAGCAATTACGGAACGGGTGAAACACCCGGCATTCGGATATTTTACACCCACAGATGAATACTTCCAATCCATCATCCGGTGGCAGGAATGCAGAAACGGTGTAAAGGGGCTGAAGCCGGAAGATATCGGATATGAAAACGGTGTTCTGGGATGCGTGGTATCCGTTCTGAATGCTTTTGCAGCGCCGGGAGATAAGGTATTGCTGCACAGTCCCACTTATGTGGGATTTACAGGCAGTATCGAAAACAACGGATATAAAATTATTCACAGCCCTCTGAAACAGGATGAAAATCATGTCTGGCGCATGGATTTTGAGGATATGGACAGGAAACTGAAGGAACATCGGATTCATGTGGCCGTATTCTGCAGTCCCCACAATCCCTGCGGCCGGGTATGGGAGCAGTGGGAACTGGAGCAGGCCATGGAGGTCTACCGGAAAAATGACTGTGTGGTAATCTCAGATGAAATCTGGTCTGACGTTATTCTGAACCATCACAGGCACATTCCCACCCAGTCGATAAGCGAAGACGCCAGAAACCGTACGGTGGCTGTCTATGCCCCCAGTAAAACCTTCAACCTGGCGGGTCTGGTGGGCAGTTATCATATTATCTATCATCCGTATCTTAAGGACCGTGTAAGGGCTCAGGGCAGCAAATCCCATTATAACAGCATGAATGTGCTGTCCATGCACGCACTGATTGGGGCATATAAGCCGGAAGGCCAGGAATGGGTGGACGAGCTGCGGCAGGTGCTGAGCACAAATATAAATTATGCCTGCGATTATATCGGACAGCATTTTCCGGGGGTGCAGGTCAGCAAACCGGAGGGAACCTATATGCTGTTTTTAGACTGTTCCCGTTGGTGCCAGGACCATGGAACCACCATTGATGAGGTATTGCAGGCAGGCTGGAAAGTGGGAGTGGCCTGGCAGGACGGCAGAATGTTCCACGGAGCCTGTGCTGTCCGCATGAATCTGGCCCTGCCTTTTTCCAGGGTACAGGAGGCTTTTGAACGGCTGAACCGATATGTTTTTCGTTAAAGTTCATACCATGACGAATTACTCCGCTGATTTGTCATGGGCATTTATCTTGACTTTCCGCCGGTTCTGTGGTAGTCTTTGATAAAATAAAAACAAACCAAACACAGCGAAAAAGAGAGTATGCATAACGGAATGACACAGAGAGTTCCGGCTGGTGAAAAGGGACGCAGGAGGTTATGCAGAAGATGGCTTTGGAGTGGCATTGCTGAACAGTATGCTCCGGCCCGCAGCAGAACGGAGCGGCAGAAAGATACGGAGAAAATACCGATAAGCGATGACAGGTTCGCCTGTTACAGCGAAAAGTATGGAATACTTGATAAGGCTCTTTTTGTGAGAAAGGAGCGAAAAGAAGTGGTACCGCGGACAGCCGCCTTCTGACTGATGCAGAAGGCGGTTCTTTTATCTTACAGGAAAGACCTTGTCACGCTAAAGCGTGAAAGTGTCTTCCTGTAAGATAAAAAATAATATGCGCACTCGTGCGAATGGAAGATGTCACTACGTGACCGTCCTAAGGTATCCCCCAGGCAAGCCTGGTACCCCTTAGGACAAATCCGCACTCGGCGCGACAAAATGTGCAAATCTACGCTCCGCTTCGGTCCGCGCTAAACGGACATCCGCAGGATGTCCAGCGCCCCTCAAGACTGAGGGGCAGGAGAGTTGAAGTGGGCTTGCCCATTTTGTTCTTCCAATTATTTAAGGAGGCAGATCATATGTGTACAAAATGCACCAAAGGGAAATACTACATGACAACAGCCATTGCCTATACATCCGGGAAACCTCATATTGGAAATACCTACGAGATTGTACTGGCAGACAGCATTGCAAGATTTAAGAGGCAGGAAGGGTATGATGTTTACTTCCAGACCGGAACCGATGAACATGGGCAGAAAATTCAGATTAAGGCAGAGGAAGCCGGAATTACCCCCAAAGAATATGTGGATAAAGTGGCCGGCCAGGTGAAAGAAATATGGGATTTGATGAATTCATCCTATGACAGCTTCGTGCGTACTACGGATAAGGACCATGAGGAGCAGGTGGCAAAGATTTTCAAAAGGCTTTATGACCAGGGAGATATTTACAAGAGCGCCTATGAGGGACTGTATTGTACCCCCTGTGAATCTTTCTGGACGGAATCCCAGCTTGTGGATGGAAAGTGCCCGGACTGCGGCGGAGAAGTGCAGCCCGCCAGAGAAGAAGCCTATTTCTTTAAGATGAGCAAATATGCGGACCGCCTGATTGAACATATCAACACCCACCCTGAATTTATTCAGCCCGTATCCAGGAAAAATGAGATGATGAACAACTTCCTGCTGCCGGGCCTCCAGGATTTGTGCGTATCCAGAACTTCTTTCAGCTGGGGAATTCCGGTGGATTTTGACCCCGGACATGTGGTTTATGTCTGGCTGGATGCACTGAGCAACTATATTACCAAAATCGGATATGATGCTGCAGGAAATTCCAGTGAATTATTTAAAAAGAACTGGCCGGCAGAGCTGCATCTGATAGGGAAAGATATTATCCGTTTCCATACCATTTACTGGCCGATTTTCCTGATGGCCCTGGATTTGCCCCTGCCGAAACAGATTTTCGGCCATCCCTGGCTTCTGCAGGGAGAGGGGAAAATGAGTAAATCCAAAGGAAATGTACTCTATGCCGACGAAATGACGGAAATTTTCGGTGTGGACGCCGTTCGTTATTTCCTGCTCCATGAAATGCCTTTTGAAAATGACGGAGTGATTTCCTGGGAACTGGTAACGGAGCGCCGCAATTCCGATCTGGCAAATACCCTGGGAAATCTGGTGAACCGCACCATCTCCATGAGCAATAAATATTTTGAAGGAGTGGTTACCAATGAAAATGTGGCGGAAGATGTGGATGAAGAACTGAAGCGGGTGGTTACAGGCGCCGCAGCCAAAGTAACTGCCAAAATGAATGAGCTGCGCGTGGCGGACGCTCTGACGGAAATCTTTAATCTGTTCAAACGCTGCAACAAATATATTGACGAGACAACCCCCTGGATTCTGGCAAAGGAGGAGGCCTCCAAACCCCGTCTTGCCACGGTTCTGTACAACCTGGTGGAGAGCATTACCATTGGGGCCAGCCTGTTAAAGAGCTTTATGCCGGAAACTTCGGAAAAGATTCTGTCTCAGTTAAATGCCTTTGAAGTGCCTTTTGAGGAGCTGGGCAGCTTCGGCCATTATGGAAGCGGAACCAAGGTGACCTCCCAGCCGGAAATCCTGTTTGAGCGGATGAAACCGGAGGATGTGCTGGCAAAGGTGGAAGAACTGTATCCGGAGACTCAGGAATCAGCGCCGGAACCGGAAGAGGCAGGCATAGATTTGGAGGCGAAACCGGAAATTGAATACGATGATTTCATGAAAATGCAGTTCCAGGTGGGCGAAATCATCGCCTGCGAAGCAGTGGCCAAGTCCAAAAAACTGCTGTGTTCTCAGGTGCGTATCGGAAGTCAGGTGAAACAGATTGTGTCCGGCATTCGGAAATACTATGCTCCGGAGGAAATGGTTGGAAAGAAAGTCATGGTACTGGTAAACCTGAAACCGGCAAAACTGGCAGGGGTATTGTCTGAAGGAATGCTGCTCTGTGCAGAAAATGAAAAAGGAGAACTGGCGCTGGTAGTACCTGAAAAGAATATGCCTTCCGGAGCGGAAATCTGTTAGACAGGAAGTCAGGCCCTTTTGCGGGAACAGAAGATCGGGCAGCCCAGGGACGGGCTGTCACGGAGGAAAAAGGATGGACTTTACGAATTACGGGAAAGAAATTCAGGCGCAGATAGAGGAAATGATGGAGCTCCGCTATAAGAGAGGAGAACCGTACATGGAAAGCTGCCGCAGGCTGGTGGATGTTGGAAAAGAGAAGAATGATTCGTATCTTCTGGGATTCGCATATTACTATCTGGCGGAAAGTTATCTCTGTCTGAATGATCATCAGAATCTGATGATCTGCCTGGCAGAAAGCATTGTAAACCAGCAGAAGGCTTCCCAGTGGGATTTGCTGATACGTTCTCATAATGTGATGGGAGTTGACGCGTTTAACCGGGGAAACACCACGGTGGCGCTGGATCAGTATATTACAGCATTGTCTTATGGGGAAAAGTATGATTTTCCCTATGAGACTGCTCTGGTTACCTGCAACATTGGGCGCCTGTATATGGGTTTTGGAGAATTTGATTCCGCAGTCCGGTATCTGAAAAAGGCACAGGATATTTTTTCAGATTATAAACAGGAGTTTTTTGGCAGAGGAAATCTGGCCAACACTTATGCCTCGCTGGGGAGGTGCAGCCTGTTTCAGAAGAATCTGGAAGAAGCTGCAGAATACGAAGAAAAAATCCGTGAAATCGGAGAAATGGATGAGACAGGTATAGATTTTTTCATGACTCAGGGGCTGATTGTGAGAATACGTCATGTCCAGGGACGTTTTGCGGAGCGGGATCAGTATATTGAAAACATAATTCAGAAACTGGAAAATCTCCAGATTATTATGGACAGCCATGAAGACGTTTTCGATTTTCTGGATTTTCTTCTGGAAATTGGGAAATTTAAGGAGCTGGAAAGAATTTTTCCGGGACTGGAGCTGCTGGTGAAAGAGACAGGTATTACCAATCTGCAGATGGAACTGCTGCGCCGGCAGGCAGAATATTACCGGGATACCGGACAGCGGGAACGATATCTGGAGGTTTGCGCCAGTCTCTATGAGGACGGAAAGATTCTGAAAGAAGAAAATGTGGGAGTGATTCACCGCTCTACTGAGCTGCGGTTCAGCCTGAAAGAGGCCCGTCTGAAAGAGGAGGCTTTACTCAAAGAGAAGAAAGAGTTGCAGGAGCGTTCTGAGAAAGACGAACTGACAGGGCTGCCCAATCGCTATAAACTCAATGATTTTGCCGGAAAGATATTTGACAGAGCCAGTGAAAATCAGGAGCGCCTTTCCATCGAAATTTTTGATGTGGACTTTTTCAAACAATATAATGACGCATACGGACATCAGGCAGGCGATACATGTCTGCAGCAAATCGGTGAAATCTTAAAAGAGCTGATGAAGCGGGACAGTAATATTTTCTGTGCCAGATATGGCGGCGATGAATTTATCATTATCTATTATGGGAAAACCGATGAAGAGATTCTGGCACTGGCCAAAGAGCTGCGGGAGCGGATTTCAGGGCTGAAGATAGAGCATAAGGGTTCTCAGGTATCAGAATATGTAACTGTATCGCAGGGAATCCGAAACAGTGTTCCCACACATCAGAACCGGATGTGGGATTATCTCTATGCGGCAGACGGGGCTCTGTACAACGTAAAGCGGAAACAGAAAAACAGTATCTGCCTGATACACAGAAATGAAGATAATGCGGAAAGTGTGATATTATGATATTTGAAAGTCATGCCCATTACGATGACAGAAGGTTTGATTCTGACCGGAAAGAGCTTCTGTTATCCATGGAGGAACATGGGATTGAAACGATTATAAATGTGGGTTCCGATTTGGAGGGAGTGAAAAAAACTCTTGCCCTTACGGAGGAATATCCTTTTATTTACGGAGCCATAGGCATACACCCCAGCGAAATAGAAGATTTGAGTGAAGAAGTGTATGAATGGCTGCGGGAAAGGTGCTGTTTGCCCAAAGTTGCGGCTGTGGGAGAGATTGGCCTGGATTATTACTGGGATAAAGATGAGGAAGTGAAGCGGAGCCAGCGTTACTGGTTCTGCCGGCAGATGGAACTGGCCAGGGAGCAGGAACTGCCGGTCATCATCCACTCCAGAGATGCGGCGGAGGATACTCTGAAGCTGGTACAGGGTATTCACGGGGAACAGATACCGGGAGTGGTACATTGTTTTTCCTATTCACCGGAACAGGCCTTTGCATATATAAAAATGGGTTATTACATTGGAATCGGAGGAGTCGTAACCTTTAAAAATGCCAGAAAGTTAAAGGAGACTGCGGCCGCAATTCCCCTGGAATATATTCTGCTGGAAACGGACTGTCCCTATCTATCTCCGGAACCGGAGCGGGGGAAACGGAATTCATCCCTGAATCTGCCTTATGTGGCGCAGGAAATTGCACGTCTGCGGGGGATTACCCAGGAAGAAGTGATGGAGGTTACCAGAGAAAATGCCCGGAGGCTGTTTTCCAGAGTCAGATAAGACAGTATTCCGGATGGCAGATGAAAATGTTTCGAATTTCTGAATAAAGTATTGACATATCTGTGCATATACTGTATATATAGATATATACAGTATATGCACACTTTGCGTTTCAGGAAGGAGGGAATGTATGTATGGAACCGATATTGCGAATTGAAGGTGCCGGGGCGGAACGGGGAACCACTTTCTGGCTGCGGGATATAAATCTGACGCTGGAGCCTGGAATGTTTATGGGTGTAATCGGCAGGAACGGAGCCGGAAAGACAACGCTGTTTCATATGATTTGCGGCCTTTCCCGCATCAGCCAGGGCGATTTATGGCTGAAAGGCGTCAGCATGAAGCAGGAGCCGGAGCGGTGTAAACGGGAGACAGGAGTTATTTTTGACGATGACTACTTCCGGCTGGACTTGTCCGTAAAACATGCGGGAGCAATTTATGGAACTTATTATAAAACATATAATCAGAATGATTTCCTGAACTACTGCAGGCAGTTTGGTGTGGATACGGGACAGAATCTCAGAAAGCTGTCAAAGGGGAATTATATGAAGTTTCAGCTTGCTTTTGCACTGGCCCGCCGCCCTGGACTGATTCTGATGGATGAGCCGGAAGCGGGACTGGACCCGGTATTCCGCCGGGAATGGATGAACCTGCTGTATGATGTGCTCAATGATGATTGCGGCATTCTTTTTGCCACTCATCTGACGGAAGAACTGGAGCAGTACGCGGATGCGGTTACCATGCTGTCCAAAGGCCGCCAGATTTTTTCTCTGACTATGACAGAGCTGGAAGAACAGTACAAAATTGTGCGGGGCAGCAGGAGGCAGATGGATTATCTGGACAATCGCCTGACTGGCAGGCGGAGTATGAAATATTATGAAGAAGGTCTGTTTCAGGAGGATGGACGGGGACTGTGGGTGGACGTCAGCGTGTCCCGTCCCACTCTGGCAGAACTGATGTATTATCTGGACGGAAAATTCTGACGGTGAACGAATGTTCTGACAGATCAGAACCTGGTTTCGGAAGCCGAAAGCGTGGGAAAAGAGGGATTGGAATGAAAGGTATGGATACATGCGCTCAGAATAAGGGCACAGGAAATTTTACACCGGGAAAATTCCTGTTTACAGGAAGGGAAATTCTGGTGGAACTCAGAGCTTCTCTGCATACATTCCGGGGAAAATTTGGATTTGCACTGCTTCTGTTCGGAATTGCGGTGGGTTTCTACGGGGTTCTGCAAGGGGCAGAAAACAGACGGGAACTGGCAGATCAGCTGATAAGCAGCCTATGCTGGAGCAATATAGGGCTGATCATTATGATAAACTTCCAGAACCACAGATTGATATATCTTCTTCCGATAAGCAGGAAGGAGTTTGCCGCCATGCAGATACGGAAAATGCTCTGGGTGGCTATGTTTCTCCTGCTGCTCACATCAGCAGAGCTTGCCTGTGCAGGCCAGGAGACAGAAAGATTCTGGTGGGATTTCTTTGCGAGAGTAATACCGGTAAGTATGGCCTTAAGTTCTTCTCAGATTGCAGCTGTGCAGCCTGTAAAGGGGAGTGAAAGGAACGGGACAAAACTGTACGGCCTTTCCATTATGGTGCTGTGTCTGGATGTGGGAGCTGCTTTTTTTAATCTTCTGTCAACAGGCGATTTCTGGAGCATACCAGGGTGCCTGTTGCCAGCCGTGAATTATCTGACAGGCCTGTTTGCAATTGGATATTTTTACCGGAAAATTGCCTGTGCAGATCTGTATTACGATGAACTGTGAGGAACGGAATCATAACAGGAAGGGACTGCTTCATGAAAATTATAATTTCCAATACAAGTAACCTTGCAATTTATGAACAGATTGTCCGTCAGATCAAAGATGCGGTAATTGCCGGGGATTTGCGGGAGGGGGAACCCCTGCCTTCCATCCGTTCTCTGGCCAGAGATTTGCAGATTAGCGTTATAACTACCAAACGAGCTTATGAAGAACTGGAGCAGGAGGGGCTGATTTACCCGGTAGCCGGAAAAGGCTTTTATGTTTCCCGGCAGAATACCAGTATGCTCAAAGAAAAGAGAATACAGATGCTGGAGGAGGAACTGGGCAAACTGGCGGTGGAATGGAAGAAAGCCGGGCTTTCCAGAGAAGATATGATGGATTATATTGAAGTTTTATTTGAGGAGCTGTAGCGTTGATACAGGAAAAGCCGGGGATATCTCAAAGGAATCCGGAAGGGAGAAGAAAATGGAAAAATTAAAGGAGAGCCGGAAAAAAGAAAGTTTGCAGAGGGACGGTCTCAAAGTGGAATGTCTTTCCAAAAAGTACAGACGATTTCGGCTGAACAATATTTCCCTGGAGATACCGCCGGGAAATATTCTGGGACTGCTGGGAAGAAACGGGGCGGGAAAGACTACCATTATCCGAATTCTGACAGGCCATACCTCTGCAGACAGCGGGACTGTATGGATGAATGGCATAAACATGGGAAAAGACCGTATGGGGGTCCAGGTTCAGACGGGATTTGTGCTGGATGAGCCTGTGTTTCTGGAAACAGAGAGCCTCTGGAAGAACGGGCTGGCTTTCGGGCGGTTTTATCCGGAATTTACAGAAGAAAGATGGGGAAAATGGCTTTCTGTCTGCGGGCTGAAGAAATCGGAGCGGCTGGGTTTTTTGTCCAAAGGCTACCGGATGAAGTTTCAGTTTGCCTTTGCCATGGCCCATCGGCCCCGGATTCTCCTGCTGGATGAGCCTACAGGAAATCTGGACCCGGTTTTCCGAAAAGAATTTCTGGATATGCTGCAGGCAGCAGTGGAAGAGGAGGAACTCAGTGTACTGCTGTCTTCCCATCTGACCTCGGATATGGAACAGGTGGCCGACCGGATTGCTTTGCTGGAGCAGGGAGAGATACTCTACACAGATTCCATGGAGCGCCTTCTGACCCGTTATCGCCGCATCAGAGGAGGGCCGGAAACAGGCCGGAGACTCCGGGACGGGAATTATCCGGAAATTGTGGGAATTCAGGTGAGTAACGTGGGCTTTGAGGCATTGCTGGACCGGGAGCGGATACCTGAAAGCCGTGGGAACCTGTACGGCGGGAATGGTATGGCAGGGGACTGGCTGAAAGAGACGGAAACCGGGATTCTGTGCGAAGATACGGATTTGTCAGGGTGGATGTATTATATGACAAAAGGAGGCGGAGACGGTGAACAGAACCTGGAAGAATATCAGAGCCTTTGACAAAAGGCCCATGGGAGCCAGAGCTATCCTTCTGTTTCTGGGAGAAAGTATTTATTTTATGCTGCTTCTTGCGGGAGACTATGAAGAACCTCTGTTTCTGTGCAATGTATCGGCGGCAGCCATGATGGCCTTTCTCTTTTGCGTTATGCTTTCTTTTACCAGATGGGAACAGGAACACTGGCGCTCCATGTACGAAAAAATCCGGTATTTTCCGGTGGACCGGAAGAAATATCTGCTGGCAAAAGCAGTGCCTGCCGGAAAAGTGTTTGGCCTCCAGATTGGAATACAGGTAATTGTGTATCTCTGCAGGCTGCTGATGCATCAGGAAATCGCGGTGTCAGCGGCAGGAGGAATCCTCCTGTGCAGTGCAGTCAGCGGAATCTGGTTTTTCTTCAGTTTTCTGGGAATGCTTGCAGCGGGGGAACGGGGTCTGCTCATGTCTCCGGTGTTTTATATGGCGGGGATGGAGATAACAAACGGATTGGGCAGAATCCTGTGGAACTGACTGGAAACCGGATATGGCAGCAATACAAATCACAGCAGAAAGAAGGTAACAATGGCTGATTTAGGAAAACCACAGAATACCATAGCGGTATTGCAGAAATATAACTTTAATTTTCAGAAAAAATTCGGGCAGAATTTTCTGATTGATACCAGAGTTCTGGAGAAAATTATTCAGGCGGCAGGAATTACAAAGGAAGATTTTGTACTGGAAATCGGTCCGGGAATCGGGACCATGACCCAATATCTCTGCGAAAATGCCAGAGAAGTGGCTGCGGTGGAGATTGACAGGAATCTGATTCCCATTCTGGCCGATACTTTACGCGCATATCAGAATGTGGAAGTGCTGAACGAAGATATCCTGAAAGTGGATATCAACCGTCTGGCCCAGGAGAAGAATCAGGGCAGACCTATAAAAGTGGTGGCAAATCTGCCCTATTATATTACAACGCCCATTATTATGGGATTGTTTGAGAGCCATGTTCCGGTGGACAGTATTACCATTATGGTTCAGAAAGAAGTAGCGGAACGTATGCAGGCAGGGCCGGGAACGAAAGATTACGGAGCTCTGTCTCTGGCGGTTCAGTATTATGCCAGACCGGAAGTGGTGGCAAACGTCCCCCCGAACTGTTTTATTCCCCGTCCCAAAGTGGGAAGTGCTGTGATTCGCCTTACCCGGCACAGGGAGAAAGCAGTTGAGGTACAGGATGAGAATCTGATGTTCCGACTCATCCGCGCTTCCTTTAACCAGAGGCGCAAAACACTGGTAAATGGTCTGAACAATGCGCCGGAGCTGAATCTGGAAAAACAGCGGATTGTAAATGCCCTTGCAGAAATGGGGCTGGCCCCCGGTATACGGGGAGAAGCGCTGACACTGGAGCAGTTTGCAGCGCTGAGTAATCTGCTGAGAGATACTTCCGGAACATAAGAGTTCGGTTCCAGAAGTTCTTCCGAAAGAATTGCGGACAGGGAAGACAGGCCGGTGTTTAAATTCTGCGAGGTCTTTGAAACTCGATTACGTCCTGCTGAAACCGTTTCAGGATGTTCTGATTCTGCAGTTTGGGATTAATCCGGGCTTCCACGGCGATACTGTCAAAGAATCTGCACCAGAGCTTCTGATACTCCGTTTCTTCCGGAGAATAACGGTGGAGCATTTTCTCATCCAGTTCTCCGGTGTCTGTGAGGAAGAATCCTTTTCCCTTTGGGTGCAGGGCAGCCTGGCTGTGGGACGCGTCGTAAATCATGAAATTTTCCTGAGGAAGACGGTCGGAAAAGTGTTCTCCCAGGAATGGGAGTACATGGTTCCTGGGATGGATTCTGGCGAAAAGGATACCGTTTTCCAGTTCCTGGAACCGGAGAAATCCAAGGAGATGATGGGCTTCATTTCCGGTGCTCCGGGAAAGGTGAAAAACCCGGTTGACATAAGGCTCTCCCAGATAATTCAGAACCTTGCTTCCGTCTTTCAGAGCCAGGGCCAGAACAATGGTACGGTAGATGGCTTCCCCTTTGTTCATGGCTTTTTTACGGCTGTGTTCTTCTGTGGAAGAAGCGGCCTGACAAATTTCCGTATAAGTATCTTCTCCAAGGCGGCTGCGCAGTGTGCGGGCCACCTTTTCACTTTTTTCATAATCAGTCTGTACCGTAACGTATTCGTCGAACAGACTGTAGTTGTCCGGCGGACAGGTGGTAAGGGAAATGTTGCCATGGCCGTATCTGCTGGCCCAGGCGTCGTATACTCCGGTAAAAATACCGTCAATGCTGTCCTCACAGAGAAATATATACATAAATATGTCCTTTCTAAAGAGAGACAATCTGCTGACCGGGAGGGATAATCTGAGCGTCGGTGAGATGAAAATCCGCCCGCATATCCTGGTCAAAGAAACTGAGCTGCTGGTAGCCGCCTTCCCGGATATCCTTCGGAACCTGGGTTTTATCCCCCATGAGATTCCGGCAGATATAGTCCTCTTCCAGTTTGGTATTGTACATCATTTTCCCGGAACAGGTAATAAAATACAGGGCCCGTTTTAATACCACGCCGATTTTCTTCAAATCGTCGAAGGTCAGGCGGTTTCGCCGGCGGGCTTTTACAATCCGCTCCGCCGATTTATAGCCGATGCCGGGCACCCGCAGCAATGTCTTGTAAGAGGCTTTGTTGATTTCCACAGGGAAATATTCCAGATGCCGCAGAGCCCAGTCGCACTTGGGGTCCAGGAAAATATTAAAATCCGGCCGGTCTTCCGATAAAAGCTCTGAAACGTGAAAATGATAATAGCGCAGCAGCCAGTCCGCCTGATACAGGCGGTGTTCCCGCAGCAGAGGCGGTCCGCCTGGAAGAACAGGCAGCATGGAATTGCCGTTCACATTTACAAAGGCAGAGTAAAAGACACGTTTGAGCTGAAATTTCTCATAGAGGCTTTCCGCCACGCTCATAATCTGGAAGTCATTCTCCGGTGTGGCGCCGATAATCATCTGGGTGGACTGGCCGGCCGGAACAAACCGTGGTGTTTCCCGGTAAACCATCAGTTCCTGTTTGTTGTCGGTAATACGGTTCTGAATCTGCCGCATGGGTTTTAAAATGGTAGTCCGGGATTTACAGGGAGCGAGCTGCCGCAGACTGTCTGCTGTGGGAAGTTCCAGATTGATACTCATACGGTCCGCCAGGTATCCGGTCTTTTCAATCAGGGCAGAATCGGCTCCCGGAATAGATTTCACATGGATATAACCGTTAAAATGATGGATACGGCGGAGCCTGTAAATGGTCTGATAGATGAGTTCCATGGTATAATTGGGACTGACCATAATGCCGGAACTCAGAAACAGTCCTTCGATATAATTGCGCCGGTAAAATTCCATGGTAAGGGTACAGATTTCATCGGGAGTGAATGAAGCGCGTCTGACGTCTGTGGTACAGTTGTTCAGGCAGTAGGCGCAGTTGAAAATGCACTCGTTGGTAAACAGTATTTTTAAAAGGGACACGCACCTTCCGTCTGCGGAAAAGGTATGGCAGATACCTGGCGCGATGGAGTTCCCCATACCTCTTCCGCTGCCCTTACGGTCAACGCCGCTGGAGGTACAGGCCACATCATATTTGGCTGCGTCAGACAGGATGGTCAGCTTCTCGGATAATTCCATATTTTTCTGCAAATTCATAAGAGAAACCTCCTGTCATAATTTATAAAAAGAACTTATGTTCTGAGTACATCATACCACAGAAAAAAAGAAAATGCAACAGAAAAAAGAACATTTGTTTGCGTTTTTATTATCTTAAGATTCAGAGAACGGGAATCACGTCAGTTATATTTTCCACTTTTCCGGCATATAGTCAGAAAAGGGGGTGCTGTTTTGAAAGAGAAAATAAAAACATTTCTGGCGGTCTGCGTACTGATTCTCACAGTACCATATATTGTAACCCTGTTGTTTCAGAACGGTCAGACAAGCCCGGACAGGGAGAAAATTCGGGATGTGCCGGGGGAAGAATTTGTTCCGGTTCTGGAAACAGGAGACGGGGAACTGGATGTGGAGGAATACCTTACCGGAATTATAGCAAAGGAAATTCCGTTGGATTACCAGTCAGAGACCATCAAAGCTCAGGCGGTGATTGCCAGAACAGAGCTGACGGCTGCTCTGGCCACGCAGGAAAAAATTCTGCCGGAATCCATGTCCAGGGAAGAAATGCTGGAGCTCTGGGGCCAGGATGGATTTGAGGAAAATTACCGGGTTCTGGAAGCAGCAGTAGCCGACACCAGAGGAGAAATCCTCTGTTACGGCAAAACTCCCATTCATGCGGCCTTTCATGCAGTCAGCGCGGGCAAAACCCGAAGTGCCAGAGAAGCCCTGCAGCGGGAGGATGAACCTTATCTGGAGTGTACGGACAGCGGAATGGACATCCCTTCCCCGGATTTTCTGAAGGTGGTTTTTCTGGAAAAAGAAGAATTCATGAAAAAACTGAAAGAACTCTGTCCGGAGTTTGAGTGTATACCGGAAAAAATTCTGGAATCAGTCACTGTTGCAGAGCGGGATTCCAGTGATTATGTGACAAAGGTAGCGGTAGGAGAGCAGACCATAACCGGAGAAGAATTTCGGAATCATTTTAAGCTGAATTCTTCCTGTTTTTATCTGAAAGAGGTGGAAAACCAGGTGCGGATTGTCACAAAAGGCCTTGGCCATGGCCTGGGATTCAGTCAGTATGGTGCAAATGTGCTTGCAAAAGAAGGAAAAGAGTATAAAGAGCTGCTGCAATATTATTATAAAGATATTTCCATTGAGAAAAACTGAAATAAAATTTTCAACGGTTTTGCTGAGCAGACGGAAGTAAAAATGTTCAGTGATTCCGCCTGGAAAGGGTAAGTAAAATTTTCTCATAATTCCTGTATAATACCAGTTTTTCCGGCAAAAATAAGAAGGAAAAACAAACAGAAATGGAAGGTGACAGGATGAGAAATAAAAAACTCCCAGCATTTTTTAACCGGAAATCCTATATTGTGGCAGCGGTGATTATGATTGTGGCCGCTTTTGGTATGACAGGATTGTACTATGCTCAGCAGGAGCGGGAACAGGAAGCACAGCTGGCCAGAGAGAAAGAAGCGCAGGTGCAGCAGGCCAGAGAAGAAGATGCGGCTCAGATGAAGGCAGCGCAGGAACGGGCGAAAGCAGAAGCACCACTCCTTTGAGTCTCTGGACTGATCCGCGCCTGCTGCTGCCTCGTTTCCCGGTATCACCTGCACCTTGCCGTCTATGAAGCGGAT
>CATLIX010000047.1 GCA_949959185.1 uncultured Eubacterium sp. | reverse complement strand
ACTTGCAGCATGCACAACTTTAGGCTGCTTTAGCAGCATGTTGAACCTACCGGCTTTAGCCGGTAGTGGTTCAGTTCAGAGCGGATTATCGTGTGGTTGTAAATGTTACGGATGATGTTCCTTCTTCCGGCCCTGACCAGATGAAATACCGTCTGGTGCCTTATGAAGATGGAGCGGAACAGGAAGAAATTACCGGGTCACTGGAAATTGCAGATGGGAAAGCAGAGCTGGAAATACCGGAAGGATTTCGAGGAAGAATTTTTGCGGAAGTATTCGACCGTGCGGGTAATTCACAGGGGGAAAAGCTGGTAAAGGCAGAGGATAACAGTGCCCCTGTAATTGAAATTACAGATATGGCGGATACCGGTTACCAGGATGGGGCTGGAAACCATCTTTATACGGGAGGAAACAGATTTACTGTAAAAATTACGGATGTTGTTTCCGGAATCAGAGCATTTGGATACCGGCAGAATGCAGAACAAAATTCCTGCGACAGACGGATGATTACCCTGGATAACGATGGATACGCTCCGGGAGAAAATCTGGGAGACGGCTGGCTGGTGACAGGGATGGAAGAAAATCTTGTCACACAGGTTACAAAAACATTTGATTTTACTGCAGATGATAATAATATTGCCGTGATTTTTGACGCTGTGGACGGTTCCGGGAATCAGATTCAGGATGTCCGGACTGAGACGTTTACCATTGACCGGACGCCTCCGGACATCAGGGTTGAATTTCAGGATGACAGAACTGCATATTATAAACAAAGCCGGGTGGCCAGGATTACGGTGACGGAGCGAAATTTTGACGCAGGACTGATAGATATCAGGATAGAAAATACATCTGGAGATGTACCGGAATATGTGTTTGAAGAAATATCGAACACAGAGCATGCGGCTGTGATTGATTTTGGAGAAGGGGATTATACTTTTGAGCTCCAGGGAAGAGATTTGGGAAATCATCCGGCCAGGATTGCATATGATGGAGAGCCTGTAGAATCATTCTGTATTGACAGAACAAAGCCTGATGTCAAGATTACGCATATTGATGGGAATTTTCAACAATCCATTAAGGCAAATATTACCCTTTCAGATTCCCGTTCGGGCATTGCAAAAGTGGAATATCTGTGGGACGACGGATTTTTGTTACAGGAAGGAGAATCAGAATACAGAACGGATTATGCGGAATTTAAAGGTTATTCGGACGACAGGACGGAGTTTGAGCTGATTCTGCCCTGGCATCTGGCTAAGACTGTACCCGGCAACAGGCACACCCTTCATCTGAGGGTTACCGATAAAGCAGGAAATGTCTATGACGACGAAGAACCTGTTACAGATTCGGTGGGCAGTGATATGCTCCCGCCGCAGATTGAGCGTATTGAAATAAGAAAACCTCAGAGTGATAACTCAGAAGGAATACTGAAATTTTTTACCTTTGGTACATTTTATAAAAATACCGTTGAAGTTGCGGTAAAAGTAAATGATAATGAATCAAAGGAAGAATTCTATGCCTCCGGAGTAAAGAGCGTTAAAATAAATGATAAGGAGGCCATGCAAAGCGAAGGGAGCAATGAATACGTTCTGGCGGTCCGGCCGGATGAAATCATGACAACCATGCGTATTTGTGTCGAGGATTATGTGGGGCTGCTTACAGAGGCACTGGCCACAGATATTCCTGAGCGCGGAATGGTTCAGAGCAATGATTTAACGGTTGAAGATGATGCTCCTTCCATAGATTTCGGCGGTATTCTGAGCCAGACTCATGAAGACAGCCAGGAACGTATGTGGTTTGGCATGAATGACAGAGATATTGAAATGACGATTACGGTTGCCGACTGTCAGGGGCCTTTGCACAGCGGATTATTTTCCATTACGGTCAGAGACAACGGCAAAGTAAAATATTCAAAATCAGATTTTTCCTTCAAAACAGAAGAACATGTAACTACCTTCCGGATTGGTGATTTATACGATGGAGAGCATATTTTCACGGTGGAAGTGGAAGATAATTGCGGCAACACTGCCAGCAGTTCTGTCACTTTTTACAAAGACACATGTCCGCCTGAAAAGGGAAGTATTGCCGCAATTTCACCGGAATGTGTAAATATTGCCGGCAGTCAGTGGTTTGACAAAGAGGAAGTGATTGTGTTCCGTGCAGATGTTGCTGACGCTGCGTCAGGACTCCGGAATATTTCTCTTGATATCAATGGAAAAAATTTTGCGTATACTCATGAGCAGATTTTGCATGATGAAGCGGGATATTATGTTTTAGCTGATACAACGGGCGTTGAGACTGACGGGGAGCATAAATATACCATAACCGGAACGGTAACCGATTTTGCCCATAATCTGCTTGAACTGGAGCAGTTGGTGGTTTACAGAGATTTTGAAAATCCTGTTATTGAAAGATTTACCGTGCAGAAAGAGTCGAGCGCACTGGACAAAATTCTGAAAATCCTTACTTTTGGCGTATATTCAAACGATACACTGATTTTTAAAGCATATACAAAAGATATTGCGTTTGACAGCGGAATTGACTATGCGACAGTGCAATATGCGGGACTGTCGGCGCCGGACAGGATGACAGATGAGGGGGAAGGTGTATTTTCGGTAAAGATTCCTGTGAACGATACTGTTTTTGAGAGTGATATTATTGTGAACGTATATGACAGGTATGGAAAAGTAAGCCTTTCCTGTCCAAATATCTCAGACGCCAGCGGAGAGACTGTCTCAGAAGGCATTCTGGCAATGACAGAGACAGATATTCCTGTTGTGACGTTCAGTCTGCCGGAAAACGACAGCATATCCAGAACGGACGGTCAGATATGGTACCGTTCAAACAGAACCATCAAATTTTCAGTTCAGGACGGGCATTCCGGCATAAATAATGTGGATTTGTCTGTAAATGGCGCTGATGTTCCGGAAGATAAAAAAGGGAATGCTCTGTTAAAAACAAAAGTGGCGGAAGCAGCGGACGGGCCTGAGCGTAATAAACAGAAATATACTTTTGATACAAATTATTTTTCCTCCATTTGCGGGGAAGCCAAAAACGGGAAATATGTAATCGCTGCCCGGACCAGGGACAATGCAGGAAATACCGCCAGCCATAAGGTTACCTATTATATGGATGAAATTTCTCCTGTTATTGACAGAATTGACTTTATTCCGAAGACGTCTGACAAAATTGAGAACACAGCGGAATTTATTGAAGAAATGATATATGGTTATTATTTCAAAAGGGATTTTAAGGTTGTCATAAACGTTTCTGACGCCAGTCCGTCTTCCGGCCTTCATGAAGTGGGATACCGGTTTGTTCCGTATCAGGATGGCAGAAAACAGAAAGAAATCCGTGGTTCACAGAAAATTACAGACGGTAAGGCGACGCTGGACGTGCCGAAAGGATTTAAGGGACAGATTTACGTGGAAGCCTTTGACTATGTTCTCAACAGTTCCGGTGAGAAAACAGTCAAAGCCTGTGTGGTGGACAAGTCTGCACCTGAGATTGAAATTACAAAAAGAGCAGACACCGATTACCGTGATGCGGCAGGCAATCATCTTTATGTGGGGACAAATCGATTTACCGTAGTGGTTACTGATACCGTTTCCGGAATCAGACAGATTGGGTATTTGCAGAGCGCGGAACAAAATCCTTATGACAGGAAGACAATTGATGTAAGTCCTGCAGGGTACAGCTTAAATGCGGAATTGGGAGATGGCTGGAAAGTGACGGGAGTGGATGCCAATCTTGTGACTCAGGCCACAAAAACCTTTACTTTTTCCGAAGATGATAATGATGTCATCTTAACTTTTGATGCGACGGAT
Organism: uncultured Eubacterium sp.; assembly: GCA_949959185.1. GTDB lineage: Bacteria > Bacillota > Clostridia > Lachnospirales > Lachnospiraceae > Petralouisia. Next base: position 22,788 of record CATLIX010000047.1, on the reverse strand, counting down.
AATTCACAGAACAAAAGGGAGAATGTGCAGAGTGAAATGTTTACTGTTGACAAAACGGCTCCTGTTATCAATGTTGTATTTCGTGAAGATGATGATACAGACATGTATTATGAACAGAACCGTATTGCGGATATTACGGTAACTGAGCGGAATTTTGATGAAAATCTGATAAAGGTTGAGATTGAAAATATGTTCGGAGCGGTGCCCGGATACTCATTTGCGGAAATATCCAATACGGAACATACGGCTGTTATTGATTTTGATGAGGGCGATTACATGTTTGATGTGACGGGAATGGATTTGGGGAACCATCCTGCTATTGTGAATTTCAGCGGCGGTAATGAAAACATGTTCTATGTGGACAAGACAAAGCCTGTGGTACAGGAAAATTTTGCTGAATTTGCCAATGCTGCGGAAAACAGTTTTAATACAGATAAAACAGTAAACATCACGGTTACAGAGCACAATTTTGACTCGGAGCTTCTGAATCTGAAAATCATGAGAAAAGAGGCGGGAGAAGTGCACAGTGCGGATGGAATGGAAGATGCCACAGGTATGGTTCTGGGAGGCGCGAGGTGGGAGAGCACGGAAGACGTCCACACAATTTCTTTTACCTTTGATTTTGACGGAGTCTATCGTATGGAGATGACGCCCGCCGATTTGGCAGCCAATGCCGCCGAACCATGCAGCACCGTTATTTTTGAGATTGATAAAACAGCGCCTGTTGTCAGCATGAAAAACGGTTCTTTTGTGGGGGAGGATGATACAGAATTTCTGGATGTGTATCCCTGTGCAAGGAAGGATGAGGCTGCTCCCACCGTTGAATTTGAGGATTTGAATCTGTCACATCTGGAATACAGGCTGACCGTCTATATTCCGGATTATTCCACCCCGGATGCAGTGGTTGTCAGACCGTCAGTTACAAGTGGAATAGTTGAAGAAAATAAATATACCCTGCCGGACTTCAGAGAAGACGGCGTATATGCCCTGGAGTTGGTGGCGGTTGATGTGGCAGGCAATAAAAGTGCTGTGAATTATAATACGTATGCCCGTATGGTTCACCAGGATGTGCTGGCATTTATTATGGAGAGCAATCCTGAGAAAAAAACGGGTCTGTATTCCTTTGAATATGAAAATGGTGAAGCAATCAGCAAAAAACCGTCGGATTTTCAGGATTTGAATATTTTTGTAATGTCGAAAAAGGAAACCAGAACAGATATTGTCCTCCGTGACAGCGACGGACAGGAAATCTTTACCAATGCCCAGTGTATGGTGGATGACAGCATTTATGGGATGGGCATCTGTAATTATCTGCTGAGGGCAGATTTTTTCAGAGAAAATTTCCAGGACGATACGGATGTGGAACTGCAACTGAGGGTCAAAAACCAGGGAGGTCGTATAGACCTTGGCAAAATGCATATTGACAATATTGCCCCAACCTGCATTATGCCGGATAATCTGGATTCCTGGCATTGGTTTTATGGAGAAACGGACCGTACTTTTACCCTTTCCGGCATCAGTGAACTGGTGGATGAAAGTCAGTGTGCAATTTATGATAATGGAGAAACGGTGCCATTCGCCTATTCCGGCGATGAGAGGACAATTACTTTTTCCCTTGGGAAAGGGTGGCACAATGTGGGTATTGTCCTTGACGATATGGCAGGCAATGCAAATAATATTCAGGAGAAAATAAATCTGCATATCGGTTATTTCTGGCTTTGGGTCATTGTGGTATTGTCTGTATTTGTCATTACAGCGATTATTTGTGTGGTTATCTACAGCAGGAACAGAAGGAAGCGGGAGACTGACTGATGTATGGACAGGGTATAATATGCCTGATCAGGTACGATTTGTACGCAGACCTTCAGGCATCTCCCCCTGCCTGTCGGATAAAGGCATTAATTCTCATCTGAACATTTTTCTGTAAATTGCGATAAAAGAACTGATAGTCATACAGATGATAAACACCATTTTCAAATATATCCAGTCCGGCAGGATATTCCTCAGGCGTTACGTCCGTTACCTTTAATGTGCCTCGGACGTCATCAATGTATGCACCGGTAAGATTGTTGATTTCTTTTACAATATTGCCGTCATAATCTGTAAAGCAGGCGCCGAGATTAAGGCTTTTATCTGCAATCGCTCCGTCTGTCTTCCAGTTAAGAGGATTGATTGCAAGGGTTTTTGTTCCTTTCGGGACAGTAAGGGAATTGTCGATGCTTTCAGATTCACTGTTGAAGGATATAATCACTCCTGTATCGCTTTCGCCCCGGGCAAATTTCAACTGAGGATATTCTCTGGTTTCTTCTTCTGTAATATGCCAGCCGATTGCGTAGCAGGCTATCAGCTGATTTTGCAGGTTCTCATCCCTGAAGCATTCCTTCATAATCCTGATGCACATATCTGCTCCCTGTGAAAATCCTGCGAGGATAATTGGTCTGCCGTCATTACAGGTTTTATAATAATACTCAAAAGCATTTTTAACATCATCAAATGCAAGTGCAAGATATTGCTCGCGGTCACCGGGAGCCATTGCGTAAACATTCAGTCCGACCTGCCGATAATACGGGGCAAAGAAACGACTGTCGCGGTCATAGATTTCTTTTTCCATATTAATTGCACCGAGGAAGTCCGCTTTGGTATCTTCATCTGTAAGCTCCATATTGTATGAGTTATCTGAGCCGGAATATACAGTCGGACACACGAAAAAAACGTCGGCTACCCTGTCTGTTGTATCCGTTTCAAAATATGACCAGTTTGACCTGTCAGAATAGTCGGTTGTATCTGTCTGATTTGAGCAGCCTGAAAGACTGATTGAAACTATCAATATAAAAGTCAGAGGAAACAGCAATATTTTTTTCATTTTTACGACCTTACCTTTCTTCTTCGTTACATCAATGACATTGGCTTCAGAAATCCCTTCATATTTTCAGCGTCACATCCACATAAAACTCTGTATCGCTGTTGGAAGCCTGTGCCGAGCCGCCATGTTTTTCGGCCACTGCGGCAATGGCAGTAAGCCCGATTCCATCCCCGCTGTGCTTTGTGGAATGGTAGACGTTCTTTCCTTTCCGTACCCTGCCGTCGAAGCTGTTGGTGGAAACAATATACAGCCTGCTGCCCTGGCGGATTTCCGAGGTCAGGTAGAAATAGCGCCTGCTTTCCGGTATGGTAAGGCATCCGTCGATGGCGTTTTCCATCAGGTTCCCGAACAGGGAGGACATGTCAGTTTCGGTGGCAGGCAGCGGTTTCGGTAGCTCGATGTGCCAGTCCATGTTTATGCCCGCAGAAACGGCCGCTTCATGATAATAGCAAAACAGCGCGTTCAGTGCGGCATTGGTACAGTAGTATGCGGGCGAGTTCTTTGCAAAACTGCTCTCAAATTCTGCAAGGTGCGTCCGAATGCTGCCGATGTCGCCTTCTTCCGCGAGGGAGGAAAGCAAATGTACGGAATGGCGGAAGTCGTGGCGCAGTCTGGCGGTTTGTCGCATATGTTCCTGCAATGCCCGGTACTGGCGGGACTGCATTTCAAGGAGACGGGTATGTTCTTTCAGCCTGGCGTGTTCCAGTATAACGGTGGTACCCAGGTAAAAAAGCACATAAATTGCTGTAAGGATTGCAAGCATGCACCCTTCCAGCAACAGAAAAAGGAAAAACATACGCCCTGTATGGAGCGTTCGGTAGGACTGAGGGACAGCCACTATATTGAAGAACAGAAAGACAGCGGACAACAGGATGGTGGAATACCATATTTTCGGAGTGTCCAGACAGTCAACTATCTGAAAAAAAAGCTCGCAGGCAGGCCATGCGAAAGCAGCTGCAACCAGGCAGGAAAGGCCGAGCTGGAAAAAAGCTGCTTCTGTGGAGAGGTCCGCTGCGCCCGATGCCGGGTGCAGGAAAGCGTCAAAAGCACAGGCGAACTGTGCCGGAAAGGTCTGGACGGCACAGACGCCCACATAGACAGCAAGGCACTTGGGAAGGTCTGCCGTCACAGTGCAGCGGTATGGGAAAAAGAACAGGATGAGGGAAGGCAGGAGGATAATATTTACATCAATCCGCAGCAGGGCGCTTAAGGCAGAGCTAAGAAAAGCGTATGGGAGCAGGACAGCCATACATAATGCGGCTGTCTGAAACAGTGTGTATTTCATCTGGTTCTTCATTGTATAATAGCAGGATGCCGCTGAAGGCAGCAGCACCAGAAAATGCGGCAGCGCCGAAAACCATCTGTCCATATCCATGTTCAGTCCCCTTTTCTGATACCGTCCGGCATGGTACGTCTGGCAAAGTGCGCCTGACGCTCCCGTATTTTTCTGAAATGGTAATCCCTCGCCGCCCGTTCGATTTGCAGGCGGTTTCGTACCCGGGTTGGAAACTGTGTGCCATTCTCCAGTATACAGCAGTTGTCCTTAAATTCAAGGATGTAATCAGCATTTATGGTGATTCCTTTGTTGACGGGAAGAAAACGGGAGTCTCTGTCAGTAAGCTCCAGGAATTCCGCCATGGTCATACGACAGCGCAGCGTTTCCCCGTCTGTAAGGCCGATGTCAAGGTAATGTGCGTCCGTAGTGACGGAGGCAACCTCGTCAAGAAATATTCGGACCGTTTTTCTGTTGCTTATCACCTCGATATATTTCTGCGGTGGGGGAAGCACTTCCAGAATGTCCGTGAGGACCTGGAAGATGCGCTGTGGAGAGAGAGGCTTGATGATATATTCAAATGCGTGGCAGGAGAAGGCGTCCGGCATAAAGTCCGTGCTGGAGGTTAAAAATACGAGGATGCACCTGTTATCCAAATCCCGCATTTTTGACGCGGCGGCAACGCCATCCATGCCGTCCATGTAAATGTCCATAAAGACAGCAGAAAAGCCGCTGTCCTCAAATGCCTCAAGGAAAGCCTCTCCGTTTAAAAAGGGAACGATTTCCATCTGGCAGCAGCGTTGTGTGCCAAAATCGTGGAAAATCTGCGCCATTTCATCCAGGCATTTCTGCTCGTCATCCACCAAAGCTATTTTCAAAATGGATTCACCTCAGTTTCATCATAAAATCCAGTATAAATATAGCACAAAAACAGACCTTTTTCAAATCTGCGCATTACAAATTTTCAAAAATCTGACTGACGTTCCTGCCAGAAAACTGACGTTCCTGCCAAAATGCTTTTTGGGTTTGCGAAAGGATGTATAATTAAAAAAATCTGCATTTTACAGATTATGCTGCCCACGCTGACGGAGCTTTTACCTGCAGAATGTCCGTTTCCGGCAATTGTGTTTCCGGCAGGCTGCATGATGTGCTTTCTGGCGTGCTTATGTGTTTTCTCACAGGAAAATTTATATTGCAGCTTTTGGGACGGTTTCCATGCAACGAACGGACGCCGGCTTACATAAGGAAAGAAATTTAAGAAGATTCAGGAGGAATTATTGTGAAAAAGAGATTATTTTCTGCTATGATTACTGTATTTATGGCAGCCATACTTGCAGGCTGTGGGAAAGGAAATGAAGCGCAAAAATCTCCCGAAGAGCTTTACCGGGACGCCGTCAGAGATGCGGCTTTTGCAGATGAAGACGAAATATTGCCGCTGGTGTCTCTTATGGAAAGTGATCCAATGACCACATGGCAGGATGGTAAAGTGCTGCTTCTTACCTGGCACAATTATCCTGAGAGTTATCCTGAGGGCGAGAATGTTACCATTCAGTGGGGGCCCGTGTGGGTGTTTACCGATAAAGAAATTGCTTCCTGTGCTGAGGAACTGCAAAAGGCGGAGGACGCGGAGGCGCGGTTAAAGCAGATTATTGCGTTTGCTCCTGATTCCGAACATTCTACGGTAACAGGTTTTTGGGCAGAACCCAAAAATGTAAAGCGCCCGGCTTACCAGAGCGACCCCACAATTGAGGATATGTCCAACAGCTTTGGTGAAAATGTTGACGAAGATTTTAAGTCCTGGTTTGATGATAACACGCTGTGGTCGTATTTTTACGGAGAATATCCCTGGACAAGGCTTGGATATACCTACGACTGGGCGGATAATGGTACGGAGTACGGAATGACTGAGTTTATTGTGGAGGACGGCGCTGAGGTGACAGTGGAATTTACAGAAACTACGGAAGAATTTTTAAACAGAATTACCAGCGATGGGAAAGAATAACAAAAGGCAGGGTTTGATAGTATGAATGGATTTATTATTATTATTCTGGCAGCGGTGGTCCTGGTCGGCGCTTATATGGTTTATGGCCGATATCTTGTAAAAAAGTGGGGAATTGACCCTGATGCAAAAACGCCTGCTTATACCGAGGAGGACGGGGTGGATTACGTGCCCGCAGACACAGGTGTGGTTTTTGGCCATCAGTTTGCGTCGATTGCCGGCGCCGCTCCGATTACCGGCCCTGTCCAGGCTGCAGTGTTCGGCTGGCTTCCGGCATTGCTCTGGATTTTGATTGGCGGCGTGTTCTTTGGCGCAGTACAGGATTTTGCCGCCATGTATGCATCCGTAAAAAATAAGGGAAGGTCCATTGGTTACATCATTGAAAAGTATATCGGCAGGACTGGAAAACGTCTGTTTTTGATTTTTGTGTGGCTGTTTTCCATTTTAGTCATCGCTGCTTTTGCAGATGTGGTGGCAAGTACCTTCCAGGGGTTCGATGAAGAGGGAATGAAAATAGCGGCGGATGGAGCGGTGGCGACTACATCCATACTGTTTATCGTATTTGCGGTGGGGCTTGGCTTTTTTCTGAAAAAAACAGATTTCCATGCAGGAATCAACACCCTTGTGGCAATTCTGCTATTGATGGCTGCCATTGTGACCGGAATCAGTGCGCCAGTTTATTTTAGCCGTGAATTTTGGCTTGTTTTTGTATTTGTTTATATTTTAATTGCCTGCGTTACCCCGGTGTGGGCGTTGCTTCAGCCGAGGGATTACTTAAACAGTTATTTGCTGATTTCAATGATGCTGATGGCATTTACTGGAATCCTTGTTTACCGTCCGGAAATGAATCTGGCGCCCTTTACTTCTTTCAGGCTTGTCAATGAGGAGACGGGGACAGTCTCTTATTTGTTCCCGGTTCTGTTTGTGACGATTGCCTGTGGCGCGGTATCAGGGTTCCATGCGCTGGTATCTTCCGGAACCGCTTCAAAGCAGATTAAAAATGAAAAGGCAATGCTTCCGGTATCTTATGGCGCAATGCTGCTGGAGAGTTTTCTGGCTGTAATCGCCCTAATCAGCGTCGGCTTTGCGGCATCAGCCGAAGGGCTTCCTGCGGGGACGCCTGCACAGATATTTGCCACGTCAATTTCCATTTTCCTGACAAAAACAGGACTGCCGCAGAGTGTTTCGTATACGTTAATCACATTGGCGGTATCTGCTTTTGCCTTAACCAGTCTGGATTCGGTTGCCCGTGTGGGAAGGCTTTCCCTGCAGGAGTTTTTTATGGAAGAAGACAGGGAAATGGGACGGGCTGCGAAGATATTTGGAAATAAGTGGATGGCAACTGTCCTTACGCTGGCGCTGGCGTTTCTTCTTGCAAAAGCCGGGTATGAAAGCATCTGGCCGCTGTTTGGTTCTGCAAATCAGCTGTTATCCGCGCTGGCCCTCGTTGCCTGTGCTGTATTTTTAAAGAAAACAAAACGCCAGGGCATGATGCTCTGGGGGCCGATGTTTCTTATGATGGCCGTCACCTTCACGGCAATTGTTCTTAAAATCAAAGAACTGGTCACTTCCCTTTGCCGGGAGTTTGATTCCGGGAATGCGATTCAACTGGTATTTGCCATTCTGCTGCTGATTCTGGGCGTCATGGTGGCCGCAGAAGGGCTGCAGAAACTCTTTTGTTCACGTTTTCGGGAGACTCACGAAATAAAAGCTGAGGATTCCGGGAAATTATAATACACAAGTAAGGAGGAAAATCATGTTTAATAAGAAAAAACGTGCTGCTTTTGCCGCAATTTTGCTGGTAGCCTCTTCTGTTTTCTGTGCATGTGCACAGGCAAAACAGGATAAAGCGTCAGTTCCCGGTCATGAAACAACCACTGAAAAATCAGCGGAAACTGACACTGGAGCAAATACGGCAGAAGACAATGAAAAGATTTCTTTTAACACGGATGTAAAAGATGCAACTGAATTTACGACAGCAGCAAATAACGCCATCTATGAACTGCTGGATTTTTCTGACGAACAGGAACGCGAATTTGCAGAGAAAGGATTCCTTTCAGCTCCCGATAACCTTGTCCTCAGGAAAGAAGACGGAACTGTGGTATGGGATCAGGACGCCTATCGCTTTGCCAGGGATAACGACGCCCCCGACAGCGCAAACCCAAGCCTCTGGCGTAATACACAGCTCAATGCACTCTATGGGCTGTTTGAGGTGACGGATGGAATTTACCAGGTCCGGGGATATGATGTGGCGAATCTCACGTTTGTCCGCGGCAGGGACGGGTGGATTGTATTCGATTGCACCACAAGCACAGAGACCGCTGAGGCAGGGCTTGCATTGTTTCGGGAGAAATTCAGTGATGCCAGAATCTCTGCTGTCGTTATCAGCCATGCCCATATCGATCACTATGGTGGAATCGGTGGACTGGTAAAACAGGAAGATCTGGCAGATCCCTCGCTGAGCCTGGAAGAACAGGCAGCTTCCGGTAAAACCCTCCTGATTGTGCCGGAGGGATTTGAAAAAGCGGTCATGGAGGAAAATGTTTTTGCCGGAAACGCTATGAAACGCAGAAGTAATTACCAGTACGGGTCGCTCCTGGAACGAGGGGGACAGGGCAGTCTCTCTGTGGGAATCGGCCTTACTACGTCTGGTGGGACAACTTCTTATTTATCTCCAACTTATGAAGTGACGGACGATATTTTTGAGGCAACGGTAGACGGTGTTGATATGGTATTCCAGCTCACCCCGGGTACAGAATCCCCGGCAGAAATGAATACATACCTGCCAGAGTACAAAGCGCTCTGGATGGCGGAAAACTGCACCGGCACCATGCACAACCTCTATACGCTGCGCGGTGCAGAGGTGCGGGACGCCAATGCATGGGCACAGTATATCATGGAGGCAAAGGCACAGTTTGGAGAGGAAGCGGAGGTTGTGTTCCAGTCGCATAACTGGCCGCATTGGGGCAATGACGTAATCAATGAATACCTCTTAAATACGGCCTCTGTCTATAAATATATTTATTCCCAGACCCTTCAGTATCTCAATGAGGGCTATACTTCAACTGAGATTGCAAACATGATATCTCTGCCCGCGGATTTGGAAAAAGTCTGGTACACGCGGCAGTATTATGGTACGCTGGAACATAATGTAAAGGCTGTTTACCAGAAATATATGGGCTGGTATGACGCAAACCCGATTCACCTGGATGAGCTTGAGCCCAGCGAATATGCCAGAAAAATGGTGGAATATCTGGGTGATACGGATGATGTCCTGGAAAAAGCAAAAGAAGATTTTGATAAAGGCGAATACCAGTGGGTTGCGCAGATTACCAATACTGTCGTCTATGCTGAACCGGACAATGAAAATGCCCGTTACCTCTGTGCAGACGCCCTGGAGCAGCTTGGATATCAGGCCGAGTCCGGGGCCTGGAGGAACGCCTATCTGACCGCCGCTTATGAGCTGCGCCACGGGACAGGCGACTACCCGGAGACAAACGCAGGAGGAACAGGCGCTACGTCACTTGGTATGAGCACGGAGACAATGCTGGATTATCTCGGAATCTGTCTTGACGCTAAGAAGATGGAAGATCAGAACCTTACGCTTCTTTTGCAAATCACGGATGAAGACAGCCAGTACCTTGTACAGATAAACCATGGAGTTCTTCTGTACTCAAAAGATACGCAGAATGCAGAACCGGATGTAATCATCAGGACAAAACGCATTGGCATTCTAGGAATTGCGCGCGGCAGCAGTGAACTGATGGACGCTGGCTTTGAATCTGTGGAAGGGGATAAAGAGGTTATTGAAACCCTGACTGAAAATTTAGCGGAGTTCCCGCCATACTTCAACATCATAGAGCCATGAATTGCTTTGTAAAACGTGACTGCCTGTGCGCATTTCTGTCAAAATAAACGACGTTGTCATAACTGTGGCGAATCCCTCATACATTATAAAAAAACAGTGTATGAGGGAATTTCGTTGAAAGGGTACATAGAAGAACGGGCGATTAATATTGCTAATTATATAATTGAGGAAAATGCCACAGTAAGGCAGACGGCCAAAAAATTTGGAATCAGCAAGAGTACGGTACATAAAGATGTTACCGAACGTCTCATGCAGATTAACCCCGCCCTTGCAGCCCAGGCGAGAAAGGTACTGGACGTAAATAAATCGGAGCGGCATATCCGGGGCGGTCTTGCGACCAGAGAGAAGTATCTGCACCAGAAAGGTGTTGTCTGACAAATATTGGGAAGAAAAGGACAGATAAGATGATTCTGCGTGAATTCCGCTGATATGTTACCGCCGGAACAGCAAATCTGTCCTTTTCACTGAAATGATAAAATAAATCAATAAAACTGATTAAAATTATCACTATACAATTTGGATAATCTGTGATAAGATAAAACCCGTGAAAAGCAGAGAAAGGGAAGAGTAGCTGCAGAGAAACTTACAGAGAGCCATTGGCGGTGGAAAATGGCAGGGACGATGCAGTGAACTGGCCCCGGAGCTTCCGGCTGAACATTTTCAGACTTATATCAGACAAAAGGGAAACAGTAAGACAGGACGGGTTCTCCCGTTACAGAGAAAGGCATGAAAGTGCCGGTAAGTGCATGTGAATACATGAAGTCAGAGTGGTACCGCGCAGGATTTTATATCTTTCGTCTCTATTGTCCTCAGCTGGGGAATAATAGATATGAAAGATTCTTTTTTTATTTTAACAAAACATTGGAGGAATGAGAATGAAGAATTTTGAGAAATACGAGAGACAGTATTTTATGCCCCCGGAAGTTACGTACGACTGGGTAAAAAAAGAATATATTACAGCACCTCCCGTATGGTGCAGCGTAGATTTGCGGGATGGAAATCAGGCATTGATTGAGCCCATGAGCCTGGAAGAAAAACTGGAATTTTTCCAGTTGCTGGTGGATGTGGGTTTTAAAGAAATTGAAGTGGGATTTCCGGCGGCTTCCGAGACAGAATACAAGTTCATGCGGGCGCTGATTGAACGGAATATGATACCGGATGATGTGACGGTGCAGGTTCTGACTCAGGCCAGAGAGCACATTATCCGCAAAACCTTTGAAGCGGTAGAGGGCGCGCCTCATGCTGTGGTGCACCTTTATAATTCCACTTCCCTGGCTCAGCGGGAGCAGGTGTTTAAAAAGAGTAAAAAAGAAATTCTGGAGATTGCAGTCAGCGGAGCAAAACTCCTGAAAAAGCTGGCGGAAGAGACAGAGGGGAATTTCACTTTTGAGTACAGCCCGGAGAGTTTTTCCGGAACAGAGGTGGATTATGCTCTGGAGGTGTGCAACGCAGTACTGGACGTATGGCAGCCCACACCGGAAAAAAAGGCTATTATCAATCTTCCTACCACAGTGGAAAACGCCATGCCCCATGTTTTTGCAGGGCAGGTGGAGTATATGAGCAAACATATGAAGTACCGGGAAAATGTGGTGCTGTCCCTCCATCCCCACAACGACAGGGGAGTGGGAATCTGTGATGCGGAATTCGGAATTCTGGCCGGGGCGGACCGGATTGAAGGAACCCTTTTTGGAAACGGGGAGCGCACCGGAAACGTAGATATTGTAACTCTTGCCATGAATATGTTTTCCCATGGCGTGGATCCAGGACTGGATTTCAGCAATATGTCCAAAATTGCGGAGACTTATGAGCGTTGTACCAGAATGCAGGTTTCGCCCAGACAGCCTTATGCCGGAGAACTGGTTTTTACCGCTTTTTCCGGTTCTCATCAGGACGCCATTGCCAAAGGTATGGCCTGCCGGGAAGAGCGGCCGGACGGAGCATGGACGGTACCCTATCTGCCCATTGACCCCAAAGATGTGGGACGGACCTATGATTCCGATGTGATTCGCATTAACAGCCAGTCCGGAAAAGGCGGCGTAAGCTATATTCTGAAACAGAATTACGGTATTACGGTTCCGGATAAAATGAAAGAAGAAGTGGGATATACGGTGAAAGGGGTATCAGACCATCGGCATATGGAACTGTCACCCCGGCTGGTGTATGAGATTTTTGAGGAACATTATGTGGAGCATATGCCCCATTTTCAGATTCCGGAGTGCCATTTCCGTCAGAAGAACGGTATGCTGGCAGAGGTGACAGTGGATCATGGCGGAAAGAAACGCAATGTAACAGGCAACGGCAACGGACGTCTGGACGCGGTGAGCAATGCATTGAAGCAGTATTTTAATGTAAGCTATGAGCTGTCCGTTTATGAGGAACATTCTCTGTCCAGAGGTTCTTCCGCAAAAGCAGTGTCTTATGTGGGAATTTCCTGTAATCAGCAGTTGTACTGGGGTGTGGGAATTGACGAAGATATTATCAAATCTTCCATTGCGGCCCTCTGTGTGGCTGTAAATAAGCTGGAACAGATTCAGCAGGCCGAAACGGGCCGGGATGACAGGCTGAATGAGATTATGAATTACATTCAGGAGCATTATCTGACCGTGACGCTGGATGAACTTACAGAGAAAATGCATTTGTCCAAGCCATATCTTTCCAAATATATCCGGGAGAAGTCCGGGAAAACTTTTGGAGATATTGTAAAAAATGTCCGGATGAAAAAAGCGCGCACTCTGCTGAAAAACACCGGAATGACTGTGGAAAATATTGCAGAAAGCGTGGGTTATCAGAACGTGGAGCATTTCAACCGTCTCTTTAAGAAACGATATGGAATGACTCCGGTGCAGTACCGTAACAGAGAACAGAGAGGCAAGTAAAGAGCAGCCCTGTTTTTCTGAAGAAAACCGTGACAGTTCAGCCCAGGACTTTGCACCTGCTGCAAAGTCCGTAAGAAGGTGTGAATTCAGCCAGAAAACCACTTTGTTCCAGATTGGTTCAAAGTGGTTTTCTTTTTATGAGGTTTTATGATAGAATATGATAGAATCATACAAAAAGTAAGTAAAATGTCAAAGAGAGCAGAAATGAACCTGAAAATGGCAGATATACTGAGGTTTCTTTTTCCGGAACTGCAGATAAGGGATGCAGTCAGGGAACAGGGGTTTATTACACGCAGAAGGAGAGATAACAGAGAATCGACGGAAACGGACAGGCGGGTGAGCTATCAGGGTAATACAGCAGTTCAGCAGAGGATGGATTCTGCTCTGAACACTGCCGCTTATACGCCGGAAGATATGCACAGAATGGAACAGAGACTGTATGCATCGTCAGACGGCGGAATGAATGCAGAAAGAGCGGAGCAGAAATTTGAAGGATTCGAGCAGGAATTCAGAAGCCGCTGGATTGGTATGCCGGAAGATGTGAGAATGTTCTGCCAGGCGTTCAAACGTCCTTTCGTCATGGGCTATGATTTGCGGAAAACAAAAAATAACATACTGATTACCGGAACAGAAAGCAGGGGCAAAGTGACTGCGGCGGCGGTAGCAGGCAGCCTTCTGAAGCAGAGAGGTATGATATCCTGTCCGGATATTTCAAAACTGGATATGTCAGTTTATCAGGGAAAATCAGATAATATCATGTTTTTGGGAGATTTGCGGCAGGCTCTGGCGGAATCGACAGAAATTGTTGTCTTTGAAAATATTGAACAGATGAATGCCGGAGATATTGATACGATTGTAAAAATAATTTCCGAAGGATTCTGCCGCCTGACCGCAGGAAATACAGGGCAGAATATTGTGCTGTCTGCCAGAGGCAAATATTTTATATTTACCTCCTGTGCCGAAGAAACCAGGGTGACAGAGGTTCTCGGACAGAATTTTATACGAAAAATGGGAGATATCATACGACTGGAACCTCTGGGAGAAGAGAAAATAAGAGAAGTGGTAAAAGGACTGGCGGAAGAATTCCTGAAGAAAACCAGGAGACAGCTTCAGATCTGCCTGGAGCCGGAAGACACTTTTACGGAACAGCTCAGGCAGGAATACAGCCTGGTTTCAGGTGTGAAAGGATTACAGACTAATATAGAAGAAAATATATACAAACCGCTGGCAGAATACCGTCTGCAAAATCCTGCAAGGGGCGAAGAACGGGCGGCAATCGGATATGAAAACGGATATTTTATAAAGAACAGTCGGACAATCTGGCTGAATGATTTCCAAAAACGCTATGATGAAGCGGGAATTGAGCAGGTGAAGCAGGAACTGTCAGAAATTATCGGACTTGATTCGGTGAAAGAGTATGTGCTCAATCTGGAAAATAACCGGAAGGTTCAGCAGCTCAGAGAGAGCCGGGGACTGAAAACAGCAGAGCTTTCCATGCACATGATTTTTACAGGAAATCCGGGAAACGGAAAGACAACCATTGCCCGGATTGTGGCGAAATATCTGAAAGCCATCGGGGTTCTTTTCGGGGCAGCTGCGGGAAGTCATCCGTTCTGATCTGGTGGGGCAATATGTGGGCCATACGGCGGTTGACTTCAAATGTGATAAAATCGGCAATCGGAGGCGTGCTGTTTGTGGACGAGGCCTATGCCATTACAAACGACGGCGGCAGCTTCGGGCAGGAATGTATTGACACACTGGTAAAGCTGATAGAAGATTTCCGTGAAGAAATTCTGATAATTCTGGCGGGATATACAAAAGAAATGAAAGATTTTATGAAGGCCAATTCCGGACTGGAATCCAGATTTCCGCTGCAGATAGAATTTCCCGATTATACGGCGGAGGAACTTTTTGAAATCGGAAAAGATATGGTAAGTAAAAAGGGCTTTTGCCTTTCCGATACGACCATATCCGTATTCAGAGAGGAAATACATGCGCTCAAAAAGCATTCCGGCCCTTCTTCAGGAAACGGAAGAATGGTCCGGAATTTTGTGGAAGAAATTGTACGCAGACAGTCAAACAGAATTGCCGTCTCCGACGTCTCTTAGGAGGATATGATACTGCTGATACCGGAAGACATTGCTTCTGATACCCGGAAGACTCAGGCCTATGATCTGGAACAGGATTTAAACAGGGTAATCGGACTGGAATCGATGAAAAGTATATCCGAAGTCTGAATGCCCGTCTGAAAGTGCAGGAAGAACGCAAAAAGCAGGGGATGAAAATTAATAACACCCAGACACTGCATATGATATTTATGGGAAACCCCGGAACCGGGAAAACCATGATGGCCCGGACTGTGGCGAATGTGCTGGCAAATATGGGAGTAATCCGTACAAATAAGCTGGTGGAAACAGACCGTTCCGGTCTGGTTGCCGGTTATGTGGGGCAGACAGCCATTAAGACGCGGGAAGTAATTGAAAGGGCGGCGGACGGTGTGCTGTTTATAGACGAAGCATATTCCCTGGCACAGGGCGGTGAGAATGATTTCGGTAAGGAAGCGCAGAATTTCCTGAATCAGAATGCAGGGCTGGAGTCCGGATTTCCCAATATCATAGAATTTGAAGATTATGAAACGGAGGATTTGATGGCTATCGCAGGACAGATGTACTCTGAACAGGGGTATATGCTGCATCCGGAAGCTGAAGTTCTGTTAAGGCATATATTCGAAGAAGGAAGAAAGCAGCCTCAGTTTGGAAACGGCAGGTTTGTGAGAAATGTGTTTGAGAAGTCTCTGAACGCACAGGCCCTCAGACTGAGCAGTGAGGAAGAAATGGACGCAGAGGATTTGATGATGATTACGGAACAGGATATCAGGGAGGTGATTTCGTTATGAAAACATTGTGGAATGCACTTTCCTTTCTTGCGACCATTATCTGGTCGGTGGCTGTGCTGCTGTGGGTAGTACTGATCCTGCCTTTTTCGGCTATTCTGGTGCCAACCGGTGACATTATGGGAATTTTGCACACAGGGTATACAACGATAACAGGGGGATTGGAGATGTTTATGGCGATAAGTCTGATAATCTCTCTGACCATGCTGGTTCCTCCATTCCGCCGGTGTTTCCGTATCTTTCCCTGGCTGTATCCTTATGTGAAGATTTTATCTGTGGATATGCTGGTTCTGGCAATAGCGGCAGAACTTCTGAATTATGGGTATGATATATACAGTGAGGAAAGGCACCGGATATTTATCCTGCTTATGATTGGGGAAATTGTGGCAGGCAGGCTTATGGTGTGCTGGTATTTTCATAAAAAACCGGCTGGATTCAGGAGGGAAAATGATGGGCGGTAATGATTACAGAGAAAACAGTGAAACGACGCAGGCAGACAGATATTCCGGAAATTATGCTGAAAATGATACCGGAAATGAAAACCGGCGAGGAACTCACAGGATGCAGGAACATACCGGAAATGAAAACCGGCGGGGAACTCACAGGATGCAGGAACATACCGGAAAAAGCAGGGCGGAAGAATTTGAGAGAAACAGAATTTTGAAAAGAACAGGGATGGCATTCCTGGGAATGTCCATAGCAGCACTGATTGCCATCAGCTCCATGAACAGCGTTTCCACTGTTGACACATCCGATGTAGCAGCAGAAGCTCTGGAACAGGGGAAATCCACGGAACTGGGGGGCGGGAACGAGAATACTCATGAAAGACCAGGAGATGCCAGCCAGGGATTATACCATTGTTCATTCTTCACAGAAGGATACCTCGGAGCTGCAAATATGGGATTATGCTGCTGAGGACGGGGATTATGTACAGGTGCTGGTGGATGACGTGCCCCTGGGCGATCCTTTCATGATAAAAAATAAACCTGTTACCCTTACGGTTCCCGCAACGGGAGTGGTGCAGGTGCCGGGAACCAGAGACGGGGAAGGCGGCATTACCTATGCGATCAGATATGATTTTAACAATAAGACATATTTTAACGGGACAGATGAGGGGGAAGGTGAGGAAAGGATATATGTTGTCGAGCCAACAGGTGACTTTGAAGATGATCCGAATGTTACAGACAGGAAATTTCCAGGAAATCCAACAAAATCCTGTCGCTCGAAACACCCTCTGAAGATTGTGGCTGAGGTAATCAAATGGGAGGGGCATTCTCCTGAAATATTGAATAATATGCTGGAAAATCTCAGAAAACTGTCTGAACAGGGGATAAAAGCGATTGACTGATTTTGCAGGAAGAACAAAATGATAATCATTCTATAATCCGGTTTGTCGGCAGGCCGCATGGAAACCTGTATTTATCAGCCACACGGTTTATAATAAAAACTGTGTTAGTGGAGGTGGAAGAATGATAATCAGTGCAAGCCGAAGGACGGATATTCCAACATACTATTCTGAATGGTTGTTTAACAGACTTAAAGAAGGGTTTGTTCTGGTAAGGAATCCTAAAAATATTCATCAGATTGGCAGAATAAATTTATCTCCTGATGTTGTTGATGGAATCGTGTTCTGGACGAAAAATCCTGTATCAATGTTGGGTCGCCTCTCTGAACTGGATAGATATAATTATTATTTTCAGTTCACTTTGAATGCATATGACAGAGATGTGGAGCCTGACATTCCATCAAAAAACAATATCATTATCCCGGCCTTTCAAAAGTTATCTCAGGCAATTGGGCGTGAAAAAGTAATATGGAGGTACGATCCTGTTTTCTTCAATGACAGATATACCATGGAATATCACTGCAAATATTTTAAGGTATTAGCAGCAAAACTTGGTGATTATACTGAAAAATGTACGATAAGTTTTCTGGATTTATATCGGAATACCGTTCGAAACATACAACCTTTAAATATACAACGGGAGACAGAAGAGCAACAATTTGAAATGATGCAGAGATTTTCTGATATTGCAAAAGAATATGGTTTCTATATAGACACCTGTGCTGAAGCGATAGAATTTGACGAATCAGGAATTTCTCATGCTCACTGTATCGACAGGGAGAGATTGGAGCGGATTGGAAAATATAAATTAACTGCAGGCAAAGATCCAAATCAGCGAACAGAATGTGGCTGTATTGCCAGCATAGATATTGGAGCATATAATACCTGTAAAAATGGATGTTTGTATTGTTATGCAAATTATAATCATCAAACTGTTATGAAAAATACACAGATCCATAATCCGGCATCACCCCTTCTTTTTGGGGAGATTGGAGCGGATGATGTAATAAAGGAACGAAAAATAGCTTCATGTAAAGAGTGTCAGATGACACTTTTTGATTTTATATTATGATTAAGATTAAGATACTTTTCGTGTGCCACGGCAGTATCTTGAAGAATCCCACAAAAGCCTGTAAAACCAATGCTTTTACGGAGAGAAAAGGCGCTTACTACACCACTACTACACCATTTTTGGAAGAGCCTTGAAATGACATTGCTTATAGCTAAATAAATATGTTTATAAGGTGGCAGTTTTCTTCATGGAAAGGGAACTGCCATTTGCCTTAAAAAATTCAACTACATTTTTGCATAATACATAGTAATTTAATGAAGAAAGATTTTTAACAGTGGTTGTTTTTTGGGGAATAGTAGAGTACAATATGGATAATGATAAAGTTAAGATAAAATATTGATAAGGAGTGAACGCTTATGTTACAGATTAGACCTGTTTCAGATTTGAGAAATAAGTTCCCAGATATTGAGAAAATTGTAAATGCGGGTGAACCGGTATATTTAACAAAAAACGGATATGGAGCAATGGTGGTGCTTAGTCTTGAAGAATATTCAAAGTTGACGGATGGTGTTGAAGCTGCATTAGATAAAGCAGATAGGTTTGCGGCAGAAAATGATACAAGGATGAGCCATGAGGAAGTTTTTGGAGGACTACGGAGGAAGATAAATGTTCAGTAAAAAGTACAGATTGAGCTATCTGCCACTTTTTTATGAGGATCTTGATGAAAAAGTAACCTATATTGCAGAGAAACTGAAGAATCCAAAAGCGGCAAATGACTTATTGGATAAGGTAGAGTCTGCTATTATGGAGCGACTTCCAGTGGCTGAATCTTTTGAACCATATCATTCTGTCAGGGAGCGTAGATATTCTTATTATCGTATTTATGTGGATAATTATATAATTTACTATGTGGTAATTGATGATGATCCGAATGATTTGGTTATGGAAGTTAGAAGGTTTCTTTACAATGGACAGAATCGGGATAATATGGTGTAGTAATAATTGATGCAATGAAGGCTGATTGTTGGTTATGACCTCAATATAATGCCTTAAGATTATAAAAAGGAAAAATTATTTTTACAAAAATAAAGGCGGTAAACAACAATGAATAAAGAGAAGGCTTTACAAGGGATTGAAGCTTTAATTCAAGATGGAAATAATGTATTGAAAACAATGCGAAATAGCGAGCTGGGCGGAACATATGTAGATAGTGCTATATATAATAGTTGGCTGGCGAAGGCAATAGCGTTTTTGAAACTATTTTTGGAAGATGATAATGAGTTTGTAAAAGGATTGCAAAAATCTCATCGCAATTATTATTATGAAGCGTCTACTTGTGTAAAAATTATAGAAAACGTAAAAGAATACATAAATAAAGATTTTATTACATTTGAACAAAAAAATAAAGTTGACATAGACGATGCCTTAAATGTAATTTTCTCTCATTTTTATAAGGTAGCAAGACAATTGCGGTGCAGATATGAAAATAGAGAAACCTTAAAAATTGAAGATGAATATGATGTTCAAGACTTGCTCCATGCGTTATTACTACTTTATTTTGATGATGTAAGAGCGGAAGAATGGACACCTTCTTATGCAGGTAAATCTTCAAGAATGGATTTTCTTCTGAAAAATGAAAGAGTGGTTATTGAAGTAAAGAAAACAAGGCAAGGTCTGGCTGATAAGGAATTAGGAGATCAACTTATTATTGATGTGGATAGATATAAGGTGCATCCGGATTGTAAAAGACTTATTTGCTTTGTTTATGATGTAGAGGGGCGCATTGGCAATCCTAAGGGCTTGATGGCAGATTTGAATAATCAGCATGAAGGATTTGTCACAGTGATTATTAAACCTGATATGTAAAATAAATTTGGCGATGGTTAAAATGAAGCGATACATAAATGGTAGGTAATATATTCGTATACTGATAGAAAGTGGACAAGTTACTTATTTGTTTTATTAAGGTTATGCATATAGGGAGCGGTTAATTCTTGAAATATTATGGATTGGAACATAAAGAGAAAATAGAAAATTATTTGTATTTTTATGCTCGCAATAGAGCTAAGGTACTATCTTTATTGCCAGGAGAAAAAGGAAAGTACTGGAAAAATAACTACAAGCTTGTTTTTAAGGATGATTATGTTTGGGATAGAGATGATAATTCACTGCCTCAAAGTAAATCTTTTGGTTTGTATTCTGTTATTGTTGCAGATTTGATAAGAAGAGAAGATATAAACAAGCTGCAAAGAGGCATACGTTATCTTTTAAAGAAAAGAAGAACGAATCGTTTTATTACTGCACATCATGAAGGGTTAGATGAAATATGCAAAAAAGTGGATCAGATGGATTCGACATTGTTATCTTGGTACAATACCGTTGATTGTGGTCTTTTTGAATTTAAGAATCATTCGCTTGAAGAAAGTATAGACTATTTTTCGGTTAGAATACACAATATTAACTCGGCATATCTGTCTTTGGAGTTCAATATACATTTATCGCAAAAAAAAGAAGGAGGAACTTAATTCTTTAATTGCTTGTAATTACAAAGATAAACGTGGGTTTGCATTTCAGACGATGACGGGCAAAAGTGGCGACACGGGTGCATATAAAAATTATACTGTAACACATTATAATGATGATTTTCTAAAATCCGATAAAATATATGAGTTTATCAGTAAAATTGAATGGGAGTTTTTACATGAGTTAAGAGCATATTTTTCATTTGTGTTACATACAAAAGAAATTATGCCTCCAAGAATTGAAACATATAGCACAAATATAGATTATCATGAAAATAATAGATATTTCTGGAATTCGATTGGAATTGACGATTATATGGGACAATTTATTGATGAAAGGCATAAAATGTTTTTTGATAATCATATGTCTGGAAGGTATGGAGATATTCCAATTAATAATAGAATTATTTATATTTTTAAAGATGATGATATCGAAATAGGGCACCTTGAATCTATAAAGGATGAAGTGTATTTTCACTTGAAGGATTATGCAAATGAATATTTTAGTTTTGAATTTCTTGATATTTTGTCTAGAGAAGCCGGAAAGACTCTTATTGCATATAAACATAGGTTGGATAAAATAAAATTAAAAAGAAACCATTTGAAAGAACTATTAAAGCTAAAATATAATTTATCATTAGAAATGGATGATTATGAGAGATATATAAGAGATGATATATGGGAGAAAGCAAAGAAAAAGATAAGCGAAGTTTATGGATATAGTGATAAAATAGCTGAAGAATCACTCAAGCCCTTTTTTTATTCATATTCTAATTTTTGTGATGGGGTAGTATCTAACATTCAAAAGATTAATAGTGACAAAGATATTGTTCTTCGAGAGTTTGAGGAAAAGAAGAAAATTTTGAAAAATTTAGCTGATTATAATAATACTGCCCACAGTATTCACTTGAATATTGTGATGATGATAATAGCTGCTATAACATTATTTTTTGTGATTTTCCCAAATATAGCTGGTGAAGTGGCAGATTTAATAATGAATATATGGAACTTTATAAAGAGGATATTGTGAAGGTTATGGTAATTTATTTGTTTATGAGCAGTGTAAACCATAACAATAGTAGTAAAAAATTCCGTTATAGCGGAAATCGAAACAGCGAATAAGTTATATGGCTCATTGGTTGATATAGAAGAAAAATAAAGGATATATATTAGTATGGCAAACCTATCACAGATGCACAGGTGTCATAAAGTAACATACTAATAAATGCAGACAGCCATACCTCTATTCCGTATAAAATGGCATATGTAGCATTTCAAATATGTGGTTTAGAAGCATTGTAGGAACTGAAAACAATATCCCACGATTTGAAAGGAAGAGGTAAATGAGCATGGAAAAGAAGGTATATATCACAGAGGAAGAATGGAAAAAGTGCCGCAAAGTGATTGATGTGTTTGCGGAACTGTACAAAATAGAGGACGAGGATATTTTATTGATTGATGCTGGCAGATATGGCTTTGTTAAATTGCAGTGTTATACGCCGTCATATGGCTTTGAAGAACTTGACACCTATACAGACAGTAATAGCTTATTTGAGGGGCTTTGGGAAGAATGGCTTAATCTAAATGCATTTTTGCTTGCGAGTGAAATGCAGTTAGCTGATGTTCTTTATGATGATTTATTCAATAATCTGCCAAAGGAAAAACAGTCGGAACTTATCAAGAGAAAAGATGACTTTGCAAAACAGACAGTTATTACTCCGTAAAATGGATTTTACAGAAAGAAAACGCTCTATGTAGAGAGCAAAAAAGATTAGAATGGCTCTGTGTATGATAAATATGCAGGGCTTTTCTTAACCAGCAAAATATTTGTGATTGAATAGAAAGACAGAATGAGATGGATTCCGTAGGCGTAGGCATTGTGGAAATGTTGTATAACTGGCTATCTTATGGAGTTGTGGCTAACATCATGGAAATGTGCATAACTGGCTATTGCGTCATGGATAACTATGTTCGCAGGACATGGAAAAGCAAAGAACAGCTTTCCCACATCCTGCGAACATAGTTGGTTTCACAGTGCTACTATTGATTTTTATAAACTGTGATTATTCCGGGGTTCTCTGAGCCACCTGTCCGGACTTTGAGAGCCACCATTCCGGAGAATGGGAGCCACATATTC
>CATLIX010000046.1 GCA_949959185.1 uncultured Eubacterium sp. | reverse complement strand
TTTTAGTTTATAAACCCTATCTATCCTTATTTTATAGAAAATCTTTTCCTCCTTCCCTTTCCATTTCTTTATTCATGACTTCAAGCCCAAGCATGATTAAATCCTGAATCATCTTGTTTCTTGTAGTATTATAATATTTTCTTTGTTTTAACATGTCAAGTTTCAGTTCCATTTCATCAGTAATACTTATTGTAAACCTCTTCATATCTGTTTTCACCCTCTTACTTCCTTTTATCTGGTGCACCAGTGCACAAGTTCAGTGAATTTACTTTATTATAAAGCGTACAGGAAATATTGTCAAGGAAGTTAAAAAATGAACCTTTACATCTTTGGTGCAGTGGGTTAAAATAGAATGAACCATAGGAGGGAAAGAAATGACAGATCGCTCAAGATACACAGTGAGTCTTGACTCAGAACTTTTTGAAAAAGTTGAGAACTTTAGATTTGAAAACAGGTTTCAAACAAGGTCCCAGGCTACAGTAGCTTTAATTAAACTGGGACTTGAATCAGTGGAAAAGGAGAAAGGGAAGAAGAAGGGAGAGGGGAAGAAAGAAAAATAATTATTTCAAAGTTGAGAGTGTCAAAATAAGTAACTGATTTCCAACTGAACCAGAGGTAATGATGAATTTTCTGAATCATAAAGGGATTGGCTTTTTTGAGCCAGTCCCTTTTTCTAACCAGTTATGCACTAAAATATTACTTTACTTTTTTCATGGAAATTCCCATCTTCCAAATGCCTTTTAATTCTCCTGCTAATTGTAGACTCTGA
Source organism: uncultured Eubacterium sp. (assembly GCA_949959185.1). GTDB lineage: Bacteria > Bacillota > Clostridia > Lachnospirales > Lachnospiraceae > Petralouisia. The sequence goes on along the minus strand of CATLIX010000046.1, from coordinate 27,084 downwards.
CACAGCAAACAGTTCCCCAATTTGTGCATTAGACAATTTTTTCTGGTATTTTAGAAGAAACACAGAGGAGCAGGCAACAGGCTTTCCATTGTAATTCAGCTCTTTCTGCTTTGCCCCTGCATTTCTGCTGTTTTTCAATAACAGTTCTGGATTTTCTGTGTCATCCCATGTGGATTCAAAACATTTATATTTATCAAATGATTTCATTTTGATTGTCTGTATACCCAGAATTTGAAGCCTGTCTATGAATTGTTCCATTGCAGAATCATCTTCTGGATTTATTATATATCTGATTTTTTGTGTCATAATTTATCCCCCTTTTCAATGTTTCATACTTCTTTTATGTAAGTCTTTTTCCTGTTTTGGAAAATTAATACTTTTGGAAATTTCCATACCCTTTTGCCTTGACAATTTTACCCCCTCTAATTTCTCATTTATGCCAGAAATAACTGTTTGTGCTGTTTTTCTTATGACTTCCATGCTTGTTTTAAGCTCTTTTAAATCTTTCCCAGAACTCCATCCAGAAATATATCCAAATGAATAATCAGATGAGTCTATTCCATAATATTGACAAACTGTAAAAGCCACAGACTCAGCCTGAACTTCCTTTGTTTCAATGTCTGATTTTAAATCCTTTTCAATGCCATTATCTTTATCGTGCAGAAGTGCATGTGTAATCTCATGGATTCCAGTTTTTATATGCATAACTTGTGACATATTTTCCTCAATTACTATATTTTTATTTTCCAAATGGTAATAACCATTAGCAGACCCTTCAACACTCTTAAACTCAATAGGCACAGGGGAAAATTCTTTTAATGCTTTCATGAAATCATCATATTCTTTCACACTTCCATCCAATTTATGCACAATCTCTGGAAGTGGTTCACCCTCTGTTTGGGTAATATCAAATACATTAACTACTTTAAATCCCACAAGGATTTTTTCAGTTTCTTCCTTCAATGGTTTTAGCTTGTCCTTCCTGTCTGAAATGTTTTTATCTTCTGTTTCCTCATTCTCCTTCTTTTTCTTACAAATGATCGGTGCAAGTATCTGAATTGCTTTTTCACCCTTTTTAATCTGTCTGCCAAGGCTTTTCCAAGTGGTGTACCCTGCAACAGTGGTAGAATCAGGTTTTTGCATTGAAATAAGCAAAGTATTATTTAAAGAGTATGATGTAAACTTGCCCATAATTTTCAAATAATTTTTATAATTTTCTGATTCAAATAAATCTTCAATTCCCTTTTCCAATTTCTCTGTGATTTCCTTTATCTTTTCCTGCTGTTCCATTCTGCCCACCTCCCCCATATGTCAGTCCCTTACATGTATGTAATGGCTTTATTGCCACATAATTAAAGTATAAATTTTTAACTTGCTCATACAACATAACATTCATCATAATTTCCTCCCCTTCCCTGAATCCTTCTTTGCATTGTCCTTTTTATTTCCCTTCCCATCCTGGAATAACCCCTTGCTGTCACATATGGAAAATGTGAAGCTCTTTGCATTGTACTTATAAATTGAATTGCTCAGGAAATCCTCTTTTTTCATTATTTTGGAATCAGAGTTTACCTCTTGGACAATGCTTTTCAATGCTTGTGAATCAAACACTGAATTAGAGCCTGACACAATGATTTCATGCCTGCTGGAAGGAATAATATAGAGTTCCTCACACTTTAGCTGATTAGCCACTTCCAGTAAAAATGTGTTGGAAAGCATTGCCGCACTGCCCTCAAAATAATTCTCACTTGAAACAACATAGAAAGGTGTTTTAACAACAGGAATACTTTCATCCACAACTTCTTTGTCAATTCCATTGCCCAACATTAACTCCCTCATTAATTGTGCCATTTCCTTACAGACAAATTTTCCATTCTCTGTGTTTTTCTTAGCTATCATAAGCAATTCTTCCCTTGTCATCTGTAACTTGTGCATGATATTTGTATCAACAAGGAAAGATTCTTTTTCTGAAATATGCCACCTTATGACTCCTGCCATGTCAAACACATCAATGTGAGGGCATTTATCCAACAACTCTTTATTTCTCTCCTTGTTTATTAAAGAAAATCTGACACACCTTGCAGCATTTTCAACTGTAATTTCAGGCATTGCAGGCTGGTTTTGAAGTGCATGAGTGATTTCTTTTGAAAAACATTCAGCTATTTCTGGCATTGTAATTCCTGCCTTATATTTCTCATACAATCTTTTAGGATAAATGGTAATATCCATCCCCTCACTTCCTTGAAACTTCAATACCATACCTTCCACAGTTTCATTTGTTAATGACACCATTTCTGAAACAAATTCAATATTCTGTAAAAACTTTTCCTGTATTTTTTCTTGTAATTCTGTCTTAAATTCTTCATAATTCATAAAACATTCCCCCTCTAACTTTTATAACTTTTATTACCATGTCTATAATTCCTGGTTTCCCCTGACTATTTCCTGATACCTTTTTGAAAGTGTTGAATCCTCATAATACCTGAACTGACTTATCCTGAAAAATTTTCCATACAAAATCAAAATCACTTCTTTCTTCTCTCTTAAACTCTGGAAGTCAGAAACATCCATAATTTTTCTATACTCACTGGAAATGTTCTCTTTTCCAGTGGAACAGTGCAGCAAAGCAGACCTGTTATGTGAAACTTTTTCCTCTTTATACTCACCAATCAAATCAGACAACACTTTTGTTGTTTCTCTGTCTTTGCAGGAAAGTATATATGTGATTTCAGATAAGTTCATCAATGTTCTTGCTTCTTCTTTTGTATAATTTTTTTCAATTTGGGAAAAATCCTGAAAAGCCATTAAAATTGTCACCCCTAAACTTCTATTCACTGCCAAAAAAGGTAAAAGGTTTTCCAATTTTCCCAATCTGGCTAACTCATCCAGAATTAAAACCACAGGCTGTTTCCATTCCTCTCCCCTTCTTTCCATTGTTGAAATCACCTGAAAAGTTATAAGCCTTAAAATATCTTCAAACTCCTCTAAGAAATACATAGGCAAACAAACAAATACTGATTCTCCCTCATTCAAATTTTCTGGGTTAGCTTTAACTGTATTATCCCTCAACTGGTATCTGATATCTGAATTTAAAAATATGTTTAAATGCTCTTGTAAAGTAAGCTCTATGTCCTGCATTGCTTCACTGTCTTTCCCATCATATTTCTTCAATCCACTATAGATAAGGCTATCTTCTGGACAATATTCCTTATCAGCTAATACTTTTTTTATGTGTTCTCCAACATCCTCTGAAATAACTTTTGTAATGCTGTCTATAAATCCAAGCCCTTTATTAAAGTGGTATAAAAGCAGGAACTTTAATATTGTTCTGGCATTATTGACAAAAAACTTATCTTTTGGATTTGTGCTTGTAATCAAGGCTCTGGAAATCCCATCAAATACCCTCATTTTTTCATCTTCTGTTGTATTTTCTGTAATTGAAAAATACACATCCCAGCCAGCTTTACTCCTGTCAGTGAAATCCACAACCTTCACATTTTTATTTTCACTCAAATTCACACTTTTCCTTGCCAGTTCAGGCTTGATATCCAGACAAAACACAGGTGTTGGCTTTTTCTGCATAAAATTGTTTAACAAAAAATTTGTTAAAAACACTGATTTTCCAGAGCCAGGACTCCCCAATATAACAGCAGAAACCCCATCCTTCATGCTTTCTTTTCCAACAGGCATACACACATATTTATTGTTCTGTTTTCCCAATATAAGACCTTCTGGCTTACTGGTAATAAGATTATCTTGTTTCCCCACTCTTTTATACATTGCTTGCCTTTTAGAATTTGAAATAGAGGTAACATTTTTCTTAAATGTTAAATTTGGTGTGAAATCCTTTTTCCCTTTTGAAAAATGATCATATATATTTGTAAGCATGACAAAAACTGGTACAACAAGACCACCAAGGGCAACCCCAGTTATTCTTTCCCTGCTAAATATAAACTCTTGCATTTTCATTATCTGAATCAGATATAATAACAGCCCAGATACAACCAACCCCAAAGGGTAACTCCAAACCCCCAAAAAATTTAAGATATTTTTTAGGTGCATATCTTCACTTCCTTTCTTTTTTTACCTTTAATATTAAAAATGAATTTTTCATGAAATAAAGCAGGAAAGAAAATAGAAAATCCAATTATTTTATTCATAGGTATTTCATCTGAAATGCAGCCATTCAAAAGAATTTGCAAATACATTTTTTTCAAAATGGATTTCCAAACCCTTTCTCATTCCTGCAACAATCCATCCCTCAAAATTAAATATGACAGTCTGTCTTTTTCTCCTTCAAATTTAATTCTGATTCTTAACAGTGCAGGATGGATTGTGATGGCAAGATTCCTATAATGCTGTCGCTTATAGCATCTTGCAAGGGAGGAATCCCCTTGACCCCTCTTTATATGTGGCTCTGCCACATGGATTGCCTGGAATTTCATATAACAAAAAACAGCAGACAATCCCATTTTAGGAACATAGGAAATTTTTAAATAGTTAGAAGGGGGGTAATATCATGGTACACAGAACAAAAAAAATGACATTCAGGCTGTCAGAAGAAGAATATAGACAGATAAAAGAAAAGGTGGAAGAATCTGGTTTATCTCAACAGAAATTTCTTTTAAAAACAGCATTGGAGAAAGAAATCATACACATAAAAGAATTTCAAACATTGATATTCCATATAAAGAAGATTGGTGTCAACATCAACCAAATAGCAAGGAACTGTAATGAAACAGGTTTCATTTCAGAAAATGATATAACAGAAATTAAAGAGGGGGTGAATAGGATATGGCAATCATTAAAGCAGTTAAAAACTCCCACTCAAGCATAAAACACATCATCAATTATGTTACAAAAAAAGAGAAAACTATTGAGAAAAAGTTATGTTCTGGATTTAATTGTAATGTTTACACTGCTGCTAAAGAAATGCAATTAACAAAAGAATTATACAATAAGACTGCTGGAAGAACTTATAAACACTTTATCCAATCATTTGCCCCAGATGAAAATATCACAGCAGTACAAGCACATGAAATAGCAGGAGAGTTTGTAAAGAATTGTCCTCTGCTTTCAGATTTTGAAGTTATATATTGTACCCATGTAGATAAGGAACACATACACACTCACATTGTAGTTAATAGTGTAAGTTTCATGGATGGACACAAATTTCAAATGAGTAAAAAGGATTTGGAGGACATGAAAGAATTAAGCAATACACTTTGTTTAAAACATGGACTTTCAGTGTGTGAGTTAGGAAAGAAAAAATCATTCAATGGAAAAGAAAGAGAAGGGGTTGTGTCAAACGACATGAATAAATATCAATTCCTTAAAAAAGCTAAAGAAGGGAAAGTGAAATCATATGTTCAGGACACAGCAGTTGCAGTATATCAGGCAATGCAAAACTCTTGTTCAAAAGAAGATTTTATTCAATGTTTGGAACAAAAAGGCTATGTTGTAAACTGGAAGGAAAACCATAAATACATAACATTCATCAATCAGGATGGAAAAAAAGTGAGAAACTCTAATCTTCAAAAAACTTATAACATGAAAGTGGGAAAAGAAGAATTGATTGAATTTTTTAAAGAAAAATCCCTTTGCAAAGAGAAAAAACACACTGCCAGACATAGAAGAAGATAGAGAAGAAGGAAGGGGAAAAGCAGAGGAAAATCCTCTGCCTTTTTCTTTATCTAATCTGGTACACATACCTGTTACCCCTTTTATGGAAATCTGTAAGTATGCCCCCTGCATATAAAAACCATTTCTCCCTTTCACTCTCTGAAATCACAACTGATTTGCAGGATTCATAGAACTTCCCAAATTTTACCACCTGGTATATCATTGCATATGCTAAATGTTCATACCCATGACAGCAAGTTACCTTTTCAATGCAAACCATCCCTTTTTCCTCTGAATCATAAATAGTAATCTGTGCAACAGGTGTCACACCTTTACAATTATTTTCATCTGCAAACAGTTGTTGAATGTTCAAAATGCCCCCTTCATATTCATAAAGTTTCAATGCCCCTTCTTCTAAATTATCAACAATAATTAAGCTGCCATCTATTTTCAGTGGATATTTTACAATTCTCATTGACTGCATTGGGGCAACTGCCATTCCATTTGTGCCATTCACCATAAATCAAATCCCCTTTCATTTGATACTTAAAATATGGTTTTTTTCTGCAAGAATCATATATATTTCACTCACTGGTTTAAACAAATGGACACAAAAAGAAGCAGGAGCAAAGCCACTCCCACTTCCCATTCAAAAGCATCTATATCATTTTAAAATGTTTGAGTGCATCCATGATAGCATCCTCTTTATCCTTTGGACATTTTGGCTGTTTTACATTTTCAGATTTTGGAAGATTATAATTCAACCTCATGTCTAACCCACATTTCTGTTTCACCTGTGCAACATACAGAGTAGATACCTTAAATCCATACTTTTCTAATATATATTGCTTTATCTCCTGATATGTTGCTTTTTTCTCTGAAGCTGTTATATCCAGTTCATCCAAATCCAACTCTACCTCTATTACATCATCTGGTTTTTGTTGGGACAACTGAACAACTGTCTCCACATGCACCGTCTGGGGAAACATGTCCACCGGCTGCACCTCCCTCACCTCGTACCCGCCCCCGCACAGATACTTCAAATCCCTGGCCAGTGTGGCCGAATCACAGCTCACATACACCACCCGTTCCGGCTGAATCTTCACAATGGTTTCCAGACATTTTTCATCGCAGCCTTTTCGCGGCGGGTCCACCACGATTACATCCGGATATCGTTCCCGGCCCTGCTGCAAAAGGGTATTGCAGAACTCCGGCAGCACTTCTTCTGCCCTGCCCACAAAAAATTCCGCATTATCAATATGGTTAATCCGGGCATTTCGCCTGGCATCCGAAATAGCCTGCTCCACAATCTCCACGCCATAGACCTGCTTCGCCTTCCGGGCCAGAAACAGGGAAATCGTTCCGATTCCGCAGTAAAGATCCCATACAATCTCCCGGCCGGTCAGCCCTGCATACTTCAGCGCAGTTTCATACAGTTTCCAGGTCTGCACCGGATTCACCTGATAAAAAGATAAGGGAGAAATCTGATACTTTATTTCTCCCAAACAGTCCGTAATATAATTCTTGCCCCAGAGCGTGATAATTTCTTCGCCCAGAATTACATTTGTATTCTTTTCGTTTATATTCAGAGTAATACTGGTCATTCCCTCCACAGTCCGAAGTTTTTCCACCAACCGTTCTGCAAAAGGAAGCTGTTTCCCATTTATCACAAGGCATACCATAAGCTCCCCGGTGGCAAACCCGGAACGTACCAGCACATGGCGAACCAGACCTGTACCTGTCTCTTCCTGATAAGCCGGAATCTTATATTCCTCCATAAATGAAATGACACATTCCAGTATTTTTTCATTGACGTCCGTTCCCAGAAAACATTTTCGATTTGGAATAATGTTATGGGTACGGGCAGCGTAAAATCCAGTAACAATTTTTCCGTTTTTGTCTGTTCCTATCGGAAACTGGGCTTTATTCCGGTAAAGCCAGGGTTTTTCCATTCCTATAATGGGATGTATCAGCGGAATATAATTTTTCTGTATGGCAACAGGCTCTTCCGGAAAATGCTCCTGAGGCAAAAGCCCATCTGCACCGGCATTTTCATCATTAAATTCCTCCGGCAGCAAAAATCCGCCAATACGTTTCAGATTGTTACGTACCTTATTCTCTTTAAATTCCAGCTGCTTTGGATAGTCCAGCGCCTGTATCTGACAGCCGCCGCACTGACGGTAATACTGACACCGGGGCTCTGTCCGATAAGGAGATGGCTTCAGCACCTTCAGCAGACGTGCATAACCGAAATGCTTTTTCATTTTCATGATTTTTGCCAGTACCTGATCCCCCGGAACTGCGTCTTTCACAAAAAAAACAATACCATTGGCCTTTCCGACGCCTTCCCCTTCAGCACCCATGTCCTCAATCAGCAGCTCCAGCTCCATATCTTTCTGAAATACAGGCCATTCTCCCGCTGCATTCCGGCTTTCATTCTTCTGGTCTGAATTATTCTGATTTCTGACTCTGTTATTTTTCTGCTTTCTGTATCTCATGTCCGATTCCCTGCCAATACCCTTTCCTCGCACTCATATCCGACTCCCTGTCACAGCCTTTACTCCTCGCTGGTTCTTCGTATATTGGATTCAAACAGACGGTTATAGCCCAGCCATCCGCTGGTTCCGTCCCCGGCAGCAAGGGCTTCTTTCATGGTCTGCATTTTTGCGTCCGTGTTATCTGCAAAACTTAAAGCCACTGCCTCTGCAATTGCAGGTTTTTTAGGAGAACCATACTCCAGTTCTCCGTGATGGGACAGAATACAGTGCTTTAATTCATTGGCCAGCTTCACCGGAAATCCCGGCATGGCGCTGATACGTTTTCCCAGAAGTTCCACGCCAATGATAATATGGCCCAGAAGCTGCCCTTCGTCCGTATAGTCATTTTCCGGAAAAACAGACAGTTCCTCCAGCTTGCCGATATCATGAAACATGGCTGAAGTCAGAAGCAGATCCTTATGGAGCATGGGATACGCCTGGGTGTAATAGTGGCACAGTTTCGTCACGCTTAATGTGTGTTCCAGCAGTCCGCCCACATAACCGTGATGGACATTTTTGGCCGCACTGTGGAACTTGAACCGCTTTTCAAATTCCTTATCTTCCAGAAAGAAACCGGAACACAGCTTTTTCAGCCATGGATTTTTCATTTCCTGTATAAATCCGGTAAGCTCCCGGTACATTTCGTCAATATTCTTTTCACTGACCGGCAGGTATTCTATGGGGTCGTATTCTCCCTCCTGAACCCTGCGGACACGCTTGACATTTAACTGGAGGGCTCCCTGAAAACTGGTCACGTCGCCTACCACGTCAATGTAATCCAATGCTTCAAATTCATCAATGCCCTGAGAATTGGGGTCCCAGATTTTTGCATCCAGGATTCCTGTCTTATCCTGCAGAATCAGAGATTCATAAGGCTTTCCCGCTTTGGTCAGCGCTGTCTGTTTCGTTTTGCACAGGTAAATTTCTCCCACCCGTTCTCCCTCTCTCAGGGTTTCTATATATTTCATAACTTTACTCCTCACCTGAAAATTTATTTTAATATACCGGCCGTTACCACACAGTCCAGATCCACATATTCCTCACCGCTCTGGCGTTTCACGGTAATGGTTATGATGTCCTCCGGATTCAGTGCATAAATGCGCTGATTATACTGCTCCACATTTACAATATCTTCACCGTTTATTTTTACAATTACGTCCGCTTCCTGAATACCTGCAGTCATGGCAGGAGAATCCAGAACCACGGATTTCACATATACGCCTTTGGGAATTTTATATTCTTCCGCAATATCATCTGTAACAGTGCTCAGGCGCAGGCCCACATAGGGAATATCCCGGTTATTGGACAAATCTTCAATCAACTGCTTCAGCTCCGAAACAGACAGTGCGGTAATGGTATTGCGGTCGCTCTGACTGCTGTAATCCTGCAGCACAAGGCCTACGATCTCGCCTTTCAGATTGATGATCACACCGCTTCCGTTTTCACTTCCCACAATATCTGTGGTAAAAATCGTATAATTTCTGTCTATGGTGGAAACCTCATTTCTGGAAGATGTGATCGTCCCGCACAGAATCGAATAATTTGCCCCCAGCGGACTTCCGATGGCCAGCACTGTGGTTCCCTGCTCAATCATATAGGAATTGCCCAGAGATGCAATCATCACCTGTTCCATGGTTGCTTCCGGAATTTCCGTCAGCAGAACTCCGATTACTGCAATTCCCGTATTTCCATCATATTTTTTCAGAGAAGCGGAAACCATTGTATCATCCATAAATGTAATACTGATAGCCTGCGCGGCAGCAATAACTTTTTTTTCTGTCAGTATCAGAAGCTCCTGTCCGTTGTTGCCGATGATAATTCCGGCGGCCCGGTTTTCATTTTCATAAGGGGTATTAAACCAGTCCATACCGCTTGTTACTCCGGTAACGGTTACCACGGATTTATTGGCCTGCTTTCCGATAGCGTAAAGTTTATTCTGCAATGCCTGATAATCTTCGATTTCCAGTTCTTCCCGCACCACCACGGTCTGACTTTCCGGTTCCGGCTCAGGCTCCTTTTCTTCCTCCTCCGGCGTCTCCGTATTATCTTCCTCCAGGGGAACATCATCCCTTGGAATACTGATGGTGGATTCTTCCGGCGGACAGAACCATTCTTCCAGATACGGTCTCAGAACTACGAATACAAAACAGGCAACTGCCCCAAAAATCACAGCGCAGAGAAGGTTATATCCCATACGGATTAACAGTCGCTTTTTGTTGACTGGTTTGTCTTTTATTTTCTCCTTAATAAAAGCAAATTCCTGCTCATTCTGCTCCGGTTGCTTCATGGCACGTCCTCCTGATAAGCATATTACGGTTTCCCCTGTATGCCATACATATCCTGCCTCCCGTTTTATATAAATGAACTGTCACATAGATATTATACGTTTTTCCCCCGCTTGTTGCAAGATTTTTATTTTTAATGTATAATTTGCCTGTAGCAGTCCGGCTTTGGACCCTGTTATGGAAACCTTTTGGTATCAGGAGATTACAAAAATGATACCTTTCAATATAAAAAAATTAAGGTAACCAAATTAATTTGAACGTTCTGAATTGCTATTTCCAGAGGGTTCCGAATAGTTACAGATTAAGGAATAAAATTATGAATGAAAAAGCACTGAACACATTGGAATATTACAAAATCATAGATATGCTGTGCAGCCACGCCACTTCTGTCTCCGGCAGGGAACTCTGCCGGAACCTGAAACCTTCCGCAGATCTGTCAGAAATTCAGCTTGCTCAGCAGCAGACTTCTGATGCGCTGACCAGAATATTTCAGAAAGGTTCCCTTTCCTTTGCAGGCACCCACAACCTGGGGGCCTCTTTCAAACGTCTGGAAATCGGCGGCACTCTGAGCATAGAAGAGCTGCTCCGAATCGCTTCCCTGCTGGAAGTGGCGAAACGTGCCAGAATCTATGCCCGCAGCGAAAGAGAGGATGTTTGGCCGGATTCCCTGGATGAATTCTTTTCCGCCATCGAACCGCTTCCCTCCCTTCTGGGCGAAATCCGGCGGTGTATCCTGTCGGAAGATGAAATCGCAGACGATGCTTCCGCCGCTCTGAAAAATATCCGGCGTTCCATCAAAAACACCAATGAGAAAATCCGAAGCCAGATGAACGACATGTTAAACAGCAGCCGGAACCATCTGCAGGACGCAGTGATTACCATGCGTAACGGACGCTACTGCCTCCCGGTGAAAGCAGAAGCAAAAAGCCAGGTTCCCGGCATGATTCATGACCAGTCCTCCACCGGCTCCACCATTTTCATCGAGCCCATGGCTGTGGTAAAGCTCAACAATGACCTGCGTGAACTTCATATGAAGGAACAGGAAGAAATTGAAGTGATTCTGGCCTCTCTGAGCAATCTTGCGGCAGAATCTGTTCCTTATTTAAAGAGCAACTACGAAATACTCACACAGCTTGATTTTATATTTGCAAAAGGCGCTCTGGCCAGACAATATAACGGTTCCGCTCCCGTCTTTAACCAGGAGCACCGTATCCGTATCCGCAAAGGACGCCATCCCCTGCTGGACAGCCATAAGGTGGTACCCATTGACATTCATCTGGGAGATGAATTCCATCTGCTGATTGTCACCGGCCCAAACACAGGAGGAAAAACCGTTTCCCTGAAAACAGTGGGCCTGTTCACCCTGATGGGCCAGGCAGGACTCCATATTCCTGCCAACGACCGTTCGGAACTGTCGGTATTTGAGGATGTATTTGCAGACATTGGAGACGAACAGAGTATTGAGCAGAACCTGAGCACCTTTTCTTCTCACATGACCAACATTATTAACATCCTGATGCATGTAAATGAAAACTCGCTGGTGCTTTTTGACGAACTCTGCGCCGGAACAGACCCCACCGAAGGAGCCGCTCTGGCTATTTCCATCCTTTCCAGGCTTCACAGTTACGGCGTACGCACCATGGCCACCACCCACTACAGCGAACTGAAAGTATTCGCCCTCTCCACCCCCGGCGTGGAAAACGCCTGCTGTGAATTTTCCGTGGAAACTTTAAGCCCCACCTACCGGCTGCTGATTGGTATTCCCGGCAAAAGCAACGCTTTCGCCATCTCCGGCAAGCTGGGCCTCCCACCGGAAATCATTGAAGACGCCAGAAGCCGCATGACCGAACAGGATGAAAATCTGGAAGATCTGATTTCCGATCTGGAAACCAGCCGGATTACCATGGAAAAAGAACGTCTGGAAGCAGAACAGTACCGTCAGGAAACGGAGGCCCTGAAACGCCGCATGGAAGAAAAACAGGAGCGGCTGGACAGCCAGCGGGAAAAGATTATCCGGCAGGCCAATGAGGAAGCTCATGCCATCCTCCGGGAAGCAAAGGAAGTGGCTGACCAGACCATCAAAAATTTCCATAAATACGGACAGGGAAACGCTACTGCAAAAGATATGGAGCAGGAGCGCAGCAAACTTCGGAATAAAATGAACACGCTGGAAAAAGACATGGCCATGAAGCAGAAGGAAACCGCCAACCACAAGGTTCCCAAAAAGCTGCGTATCGGAGACTCCGTAAAAGTCCTGAGCATGAACCTGAAAGGCACCGTCCACACTCTGCCCAACGACAAAGGAGATTTGTACGTCCAGATGGGTATTCTCCGCTCCCTGGTCAATATCAGAGACCTTGTGCTGCTGGAAGAACCGGCCCCCTTCGGCAATAAGAAGAAATCCACAGGAGCCGGAAAAATAAAGATGTCAAAATCCGCCTCCATTTCCACGGAAATCAATCTGATTGGAAAAACCACCGACGAAGCCATTGCTCTGCTGGACAAATATCTGGACGATGCTTACCTGGCCCATATGCCCTCTGTGCGGATTGTACATGGCAAAGGTACCGGGGCGCTGCGCAAAGCAGTTCACGGACATCTGAAACGTCTGAAATATGTAAAATCTTTCCGCCTGGGTGAATTCGGAGAAGGAGATTCCGGCGTCACCATAGCAGAATTTTCATAAAGGAACAGGAGGTATTTATGGCAGCAAAACAGAAAATTTTAATCGTGGACGATGATGTAAATATTGCCGAACTGATTTCTCTCTATCTCACCAAAGAATGCTATGACACCCGCATGGTGCACGACGGAGAAGAAGCGCTGGCTGTCTATGAACAGTACCGGCCCAACCTGATGTTACTGGATTTAATGCTCCCCGGTATCGACGGATATCAGGTATGCCGGGAAATCCGGGCAAAATCCAACCTTCCCATTATCATGCTTTCCGCCAAAGGAGAAATTTTTGATAAAGTCCTGGGACTGGAACTGGGCGCGGACGATTACATTATGAAACCCTTTGATTCCAAAGAGCTGGTGGCCAGAGTCAAGGCTGTACTCCGGCGCTACCAGCCTTCCCGGCCGGACGCTTCCATTTCCGATATCAAATGTGTGGAATATCCTGACCTTACCATCAATCAGACCAACTATTCCGTTCTCTACTACGGAAAACCTGTGGATATGCCCCCCAAGGAGCTGGAACTCCTCTATTTTCTCGCCTCCTCCCCCAACCAGGTATTTACCAGAGAACAGCTTCTGGACCATATCTGGGGATATGAATATATCGGCGACACCCGTACCGTAGATGTTCATGTAAAGCGCCTTCGGGAAAAAATAAAAGATCACCCCTCCTGGAGCCTTGCCACAGTCTGGGGTATCGGATATAAATTCGAGGTAAAACAGTGAAACGAACCCTTTATCCAAAACTCTTACTGGGGTATGTGGCCTTTGGTATTCTCGGCTTTCTTACCATTGCCATCTTTACCTCCCGGATGACCCTGAATTACATAGAGCGGGACACAGCTTCCGATTTGTACCGGGAATCCAATCTTCTGGCAGCCAATTATGCCGCCAACTATTACCGGGGCACCATGACGCTGGAGGACGTAACTTCCCATTTTGTGGCAGTGGCCACTTACCTGGATACGGAAATTCAGGTGGTCAGTCCGGACGGGAAGGTGCTGATCAGTTCCAGTTCCGATACTTCTTCCGACGCCATCCAGAATTTTGACATTACCGTCTTCGGCACCAGCTACTACCAGACAGGTATTTTTTTCAATACTTTTCAGGAGGAAACCCTCTCCGTATTTTCTCCCATTACCATCAATTATAAGGTGCGGGGCTATGTGCTGATTCACAAGCCCGTCCGTGACCTGATTGCCCTGAAAGACGGATTTATTAATATTGCCTATATGACGCTGGCAGTTATTTTCCTCTGCGCTTTTGTACTGCTGGGACTGTTTACCTGCACCGTTTACATCCCCATCCGGAAAATTACACGGGCAGCCAGAGACTATTCCGAGGGGAATTTTGACACTCAGATTAATATCCAGACCAATGACGAAATCGGGTATCTGGCCGCCTCCCTGAATTATATGGCCACGGAACTTTCCACCCTGGAAGATGACCAGCGGAAATTCATCGCCAATGTCTCTCATGATTTCCGCTCTCCCCTCACATCCATCAAGGGATATGTGGAAGCCATTATGGACGGCACCATCCCCCACGAAATGCAGGACAAATACCTGAACATTATCCTGCTGGAAACGGAACGCCTGAACAAGCTGACTCAGAGTATGCTGGAGCTGAACAAATACGGAGCCAGAGGCACCATGCTGGATATCAGCAGCTTCGACATCAACAACACCATCAAACTGGTGGTCCAGTCCTTTGAAGGCATCTGCCAGGAAAAGAAAATTTCCTTTGAGCTGATACTGACAGGGCATACCTCCTTCGTCTATGCAGATATGAGCAAAATCCAGCAGGTGCTCTACAACCTGATTGACAATGCCATCAAGTTCAGCCATCCGGATTCCACCATTACCATTGAAACTACGGAAAAAAATGAAAAAGTGTTTATTTCGGTAAAAGACACGGGCATCGGCATTCCCAAAGACAGCATCAAAAAAATCTGGGAACGCTTTTACAAGACAGATTTATCCCGCGGAAAAGATAAACGGGGCACAGGCCTGGGTCTGGCCATTGTCCGGGAAATCATTTCCGTCCACAACGAAAATATCAACGTAATCAGTACGGAAGGAGTTGGCACGGAGTTTATTTTTACCCTGCCTCTGAATCAGGATAACCGTGATTAAACGACCGTACCGGAACCGGCTACAGGGGGCTGTGGGAAAACAGAGTTTTCCCACAGCCCCCTCTTTCTTCATCTGAACTGTTACGCCACATGTAACTTTATGAAAATTTACATTGACAAAGAGATTGTTATATTATATACTTGTATATACAAGGTAAGATAAGAATAAACAGGTAAGGTGGTGATACCGTGAATCAGGACTTTCTTCACTCCCTGGAGCAGAAAGCAACCCTTTGCCGGTTAAATGTCAGCCGGATGATGCGGGCCAGCGGCCACGGCCATATCGGCGGCGCATTTTCATCCATGGACATTGTAACCGCACTGTACTTTTACAAAATGAAAGTACGCCCTGAAGAACCGGACTGGCCGGACAGAGACCGTTTCCTGCTGTCCGCAGGACACAAGAGTATGGTTCAGTACGCTGTACTGGCAGAAATGGGATTCTTCCCGAAAGAACTCCTTGACACTTACGGTTCTCTCCATTCCAGACTTCCGGGCCATCCCAACATGCACAAACTGCCGGGGGTAGAAGCCAACACCGGCGCGCTGGGACACGGTCTGGCCATTGCCGCAGGCATGGCCATGGGATTACGTCTGGACGGTAAATCTTCTCAGGTCTACACGATTCTGGGAGACGGGGAGCTGGCAGAAGGCTCCAACTGGGAAGCAGCCGCAGCGGCCGCCCATCATAAGGTGGACAATCTCACCGCTTTTGTGGATTTCAACGGTCTGCAAATCAGCGGCAACGTAACCGAGGTGATGAACTTCACTCCCATTGATGAGAAATTCCGGGCTTTTGGCTGGGCTGTCCGTGAAATCGACGGAAACGACATGAAACAGATTGTGGAAACACTGGACGCCCTTCCCTTTGAACCGGGCAAACCTTCCATGATTGTGGCCCATACCGTCAAATCCAAAGGGCTGAAGCAGGGAGAAGGAAAGGCAGCCTTCCACTACTGGAACGCCAGCCTCGAAGACTGCGACGCACTGGACCGGGATCTGATTTCCATGCTGGATGAAAAGGAGGAGTGAAATTATGGGTGAATGGATGGACCCCAGAAAAACCTTCGGGAAAGCAGTGACAGAGCTTGCTCAGGAAAATAAGGACATCGTTGTGCTCTCTGCAGACAGCGGAAAAAGCTCCGGCTTTACAGAATTTATGGAACAATATCCGGAACGGTATTTTGAATGCGGCATTATGGAACAGACTGCCGTCGGCATTGCCTCAGGGCTTGCAGCCACCGGGAAAATTCCTGTATTCTGCGCCATTGCACCCTTTGTCACCGTCCGGCCTTTTGAAATGTTCCGGAACGATTTGGGCTATATGGAGCAGAATGCCAAGATTGTGGGCAGAAACTGCGGCATCACCTATTCTGACCTTGGTGCAACCCACCATTCTCTGGAGGATTTTGCATTGATGCGGATGATTCCGGGAGTAACCATACTGGCGCCTCAGGACCCTGATGAAATTATCGGCGCTGTTCAGGCAATGATTGACCACAAAGGCCCCGTTTACATGAGAATCGGCAATCCCAAAATTGAAGTATTATTCGAGCGGGAGCCCTTTGTCATCGGTAAAGGCCGGAAAATCAGAGAAGGCAGCGACGTGACTCTTATTTCTACAGGTTCCACTACCGCATTTGCCATAAAGGCGGCAGAACTGCTGGAACAGGAAGGGATACATGCAGATTTGATTGGAATGCCCTCCGTATGGCCTCTGGATGAGGAAATGATTCTGGCATCTGCTGAAAAAACAGGACGTGTGGTGACCGTGGAAGAGCATTATGTCAAAGGCGGTCTGGGAACTATAGTTCTGGAAACACTGAATGCAGCCGGTATCAAAGTTCCGCTGCACATGCACGGAATCCCCCATCTGTATGCCGGAAACGGGCCTTATGAAGAACTGCTGGCATATTACGGGCTGGAACCCCGGGGAATTATGGAGACAGTAAAAAAAGTCTGTGAAAGCTGACAGAGATGTCCGGGAGAAATATCCCATGCATTCACAGCAGGGTGGTAACTTTACATATACAAAGGAGGATTTAACTATGGTGGATTTATCAAAAATGACAAAATGGGAAATGGGGAAATTATTTGACTACGCACTGCTGCCCAAGCAGACAACGGAAGCTGAAATCCGCAGAGGATGCCAGGAAGCCATCAAATACAACTGCAAGGCTTTCTGCTATTCTTCCTCAGAATGGACTCCGGTAGTGGTAGAAGAACTGAAGGGCAGCGACCTTCTGGTAGGCGCAGCCATCGGATTCCCCTTCGGCCAGCAGTCCAGCAAAGTCAAAGCATTTGAGACAGAAGAAGCAGTTCGTCTGGGCGCAACCGTTCTGGACAACTGCATGAACGTAGGCGATTTGAAGGACAAAAAATACGACAAAATCCGCGCGGAATTCAAAGAATATGTAGACGCTGCACAGGGCGTCATGACCAAAATGATTATCGAGACCTGTTTCCTGACAAAAGAGGAAATCGTAACCGCTACGGAACTGGTATGCGAAGCAGGCATTGACTGGGTAAAAACTTCCACAGGACAGTACGCAGGACCTTCCGTTCAGGACGTTATGCTGATGGTGGACGCAGTCAAAGGCTCCAAAACCAAAATCAAAGTATCCGGTGTGAAAGACCCAAGACCGCAGAACGCTTTCTGCTTCCTGAGAGCCGGTGCAGAACTGATTGGAACAAGAGCGGCAGTGGAAATTCTGGATTCCGTAGATGATTTGAGGAAAATGGGACTGATTCCCGCTTATACCGGGGATAAATAAGCACAGACAGAATATGACTGGAGGGTTTTTCAATGATTGATTTATCAAAAATGACAAAATGGGATATGGGAAAATTATTTGACTTTTCCGTACTGCCCAAGCAGACCACAGAAGCTGAAATCCGCAAAGGCTGCCAGCTTGCAAAAGAGTACAATTGTAAGGCTTTCTGCTTCTCCTCTTCGGAATGGACGCCCATCGTAGCAGAAGAACTGAAAGGAACGGACATCATGGTAGGGGCAGCCATCGGATTCCCCTTTGGCCAGCAGTCCAGCGCAGTCAAAGCATTTGAAACAGAAGAAGCCGTACGTTTGGGTGCTACCGTTCTGGACAACTGCATGAACGTAGGCGATTTGAAGGACAAAAAATACGACAAGATTCTGGCAGAATTTAAGGAATATGTAAAAGCTGCACAGGGCGTTATGACCAAAATGATTATCGAGACCTGCTTCCTGACAAAAGAGGAAATCGTAACCGCTACCAAACTGGTATGCGAAGCAGGCATTGACTGGGTAAAAACTTCCACGGGACAGTATGCAGGCCCCTCCGTTCAGGACGTTATGCTGATGGTGGATGCTGTAGAAGGCACCAAAACAAAGGTAAAAGTTGCCGGTGTGAAGGACCCAAGACCTCAGAACACCTTCTGCTTTATCCAGGCAGGGGCAGAAATCATCGGAACAAGAGCTGCTATGGAAATTCTGGACGCAGTAGACGATCTCAGAAAAATCGGCCTGATTCCGGCTTACGTTGGAGATAAAGAATAGTCCGGAAAAGACATTTTACACCGGATGCGGTACAGACAGATTCCGGCACATGCCGGAACAGACACACAGACAGAACAGATATGGAATTTACGGGACGGGCGGGCTTCATCCCCAAATACAAATTGCCATTGTATTCCTTACTGACCTGATAAACCGAAACCTGCACGGACAGTATGTTTTGTATCTGCTGACAAATATTTCGGGGTTTTAAAAATTTTGAAAGAAAACGAGGAGGATTTTTATTATGGCACAATATTTAGTTGGACTTGACGGCGGCACCACTGGCTGCAAAACCTGTATTTTTGATCTGGACGGAAAACTGATTGGAAGCGATTACCGGGAATATCCCTGCTATTATCCGAAGCCCGGATATGTAGAGCAGCTTACGGAAGACCTGCTTCCCGCATTTTTCGACAGCATTAAGACCACCATTGAGAAAACAGGCATCAACCCCAACGACATTATCGGCTTTGGCTTCTCCAGCCAGGGTTCCGTAATCGGACTTCTGGATGAAGAAGGCGAACTGATTCGTCCATGGGTCGGATGGCAGGATTTACGAAGTGAAGGCGAAGGCATTCAGTACCTGTTAGACAGAATCCCCAGAAGCGAAATTTATAAGCAGACCGGAGACCCGGTGGGAACCACCTTCTCCAACGGAAAACTGGCATGGCTGAAACTCCATGAACCGGAAAACTTTGAGAAAACAGCCATGTTCGCCACCATGCAGGATTATTTCCTGAAAAAATTCGGCGCGGACGGATATTACACCGACTACTCCTCCGCCAGCCGGGAAGGTATGATGGACATTGACAATGAATGCTGGTCCAAAGAACTCCACGACATTCTGGGCATTGATTTGTCCAAACGTGCCACCATCGTAAAAGAACCCGGTAAAGTGGTAGGACATATCGGAGAAGAAGTATCTGCAAAGACAGGCCTTCCGGTGGGAACTCCCATCTGCATCGGCGCTCATGACCAGAACTGCTGTACCTTCGGCGCAGGCGCTGTAAACGACGGAGACGCTGCCCTGGTACTTGGCACCTTCGGTTCCTGCTTCGTGGTTTCTGACAAATCCATCCGCGACCCCAAGGAACGTCTGGTGGTAAAAGGCAACCATGGATGCGGCAATTTCACCATTGAGGCTTTTGCCAACACCGCAGCATCTGCATACAGATGGTACCGCGACACTTTCTGCGATTATGAAAAAGAAGCTGCAAAAGCAGCCGGAAAAGACCCTTATGACCTGATTAATGACCAGATTGCAACCTCTCCCATCGGAGCAAACGGGGTAACCTTCCTCTCCTTCCTGCAGGGCGCCGGCGGAGCCAGAATCAACGGAAAAGCAAGAGGCTCCTGGATTGGCATGACCCTCGGAACAACCAAGGCAGACATGGCCCGTGCAGTCATGGAAGGTATCTGCTATGAAATGTATGACATTATCCGTGCAGAAGAAGAATCCGGCATTAAAATCGGCAAAATCCGTCTGGCCGGAGGAGCAGCAAAATCTCCGTTGTGGTGCCAGATGATGGCCGACATTTTCAAACATCCCATCCAGATTCTGGAAAACGGAGAAGCCGGATGTCTGGGCGCAGCTCTCTACGCAGGCGTTGGCGTAGGCGCATACAAAGACTGCCACGAAGCAGCAAAGGTAGTCCGCACTACCAAAGAATACACACCGAATCCGGACAACTTTGCAGCTTATGACGCAGCTTACCAGAGATTCTGCGACATTTACGACGCACTGGACAAAAAGATTTTCTAATCATATCAGATTTGCAGGCCGGTAAGCCCTCCCTCTGGCTTACCAGCCTGCAGACCGGAATGAAAGGAATTCCGTTTCCGGACAGGAGAGTTTTTACCTGCCTGCCTCTCTCCTGCCCGGATATACGGAAGTTTCCGTAACAGGACAGCCCTCACTGTTACATTTCTTTACTCTTTCTTTGAAATAATTAAGTTATATATTATATTGTATATACATGTATAGTACTTTCTTCCGGCAGACACGTTTTTCGGACAAACCATTTTCCGGACAGAAAGCATTTACTGACAGAAAGCATTTACTGACAGGAGGTTACGAGAAAATGAACATCAACTTAAAATCACTGGGACTGGAAACCGTCCGGGGAGAAGAATCCCTGGTGGAACGGGTTCTGGACATGCCCATTGACCTGGAAGAATATCAGAATTTAAAACATATCGGCTGCTGCATCGGCGTTACCGACCAGTTCAGAGACGTTATCGAAACATTCCACGTACCGGAAGGAGAAACCCCTGCCGGATTTAAACGGGAACTGGTGCTGGACAGTGACGGTGTAATCCGGGCAGATCTGGTCAGAGATATTTCTTATGATAAAAACGGGATTTTACGTCCCACCAGAGTACTTTTTTCCGCAGACAGCGCCAATCCCTACGAGGTAGCCCCCATCAGCCCCCTGATTTCCAATCTTACCTGCAACCCCGGTATTATCTACGATCTGTTTATCAACAATCCCAAAGCCAACGTGGGAAATATCTACAAAAACCGTGATGAGGTTATGGAAGAAATCGGAAAAATCCTGGGGCCGGGGTGCGACATCAGCGTGGAGCTGAACAACCCCTTTGAGGAAGACTTCAACAAGATTCTGGAAGAAGCGGAAAAATTTAAAGAAATGTTCTCCAAATACCGGGTGGTAATCAAAGTGCCCCACACCGGCGCAGTCACACCCCAGAACGTGGGACAGCTTCTGAACGGTAATAAAAAACTGGATAAACGCTTCGACCAGATTGAGACAGAACACGCACTGCGAGGCCACAACCTGGCACTGAAACTGCATGAGCACGGATACCGGGTGAATTTTACCCTGATGTTTGAGCCCTTCCAGACCCTTATGGCACTGCAGGCAAGACCCTATTTCATCAACACCTTTTTGCGCCACCGTCTGGTACAGTCCCAGACCATTCAGAATTATCTTCATATGTATGATGCTTCCGGCGATTCCGCTGTTCTGGAACAGCTTCGGGATTACTTTATTTCCTGTGACTATTACACAGAAGCCGACAAAGGCATTTCCCTGGAAGAAGTGCTCCGCTTCGGCCGGGACCTGATTACATACCGCCATTTTGAGGACGCTCAGGGCAGCGACGGACTGGACGGTATGCGGCATAATCTGCGGGTACTGAAAAACTGCAATATGAAAGACACACGGCTTATCGTATGCTCCATGGAAGGCCCCTACAACTATCCGGATATTGACAAACTTCTGGCTGAACCAGAATTCCAGGATATGAATCACAAAGTAGTCATCACCGCCGAGCCCCAGTATCTTGCAAGATTCACGTCCACCAATCAGGTTATCAGCTATCAGAGAAGGTTTATGAATGCGGCAAAGGGACAGAGTTAAATACTTCACGCTTTAACGTGACAGGACATTTCCTGTAAGAGAACATACACCCGTTTTTACCCTGTGTAAAAACATCAGTCATGGAGGAAGCAACATGAAAATTGTATTTGGATGTGATCCAAACGCACAGGAGTTCAAAGAACAGCTTATGGCATATACGGAAAGTCTGGGATACGAAACAGCAGATTTCGGCAGCGACGATCCCATTTACGCAAACACCGCATTCCGCGTAGCCCAGGCAGTTGCTGCTAAAGAGTTTGACCGGGGCATTCTCCTGTGCGGAACCGGAATCGGCGTATCCATCGCCGCAAATAAAGTAAAAGGCGCTTACGCAGCATGTATCCACGACGTATACCAGGCCCAGAGAGCCGAGCTGTCCAATCATGCGAACATCATTACCATGGGTGCCCAGGTTGTGGGCATCGAACTGGCCAAAGTCATGGTAAAAGAATATCTCGCCCAGACCTTTGACCCAAACGGAAGATCCGGGCCCAAGGTTCAGAGAATTACAGACTTTGAAAATGAGTAAACAGGAATATATGAAGCGAAGACAGCAAAGGCTCCGGGTACCTGAATGGAAAAGGCTCCGGAGCCTTTTCGCAGATTTCGCAACCTTGACAGTAAATCTCTAATATCCTATAATATTAATGTGGAAATTTTTAACATCCATATGGTGGATGACCATCCAATCCGGCCCGAAAAAAGCTGAGAAAATGGTCATTTATACATGTATTGAAAGAGGATGAAGTGTGATTCTTCCGTACAGCGGACAGCCAAATCATCTGTTTTCAATAGATGAGGAGGAGGACATAAATGTTAGACAGAAACAACCCCAAACCGTTATATCAACAACTTATGGATATCCTGATCGATGCCATTGATTCCGGCAAATGGGAAGCGAATAAGAAAATTCCGTCAGAAAATGAACTCAGCGCCACCTATGGCCTGAGCCGCATGACTGTCCGTTCTGTTCTGACAGACCTGGTAAAAGAAGGCCGTCTTTACCGGGTACAGGGTATCGGCACTTTTGTAGCTGAAAAAATAGAAACATTCAGCCCATCCTACATCGGCATCCGGGAACAGCTGGAGAAAATGGGCTATGAAGTGGCCACAAAAATCATTGAATGCGGCATAGAGCCATGCAGCGCCACAGTCGCAAAACATTTAAGACTTCCCAAAGACACCCCCGTATTTAAAATCAAGCGGGTACGCTGTATTAAGGGAGGCCCTATCAGTATACATATTTCCTATGTAAACTCTTCCTACAGTGAAACACTGACGCCGGAAGCTCTGGAAAAGGAGCAGTTATGCATTCTCCTCAATCAGAACTACGGTATCAAACGGAAAAAAGCTCTGGAGACACTGGAATCCGTACAGGCTTCCGAAGGGGAAGCAGCCCTTCTTGACGTGGAAAAAGGCTATCCTCTTCTGCTGCTGAAGGATATTCTTTATTCCGAGACAGACGAGCCTTACGAATATACAAAAGTAGTTTTCCGGGGAGATAAAATCAAAATCCGTCTTCAGTATGAATAACTGCATATGCGCAGATTTTCATACACTGTTCAGCCGAACTGCTCCTGGCAGTTCCCTTTCAATCAGATTTTCCAGGAAGAGTTTTATTGTACCTTTTCCTGTATATACATGCATGATATTGTAAAAGGAGGAATAACATATGTCAGACAACAGATTTATCCGCGTATTAGAGGATGCCAGAAAGAAAAATATCGCTGTGGGAGCAGTGAATATCTTCAATTACCTGACCGCAGACGCCGCCGCAGAAGCTGCCAGCCAGCTTAACGTCAACCTGATTATCCAGACTTCTGCCGGAACCGTAGAACATTTCGGCGCGAAACGGTTATACGATATGGTAGATTCCCTGCGGCAGGGTCTCGGCATAGAGGTTGCGCTTCATCTGGACCACTGCCGGAACAAAGAACTGGGAAAGCTCTGCGCAGACACCGGATGGGACGCCATTATGATGGATTTTTCCCATCTGCCTTTTGAAGAAAATATCAGTAACACCAGAGAACTGGCCGAATACGCCCATAAACGCAACGTGGCCATCGAAGGAGAAATCGGTATCATTTCCGGTGTGGAAGAAGATATCGTCAGTGATACGGCTGTGGGCGCAGATTATGAAGAAACCATGGAATTTATTCAGCGTTCCCACATTGACGCCATCGCTCCCGCCATCGGAACCGCCCACGGCATTTACCATGGAGTGCCCAAAATCAATTTTGACCTGGTGGAACGTCTGGGCCGGGAAACCACTCCGGTGGTCATCCACGGAGGCTCCGGACTGTCCGCAGATACCTTTATCCGGCTGATTGCCGCAGGCGGCCGGAAAGTCAACATTTCCACCGTAGTCAAAAATGCGTATCTGGACAAAATCCGGGAACTGGTTCTCTCAGAAGAAAAATACGCTCCCATTCCTTTCGACACGGAAGTAAAACAGGCGGTAGTTCTGGAAGTGCAGAAACACCTGAAGGTGTTCTCAGGTCTCAGCAAAGAATTTTAGATGAGGGAATAATTATGAAAGCAAACTTTGAGTGTGATTTACATGGACATACCAACCGTTCCGACGGAAATGACAGCCCGGCAGAATTCATCCGCCATGCTGCCGAACGAGGCGTTAAGATTGTTGCCATCACAGACCATGATGTGATTCCCCCGGCTGTGGTGGATACGGAACAGGGCGAAAAGGATATCCTTTCCTACGCCAGGGAACAGGGCATTCAGCTTATCAAAGGTATCGAAATCTCCTGTGAAACTTACATCGACGACGTTCATCTGGTCTGCTTTAACTGCGACTGGGAGAATCCTTATTTTTCCGATTTGGACACTTTCACTGTAAAAAGCAAGGTGGACAGCTACCGGAAACTGATTCGGGCCCTCAGTGAAAAGGGAATGCCCATGAGCTGGCAGGAAGTCCTGAACAACAACGGACATTCCATTCCGGATCATCTGGTGCAGAAAAAAATGATTTTCGAGCTGATGGTGCGAAAAGGGTATTTTGAAAACTGGCAGGACGCAAAACTTTTTGTAAAAAACTCCAGGGAAATCGTTATCAAACGTGAGAAGCCGGATTCCGTTTCTGTTATCCAGGCAGTCCACAGCATGGGCGGTATCGTTATTCTGGCCCACCCCTATCTGATTTCCGAGCCAGTCACTTATCAGGGAAAGGAGCTTACCCGAAAAGAATTTATCCGGATTCTCACAGACGCAGGACTGGACGGAATCGAAGCCTCCTACACCTACGATAAGACCAGCTACAGCGGCACCATGACCGCAGCAGAAATCAAAGCCGAAGTAGAACAGCTCTATACCGGTCAGGGCCTTATCATTTCCGGCGGATCCGATTACCATGCCGACGGGAAAAAGGGCGTAAAGAATCCGCGGGAAATCGGCGACTGCGGCATTACCATGGAGGATTTCATGAAATATGACGCCCTGAGACGTCTGGTAGAGTAGCTGCCTGATTCCTGCACATCCCCTGACGGGGCTGTTGCAATATGCAGCCTATATACAATATATGATAAGACTATCTGGTCTGAATCCCATATCCTGTATATAGCGTCTGTTTTGCGACAGCCCTGTCTTTTTCTGTCCCGCCTTTCTCGCCCATTTTTCCTGCTTTCTGTCCTGCCTTTCTCACTCATTTTTCCGACTTCCTGTCCCTGCCCTGCTTCCCCTTCTTGCCAGATTCCGTTCTTTCAGGTAACATATTCAGATAATTGGAAAATTTAATCATTATCAGAATTTTATAATTCTCTGAGTTCCAATATTCAAAACACTTTTCATATCACACATACAAAGGAGAAATTGTCATGAGCCATTTACAGACAACAATCAAAACTTATCTGGAATTCTGCCAGTCCCAGAAGCGTCTGGATTCCAAAACCCTCAAAGCATACCGCATTGATTTGAATCAGTTTTCCTCTGCTATCTCCCCTGCCCGGCTTACGGATATCAGCCCGGAACTGCTGGAATCCTATATCGCTCCGCTCCATACCATCTATAAGTCCAAAACCGTCAAACGGAAAATTGCTTCTTTAAAGGCTTTCTTCCACTATCTGGAATATAAAGACCTTATCTCCCTCAACCCTTTCAATAAAATTCAGGTAAAATTCCGTGAGCCTGTTATCCTGCCCAAAACTATCCCCCTCCATACCATGGAACTCCTTCTGTCCACCATGTACCGGCAGCGCGCTGCTGCCAGAACGCCTTACCAGCAACGCAATGTTCTGCGGGATATTGCAGTCATAGAACTCCTTTTTGCCACCGGTATGCGGATTTCCGAGCTTTGCGCCCTGAAAGTATCGGACGTGGATTTGGATGATAAAACCATCCTTATCTACGGAAAAGGCTCAAAGGAACGCAGAATCCAGATTGGCAATGAAGATGTGCTCCGCATTCTGCAGGAATATCAGCAGGAATACCAGCAGGAAATTACCGCCTGCGGCTGCTTTTTCATCAACCACTGCCATCAGCCCCTGTCAGACCAGTCTGTCCGGCGAATTATCAACAAATATGCCGCCCTGGCCTCCATTGAGCAACATATTACGCCCCATATGTTCCGCCATACCTTTGCCACCTGCCTGCTGGAATCCGATGTGGATATCCGCTACATTCAGGAAATGCTGGGGCACAGCTCCATCAACATTACGGAAATCTATACCCACGTGGCAATGTCCAAGCAACGGGATATTCTGACCAGGAAACATCCACGAAAGGATTTTTGTGTGTCTTAATCAGAAAATATAACAGGTGTTTTTGTACTTGCGCCGCTTCATCTAAGGATGGGGCGGCGTGGTTTGGGCAGGGGGAGAAAGAGAAATGAATGATGGATAATTGATAGTTATCCGTTGGATTTGGCTTTTGACGAATAATTCGGTTATCAATTGGCTCATAT
>CATLIX010000045.1 GCA_949959185.1 uncultured Eubacterium sp. | reverse complement strand
TAGGACACAAAATACTCCACTGCATTCTCAGGGAACATCTCCTTGAATTCTCCGTATAGCTGCGCCGCAAGCGTCTTGTTGTGGGCGATGACCAGCGTCGGTTTCTGCAATTCCTGAATGACATTCGCCATCGTAAATGTCTTGCCGGAACCCGTAACCCCCAGTAAAGTCTGGAATTGGTTGCCCTCCTTGAAGCCTTTGACCAGCTCGGCGATGGCCTGCGGCTGGTCGCCTGTGGGCTTGTAGGGGGCTTGTAATTTGAAAGCACACCCGCCTTTTGGGTTGCTTTCATGAGCAAGTAGCTGACCGCTGTCAGCGGATTGCGAATTACCTCTTTTATCTGGCATATGAAAACCTCCAATTTGTGACCGGACACTCGAAAACAAGTTTTCTCGTTATCGCGACATTCGTCAAATGCTCCTGCAAGCAGGGCATTTTCCTCATTATTACCGCGCAAAAAGTTTGCTTATTCGCCCGAAATTCGTGTAATTTGATTTTCGATTCGTGCAAAATGGGCTTGCAAAGCTGGCGAATAAGCGTTAAAATAGCAATTACACGAATGCAGGTCACATTACGTAGTATCCTTTAGGAAAACCGTATTTTTGAAACGAAACAACACTGAATAACACCAGCCAGTACAGATAGTATTATCCCGTCATTTGGTTTTTCATTATAACACATAAGTCAAAAAAAGTACAGACCAAAATCGAACTTTTGTTCTGTACTTTTTTCATGCAATTTGATTATGCCAGTATCTTAGTTTCATGCAAGAAACTCACTGATTTGTTCTATATAATTATCTCCTGAAAAATCTGTACCGTTTTCACATTCTTCCTTCGGGATTACTTCATTAATAAACGGCTGGAGATCGTCTAAGCAGTCCTCGATGATTTCGGCATCCTCTATACTTTGAATGGAATTTATGACAGCCTCATATAACGGTAGTAAAGGTGTAGTTTTTGGTAATGTATATAAAACTTACTAAACCTTTAAAATTCATTCTCATGAGCTATTCCTCCTGGCTCAATATGATTAAAAATCAAATATTTATCAAGTTCTTAACCAGAATCTTTACCAATCCCCTTTAAGATATTTTTCTATTTCCCGAGCAAACTCCGAAATATACTCTTTATCCTGTTTTACTCGAAATATCTCATATTCCTTCTCTGCTTTTTTCATAGCGGTTTCATGTGATATTTTCCCTTTTCCATCCAACACTTCCCGCCGATTATTTATCAAAAACTGATTTGTCTGCTCCACCCAATCCTGCATACTCATTAAAATCTCATCTTCTGCCATCAGTTCAGCATAATCAATGAACATGGACCAGCCTGTTTAAACGGGACAATTCCTTTTCATTTAAGTAATTTTGGGCAATACCTATATCCCGCTTTAGCACTTTTCCATCTGGTGCGTCCTTCCATGTTGTCAACCCCATAGCTGGCTTTTCTGAATCCGCACGCTCATATATTAATTCAGCCGCTGTCTTTCCAGTAACTGCAAAATGAAGTTTATTCTGAACAAAGGCATAGAAATTCTTTGTAATTTCACTGTTTTTATCATAATCATAGCTACATTGTTCAAATATATCCGTGATTTTCTGACAGGCTCTACGCTCACTTGCCCTGATTTCCCGGATGCGTTCTAATAATTCATCAAAATAATCTTTTCCAAAGGGTTTTCCATTTTTTAACATATCATCATTTAACAGAAACCCCTTATTAATATACTCTTTTAATGTTTTCGTTGCCCACTGTCGAAACCTGGTGGCCTTTTTTGAATTTACACGATATCCTACAGCAATAATCGCATCTAAATTAAAGCATTTTACTTTTCGGCTAACATTTCTTCCGCCTTCATTTTGAACTACCGAGAAAAACTCGGCAGTTGCCTCTGCATCCAACTCTTCTTCTTTATAAATATTTTTCAAATGCAATGAAATATTATCTGCTGTGCAATCAAATAATTCTGCCATTGCTCTTTGCGTCATCCAAAATGTTTCTTCTTTAAAAATGACATTCACATAAACATTTGTATCCTCTAACTGATATAATATAATCTCATGCTCCTGCATAGATACCCACCTCTTCAAATTATAACATATTCTTCCATAAAAAAAAATAAGTGCAGAAGGTAAAGCACTATTGATATGCCTTATCTCTTACACTTATATGGTACTAAAATCCCTCCAAACTCTAAAACAGGTCTGGAGAGTGTCTGTTAAGTCTTTTCGGGCATAGCAATACCGCCCACCATAACACCGTTTTTTTATGGTGGGCGTTTGCCTTTAAGCCTTATGAAATAAAAGAGCCAACAAACTGCGAAATGATATTCACTCGTTCATCGGCTCTGCGTCTTAAGCGTCTGGCTCTGTGATGACTGTTATTTGTAAATTTTTTGCTTCAATCAATGTTTCCTGCTTGCATTTCGGACAGTAGAGTGGGTAGTTTTTTAAAACGGTATCTTCCCTAATTCTGTCACGGGTCTTATTTCCGCAAAGAGGGCAATGCACCCAGTCTGTAATAGCATCCTGCTTACTCATAATCGACACCTGCCCGCAATTCCTTCTCTAAAAACTGTCTTATATATGGGTTGTTTTCCTCACTCAATGTAGGTTGAAACGCCATGTAACGGCATTTCTGATACTGCTCACCATCCAATACAAAAGTATATCCCATTACACATTTCGGATTACAGTCATCGGGATTGATAAGCCGTTTACAGACAGACGCTTTCTTGATTTCTTTTTTTATCTTTTCGGGAAATGTGTCAAGAAAGCTCTGGTACTTCTGTATATGTTCGGGATAAATACGGAGCTTCATTCCCGTTTTTCGGGATACGAATGTTGCCAAAGTCCTTTTATTGCTGTTTAGCACATAAGACACGACGTAGCCGCTTTTTTGGGATTTAATATCGCACTTACAGCCGTTTTCTATCAGATACTCGTTAATTTGATTTACAAAACTACGAAAACGCCCGTCAACTGTTTCCGTAAACATATTAAATTTCTCGTCCATAAGCCCCTCCGTTATCCCTTTTTTGATACGGGTATCCATACCTCATACTGTGCGTTCTGTGGGTCTGGATTTAAGTAAACCTCAATATCGGGGGCGTTGGCATACTCATATCCAGAGATCGGAAGCCACTCGGTTATAATACGCTGCTCCAATTCCTGTATGGACTGGTTTGTACCTGTTCCAGAAAAGATTGCCCAAGCAGACGCAGGCACGGTATATTCTTCAAACTCATCGCTTGCTTTTGTACTGGAAACGGCAATAAAATATTTCCATTGTTCTTCATCATTGCAGGCGCTCACACCCAAAAGTCCCATTGGCGGCGTATCCATTATTCCTGCCAATTTCTGTATTGTTCCATTTTCGGCGGCGTCCTGCCACATCTTAGGCACAGTCATAAAGTTATTTTCAATTTCCTTGTCAAGCGGTGCAGATACGCCAATAATGCGGAAGGCTTCTTTTGTTTCAATTCTATAATTCATTTCTGTTGCTCCTTTTATAGCAACTCTAAACACAATGGGGGAAAAAGATTTCACAGATACTCCCGCAGTCTTAACGAATGAAGGGGCTATCCCATGAAAAGACTGGAACGCCCTGTTAAATGCAGTCGGAGAACGGTAGCCGTACTTCTGTGCAATATCAATAATCTTTGCATTCCCACCTTGCAAGTCCACCGCCGCTAACGACATTTTTCTTCTTCGGATATACTCTGCCAGAGTGACACCCGCCATATAAGTAAACATTCTCTGATAATGATAGGTAGAGCAGCAGGCAATCCGCCCAAGTTGTTCATAATCAATTTCGCACGTCAAATGTTCTTCAATATAATTCATGCTTTGGTTTAATCTTTCAACCCATTCCATGAGATACCTCCTTCATACATATTGTGCTTATGAATATAAATTCGCCTTTGTTATTATAATGCTTATTCTTATATTTTTCCTCTCTATACTTGCACAAAAAAGAGAGGTAATTATTTTAGTAATTGATATTCGCTTTTCTTGCTTGGCTACATAAATCACGGGTAGATAAAGTATAGCTTTTTCCGTCTTTGATAAAATGTGTCCCACACTGCCGAAACTCAAAATGTACTTTGCGGGCGACACATTGCTCCCGTATGGAAAGCACCCACGTATAGTCAAGTGGTCTGGCATTTCTGTCTGATTCACCGCCAACTACAACTAATTCAACATTATCAAGATAGTCTGTAAGGTTTATTTCCTCAATCAACGGCTGGCAGATAATATTTTTATGTTTAACAGGCAATTTATTGAAAATGGAAAGCCTGTAATCAGCCCTGTCTTGATTTTCTACCGTACAACCAACCGTAACATTATCATATCCATCGTTCCAGTCCATTGGAATACAATCCATGAAACGTTCAATACGCTTTGTTAGAAAAAGAAAGTGCAGGTCTGAACGCTCCCGTATCATCTGCCAACATTCAGAACGCCATTCATCGGCATCCCCAATCAGAAAATCCGTAGAAAAGCAGAGATATACGGTCTGCCCAGATTTAATTTTGTATGCTCCCGATTTATTTTTAGCGATAGGGGCGTAAAAATTATCCGTCTTTGCAATATTGTTTGTATCAATCCTGCGCTTGAAATCGCCCTTATGAATATAACAATACCTACACCCTTCACTATGTTTGTGGCAACCACGCCACGGATTCCACATTGCCATGTTTATAACCTCTCATTCCCGCTGACAGGACAGCGTCATCAGATTTGAATAGCCATAAAAATCTACCGCACTTTGTGTTTCGATTTTTCTTACCGCATAGCGTATTGCCGCTCTTTTTCGACTACTCTTTGTTCTCTATTTTGGATTTTCACTTGTTTATGCTGAAACTTTAACACTCACTTAGGATTTCTTCTTTCTTCTATCAATAGGCTTCTCGGCAATTATCGGTATAAGCCAGACACGGTTGATGTTCATTGCTCCTTCAATACGATTTTCTTTGCATAGCCGCTGCACCCACCTAAGCGATACGTTCCATTTTTCTGCGGCTTCTTGTGCTGTCATATATTCAAACATTTTTGACCTCCTATTGCGTACTGTATATAGTATAGCCGCTTGAACGAACTATATCAAGTGCAGAAATATGAGCTTTTTAAAAACTCCCCGAAAAGAAAAACGACAGAGATTTTACCCTCTGCCGCCATATCGCCTATGCGAAAATGATTTCCTCGTTCACAATCCCCCTCGCACAAGCCCTTATGTTATTGAGTCGTCCAATCCATTCTAAGGCGTTTTCTTCCTTTAGGCGTTCCGTTATGCCCTGCGCCTGTTTCATGCCCTCTATGAGCCTTTCAAAGCGTTCCTGCGCCTGCCTGTCGATGTCGGCAAGGTAAGCGTTCAACCTGCCGCTTGTAAGAAGATTGGTGTATGTAACCTTGCGGCACTGCTTCAGATAATCCAGATTCCGTTGCCCCCCATATGCCTATCGGCTGTTCTTCCTCGGCGGATAAGGCTATACATGGAATTAAATAGTCACCTTGTCTTTCATATTTGCCATCCATTTCCTCAAATAATGATTTTGCCATTTTCTATTTCCTCCAAATAAGATATTCACTCCACATTATTGTGTCTGTTGTCTTAAACACAATTAATAGTTTTCTCCTTATCTGGTTTCACTTATGTCTGAAGCCCCATATACTCCTTCCAACTATCTGCTCTATGGTAAATCACCTCTGCTGCAGTTTCCTCATGAATCGCCCGGTGAAATTGGCAAAATAATCCTTTGTTAAAACCGTCCAAAGTTTTGAGTCATTCATTATCCATTGCAAATCCCTTACTGGTAAAAAGGATGGAGTAACACATTTCAATACTAAGCAAGGGTTATTATAACAAAAAATTTTATAAAACATATCTGAATAATACGGAAATTCACTGAAAAAGAACCGGATACCCGGAGAAGAAAAGATTCAGTCAAAAATCAGAAAGCCGCAGCTCCATTCCTGTGCAGCCTTAGAAATATAATGTGTTTACTCATCCAGAGACATATTTTCCGGACGAATGTGAAGATAGGCACATATCCGAAGGAATTCATCCGCCCCCAGAACTTCACCCGTTCCCACATAAAATTTCTCTGCAGGAATTCCCAGCACATTTGCAACAATCTCCTCTGAAATGCGTTTTTCCCTCATCTGCTCTGCCAACCACTTCTTCGCCTGTTCCCCCATACTGCCCCTCCCTTTTTTTATCTATTATATTCTCTTTTAAAAAGAATTTCAATCATTCATTTACTTGGTTTCAGAGAATTATTTCTAATTTATTGACGGGGATTTTCGGGTAGTCTATGATTAGAAAAGAGGTGAGAGCATGAAAAATCCGAATATTTCCAAAGTTTTAAAGGCATATCGCAAACTAAACAATTTTTCCGTTAATGATTTGGTAATAAGGCTGGAAGACCATAATCTGCCTGTTGCCCCGAAAACGATTTATGGATGGGAAAGCGGCCAGACGCAGCCGGATGCGGATACGCTGCTGATCCTCTGTAAAATATATAATATTGATAACATTCTTGGTACTTTTGGCTATAATGATTCCATGGATAATATGTTTCTTTCCGAAGAAGAACGCACATTAATTCTGCGGTATCGTGACTGTCCGGAAATGCAACACGCAGTAAAAAAGTTATTGGAAATGCCTTAAAACAAAAATCAGCCTTTACAGAGAAAAGGCTGATTTTTGTTTCCGTACAGATATGCTCCGTCAAAACATCCGGTCTCTCAGGAATGAGAGCCGGAACGTGTTTTGGAGGCTTTCTGACGCTTCTGTTCAAGATTCTGATAAAATTTTGCCTGCTCAACAATCAACTCCTGCCGCTCCTGTGGCAGAGAACGGTACAGGTGTATCAATGCTCCTTCCGCAGGACTTAAGGAAGAAGGCGACGGCTTCTTTTCACTGCTGAGACCCAGAAGATAATCCGTGGATACATTAAAATACTGCGCAAAACGAACCAGCGTTGCAAAATCCGGTTCCCGATTATTGTTGACATATCCATTTACAGTGGACGATGCGATATGAAGATCCAGAGACAACTGCTTTTGTGTCAGATTTCTTTCCTCAATCAGATTTTCCAGGCGAATATAGAAATCCATAAGGGCACCCCCATTCAGATAAATTGAAGTATCTTTATCTTAATAGAATATGCCCCGGTGAAAAAAGAAATACGCAGATTGTAATTTCATCCATGCAGTTTGAGTACTTTTTATTTCTTCTGAGGGAAACTCAGATCATGATTACAGTATATATGCGCCTGCTTAATCAGGTAAATCTGCTCCTGCGGTCCAAGGGACCGGTATGTATCCAGTAAATCCTCCTCATTATCATCATAAAATTTTTCAGGATTATATGGCCGGCGAATATCCGTAACGCCCAAAAGGTAATCGGTGGACACCTGAAAATAATTGGCCAGCTTAATCAGCGTCGCAAAATCCGGTTCTCTGTTTCTTCTCAGGTATCCGTTCAGGGTAGACGGTGCGATATGAAGTTCCGTAGATAATTTTTTCTGAGTAAGATTGTGCTCCTCTAACAAATTTTCCAGTCTGCTGGATAATTTCATATTATACTCATTCCTCTTTTGTAAAATAACTCTCCCGTAAAAACCATGGTACGATAGAAATATTTTACGAAAAAATATATGGAAAATAACGGAATTATTCAAATCGCGAATCTTATTCATAAACGTGAATCGCCTGCTACATCCAGCCTCCGTCCAGAGCAATCACCTGCCCTGTCAGATAAGAAGGCGCTGTGACCAGCGACATGGCAAGGCTGGCTGCCTCCTGCGGAAGTCCAAAACGCCCGGCAGGAATCTCCTCTGCAAGCTGCTGCCGCTCTTCCTCTGAAAAGCAGTGATTCATCCTGGTATCTATCACGCCGCAGGCAATGGCATTCACCGTGATACCGCTGGGAGCCAGTTCTTTGGCCAGCGCTCTGGTAAATCCATTCACGCCTCCTTTGGAAGCAGAATAAGCCACCTCACAGGAAGCCCCCACGCTGCCCCACACAGACGAAATATTCAGAATCCTGCCGGATTTTTCATGTACCATGGCAGGAATAGCATACCTGCAGCATAAAAACATGGATGTGAGGTTGGTTTGGAGCACCCGGTTCCATTCCTCCAGGCTCATATCAGACAACAGACCCACATGGGAAATGCCCGCATTATTAATTAAAATATCCGTCCTGCCGAACATTTGCTGAATCTCCTCAAAAGCCTGTTCCACAAACTTCTCATCACTCACGTCCCCCACCAGCGGCAGACAGGGCACCTGAAAGGTATCCGAAAGGTGCCTGGCAAATACATGCAGTTCTTCCCCGGAAGATTTACAGTTAAGAGCAAGAGAGTATCCTCCGCGGGCAAATTCCTCTGCAATGGCCCGGCCTATGCCACGGGAAGCGCCGGTAATAAAAACAGTTTTTGATTTCATAAAAATTCCTTTCCTCCGTAACCGGTTTTTTATCGTTCCGAAATGATATCTGTTCCGGATTCAGTATAGCATCTTCCGGAATCCCCGGCCATATACACAGAATAATTTTTCATACTATCCAGTGGAAAATGTCAGGAATTCCCATAGATTTGTTGTATTCAGAATTCAGGTATGGTATAATTATAACACTTAAAAATAAACGGAAAAGGGGTTGGACACCATGCGTATAACAATCAGCGGAAAAAATATCGATATCACAGACGGGCTGCGAAAAGCGATAGAAGAAAAATTAGCGAAACTGGAGCGTTATTTCACACCGGAGACAGACATCATCGTAACTCTGAGTGTGGAAAAAGAGCGGCAGAAAATCGAGGTTACCATTCCGGTAAAAGGAAATATCATCCGCTCCGAACAGGTAAGCAATGATATGTATGTATCCATAGATCTGGTGGAAGAAGTCATTGAAAGACAGTTGAAGAAATACAAGAACAAGATTATTGACCAGCAGCAGGCAGCAGGCAACTTCCAGCAGGAATTTATCGAAAAGGAAGTAGAGGACGACGAGGAAGTAAAGATTATCCGTACCAAACGGTTTGGCATGAAGCCCATGTATCCGGAAGACGCCTGCGTTCAGATGGAACTTCTGGGACATAATTTCTTCGTATTCCAGAATGCGGAAACAGAAGAAGTAAATGTAGTGTATAAACGCAAAGGGAGCACCTACGGCCTGATTGAACCGGAATTTTAGGTTTCCCGGCACTTCATAATTTTATACGGACGGCAGGCCTGTCCCTGGACAGGCTGTCATCATGTATCTTTCCAAAAACAGTTAAAAATGGCGTTCGGACAGCTATTTTTTAACTGTTTTTTCTTCTCATGATGCGCAGAGTCTTCTGCACTCCATTTCGGAAAAAAGTGCCCGGTTCCGGAAAAAAGTGCCGAAATGGGTGGAAGTTCTTGTCACGAAGAATAAAATAGTATAAGATAGCCACAGAATATTGAATTCAGGGAGGTTTCCAAATGAATATTGTAGTATTGGCAGGAGGTTTGAGCACCGAGCGGGACGTATCCTTTGTAACAGGGAAAAATGTAGCGGACGCCTTAAGGCGGAACGACCACAGAGTTATTTTACTGGACGTCTTTATGGGATACGGAGACGAACCCGAAAATTTGACAGACATTTTTGACCGCTCCGAAGAAATCAGCGCCACCGTTACGGGCATATCTGCAGAAACGCCGGATCTCGAAGCGGTGAAAAAGAGCAGGAAAGACCAGAGCAGCAGCTTTTTCGGCCCCAATGTCATTGAGCTGTGCCGAATGGCAGATATTGTGTTTATGGCTCTCCACGGAGAAAACGGAGAAGACGGCAGAATTCAGGCGGCTTTTGATTTATATGGCATCAAATACACCGGCACCGGATATTTAAGCAGCGCACTGGCCATGGATAAAGAACTGTCCAAGCGCCTGTTCCTCACCAACCATATTCCCACACCTGCAGGAATTTCCATGAACAGGGACAACTGTCTCCGGGATTTCAGACAGACCGGGCTGAAACTGCCCTGTGTGGTAAAACCCTGCTGTGGCGGCTCCAGTATCGGCGTGTCCATTGTCCGCACAGAAGAAGATTACCGGAAAGCGCTGGAAGCAGCATTCCGCTGGGAAGAAAAAATTATTATCGAGGACTATATAAAAGGACGGGAATTTTCCGTCGGAATTATAGATTTTAAAGCATTGCCGGTCATTGAAATTGCTCCGCTGGAAGGTTTTTACGATTATAAAAACAAGTACGCAGCCGGAAGCACAGTGGAGACCTG
Source organism: uncultured Eubacterium sp. (assembly GCA_949959185.1). Lineage (GTDB taxonomy): Bacteria > Bacillota > Clostridia > Lachnospirales > Lachnospiraceae > Petralouisia. The sequence goes on along the minus strand of CATLIX010000045.1, from coordinate 19,164 downwards.
CCCTGCAGAACTGCCTCCGCATATTACAGCCTCCATGCAGGACTATGCAGAACAGGTGGCCAGAGTTCTGAATCTGGAAACTTACGCCCGTATGGACTTTCTGCTGGATGAACAGGAACATATTTACTGTCTTGAGGCAAATACCCTTCCCGGCATGACGTCAGTAAGCCTGCTTCCCCAGGAAGCCCAGGCAGCGGGTATGGATTTTGACGCACTCTGCGAGAAGATTATTCAGATTTCCATGGAAAAATATCAATAAACGGAGGAAGTTATGAAACATTTGACGTTAGCGCGTATTGCAGAATCATGTAACGGCATTTATATGGGCCCGGAATCAGAAAAAGATACGGTAATCCGGGGTGTGGTTACAGACAGCCGGCAGGTGGAAGCAGGATTTCTTTTTATCCCCATCAAAGGCGCACGGGTGGACGGCCACGATTTCATTCCGGATGTGCTGGAACAGGGCGCTGCCGCTGTTCTCTCGGAAAAAAGGCTCGAAAATTGTAAGAAACCCTACATATTAATGGGGTCAGGGGAACAGGCGCTGAAAGACATTGCAAAATTTCACCGCAGCAATCTTAACATTCCCATTATCGGTGTCACCGGAAGCGTAGGAAAAACCAGCACCAAAGAAATGATTGCCTCTGTGCTCTCAGAAAAATACAGCGTACTGAAAACAGCCGGAAATTATAACAATGAAATCGGCCTGCCCCTCACACTGCTGCGCATTCAGGAAGAACATCAGGCAGCCGTTGTGGAAATGGGAATTTCCGATTTCGGCGAAATGCACCGGCTGGCAGAAATAGCCCGCCCAAATCTCTGCGTTATCACAAACATCGGTATCTGCCATCTGGAAAACCTCAAAACCAGAGACGGTATTCTGAAAGCCAAAAGTGAAATATTTGATTTTCTGAAACCGGAAGGAACTATTATACTGAACGGAGAAGACGACAAACTGTCCACCCTGAAAGAAATCAGAGGCGTTCGTCCTGTCTTTTATGGATTTGGGGAAAATCAGACCGTACAGCAGGATATTTACGCAGACAATATCAGAAACCTGGGATTAAAAGGAGTGGAAACGGTCATTCACACACCCTGCGGCACCATGGATGTACACATTCCCATTCCGGGACAGCACAATATATTCAATGCCATGGCAGCCACGGCCGCCGGACTGGCCCTTCATATGAGCCTGGAAGAAATCAGGGCAGGAATCGAAGCTGTGGAAACCATTGGGGGCCGCTCAAACCTGATTGAGACAGGCGGCCTTATCATCATAGACGACTGTTATAATGCCAATCCCGTGTCCATGAGAGCTTCTCTGGATGTGCTGAGCAACGGACTTGCCAGAACCGTAGCCGTATTGGGTGATATGGGTGAACTGGGTGAAAATGAGAAACAGCTTCATTATGAAGTGGGGGCTTACGCCGCAGAAAAACAGATTGACACCATCTTCTGCGCCGGCCCTCTTTCCAGTGAAACTGCCAGAGGCGCCTGCGATACCAACGACTGGTGCGAAGTCTTCCACTTTGATTCCAGAGATGAAATGCAGTCTCATCTTCTGGAATACCTGCAGGAAGGAGATACCGTTCTTGTAAAAGCCTCCCACTTTATGGATTATCCCAAAGTTGTGGAAGCCCTTCGGGCACATTTCAAATAATCATTTTATGCTGCAGGAACCCCATAAGAACTTCCTACAGCATATCCTGATGATTTTTCAGCATTTCTTCAATTTTGGAACGGGTATAGGCTCCGGAGAACTTCCGCTGCTCCTTATCCAGTTCTTTGAGCAGAATGGGCTCTCCGTATTCCACAATTACATGACATTTCCGGATAAAAGGCATATGGCTTTCAAAGATGTTATGGGTATTGGAAATGGCAACGGGAATCACAGGACATCCTGTTTTTTCAGCCATTTTCAGACTTCCCTCTTTAAAAGGCATCATGCCTTCTTCCGGATTGGGATTTCTCGTGCCCTCCGGGAAAATACAGATGGAAATCCCATGCTTAATATGGTCAATCCCTGTCAGAACCATTTTCAGCCCTTCCCGCATATCCTCCCGGTCCAGAAACAGACAGTATAACCGTTTCATCCAGGTGGAAAGCAACGGATAGCGCTCCATTTTATCCTTGGCAATATAGCCGGTCAGGCCGGGACATCTGGAATAAGTAATCACAATATCAAAGTAACTGAGATGATTCGGGATATAAAGCACAGGCTGATCTTTCGGCACATGTTCTTCCCCGATTACCGTAATATCCGTCCCCGCCAGGAACAGCACCACCCGAAAGGCCCACTGAACAATCCGCAGACTGCTGATATCCGCAGCATAAGGATTGAATTTCTTCAGAATCTGTTCCACAATCAGAACCGGAATGGAAAGAATCAGGAAAGTAATCAAAAAAAACGCCACCAAAATTATTCGTATCATAGTATTCTACCTTTTCCTTATCAATGATTCACTTTCTATATTATACAGAGTGAAAACGGGAAATACAATCATAAATAACAGAATTTTTTCATAAAATTCAGGAAGAATGTATAAAAATGAAGGAACGTCTTATGAAAAAAATCTATCGGAGCCTGTTCATCCGGGGACTACTTCTCCTGCTGCTGACCAGCCTGCCTGTTCTGCCCGGCTGCGGACTGGAAGAAACAGACACGGAAAAGCTGAAGGACCTGTCCTACGAAATACTGGAAGAAAAAGACATTCCGGAGGAATTTCTGTCAGTCATTGAAGAAAAAAAGGAAAGCATATTCAAGCTGACCTACACGGATAAAGAATATCTGTACATTGCCGCAGGATACGGAGTACAGGAAACCGGCGGTTACAGCATCTCTGTCAATGACTGCTATCTGACCAGAAATGCCATTTACTTTGACACCACTTTAATCGGTCCTTCCAAAGGAGAAAAAATCAATCAGGTAAAATCTTATCCCTATATTGTAATTCAGACAAAATATCTGGAAAAAAGCGTGGTATTCGAGTGATACCACGCTTTTTATTAATTTCCTGTAAGAGAAAGCCCTCCGGGCGGGATGCGCAGCTCGCGGAGATGAAATTTATTGCTGCGCAATCCGCCCGCGCGCAAAGAATGCGCCTGCGCATTCTTTTTTATAAAAAAAACAGTAGGAATTTAGAAAGAAATATGGTAAGATAACAACCGGAGCCTGTTTTATGGCTTCAACACTGCAAAATCTTAAATTGGACAAACACAGGAAAAAGGCGCATGAATTTTCAGGAAACGCCCATACTAAAAACAGTGATTTTCAGAAAGGTCATGCACCGTTCCGGCATTTCGGCATAAAATAAGATAAGCTGATAACCACAGCCCGGTACTGAACATACGGTGCTGACACGTGACCCCCGGAAAAGGAAAGATTTACAAATCGACAAAGTGTGTTATAATAGTACATAAAGATTTTTTTGTCAAAAACATGACAAAGGCAAAAAGATGTTACTATGATAACTTCCTGTACGAAAAATATAGCATAGAGGTGCAATATGGAACAGTATGTGATTAAAGGAGGTAATCCGTTAGTCGGCGAAGTGGAAATCAGCGGAGCCAAAAATGCGGCCCTTGCAATTCTGGCAGCAGCCATCATGACGGATGAGACCGTAACGATAGATAATTTACCCGATGTAAGGGATATTAATGCTCTGCTTCAGGCAATGGGAGACATTGGAGCAAAAATAGACAGAACAGACGCACACACCGTTAAAATAAATGGTTCTTTTGTAAAAGATATTCCGGTAGACTATGATTCTATGAAAAAAATCAGAGCCTCCTACTATTTGCTGGGCTCAATGCTGGGCAAATACAAGCGTGCGGAGGTGACCCTGCCTGGCGGCTGCAATATCGGAAGCCGGCCCATGGATTTGCATATTAAGGGATTCCGCGCCCTGGGAGCCCATGTGGAAATCCGCAACGGCGCAGTTGCGGCAGAAGCAGATCGTTTAATCGGAAGCCACATTTATTTAGACAAGGTATCTGTGGGCGCCACCATTAATATTATGATGGCGGCGGTTATGGCAGAAGGAAAAACTACCATTGAAAATGCAGCCAAAGAGCCTCATGTGGTGGATGTGGCCAATTTCCTGAACAGCATGGGGGCAAATATCCGCGGTGCGGGCACCGATGTTATCCGTATTGTGGGAGTGGAGAAACTCCATAAGACAGAATACTCCGTCATTCCGGACCAGATTGAAGCAGGTACCTTTATGTTCGCGGCGGCAGCCACCAAAGGAGACGTTACGGTCAAAAATGTGATTCCCAAACACCTGGAAGCCACCACAGCCAAATTGCTGGAGGCAGGCTGTGAAGTGGAAGAATTTGACGATGCTGTCCGCGTGGTAGCCTCAAAGCCTCTGCGGCATACACAGGTTACTACTCTGCCCTATCCGGGATTTCCTACGGATATGCAGCCCCAGATGTCCGTGGTACTGGGAATTGCCCAGGGAACCAGCACTGTAACAGAAGGTATCTTTGAAAATCGCTTCAAATACGTGGATGAGCTGACCCGTATGGGCGCAGATATTAAAGTAGAAAGCAATATTGCCATTATCAACGGGGTGAAAGGCTATACCGGAGCCAGAGTCAGCGCACCGGATTTAAGGGCCGGAGCTGCTCTTGTCATTGCAGGCCTTTCCGCTGAAGGCATTACCATCGTTGACGATATCCACTATATCCAGCGGGGTTATGAATCTTTTGAGACCAAGCTGGAAGGCCTCGGAGCCCAGATTGAGAAGGTCAGCACCGAGAAAGAGATTCAGAAGTTCCAGTTTAAGGTAAGCTGAGGAACTTTTTCGTAAAGAACCGGAATATGACGGAACCATCTCTCAGGAACGTCCGGAAAGATCTTTAAACAGAATTTTAAAAATAAAGCTGAGCAGCCTTTGATTTACAGGCCGTTCAGCTTTTATATTATATCATATTTCCCCACAGGATATGGAAAACGATGAATTTATACAAATTTTATAAATTTTTATAAATTTTCCATATGATTTTCTACAAAAACTGGTATAATATAAGCTGTCGGAGGTTACAGCATTATTATGAAATTAAGGACCAGATTAATCATTTCATTCTGTATTATTATATTTGTGCCGGTGCTTCTGGCAGTGGCAACCATATGGGGATTCGGCCAGTACCAGATGAAAGCGGTACGCCAGATTTACAATATAGACGGCAATGCCTATGACTATTTTGTAAATTCCTTTAAAGTGCTCAGCCACTTTACCAAATCAACGTATGAAGACCTCCAGAAGGTGGCAAAAAACCAGCCGGAACAGCTGGAAGACCCCGCCTGGCTGGAAAAGGTCAACCGACAGCTCTCAGATAAATACTCCTATCTCCTGGTCCGTAAAGGGAAAGAACTGATTTTCAACGGAAATACCGGTTCTGAAATCATACTGGAAGAAGATCTGCCGGAATATGACAGCGATACCATACAAAGCGCAGCTTCCGGATTCTATATGGAAGGGGAAGAACAGGCCCTCATCAAACAGATTGATTTTAACTTTCAGGACGGAGGCAACGGAAGCGTCTTTATCGTCACATCCATGGAGCGGATTCTGCCGGAAATCAAAGGCGTTCTGCTGGATTTGATGATTTCAGTGCTTCTGATTCTGATTTTCACCGCAGGAATGCTGACAGTCTGGATTTATCAGGGAATTATCAATCCCATTCGCAGGCTGGAAATAGCTGCTCAGAATATCAAAGCCGGCAACCTGGATTTCACCGTCGATGCCGAAGGAAAGGACGAAATCGGAGAACTCTGCCGAAACTTTGAGGAAATGCGGCTTCGTCTGAAGGAGTCAGCAGAAGAAAAAGTAGCCGGAGAAAAAGAAAACAAAGTCTTAATCAGTAATATTTCCCACGATTTGAAAACCCCCATCACAGCCATCAAAGGATATGTGGAGGGCATTATGGACGGAGTAGCGGACACGCCGGAAAAGCATGACAAATACATCCGTACTATTTACAATAAAGCAAATGAAATGGACATGCTGATTAACGAGCTGACACTGTATTCCAGAATTGATACCAACCGAATCCCTTATAATTTTAACCGAATCAATGTGGCAGATTACTTTGAAGACTGTGTGGAAGAAGTAGGTCTGGATTTAGAGGCCAAAAATATCAAGCTCACCTATATCAACTATGCAGACAAAGACGTGCTGATTATTGCAGACCCGGAACAGCTCCGGCGTGTCATTAACAATATTATCGGCAATTCCGTCAAATACCTGGACAAATCTCAGGGCTTTATCAATATGCGCATCCGGGATGTGGGGGATTTTATTCAGGTTGAGATTGAAGATAACGGTAAAGGAATCGCCGCCAGAGATCTGCCCTACATTTTCGACCGCTTTTACCGCACGGACGCTTCCAGGAATTCAGCCACCGGAGGCAGCGGTATCGGCCTGTCCATCGTAAAGAAAATTATTGAGGACCACGGCGGAAAAATCTGGGCGAACAGCAAAGAAGATACGGGAACCATTATGTATTTTGTAATCCGGAAATACCAGGAGGTAATAAATTGAGCAAAGTATTGATTATTGAGGATGAAGTGGCAATCGCCGATCTGGAAAAAGATTATCTGGAGCTGAGCGGCTTCCATGTGGAAATTGAAAATAACGGCAATCAGGGCCTCGCACGGGCGTTAAGCGAAGAATTTGACATGTTCATTCTGGACTTAATGCTGCCGGGGGTAGACGGATTTGAAATCTGCAAAAAAATCCGGGAAAATAAAAATACCCCTATTTTAATGGTATCCGCCAAAAAAGACGACATTGATAAAATCCGCGGCCTGGGACTGGGCGCAGACGACTACATTACCAAGCCCTTTTCCCCCAGCGAACTGGTGGCCAGGGTAAAAGCTCACCTCTCCCGCTACGAACGCCTGATCAACAGCAGCATTCAGGAAAATGACGTCATCGAAATCCGCGGCCTGAAAATTGACAAAACAGCGCGCCGGGTATGGGTTAATGATGAAGAAAAACAGTTTACCACCAAGGAATTTGACCTGCTCACATTCCTTGCTCAGAACCCCAACCACGTATTCTCCAAAGAAGAACTGTTCAGCCAGATCTGGGATCTGGAATCGGTGGGAGATATTGCAACCGTCACCGTACACATTAAGAAAATACGGGAGAAAATCGAATTCAGCACCACCAAGCCCCAGTACATCGAAACCATATGGGGCGTAGGCTATCGGTTTAAGGTATAAATTATGACAGACATCATATACGAAGACCAGGACATTATTGTCTGCCATAAAATGCCGGGAATCCCCGTACAGACTGCCAGAACCAGCCAGTCCGATATGGTGAGTATGCTGCGGAATTATTTTGCAGACAAAAAGGAATCCTCAGACGTGTTCATTATCCGGCGTCTGGATCAGCCTGTGGAAGGGATTATGGTATTTGCCAGAAACCGGCAGGCCGCAGCCATACTGAGCCGGCAGGTACAGGAAAAAACAGTAAAAAAGGAATACCTGGCACTGGCAGAAGGCATCTTTTCAGAGTCTTCCGGTATTTTGGAGGACTGGCTTTTACGAGATGGAAAAACCAACACATCCCAGGTAGTTTCCAAAAACACCAAAGGCGCTAAATCAGCCAGACTTTTTTATGAAGTACAGCGTGTATTTCATGAAACGCCTTATTCCAAAGGACCGGTCAGTCTGCTGAATATCCGTCTGGACACCGGACGCCATCATCAGATTCGCGTGCAGATGGCTCACGCAGGCCATCCCCTTCTGGGCGACAAAAAATACAACAAAAACTGTCCGCCAGGTTATCTTCCGGTGGGACTTTGCTCCATCCGGACGTCATTTCAGCATCCCTCCACGGGAGCACCTGTGGAATTCTGCGTTCAGCCCATGGGAAAACTGTTTGCAGAACTCATGTAACATCTGCCTGGCATGGAACATTCAACCAGGCCTGTGTTTCCCGCATAAAAGACGGAAAATACCGCATACTGATTTCATGAAAACAGAAGCAAAAGAAAGTATGCGGAGCATAGGAAAAGTTCTGGGAATTACTCTGGCTGTTTACGCCGGCCTCCGCTGGCTGTTTCCGCTGGTAATTCCTTTTTTTGCTGCTTTTTTGCTGGCAAAACTCCTGAACCCGCTCACCGAAAAACTGGAGAATAAATTAAAACTGAAAAGAGGTATATGGGCTTCCCTGCTGGTAGGAATCCTGTTATTGCTCCTTGGGCTGTCAGTATTCTTTTTCCTGAAAACCCTCCTGGAGCAGCTCAGGAATATAATGGAACAGTTTCCGAGCTACAAACAACAGGCCGGCGTGTTCTGGGAGGAATGCTGCTGCCAGATTGAAAACATTACCGGTATCAAAGCCGAACTGATTCAAAGCAGGGTGGAAAAGCAGCTTCCGTCACTCATAAACCATGCAAAAACAAACATGCTTCCCACGGTAATGAACGGAACCATTTTGTATGCCAAAAACCTGTTTGTGTTCCTGGGCGTCTTTTTTGTAATCATCATCAGTACTATTCTGATACTGAAAGACTACAGGAATATGCGCCAGGCACTGGAGCGTCATCCTGTAGGAAACATGGCTCTGAACGTCTGCCGCAGGACTTACGAAGCCGGAGGAGCCTATGTCAGATCTCAGCTCATCATCATGGTAATCATCACGGTCATATGTGTGGCGGGACTGTACTTTTCCGGAAATGAATATGCACTGCTGGCGGGATGCGGTATCGGTATCTGCGACGCCATGCCCTTTCTGGGAACCGGAACCATTTTTGTACCCTGGGCTGTCATCGAACTGGTGCAGGGAAAATACATGCTGGCAGCCATTTATACCATTATTTACACCATATGTACCCTCATGCGCGAAATTCTGGAGCCAAAACTTCTGGGTAATAAACTGGGTATGCATCCCCTGGCAGTAATCGTAACCATGTATGTGGGCCTGGAGATTTACGGACTGTGGGGATTTGCTCTCGGCCCCCTTTCCTACATTTTAATAAAGGAAATCTATCTGGTGACTTGACAATCCGTATAATTTGTCTTAGAATAACCATTACCAACAAACACAGAAAACTGGCGAAGAAAAGGATCAGTACGGACAGGAAGATGTACAGAGAAGAAATCATCGGTGAAAGATTTCCCATACCAGTGTCCGGAACCCGCCCTGGAGCCGCGTATGAAAATACGACGTAGTGCCGCGTTAAGGCCATTGAGCGAACAGCAGTTTTGCTGTTAATAAGGGTGGTACCGCCGGATTTCCGGTCCCTGAGGGGATTGGATATCCGGCTTTTTTTATCTTAACTGTTTGCAATCTGAAAAGAAAAGGAGAAAACATCATGGCAAAGGACAAAAAATTAGTGGAAGCCATCACATCCATGGATGTGGATTTTGCACAATGGTATACGGATGTGGTCAAAAAAGCAGAACTGATTGAGTATTCCAGCGTAAAGGGCTGCATGGTAATCAAACCTGCCGGTTATGCCATCTGGGAAAACATCCAGAAAGAACTGGACCGGAGATTTAAAGAAACAGGGGTGGAAAACGTATATATGCCCATGTTTATTCCGGAAAGCCTGCTGCAGAAAGAAAAGGACCACGTGGAAGGATTTGCACCCGAAGTAGCCTGGGTAACCCACGGAGGCCTGAATCCGTTACAGGAAAGAATGTGTGTCAGACCCACCTCAGAGACACTGTTCTGCGACTTCTATGCAAATGACATCCAGTCTTACCGCGATTTGCCCAAATGCTACAATCAGTGGTGCTCTGTTGTCCGCTGGGAAAAAGAGACCAGACCTTTCCTGCGCTCCAGAGAATTCCTCTGGCAGGAAGGCCATACAGCCCATGCCACAGCAGAAGAAGCCGAAGAACGAACCCTTCAGATGCTGCACCTTTACGCTGATTTCTGTGAAGAAGTACTGGCAATGCCGGTAATCCGCGGGCGGAAAACAGACAAAGAAAAATTTGCCGGCGCAGAAGCAACCTACACCATTGAAGCGTTAATGCACGATGGAAAGGCTCTTCAGTCCGGCACCAGCCACAACTTCGGAGACGGATTCGCCAGAGCATTCAACATTCAGTACACGGACAGAGACAACAAACTGCAATATGTACACCAGACTTCCTGGGGCATGACTACCCGCCTGATTGGCGCAATTATCATGGTACACGGAGATGATTCCGGCCTGGTGCTCCCACCGGAAATCGCACCGGTTCAGGTTATGGTAATTCCCATTCAGCAGCATAAGGAAGGGGTTCTTGACAAGGCTGCCGAATTAAAAGACACATTGAAGCAGGCAGGCATTCGTGTGAAAATGGACGACAGCGACAAGAGTCCCGGCTGGAAATTCTCTGAACAGGAAATGCGCGGAATCCCCATTCGCGTGGAACTGGGCCCCAAAGATATCGAAGCCGGAAAATGCGTACTGGTACGCAGGGACACCAGAGAAAAAATCGAATGTGCACTGGAAGATACGGCCGCAACTGCAAAAGAACTTCTGAAAACCATTCAGAAAGATATGTTTGAACGGGCTAAAAATCATCAGCAGTCCCATATTTCAGATGTAACATCCTATGACGCCTTCAAAGACGCTGTGGAACAGAAACCCGGATTTATACGTGCCATGTGGTGCGGCAATGCGGAATGTGAAAATAAAATAAAAGAAGACACAACAGCAACTTCCCGCTGTATGCCCCTGGAAGAACAGAAGGCCGTTTCCGACGTATGCGTCTGCTGCGGAAAACCGGCTCATAAACTGGTTTACTGGGGAAAAGCATATTAGAATAAAACATTTTCGCCCGGTCTCAGTCTGCCCGGCAGGCTGGGTTCTGGTGAAGAAAAAATATCCAACAACTAAAAGGCTGCACCGATATCAACTTCATCTGGTGCAGCCTTCTATGCTATGTTGTCCATGGGACTCTACCTCATTCTTTCTGAAATCCTGATTCCTTTCCTGGAAATTTTGTTACCTCTGAGTCAAATGGTATGTATCCATATATGAACGAATCCAACTGGAATATCATACACTCTTTTTCTTTGATTGCTAACTCAGGGCTTCTCTTGAAATTCCTCCTGATTTCTCCTTTTTCTTAAACCTTTCTGTCCGGACTTCTGAATCTGTAAATCCTCTGTTAAATCCTGTACAGAACATCTCATATCCGCTTCCGTCTCATCCTGTTTCCCCATTCCGAAAATATAAGTTCGGATGTTACCACTTATGCTCATATCCGTTTCACGTCTGAACCGTCCGGAATCATCCAGATTAAATACCAGCAATTCGGATAATAACCTTATTATAATTTCCCATTCCGAAAACTCCATTTCTGATTTCAGCTTCTGAAAATAATTCTGTTTCAGAAATTCAACTTCCGACCATACATTTCAAAATTCCTTATTGGAAAGATTTCATTTCTGTCTGTCCTGTCTGTCCTGTATCTCCTCTGCCTGTAAACTGAGAAGATTTCATTTTCCTCTTCTGGTGGTCCGTACCTCTCTTTCTTAAATTATGAGATATTACATTCTGTTTTCGGTGGTCTGTACCTCCTTCTTTGAATTTTGTTTGTTGTCTCTGTTGTTTTGTTTGTGAGTTCATTATATCTAATAAATCCTGAAATGTCAACAATTATTTTAAAAATTTTATATTAAACCTGCTTATAACTGGTATAATATAAATAAGCTGTAGAATATTCTGAAAATTCAAGGGGCAGTAAGAAAGCCCGCTATTCCAAATATGAAAATAGCGGGCCGAACATTTACTTCTGTGCTGCTTCATAAGCAGCCCGACATGCTTTGGCAAGCTGATCTCCGCAGGAAGTTGGCCGCCCATTGCAGGAAATGCCGCCGATTTTTTCTTCCACCTGCTCAATGGTCAGACCTTCTACCAGTTTGGGAATTGCCTGCAGATTACCATTGCAGCCGCCGGTAAACTTCACAAATTTTACCACATTCCCGTCCAGTTCCACCTCAATCTGCGTAGAACAGGTTCCTCTGGTCTTATACATGTAACTCATGTTATCCATCTCCTTTTCCAAAATATTCCTCATCCTGTTTCCGGTATGAGAGCGCACCTCCTTCCGAAATATCCCCGCAGGTACATCGCATCCGGTAATTACCATGCCCTGCCGCACGCCGGAAAATATTATTGAAAAGTATAACACAAAACCCCTGGAAGGAAAAGGAATTTCATAAAAAATTCATAATTCGTTCATGGGATAAAGTATTGTGAATAAAATCATTAAGTGGTACAATATAAGAAATTGTCTTTATAAACGGAATAAAACCGGCGGCGCTGCCGGAGTGAAAACAGGAGCAAATATTATGGGTATTATGAATAAAGTTTTCGGGACCCACAGTGAGCGGGAATTAAAAAGAATCAATCCCATTGTGGAAAAAATTGAATCTTACCGCCCTTCCATGGTGGAAATGCCCGATGAACAGTTAAAAGGCAAAACAAAGGAATTTAAGAAACGGCTGGAAGACGGGGAGACACTGGACCAGCTTATGCCGGAAGCATATGCGGTAGTAAGGGAAGCTGCAAGACGTACCCTTGGAATGGAGCATTACCGGGTACAGTTAATCGGCGGTATCATTCTCCATCAGGGACGCATTGCAGAAATGAAAACCGGTGAAGGAAAAACCCTGGTATCCACCCTGCCGGCCTACCTGAATGCCCTGGAAGGAAAAGGAGTCCATATTGTTACCGTCAATGACTATCTGGCTCACCGTGACGCGGAATGGATGGGAAAGGTACATGAATTTCTGGGACTGACCGTAGGCGTGGTACTGAATTCCATGGATAACGACGAACGCCGGAAAGCCTATGGCTGTGACATTACCTATGTAACCAACAATGAACTGGGCTTTGATTATCTGCGCGACAATATGGTCATTTACAAAGAGCAGCTTGTACAGCGGGATCTCTGTTATGCCATCATCGACGAGGTGGACTCGGTACTGATTGACGAAGCCCGCACGCCCCTGATTATTTCCGGCCAGAGCGGGAAATCCACCAGTCTTTACGAAGCCTGCGACATCCTGGCAAGGCAGCTTACCCGCGGCGAGGATATGCCGGAATTTTCCAAAATGGACGCCATTATGGGTGTGGAACAGGAAGAAACCGGAGACTTCATTGTAAATGAAAAAGATAAAGTAGTTAATCTTACCGCAGAAGGTGTGAAAAAGGTAGAGCAGTTCTTCCGCATTGAAAATCTGGCTGACGCGGAAAATCTGGAAATCCAGCACAACGTCATTCTGGCTCTCCGCGCCCACAATCTTATGTTCCGGGACCAGGATTATGTGGTACAGGATGAAAAAGTCCTGATTGTGGATGAATTTACCGGACGAATTATGCCGGGCCGTCGTTATTCCGACGGGCTCCATCAGGCCATTGAGGCAAAAGAACACGTAAAGGTAAAGCGTGAAAGCAAGACACTGGCCAACATCACTTTCCAGAATTTCTTTAATAAATATACAAAAAAAGCCGGCATGACCGGTACTGCCCTGACGGAGGAAAAAGAATTCCGGGATATTTACGGCATGGACGTAATTGAAATTCCCACCAACATGCCGGTGATCCGTGAAGATTTGCAGGATGCAGTATACAAGACCAAAAAGGAAAAATTCCATGCAGTTGTGGAAGAAATCGAAAGGGCCCATGCAAAAGGCCAGCCGGTACTGGTAGGTACCATTACCATTGAGACTTCCGAATTAATCAGCGGAATGCTGAAACGCCGGGGTATCCAGCACAAAGTTCTGAATGCAAAATTTCATGAACTGGAGGCTGAAATCGTGGCTGAGGCAGGCCAGCACGGAGCAGTAACCATTGCCACCAACATGGCAGGACGCGGTACTGACATCAAGCTGGATGAAGACGCCAAAGCCGCCGGCGGCCTGAAAATCATCGGTACGGAACGCCATGAATCCAGACGTATTGATAATCAGCTCCGGGGACGTTCCGGACGTCAGGGAGATCCGGGTGAATCCCAGTTCTTTATTTCTCTGGAGGACGATCTGATGCGCCTGTTCGGCTCCGAGAAGCTGATGGGCATGTTCAATGCACTGGGCGTGCCTGAAAATGAACAGATTCAGCACAAAATGCTGACAAATGCCATCGAAAAAGCTCAGATGAAAATTGAGAGCAATAACTTTGGAATCCGTAAAAACCTGCTGGAATACGACCAGGTTATGAATGAACAGAGAGAAATCATCTATGCGGAACGCCGCCGGGTACTGGACGGAGAAAGTATGCGGGATGTTATCTACAAAATGATTACGGACCGGGTGGAAAATACGGTGGATACCTGTATTTCAGCAGATCAGGGAAGCGAGGAATGGGATCTGAAAGAGCTGAACCAGCTTCTGATTCCCATTATCCCCTTAAAGCCCGTGACTCCGGATGATGTGAAAGATATCCAGGCCAATGAGCTGAAACACAGCCTGAAAGAGCAGGCTGTAAAAGCATATGAAATGAAAGAAGCTGAATTTCCGGAACCGGAGGCTGTCCGTGAGCTGGAGCGGGTGGTGCTTCTGAAAGTCATTGACCGGAAATGGATGGACCACATCGACGATATGGACCAGCTCCGCCAGGGCATAGGCCTGCAGGCCTACGGCCAGCGCGACCCGCTGGTGGAATATAAAATGAGCGGTTATGATATGTTTGACGGAATGATTGCAAATATTCAGGAAGATACCGTACGCCTGCTGTTCCATGTGAGAATTGAGCAGAAAGTAGAACGGGAACAGGTGGCAAAGGTAACGGGAACCAACCGTGACGAATCCATGCAGAAAGGTCCCAAAAAGCGTGAATCTGCCAAAGTATATCCGAACGATCCCTGTCCGTGCGGAAGCGGGAAAAAATATAAACAGTGTTGCGGAAGAAAATAGAATCCGGTATTATTTTCCCGTATCCGGAGCAACGTATACATCCTGACTCTGTACAGCAGAAAAGCATTTTCACTTTTTATGTTGCGAAATATTGCCCAAATAACGAAAAGGCTGTCAAATCCATGATTTTTACCCATGGACAGGCAGCCTTTTCTTGACTTTGACAGGCCGTTCAAGGTAAAATGGATTTGTAGATACAGTTATATTTAAAGGTGATTTATGAGATGAAGAAAAAAGAAAAAAAAGAAGCATCCGGCCAGGCAATGGCCCTGATTGTATCCATTGTCATAATTTTCTGTATCCTGGGCATGTTTGTATTTTCTGTTGCCGGAAGAACCGCTCAGGAAATGTCTGCTGCAGCCATTGACAACCTGAGCGAAAATCTGGACTTAATTCAGGGTACCATTGAAGCAATCCTGAAAAAAGAAGCAGAATTCCAGAAACTGATTGCCAGAGAAATTGAAATGATGGAAAATCCTGAAGAATTTATCCAATCCTATAACCGTAACGAAACCATGGTAAAACTGTCTCTGGTACCTGCCGGAGAATCCGAAGGATTTTCTAATACAGGAGAACCGTTTTATCCGGAAGAACTGGATTTTTCCTCCGGAAAAACAGTGGAAGGCCTGCCTGTTTCCGCTTCTTATATAAACCATATGGGAGCATGGGCCTATACTTTGAAATGCCCGATTACGCAGGAAAACCAGGAAACTGCAATGCTCTATATTGAATATATCTATGAATCTCTGGACACAGCGCTGCCCAACAGGTTTTATAACAGTATGGCTTCTCTCTATATTATGGACGCTAAAAGCGAACGGCTTGTCCTGAAACCCAAAGGAATGGGGGAACGGGAAGCCGGCCATATAAATCTGGAAGATTTCTACCGTGCCAACCAGATTATGGAAGAAGGTGTACGCAATGAAATTAGCAGGAGTATAAAAGACGGAAAGAATGTCATGTTCTACCATGATGTGCAGGAAAAAAAATCTCTGATTTACATGTGGGCAGTCAATGAAGGCACTATTTACCTGATTGGATACGTACCGGTGGAAGCCATACAACGGGAAGGCAGCGCAGTAAATCAGAATATTTTCACGGTAGTGGCTGTTATGCTTATCGCTTTTATGTTCTGCTGCGCCTTGTATTTTTTCACGGAAAGGCAGCAGATAAAGGCCCGGAAAGAACGGGAAAAGGAGCGGGAACTGCACAACCGTCAACTGGCAGAAGCCCTGCAGGCAGCACAGGTGGCCAGCAAATCCAAAACCATGTTTCTCTCCAATATGTCCCACGATATCCGGACGCCCATGAACGCTATCCTTGGATTTACCACACTCCTTGCAAAAGATGCGGATAATTCCGAAAAAGTCCGGGAATACACCAGAAAAATCACTGCATCCGGACAGCATCTGCTCAGCCTGATCAACGATGTACTGGATGTTTCCAAAATTGAAAGCGGAAAAGTGGTACTCAATATTGGCGAATTTACCCTGAGCAATATAGTGTCTTCTGTGGACGCCATTATCCGTCCGGCGGCAAAATCCAGAAAACAGACCTTCGAGGTAACAGTAACCGGAATAAAAAATGAATGTCTTGCAGGGGATGAAACAAGAATTAACCAGATTCTGATTAATCTGCTCTCAAACGCAGTAAAATATACTCAGGAAGGCGGATGCATCTGGTTTCGGATTATCGGACTGGAGCAGCGCTCCAGCCAGTATGAACACCTCCGGATTGAAGTGGAGGACAATGGCTACGGCATGACGCCGGAATATCTGGAAACTGTTTTTGACGCTTTTACCAGAGCAGAAAACAGTACTACCAATAAAGTGCAGGGAACCGGCCTGGGCATGGCCATCACCAAAAATATTGTGGAGCTGATGGGCGGAACCATTCACGTGACCAGTGAGCTAAACCATGGAAGCCTGTTTACGGTAGATCTGGAACTGCGTATTCCGGAAGAACGTACAAATAAAACCTTCTGGAAAAATCATAATATTTCCAGAATTCTGGTGGTGGACGATGAGGAAGATATCTGCAAAAATGTCCGGATATTAATGGAAGATGCAGGTGTTCTGGTGGATACCGCTCTGAACGGCGAAGACGGAACCCGTATGGTCTGTCAGGCAAGCCGGGAAAACGAACCGTACCATGTGATTTTACTGGACTGGAAAATGCCCGGTATGGACGGAATAGAAACAGCCAGGAAGATTCGTGCCTCGGTGGAAAATCACATCCCCATTCTGTTTCTTACCGCATACGACTGGGATGAACTGAAGGATGAAGCTGTCCAGGCAGGAATCGACGGATTTCTCGCAAAGCCGTTTTTTGTCTCAGCACTGAAAGAAAAAATTCTGGAAGTGGGCACAGAACCGGAACATCATGGGGAGGCCGCCGGAACCGGGGAACAGTACGGTCTGGAAGGCTGCCGCTTCCTTGTGGCGGAAGATAACGAAATCAACGCGGAAATCCTGACACAGCTTCTGGAAATGGAAGGCGCTGCCTGCGAAATTGCCGAAGACGGCCAAGACGCGCTGGAATGCTTTAAAAATACGCCGCCAGGAACCTTTGACGCAGTTCTTATGGACGTTCAGATGCCCCGAATGAACGGATATGAAGCTACCAGAGCCATCCGGGAACTGAACCGTGAGGATGCCGCCGCAATACCCATTATTGCAATGACTGCAAACGCTTTTGCCGAGGATGTAAAAGAAGCCCTGGATGCAGGTATGAATGCCCATATTGCAAAACCGGTAGATATGGGTCTGCTGCGGAAGACCGTAAATCAGTATATGAAAAGAAAGGAACCGGAAAATGAGGAAAATAACTTATAGAGCAGGAGTTATCCTTTTGCTGGCCGGGCTTATGGCTGTCACATCAGCATCCTGCGGGCAGAACAATTTTTTCGACAAAAATCTGGCCCAGGAAAATGAAAACCGTATTCATTCGGTTCTGCTGTTTGCTCCCATGGAGAAATCTGACCCGGAAAATGATAATATAGCAAGAACAGCATTTGACATAACCGTGGGCATGGCGGAAGAAAAGCTGGGCGTAACGGTGGAATACCGGACTTACACAGCAGAAAATTATCAGGAAAAAACTTATGATGAAGTGTCCCTGGACCGGGCGCGGAACCATATGGACGACTTCTATCTGTTAAATCCGGACACTGTCCAGGCACTGGGCGAGGAAGGAAAACTGGCGGATTTATCAGACCTTGACTGTGCGAAAAACCTTCGGGAAGTTGTAAAAACTGCAAATACCGTCAATGGAAAGCTGGTGGCTATTCCTCAGGAAGTTGTGGTAAACGGCCTGTTTGTAAATAAAGACATGTTTGATAAATATAATCTGGAACTGCCCAACACACCGGAAGAATTTCTGGAATGCTGCAGAGTATTTAAAGAGAACGGCATTGAAACTCCCGTAGGAGCCAACCGCTGGTGGCTGGAAAACTTTGTTCTGGCACAGGCCTACGCTGATTTATATAATGGAGATACCACTGACCAGGAAATTGCCGCATTAAACAAAGGCGAGACAAAATACAGTGATTACATGCGCCCTGGCTTTGTATTTCTGCAGGAGCTGATTGACCGGGGATATATAGACGCCAAAACAGCTTATACTTATGAAGCAATTGAGGGAGAAGGCCCTGATTTTCTGGCTCAGAAAACGCCCATTGTCATGGCCTACTGGGGCGCTGCAAATGCGGACACAGCTTATGGAAAACCGGATTTTAATATGCAGGTCATCGGATTTCCCAGTAAGCTGGGACAGATGCCCGTGGTACCCATGACAGGTTTTGCTGTCTGTGCAGAAGCAGAACATCTGGAAGATACCATGAACGTTCTGGACGTGATTCTTTCCGATGAAGCTCTCCAGATGTACGCTGAAACCAATAACGTTATTTCTCCTTCCAAAAATGTGCGGGTAGACTGCATTGACGCTTTAAAGCCTCTGAACGACCGTTTCAATGAAAATATTTATGTACTGGGCTCCAATGCCAGTATGAAAGTGGAGCAATGGGGAAATACCTGCAATATCGTGCGGAATCTGTTAAACGGAGCAACTGTGGAGGAATGTATGGCGGAATTCGACAAACTGCAGGAGGAATCTCTGAAAGAATAAGCATGTTTTTATGATAATAGCATTGAAATAGATTTAACAGAACATTTCAGAAACAGAGCCTGTATGGGGAGATATATCTGTATTGGGGCAGACTGTCCGAAAACCTGCAAAGCCTGACATGAGGTTTTGATAGATGCCTTGCTATAACAGCAGGTGATTT
>CATLIX010000044.1 GCA_949959185.1 uncultured Eubacterium sp. | reverse complement strand
TACAAAAGGCCGAAATGCCGGACGCACCGGACATTCCGGTAAGCCTCCGACTGCAGATAACCATGTTCAGCAAAGGCCTCCATGGTTATCTGAGTCTTACCTCCATGGTGCTGAAATGCATTTCTCACCTTTCGCATGAAAAAATATTTATATTCAAATCTTCTGAATTGTACATGAAATCAGTACAATTATTGAGTTTCGCAATTGCCTGTATATGGTAAAGGGAATATGGCATTACTTAATCTTAAGAACGCAGTCGGGAACAAAAGAGAATGAAAAAATTTATGAAAGAGAAGAAAAACAGGAAAAAAGCTGCCAGGGCAGCAGGACTTACCCTGCCCCTGCTGCTGTTCCTTTATATCCTTCTGGTCAATGTTCTGGTAAGCGCCGCGCTGGTACCCTCCTTTATGGAAAAGCTGGAAGCATTTGAGCGGATTACGGAAGAAAGCTATGCGGCTCAGGTACAGACTTCAGATATTCAGGGAAACAGGCAGAAAGCGCTGGAGGAGACCAGGACATGGCTTGAAACGGCAAAACACAGGAAACTTTCTGTGGAAACGGAGGATGGATACAGGTTGATTGCAGAAGAATTTCCGGCAGGAGAAAGCAATGACAGAGAAAGTCATAAATGGGTACTGCTCCTTCATGGATACACTGGCTGGAAAGAAGAAATGTATCCCTTTGCGTACTGGTATCACCAGCAGGGCTATCATGTGGTAGTGCCGGATTTGCGGTGTCAGGGAGAGAGCGAAGGGGATTTTATCGGTATGGGATGGACGGATGCTTCTGACTGTATGCTCTGGCTGGATGAGATTCTGGCTCAGAACAACCAGGCTCAGATTGTACTTCACGGCCAGTCCATGGGAGCGGCCGCAGCCCTGATGATGGCGGGGAAAAAAGATTTGCCGGAACAGGTTCGTGCTGTGATTTCCGATTCTTCCTATACGGATGCTTACAGCATGTTTGGGGAGAAAATCAGAGAATGGTTCAATCTGCCGGCATTTCCGCTGGTGGATTCGGCCTGCCTGGCTCTCCGGCTGCGGGGCGGCTACAACCTGAAAGACGCTTCCGCCCTTAAAGCAGTCCGAAAAAGCAGGATTCCCATTTTGTTTATTCATGGAAGTTCTGACGCCATGATTTCCGTTCAGATGGCGAAGGATTTATACGAGGAAGCAGAATGTCCGAAAGAACTGCTGATTGTGGAGGACGCCGGGCACGGACAGACGCAGGATAAGGAGCCCGATACATATTATGGGACAATCGAAAGATTTTTAGACAAAGTCCTTGAAAATCAACATTGATTGTGTTATGATATTAATTCGTGATATAACAGTTTATCCTTGCTCTCAGCGCAGACTGAGGGCCGGAGACCAGAAGGAGGTACGATGAGCATGAACAAATATGAATTAGCGCTTGTTGTTAATGCAAAAATCGAAGATGAAGAAAGAGCCGCAGTGGTAGAGAAAGCAAAAGAATACATTACCAGATTCGGCGGTACGATAACCAACGTGGATGAATGGGGTAAGAAAAGACTGGCTTACGAGATTCAGAAAATGAGAGAAGGTTTCTACTACTTTATTCAGTTCGATGCAAACGCAGATTGTCCGGCAGAAATCGAAAAACGTGTGCGTATTCTGGACAATGTACTGCGTTTCTTATGCGTTAGACAGGATGAAGCGTAATACAAAGAGGAGATCAGATGAATAAAGTAATACTGATGGGCAGACTGACCAGAGATCCGGAAGTCCGTTACTCACAGGGTGAGCAGGCAACGGCAGTTGCAAGATATACACTGGCTGTAGACAGAAGATTTAAGCGTGACAGTGACCAGCAGACCGCAGATTTTATCAATTGTGTTGCCTTTGGCAGAAGCGGTGAATTTGCAGAAAAATATTTCCATAAGGGAACCAAGATTGCCATAACCGGAAGGATTCAGACCGGAAGCTACACCAATCAGGACGGACAGAGAGTGTATACCACGGATGTTGTGGTGGAGGAGCAGGAATTTGCAGAGAGCAAGGCTGCAAGTGAAGGACAGGCAGGCGGATACCAGCCGGTCGGAAGACCCGCCCCCAGCGCGGCAGTCGGAGATGGTTTTATGAATATTCCCGACGGGATAGACGAAGAGCTGCCATTTAATTAGAACAGGAGGTAATGAAAATGGCTTATAATAAAACAGACAGAGGCGATGCTCCCATGAAGCGGAGAGGCGGAATGCGCAGAAGAAAGAAGGTTTGCGTATTTTGCGGAAAAGACAACGTGATTGATTATAAAGATACCAACAAGTTAAAGAGATATATTTCTGAAAGAGGAAAGATTCTTCCCAGAAGAATCACCGGCAACTGTGCAAAGCACCAGAGAGCTCTTACCGTTGCCATCAAGAGAGCAAGACATATCTCCTTAATGCCTTATGTTACAGATTAAGTTCTGAAAACAGATTTTGTCTGACAGGAATTGCGGAAATGACCAGCCATCTTCGGATGGCTGGTTTTTTTGTCTTATGGGAAATACCGTGTTACTGCGATGTGTTAAGGTGTATGAATTTCCTATAAGATAGGAACAATTATGCGCAGCTCGCGGAGATGAAGTTTATTGCCAGGCAATCCGCTCGCGCGCGGAGAATGCGCTATACGCATTCTTTTTTTACAAAACCTGGAAAATGTCTGACGAATATCGTAAAAATGGGAAAGATTTGAGTTATATTGGGATTGAAAAAAATAATATAGGTGATATAATATATGCATAATTAATGTACCCTGGGGGTACATGGCAGCAGGCAGAACTACGAGTATGGGCAGGTAGAATCGGATGAAATACCATCGTTTAAAGTATCGTTTATGTATGCAGCACAGTTTTGACGGGAAGATAGAGCACAAGCACCAGCATCTGATTGAGATTGAAATTGTGGCAAGGCAGATGGAAGAAGATTTTCTGGAATTTGCCAGCATGAATTCCATTCTGGAAGAGGTTTTTGGGCCTTATCAGTATAAATATTTAAACGAGTTTCCGGAATTTGAAGGGGATACCAGCATTGAGCATTTGGGCGAGGTGTTTTATGTAAAAGTGAAGCACGCATTGGAAGAGCAGCATTGGAAATTTGCCCGTTTTGAAATCAGCGAAACGCCTCTGCGCATTTATGCGATAGTCGAAGAAACATTTTAACACTGAGTCAATGGAACAATTGCAAGGGAGGATTTTTATGAAAGCCAGAAAGATTTTCAGAGGTACTGTGGCAGGCCTGATGTCTTTATCGCTTCTGTTATCGGGGATGCCTGTTTCGGCAGCGGAAGTCAGCGGTACGGCATCTCAGCAGACAGAAGGACAGACAGGCGGTACCGGAACGGACGGCAAAGCCGGGACAGAGAATAATAATCCCGGAACAGACAGCACAGGCTCCGGTACGGAGAATACAGGAACCGGAACAGAGAATGGTGATACCGGGGCAGCAGACAGCAAGGTAAACGAACAGACTCCTCCGGCAGATAATACGGATTCCGGCGGAACCACAGGGGACCAGGGAACGGAACAGACCCCTCCGGCAGATAATACGGATTCTGGCGGAATCACAGGGAACCAGGGAACAGAACAGACCCCTCCGGCAGATAATACGAATTCCACAGGAACAGAAAATACCGCACCGGAAGGCGGCGCATCCGGTCAGAATCCGGATGCAGGCCAGACCGGAGAAGGAGAAGATCAGACCGGGGAAAGCCAGGATAAGAATCAGAGCGAGGATGTAAAAGATAAGGATGATAAAACAGTGCTTCCGGAGGAAAATAACGAAGCACAGGAAGATCTGGAAGCAGTTGCGGCACAGAGCCTGACCACCGTAGGCGGCAGGATTGATATTGACGGAGAACTGTCCGACTGGGCAGGGGTGACGTCACGTTCCTCCGGCGCTTCCAATGTGGATTCCTGGAAAGTTGCATATTCTCCTGATGGAAACACAATGTATTTCAGTTATACCGGAACTGCTTCAACGGAATGGGATTATGGATTTGCCAGCAGCGGCAATGCTTTCCGGTTTGAGTATCCGGACGGTTCCGCAGGTGCAAACAGCGCTCTTTCTGTAAATGCAGGGAAGGACGGAGCTACGGTAAAGAATGCAAACTGGGGCGATGTGGCAGCAGATGTTGCGGTAAAAAACAGTGCCCATGGAAATAATCCCGGACCTTACGTGGTGGAATTTGCAGTGCCTCTCAGCTATTTTCAGAGTCCGGAATTTACCCTTACTTTTGGCGGAACTTCCGTAGCTTCCGGTGATATTGAACAGGTGGACGGAGAATCCGTGGTTGTGGATGTTCCGGCTGTTTATGCGGGGATTACCATTGACGGTGATTATTCCGACTGGGCAGCAGTGGCTAAAACAGAGGCTTCCTGCCCCAATGACGCTCATAAAGAATGTCTGTCTCAGGTTGCAGCAGTTTATGACGGAGACTGGTTCTATATTTACATCAAAGACGGAAAGAGCAGCAATGCTTCCGGCGCAGGTACCCATTCCAATGGTAAATTTGCCATTACCTCAGATTTGGGTTATGAGACGGATATTCAGCTTACTACCGCACCGGCAGTGAACGGTGTGAATGGCGCTCAGGTATCTTATGTAGGAGATGAATGGGAACTGGCTATTCCGAAAGACCAGCTTCCGAAATATGAAGAAAGCCTTTCCTTTGGCCTGTATCTGGGCGAACCGTTTATAAGCGGAATTATGAATTTGCAGGAAGACAGCGGAAATAACCTGGAGAATCTTTTTAACGGAATCAATTATGACGGTAACTATGAGGACTGGGAAGATTACGGACACAGTACCATTGAGTATGCTACTGCAGGATCTCAGGAAGATCAGATTGATGCGAAAGGCGCCCTGTATTCAAGTGATGGTAAATTATACGGCCATGTGGTGACAACCATGCCTCAGCATCTGGACGAAGCCGGCGGAGAGTTTACAGCGGCTGTCACCATAGCTTTTAACCAGAACCGCAGTGATTTGCAGAATGGAACCTATGACCAGAATATGGCATTTTATCCCATGTGTGTGGCGGTAGACGGAGCCGGAAATATCAACTGGAATCCTCAGTTACTGGGACTTCCGGAAGGTACATATGAATTCCATATTGCTTCCAGAGATGCATGGCATACTTCAACGAATATCAGCAACCTGAACGATATGGATTTGATGTATGGCAAAATGATTATGACAGTGGGAAAAGACGGAAAGGATGAAATGGAGTTTTATCTGGATTTACCCATGGTTGCCAAAAAGCTGGGTGTGGATGAGACAGATTTAAAGGAGATTTCAGCACAGTTTGGAAGAATCGGACAGCAGTGGATTTTTACGGCAGGTACTTCTACCGGGCCGATTGCAGGTGTAATCCTCTGTATCTCTACGGTGGGAATCGTACTCTGGTATAAAAAGAGAAAAAAAAATGAATTGCAGCCGATAGCTGCATAAATATAGGAGGAATGGGCATTGAAAGACAGTAAAAAGTCATATTATCTGATTTTATTGATGCCCATTCTTTATGCATTACTGGCATATGGAATGGCAAATATTGTACAGAACAGCGGTATCTGTCCCAGCGGGATGGATACCCTTAGCCATCTTTATAAGGGAGATGTGTTATATCATGCCATCCGTGAAGGAAATTTCTGGCCCCTGTCTGACCCTTTCTGGTATAACGGTGTGGAATTTATGCGCTATCTTGCGCCTGTACCGGTATATCTTCTGGCGGCCTGTGAATTTTTTGGCGGCGGCAGCCCCATAGGGGGATATCTTATTTTTGTCATGTTCATCTGTTTTCTCGGAGCAGTTTCGTGGCTTTATGTGGGATTTAAGGTGAAACGACCTTATTTCGGAGCATTTTTGGGAGCCCTGTGGTTTTTTATGCCCAACAATCTGATTGGATTATTTTATGAGGGCAATCTGCCCCATTCTGTCTGTATCGCAGTTCTGCCCCTTTTACTGTATTGGGTTTATGATTATCTTCAGTGGAGGCATTGGTATACCCTGCCGAAGCTGTCACTGATGTTTGCTTTTATTTCTCTGTGTCATGTACAGTATGGAGGAATACTCCTGGTATCATTTCTGATTTATTTTGTGATTGACGGGGTGATTCGTCATGACTGGCACAGAGGTGTTGAAATATTTGTTTCATTTGTACTGGGAGTTCTGCTTACCGGTGCATGGCTGATTCCTTCCCGAACAGGAAGCGCGGTTTCGGAGAGCAGCCTGGAAATTATGGAAGACTTTTTTCAGAGCATGTTCCTGTCCATTAATCCTGCGGCACGTTTTCAGAGAGGATGCGTGGACGCCTATTTCGGACTGGCAGTGTTGCTGCTGGCGGTGTTTGGAGGGTTTTTAAGCAAGAAGAAATCCATGCCCGGTTTCTGGACGGGTATTATTATATTAATCTGTACGTCTGAGACGCTTTATCTGCTTTTTGTAAGAGTTCCGGGCGGACAGGTTCTGCTGATGCTGCGGCTGGTGTCCATGGCATTGTGTATGGTTCTTTTCAGTTTTCTGATATGGGATACCCTGAAAAAAGGCTGGATTGTGCTTTTTGCCGGCCTGCTGATTCTGGATGCACTGCCTTCTCTGCCTCTGATTCTGGGCAGTCAGAACGGATTGCTTCCGGAAATAATTCTGTCTAATCAGTCGGATATGACACTGGTGGGAGAAGCAAAGGAAATGACAGAACAGCGTCTGGCTCTGGTGGATGAAAGCAGTCTGGGAGCCATGAGCGCTTATCTGGTGACGGGATATGGGGAGCCGGTGGCAGGTATGTACGGAGCAGCGGAAGAATCTGCGGCTACCCTTACCAATATAAAACAGATTGACCGTTCTCTGGAGGAGGGAAATTATCTCTATCTCTTTGACCGCTGCCTGGAAATGGGCAATGACACGGTAATTATTCAGCTTGATATTATTGGAGATACTTCAAAAGCCCCTCTGCAGAAAATGGACCGTGCGGCAGAACGGGTGGGCTATCGGATGGTGGCTCACAATGACAGCTACCGTCTGTATAAGCTGAATGCGGAAGGAAACTGGGGAACCATCACAAAATACAGGGCTATCGGTATCGGCAGTGCGGCGCCTTCCATTGTCAGGCAGTTTCCGGTGATGGAAGAGTCGGAGCGGATAAACCTGAATGAATTTACTTTTGAGGAATTGAAGAATTATGAACTGATTTATCTGGCAGGTTTTACTTATAACGATAAGGCTTCCGCGGAAAAACTGATTACGGATTTGAGTGAAGCGGGTGTGCATATTGTCATTGCGGCAGACGGAATTCCCGATGACAGGGGCAGCCAGAATCAGAGCTTCCTGGGAGTTATCTGTAACGGCGTTTCCTTTTCCCAGGGATATCCGGATCTGGATACCATAGACGGTGTACTGGAGACAGATTTGTTTCCCAACGGTTACCGGGAGTGGAGTACCGTGTATCTGGACGGTCTGACAGACGTATGGGGAACGGTAAAGGATGCGGAATGGGAGCTTCCCTTTTACGGAACAGCAAAAAATGATAATATTGTAATGATTGGTCTGAACCTGACATATTATTATGGGCTCACGGAAGATGAAAGTGTTGGGAAACTGTTAAGCCGCGCCATGGATTTAAGTTCGGATGAGCTGCCGGAGCGGGAAATTGTACCTTATACCATTCAATATGAATCTGACCGTATGACGATAGTTTCGGACAGGGACGATGTGAACACCGGACTGGCGTACCATGACAGTTTTACAGCAAGCCAGGATATTTATTCGGAAAATCATCTGACGTATGTGAAATCAGGAACTACGGTGATTTCACTGGAATACCCGTATCTGAACCAGGGGATTGCTGTTACCATCCTGGCAGCCCTCTTTCTTCTGGTTTATACGGTACATAAATGCCGGCTGCAGACGGGCAGTCCGGAGAAGGAAGTGGAGTAAATGATAAAATACATTGTGGGTCTGATCGGCCTGGTTATCTGGCTGTTCATTTTACACATATTGAAGAAAAGCAAACTGAATTTCTGGCATTTTCTTTTTGGAAGCGCAGGGGCATTTATTCTGATGCTGGTATTTTTACAGCCGGTGCTGACCCAGCCTCTGGCCCGGATTGTGGCGTTGCTGGCCAGTCTTCCGGGTAAGATTGCAGGAATTTACAGTGCCCATTATAAATACGGTGTTATTTTCGTGGAATCTTCCGTGGGAGCCATTTCACTGAAAATAGATTTCGAGTGCTCCGGAATTATCGAGATTATCGCATACCTGTCCCTGCTGATGTTCTATCAGGTCTACACAGTCTATGAACGTGTTTATGTGGGAGTGCTGGGCGTAATTGCGATGGTACTGGCAAATGCGCTGCGTATCACCGTCATCTGTCTGATTATTTATTTCGGCGGAATTGACATGTACTATATTGCCCATACCTTTGTGGGCCGGTTTGTATTTTATGGATTGTCCGTTATGCTGTATTTTTACGTGTTTACCAAACCGCAGATTATCAAGCAGAAGGTGGGAAGTTTCAGTTATGACAGTGATAAATAATTTTTTAAATTCAATTTTATTCTGGGCGGCATGGAT
This sequence comes from uncultured Eubacterium sp., assembly GCA_949959185.1. Classification (GTDB taxonomy): domain Bacteria; phylum Bacillota; class Clostridia; order Lachnospirales; family Lachnospiraceae; genus Petralouisia. The sequence goes on along the minus strand of CATLIX010000044.1, from coordinate 21,031 downwards.
TATCATTCCGCTGGTGATGGAAATTATTCCCTCGCTGGGCAGCTTTCTGATTCTGATTAAGAAAACGCTGTTTCCCAAAAGCTATGAGGACCCGGTAATCTGGCCGGAAATCACGCTGATTATTCCGGTATATAATTCTCAGGATTCGCTGGAAGAGTGTATCAGCTCTATCAGCAACAGTGACTATCCCAATGACAAAATGCGGATTTTTCTGGTCAATAATCAGGGAAAAGACAATTCTTTTCAGGTATATACCAAATGTCAGGAGCTGTATCCGGATTTGCTGATGCAGTGGCTGAACGCCAGACAGGGGAAATCCCGTGCGCTGAATCTGGCCCTGTTTAATGCTGACGGGAAATACATTATTCATGTGGACAGCGACGGGCAGTTTGAACCCCATGCCATCAGCAACATGGTGCGCAAGTTCGAGTCCAGTCCGGATGTGGACTGTATGACCGGAGCCATTCTCACCATGCCGGAAATGATTGAGGAATATAAAGGGATTTTTTCCCGTCTGCTGCGGAAAATGGAATTTATGGAATATGCCCAGGCATTTCTGGCAGGCCGGAATTATGCTTCTGAGACAAATTCCATTTATACCCTGTCCGGCGCTTTTTCCGCATTCCGGAAATCAGCGGTGCTGAAATCTCAGCTTTACAATACGGATACTATCTGTGAGGATACCAATATTACTTTCCAGATGCGGTATCTGCAGCATATTAAGGTACATATCTGTGAAAATGCCATATTCTGTGTGGACCCCATTGAAGGGGTAAATAAGCTGTACACTCAGCGGCAGCGGTGGCAGAGAGGAAGTCTGGAGGTGTCCCATCAGTTTCTGGAGAAAGATTTGCGGGTACACAAGATGTTTACCAATGTAATGGTCCGTACGCTGATGTATGACCATACGTTTGCATTTCCGAGGCTGATCTGGTATCTGGCGCTGATTTGCCTGATGTGTATGAATTATTCGCCAAAAGTAATTCTGATTTCCACAGGGATTATTTTTCTGCTGTATATCATCAGCGGATATTTATATTATTTTTCCACGGTGGGATTTCTGAAAGAATTTGATGATTTGAAGAAATATTACCGAAAGCACTGGTATGTGGTGCCCCTGCTGCCCTTTTTCAATTTTATTGTCTTTTTCATCCGGTTTGCAGGGGTTATCAACAGTATCAATACGGACAGTGCCTGGAAGACGCGGACTCTGACGGACGAACGGAAAGATTTTGAGGAAGAATTAAAGTCGGAGGCGCAGCGGCCCATGAATTTATTACAGAAAATGCGAAAAGCGGTAAATTATGAGTAGGTGAGCGGGGCTTATGAAACATAAATTCAATTTTTTTATCCTGACGGTGATTGTGGTGTTTTTTGCCATGGCAGCGGATGGATTCATCATTTATCAGCTGAATAATTATGAGACCAGATTTCTGGACATTTACGGTGCGGAGCAGGATGGATATGTGAAAATTATTCTGGAGCAGATCAATCGTCTGGATGACGAGGGGACAGAGACAGATATTACAAACATTATCAGTTCTCTGGATTCTACAGCCAGCAGATACTGGACATTAAGCAGGGGAGATTCCATTCTGTTTGTAAAGAGCGTTACGGAGACGAACCGTTACAGAGGATTTAACGACGGTACTTATTATGCCACGGAGACTGCTTCTGAATTTATGAACAGTCTGGGGGTCAATCAGGTGGGACACCGGATTATCTATCTGGACAATGACCGTTTTATTGCGTCAGGCATGATTTTTGACTGGCAGGGAGAGCAGTACCGTATTTGCCTGCTGACCTATGACCGGGTGATTCTGGAGGATAATGTTCTGCTGGAATGCAGGAATGCTATTATCATTATTCTGTCCATTGTACTGGCCCTTCTGATTATACTGAGTATGATTATGTCGAAGAGAATTACCAGACAGAGTCTGTACATTGACCGGCAGGAAGAACGGGTGGTCTGGCAGAATCAGCAGATTGAACTGCTGGATGAACAGCTTAAACGGGAATATGCCTTCAGCGCCAGCAAACATGTGTTTAGAAACAGCGTGCTGGATGAATTTCTGGAAACTCTGGACAAAAAGGGCGTTTATCCACTGCATTTTGCAGTGTTTGAAACGGAGTCTGAGGAAGCCAGAGATGAATTTTTTGAACATATGCAGATTGTGCTGGACAATAATGTGCTGCGCTTTTCCATGGGTGAGAATCAGGTGCTTTTGATTTTTGTCCGGTATGAAAAGAGCGTCAGCGACAGAATCATAGAGTCTCTGGAGAACTGGGATGTCCATGGTGTGGCAGAGCAGTACTGCGAAGATAATATGAACAGTTATAAATCACAGTTTGACACGTTCTGGAAGGCGGTGACTGGTGCATGAGGAAAGAAAGGTTATACCGGGAATATCGTTTAAAGTCATATCTGAATATGAATCATTATATTATCATCAATGGAAAACAGGGGCAGACTCATCCTCATACCTGGGAATTTGTGATTACCATTGTGGTGGCCGGTGATGAATTTGTGGAGTTCCGTACCTTTGAAAATCTCATTGAACAGTATCTGGAAAAATATCAGAATCAGATTCTGAATACTATTGAGCCTTTTGATATTATTGTACCCACCATTGAAAATGTAACAGATCATTTTAACGATGATCTTCAGGCTCTGCTGCGGGAGCATGGGGGCGAACTGGTTTCCCTGGAAGGCAGCGAAGCCCCTACCCGGAGTTATATTGTCAGCCATCGAAATGAGCCGGAGTTTATCGACCAGGTTGGAAAAATGCAGAACCAGCAGATTTCCGGCGTGGTGGAATATGTGGTAGACCGGATTATCGGTGAAAATGGAAAGAAATGGTAGAATATGCATAAGGGAAAGGACAGAAAGTAAAATGAACAGAGTCAGAATGTGGGGCGCCATACTGCTGAGTATCGTTATAATGACAGGTCTGTGCGCCGGATGTGCTTCCGGTAAATCAGAGGAACCTGCAGAATCGGAAACCATGCAGGAAGAAACTCAGAATACGAAACCTGAAGAAGAAAAACCGGAGATTCCGGCACTGCCTGTATACACGGAAGACGGTATCAGTTATCTGTTTCAGACAAGCGGCAAAAAGTTCCGGATTTACAGAGCGGACGGAAACTGGCAGGATATTTTTCTGACAGGCGTGAATGTGGGCGCCGGCAAGCCAGGAGCATTTCCGGGGGAATTTGCCATTACGAAGGATGATTATAAGAGATGGTTCCGGCAAATCAGTGAAATGCACGCAGACACCATTCGCGTGTATACCATACTTATGCCGGAATTTTATGAGGCGCTGGCGGAATATAATGCTGAAGCAGAGGAACCGTTGTATTTTATGCAGGGTGTGTATAACAATGAGGAAGACATCAGTAATATCTGCGACGCATACGGAGAAAATGAGAAGATTGCGCAGGACTGGATAGAAATGTGCGCAACCATTGTGGACGTGGTGCATGGAAATGCAGTGATTGACCCGGTACCGGGAAATGCCGGCGGTACTTATACGGCAGATGTGTCTCAGTATTTATGCGGATGGATTCTGGGGATTGAGTGGCAGCCGGATTTTGTTATTAACACAAATGAAAGTCATCCGGATAAAAATGTATTTGACGGGAAGTACCTCTATACAGAAGAAGCTACGCCTTTTGAAGTATTTCTGGCTTCCGGAATGGACGCCTGTATTGCTTATGAAACAGAAAATTATCACATGCAGCATCCCACAGCTTTTGCAAACTGGGTAACTACGGACCCCCTTTCCCATCCGGGTGAGCCAAATCCGGAGATGGAGGATGCGGTGCCGGTGGATGCAGAGCATATCAAGGCAAAACCGGAATTTAAAGCGGGACTGTTTACCTCTTACCATGTATATCCCTATTATCCGGAAATGATGCGGTATGCGCCGGAGCTTCTGACGGATGAGCCTCAGAATCCTTACAGGCATTATCTGAATGATTTGAATACATATCATACCATGCCGGTGATAATTTCCGAGTTTGGCGTGCCGGCTTCCCGCGGAATCACCCATCTGGCCCGTGAGGCAGGGTTTAATCAGGGAGGCCTGACGGAAGAGGAACAGGGCAATGCCATTGTGTCCATGCTGCGTGATATAACAGATACGGGATGCGCCGGCGCCTGTGTGTTTATCTGGCAGGACGAATGGTTTAAGAGAACCTGGAATACCATGGACTACACGGACGCGGAAGCAAGACCTTACTGGTGTGATATGCAGACCAGCGAACAGTTTTTCGGCCTTCTGTCCTTTGAACCAGGAGAGGTTCCTGTCTGCACCGTAGACGGAGAGGACGAGGAGTGGAGCGATGAGCAGCCTCTTTTGAAAAGCGGCGATACGGAGTTGTTTGTAAGAAGCGACGAGGCATACGTTTATCTGATGATTCGAGGCAACAACGATAATATCCGTATTACCATGGATACCATTGAGAATCAGGGAAATGGGGAATATGACGGAGCGGATTTTGCCCTTGATATCAAAGGGGAGGAAGAAAGCCGCCTTCAGGTGGACCCTTATTATGATGTGAATTACTGGCTGTATACTACCGGTTTATATGCCGCCAGCGAAGTGCTGGAAGTGCAGGAAGGGTATGCGGCGCCGGATACCAACAGTTTCGTCCCCATAAATCTTATGCTGAACCGGCCGGTTCTCTTAAGCGACGGAACCCTGGTGGGCACCGAGCAGACAGAGACCGGGAAGCTGCGCCATGGAAATGGGGACCCGGAATCCCCGGATTATAATTCCCGTACAGATTTCTGTATCAAAGGGAACGTGACGGAAGTGCGGATTCCCTGGCTTTTGCTGAATATTTCAAAACCAAACAGTAAAATGCGCATAGCGAATCTTTATGCAAATGATGAAATTACCTATGAACATATTTCAGATATTAAATTTGCCATTGACGGGGTGAAGGAGTCTTATTCCTGGGAGGAATGGGTAATGCCCGCATATCGGGAAAGACTGAAACAGTCTTATTACATCCTGCAGGATTATCTGGCAAATCGGTAAAAGCGTATTTGAAAGGAGCTGTTGCAAAAGGCAGCCTGTATATATAATATGGATGAGAACTGTGTGATCTGAGTGCCATATTATATACAACGGCTATTTTGCGACAGCCCTTTTTATTATTATCAAAAATATTTAAGAACGAAAAAACTCTTTAATTGTTGAATAATGTAGTATATAATATTACGAAAAGCAAAAAGGGAGTTATTATGAAACTGTTAAAAACAAGTGATGAATTAATAGAACATATGAAAATGAAGGGGATTAAGTTTGAAATTATGAGTGAAGAGGAGGCCAAAGAGTTTCTTCAGAACAATAATTATTATATGAAGTTAGCTTCTTACAGGGAAAATTACGATAAAAGCATATCCGGTGAGAGAGTCGGTAAATACATAAATTTAGATTTTGCTTATTTACGGGAATTGTCTACTATAGATATGCATCTTCGATATTTAATCTTGCAGATGTGTTTGGATATTGAGCACGCAATGAAAACTGCAATGTTAAAAGATATTGAGAATAATGTACAGGAAGATGGTTATGATATTATAAGACGTTTTGTAACGAAATATGAAAGATGTTGCCAGAATATTCAAAAACATAAATCCAGCGAATATTGCAGAAATTTAATTGAAAAATATTATCCGTATTTTCCGGCATGGGTATTTGTGGAACTTATATCATTTGGAGATATGGTTAAATTATATGAATATTATAATGACAGATATCCAAAACGTTTACGGGATGGAGAATTGTTATATTCAGTTCGTGATTTAAGAAATGCGGCAGCTCATAGTAATTGTCTTATAAACAGATTACAGAAGGGAAATATCAAACCGTCAGTGAAAGTTATAAAATTCGTATCGCAGATTGATGGTATTGGTACTTCAATGAGAAAGACAAAACTAAGTAATAAATTTTTATGTGATTTTGTTACATTGCTCTATATTTATAAAGAATTTATTACTTCAGATGATGTAAAGCGTAACAGATTTACTGAAATAAAGGAATTTATTGATGGACGGGTAATCAGAAACAGGCAGTATTTTGAAAAGAATGAATGCATTAAGTCCGCTTATATATTTGTAAAAAAAATTGTTGACTATTTTATTGATTAGTGTTATCATAACTTTACGATTAAAAAATAAAATTTTTGCAGGGAATGGGTGATGAATCACTCGTTCCCGATTTTTTTATCCTGCAGAAAATACTGTGTCACGTTAATACATGAAAGTATTTCCTGTAAGATAAAATAATTATGCGCGGAGTCTTCTGATTCCAGATTCTTTACCAAAAATGAAAAGTGTTGTAACAGCTCCTGCAAATGTGATATAATACGCCTTAAGGAGAAATTCCATTTTAAATCATAAAGGCAGGAAATCAGATGAAGAAAAAAAATCACCCCGGAGGCCAGTTAAATTACATGTACTGGCCGCTGGTATTAACCATATTAATTGTATTAATGAACATACCGCTGTATTTTATTGACGGAAAAGCAGGATTCTGCGTATCCGTATTTGCAGTGATATATTTTCTGGTTGTGCTGGGCATATACATGGTGAACAAGTCCATGATACGCAACGAGGTTATCAGTTTTGCCACCCAGTACGGAACGGTACAGAAAAAACTGCTGGATGAATTCGAGATTCCCTATGCGCTTCTGGATTATAACAGTAAAATTCTGTGGATGAATGAGACCTTTTCCCGGATTACCGAAAAGGACAAGAATTACCACAAATCCATAACCACCATTTTCCCGTCCATAACCAGAGAACTGCTGGACCGGGAAGAACATAACGACAGTATACAGGTAAAGTGGAAAGAGCGGATTTACCGGGTGAGCGTGGGGAAAATGTTCTTCGATGCTCCGGAAGACGGGAATAATCTGATTGAGATGGAGGAAACCAGCCAGTTTTTAATCCCTCTCTATCTCTTTGATGAGACGGAGCTCCATCAGCATATTCAGGAAAACCGGGAACAGCAGTTAGTATCCGCATTGGTTTATATTGATAATTATGAAGAAGCCCTGGAGAGTATTGAGGAAGTCAAGCGTTCCCTTCTGGTGGCTCTGGTAGACCGCAAAGTCAGCAAATATTTCTCCGAGCGGGACAGCATTATCAAGAAATTTGAAAAAGACAAATATTTCGTGGCATTCAAACAGAAATATCTGGAAGAACTTACCGAGGATAAATTCAGCATTCTGGAAGATGTGAAAACCATTAAAGTGGGAAATGAAATGGCGGTGACTCTGAGCGTCGGCGTGGGCGTCAGCGGCAACAGCTACAATCAGAAGTATGAATATTCCCGCATGGCCATAGATTTGGCTCTGGGCCGGGGCGGCGACCAGGTAGTGGTAAAAGAGGGAGAAAAGATTTCCTATTTTGGCGGTAAATCCAGACAGGTGGAGAAAATGACCCGCGTAAAGGCCAGAGTGAAAGCCCATGCTCTGCGTGAGATTTTTGAGAGCAGAGAAGAGGTCTTTATTATGGGGCACAGTATCAGCGATATGGACGCTTTTGGCGCAGCTATCGGTATTTACTGCGCGGCGCAGGTTCTGGGGAAAAAGGCTCATATTGTGCTGGATGACGTGACCTCATCCCTGCGGCCCATGAAGGAGTGTTTCGGGGAGGACAGGGGGTATCCCGCCGATATGTTTGTGCGAAGCGAACGGGCGCTGGAACTGGTAAATTACCGGAGCGTGGTGGTTGTCGTGGATACGAACCGCCCCAATTACACCGAATGTCCGGAACTTCTGACACGGACCAAAACAATTGTAGTGTTCGACCACCACAGGCAGAGCCGGGAAGTAATTGACAATGCGGTGCTCTCCTATATTGAGACCTATGCATCATCCACCTGTGAAATGGTGGCGGAAGTACTGCAGTATTTCAACGAAAATATTCATCTGAAGCCTAACGAGGCAGACAGCATATATGCAGGTATTCTGATAGATACCAATAATTTCATGACCAAAACAGGGGTACGGACTTTTGAAGCGGCAGCTTATCTGCGCCGGTGCGGTGCGGAGGTAACCAGAGTCCGCAAACTGCTGCGGGATGATATGGCGGCTTATAAAGCCAGAGCGGAAACGGTCCGTCATGCGGAGGTATACCGGAAGGCATTTGCCATTTCCATCTGTCCGGCCAACCCTGATGTGGAAAGCCCCACCATTGCAGGAGCCCAGGCGGCCAACGAACTGCTGAATATTGTGGGAATCAAAGCGTCTTTTGTACTGACGGACTATAATGGGAAAATTTATATCAGTTCCCGCTCCATTGACGAAATCAACGTACAGCTGATTATGGAACGACTGGGCGGCGGCGGCCACCTGAACGTGGCGGGAGCTCAGATGACGGACTGCACAGTGGCGGAAGCCAAACGGAGAATACAGGAAACACTGGATAAAATGCTGGAAGAAGGAGACATAGAAGTATGAAAATAATATTACTGGAAGATGTAAAATCACTGGGTAAAAAGGGTGATATCGTCAATGTCAGCGACGGTTATGCCAGAAACATGATTCTTCCCAAAAAACTGGGCGTAGAAGCCACCGGGAAAAATCTGAACGATTTGAAGCTGAAGAATCAACATGCGGAAAAAGTGGCGCAGGAAAATCTGGAGGCAGCAAAAGAGCTGGCAGCGGCAATTTCCGATAAAGAAGTGACAGTAAGCCTCAAAACAGGAGAGGGCGGTAAGACCTTCGGTTCTGTTTCCACCAAAGAAATTGCGGCAGCGGCAAAAGAACAGCTTCAGATGGAGCTGGATAAGAAGAAAATGCAGCTTCCGGAAGGGGGCCTGAAATCTCTGGGCGTCCATGAAGTGACCATCAAATTTCACCCGAAGGTAACGGGAACCCTGAAAGTAAAAGTAACGGAAGAGTAAGTTCCGTACCGAAATAATCTCCCGGATTTGCGGGATATGGAACAGAAACAGGAGGCTTTATGGAAGAAGCGCTTATCAGGCGGATTATGCCCAACAACCTGGAAGCGGAGCAGTCGGTAATTGGTTCCATGATTATGGACCGGGACGCTATTGTTATGGCTTCCGAACTGCTGATACGGGAAGATTTTTATCATCAGCAGTATGGAGTTCTGTTTGAATCTATGGTTGAGCTCTACAATGAGGAACAGCCCGTAGATGTAATTACCCTGCAGAACCGCCTCCGGGAAAAGGACGTGCCTGCGGAGCTGAGCAGTCTGGAGTTTGTGGGAGAACTGGTAACCTCTGTTCCCACCTCCGCCAATATAAAATATTATGCCGGTATTGTAAAAGAAAAATCCATGCTGCGCAGGCTGATTAAAGTAAATGAGGAAATTGCCAGCCAGTGTTATCTGGGCAGAGAAAGCCTGGAAAACATTATGGCCGATACGGAGAAAAAGATATTTGATTTACTCCAGAACAAAAGCGGAAGTGATTATGTTCCTATCAAACAGGTGGTCATTAATGCACTGGAAAAAATCGAACAGGCTTCCCGGACCAAGGGGAATGTAACGGGAATTGCCACAGGATTTGTGGATCTGGATTACCGCATGTCGGGGCTGCAGCCTTCGGATTTGGTGCTGATTGCGGCAAGGCCTTCCATGGGGAAAACAGCTTTTGTGCTGAATATTGCCCAGTATGTGGCTTTTCACAGCAATCTGTGCACAGCCATATTCAGTCTGGAAATGTCAAAAGAGCAGCTGGTAAACCGGCTTTTTTCCCTGGAGTCCCGTGTGGACGCCCAGCTTCTCCGCTCCGGAAATCTGGCGGACGCCGACTGGGAAAAACTAATCGAAGGAGCCGGAGTAATCGGGCGTTCTCAGCTTATTATCGACGATACCCCCGGTATTTCCATTTCAGAACTTCGCTCCAAATGCAGGAAATATAAACTGGAACATGATTTAAAACTGATTATCATTGATTATCTTCAGCTTATGTCGGGTTCCGGCAGAACCGATTCCCGGCAGCAGGAAATTTCTGATATTTCCCGTGCACTGAAGGGGCTGGCCCGTGAACTGAACGTTCCGGTAATTGCATTGTCCCAGTTGAGCCGCCAGGTGGAACAGCGGCCGGACCACAGGCCCATGCTTTCCGATTTGAGAGAATCCGGAGCCATTGAGCAGGATGCGGATGTGGTTATGTTTATTTACCGTGACGATTACTATAATAAGGACACGCCTGATAAAAATATTGCGGAAATTATCATTGCAAAACAGAGGAACGGCCCTATTGGGACTGTGAACCTGGTGTGGCTGCCTCAGTATACAAAATTTGTAAATATGGAAAAAAGATAATAACTGAAACTGTCATATTTTGCAGTCATAAGCAGATATTTTTCTGAAAAGAAGGATATCTGTTTTTTACTGCCGTTATTTCACGATGAAAAAAGATTGTAACAGAAGAAAAAAATCGGTAAAATAGAATCAGGAAAAAGGGACAGGCTGGCAGTTTCAGACGCCCCAGGCACCTGAAAAACAGTGTATCCCCAAAAAGGAGGTTAAAATGTGGAAAACGTACGCTATATGATTTCAGACGCGGCAAACATTGTAAATGTTGAGTCTCATGTACTGCGTTACTGGGAAGAAGAACTGGAGCTTCAGATTCCCCGTAATGAAATGGGACACCGCTATTACACAGAAGAAAATATAGCGCAGTTCCAAAAGATAAAGGAATGGAAAGAACAGGGATACCAGTTGAAAGCCATTCGCATGATGATACATAGCGGCAATCCGGAGCAGGACGGGGAAACTTATGCAGGAACTTCTCTCAGACCAGGTCCGGAACATTACAGTGAGAACCTTTCCGGTCAGAGACCGGAAAATTACGGTGCGAATAACGTCATCCGGATGAACCGGGAATACATGGAAGCACCGCCCGGAACCGTGATGGACAGGCATGAAAATCCTGTCTCCAACACGGTGAAATTGGAACAGTTCCAGTCCATGATGCTTACCATTGTGAAACAGGCAGTGGAGGAGAATAATCAGGCTCTGGGCAAGGAAGTGGGCGTGCAGGTAGGCGACCGTGTACTAAAGGAAATGAATTATCTGATGCGGGAGCAGGACGAGGCCGAGGAAGAACGGTTCCGCAAGCTGGATGCAGCCATCCGCACTCACCAGAAGGGCAGAAGATTCCACCGGGAGAAAAAGGAAAAAAAGGAGAAGGAGACAGCTTCCCGGAAATTACTGGAGAAAGACAAAAGTCTGAATCCCAATCCGACGGTATAGCGGTGAGAAAATAATTATGCGCAGCTCGCGGAAATGAAGTTTATTGCTGCGCAATCCGCTCGCGCGCGGAGAATGCGCTGTGCACATTCTTTTTTATCTTATAGGAAAGACCTTGTCACGCTAAAGTGTGAAAGTATCTTTCCTATAAGACAAAAACAAAGATGCACACGCAAATACAAAGGAAATATGTCGCCAGGGCGACGCATTTGCGGCGCAGAATTTCATAAAACGAAATTCTTTTTTTAAATGGATTTCTTTGTCTGCATGATGAAAAGGGATAAAAACAGAGAACAGTTTAAGGAGGACAAATGGAGATAAAGCAGATAACTGATAATCCGGAAAAACAAAATATAACCCGGTATGTGCTGGAAAATCTTCCGGAGTGGTTTGGTATTCCGGAATCAGTGGAAGAATACGTCAGAGACAGTGCGGGAAAAAATTTTTTCTGCGCGTATGAAGAAAACGAACCGGCCGGATTTTTATATTTAAAAGAAACCGGTAAAGACACCGTTGAACTTGCGGTAATGGGAATATTAAAGAAATATCACAGAAATGGAATTGGCAGAGAATTGTTTTATTCTGCTAAGAAATTTGCATCTGAAAAAGGATATTCGTTTATTCAGGTGAAAACAGTACAAATGGGAAAATACAGAGAGTATGATAAAACGAACATGTTTTATATTTCTCTTGGTTTCAGAGAATTTGAACTTCAACCCTGTGGGATGAGCAAAATCCCTGTCAGATATATGTCATGGCATTAACGTGACAATGTGTTTCATAATGAATCTGTGCGCATACCATTTTTTATTCTACAGGAAAGATACTTTCACACTTTAGCGTGACAAGGTCTTTCCCGTAGAATAAAAAATACTCAGGTCTCTCCGCCGGAGAGTTCCTGAGTATTTTAAGTTTATCTTATAGAAAATACCGTGTTACTGTGAAATGTTAAAGTATATGGATTTCCTATAAGACAAAATAATTATGCGCAACTCGCGGAGATGAGGTTTATTGCCAGGTAATCCGCTCGCGCGCGGAGAATGCGCTGTGCGCATTCTTTTTTATGCAGTTCCTATGTAGAAATCAGCCCTGCTCAATAGCGCCTGTGGGGCAGCAGCCTGCGCATGTTCCGCAATCAATACAGGTATCTGCATCAATTTCATATTTTCCATCGCCAGCGGAGATAGCGCCAACCGGACATTCACCTTCACATGTTCCACAGCTTACACAAGAATCTGCAATTACGTATGCCATAATAATTTTCCTCCTTATAAATGAATATTCATCTCAGCTCCCATAGCGGTAGCTTTGAACTATATTTTAATACAAAAGCCCGCTGATTACAAGTGAAAATTGCTAAAGTTTCATTGTTTTCTAACCGAAATACTTAATATCATAAGTCAGAAGATTAAAATAATGAGGCGTGAACATGAATATAAACGTAGAAAACAGCAATCTTCCGGAAATTGCCAGACCAGGCAGCAGGCCGGAAATGAAGGGGAGTGCAGCAGTTTCCATCCAGGAAACCGCCGGACAGCGGGCGGTGGATGAGGCGGGCAGAATTACGTCCGTTCAGCAGACTGCGAAGGTGACTTATCATCCGGGAGAATCTCAGACGGAGAAGATACAGCAGGATGCACAGCAGCTCATGGAGGAAGAAATCTTCCGGAAACAAATGGATATCATATCCGGTACCATGTCCGGAAAAGACTGCGAAGAGCTGGAAAAAGACGGGTTTTCCGTGAATGGTACCGAAGTGGAGACCATTGTAACGGAAATTGACAAGATTAAAATGGAGCTGGCAAAAGCCGGCGTTGATATTACCACATTCGGAGACGGACTGAGCGGAGAACAGTTAGAGAAACTGGCGGGAAATCCGGAGCTGGCAGGCCAGCTGGAAGCTGTGCTGAAACAGGCGGACCTTCCGGTGACACAGGAAACGGTTTCCGGCTGTAAGGAAGCTATAGAACAGGCTTCCGGGCTGACAGGCTGCAGTGATGAAGTGGTGAAATATATGCTGGAGCATGAACTGGAGCCTACGGTGGATAATTTATACAGGGCCCAGCACAGCACCGCAGCCGCAGGCAGTAAACCTGCTCCGGTAGCTCTGGATGACCATCTGAAATCACAGGTGGAAGGAATTATTGCACAGGCAGGCCTGACTGTAAATGATGAGACAATGGCCTGCAGCCAGTGGATGCTGGAAAATCAGCTTCCCCTGACCGAAGAAAATTTAAGATATGCCATGGATTTAAAGCATATGCAGCTTCCGCCGGATACAGAACTGCTTGTGGGCGCCATGGTGGAGGCCGTTGCAGAAGGAAACCGGCCTGTGGATGCGGTGATTCTGGAGGGATACAGCAACAGAGACCGGGCAGAACAGGCAGTGCAGGCAGTGAATCAGGCCACAGACGCAGAGGTCTGGAATGTGGTGGAAAAAGGACTGCCGCTTACGATAGAAAATCTGCAGGCAGAGCAGAACGGGGCGCAGCAGGAAAATGCTCAGGCCGGACGGAATGCACAGCAGCAGAACCTTCCGGAGTATGCCAGAGAGGAACTCAGCTTTCTGACTGCAAAGAGACAGCTGGAAGAAACACGGCTGATGATGACGGTTCAGGCCAGTTATGCATTGCTGAAACAGGGAATTTCCATTGAGACTCAGCCCCTGGAAGAGCTGGTGGCTCACCTGAAGTCACTGGAGGATGAATATTACAGAAATCTGCTGGCCCAGAACGGAATTTCGGCCACAGAAGAAAATACAGCAGTTTTTGCAGAAACCATAACAAAAAGTCAGGAGCTGGCAGGTACGCCTGCTTACATACTGGGTACCATACGGACAGGAGAGGATACCGTAACTTCCATGCACCAGGCAGGGACTGCCAGGCAGGCAGAGCTGGAGCGGGCAGGAGAGGCCTATGAAACATTGCGGACAGCTCCCAGAGCAGACCTTGGAGATTCCATCCAAAAAGCGTTCCGGAACGTGGATGATATTTTGCAGGATCTGAATCTGGAAACCACGGAACAGAACCGGAGGGCAGTGCGGATTCTGGCCTATAACCAGATGGAAATCAATGAAGAATCCATTGCCGGTATGAAGGCGGCAGACCAGAAAGTTCAGAACCTGTTCCGGAACCTTTCTCCGTCCATAGTCATGGAAATGATTCGGGAAGGGGTAAATCCCCTGGAAATGAATGTGGAACAGTTAAACAGCAAGGCACAGGAAATCAGGAACCGGATGGAGGATGCCGGAGAAGAAAAATTCAGCAAATATCTGTGGAAATTAGAACAGCGGCAGGAAATCAGCCTCCAGGAACGGGACAGCTATATCGGTATTTACCGGCTGCTGCGTCAGATAGATAAGACAGACGGGGCAGTGATTGGCGCGTTGGTTCACCAGGGAGCGGAGCTTAGTATGAAAAACCTGCTGTCTGCTGTGCGCACAAACAGGAATTCCGGCATCAATGCGTCCGTGGATGACAGCTTTGGAGAGGCAGATGTTGTCGAGAGTCAGGAATTAAGCATTTCACAGCAGATTGAGGCCGCTTATCAGACTGACTGTGCCAGAGAGGCTTTTGGAAAGATAACGCCGGAAGGTATGCAGCAGGCCATGGCAGAGGGTTCCATGGAGCAGATGACGCCGGAAGAACTGTTATGGCAGCTTCGGGAAGCACCCGTGGACCAGGAAGCAGAAGAAGCCTGGTATCAGGAACAGATGCGGGAATTTTCCAGTGCCAGACAGGCGGAAGACCAGGTATTACAGTTGCTGAAAGGACATGATATGCCCATGACGGCCTATAATATTATGGCGGCCGGCCAGATGATACACAACCGCAACGGAATATTCAAAACATTGTTTGATTATAAAAATTCGGATAAAGAAGTAAATTTTGAGGAAATAAAAGAAGGAATTCTGGAAGACTTTGCTGAGGCGGTGAAAACGCCGGAAGAAATGGCAGAGGCTCAGGAAAAGCTGGCGGATCTGGCAGAGAATGTGATGAAGACTATGATAGAGTCAGAGCCCGTGGGCAGTATGGATATCCGGGATATGAAGATTCTGCGGCAGCAGATTGAACTGGGTACCAGAATGTCCAAAGAGGAAAATTATGCAATTCCGGTGCTGGTGGCAGACGAACTCACCAATGTACAGCTTAAGATTGTCCGGGGCAAAGAAGAGCGAGGCATGGTGGATATTATGTTTGAATCCCCCACACTGGGAAATGTGGCTGCAAAATTTAAGGTGCAGCAGGATTCCGTCAAAGGATATGTGGTGTCAGATTCCCCCCGGACCATAGAGGAACTGAAGAACCGGCAGGCAGAACTGAGGGAGCAGATAAATCCCGGCGGAGAAGCCGCATGGAATCTGGATCTGATATACAGCGAACAGGTAGAACTTTCCCGTTTTTCCACGGAGGAACAGGGAGTGACAAAGGCAGAACAGTCAGAAGAAGCATGGCAGGTACAGACAGGGACGTTATACGGCATTGCAAAGACTTTTCTGGAAGAAGTAAAACAAATGGGACAGAAAATGTAAACAGGAGAGGTGTGTAAAATGAAAATCAACCATAACATGTCAGCAACCATTGCCAACAAAAGATTATTAGCGTCCGACAGGAGCCTGTCAGCTTCCGTGGAGCGGCTGTCCACGGGACTTAAGATTAACCGTGCTTCCGATGATGCGGCGGGAATGGCGATTTCCAGTAAGATGAAAACACAGATCAGAGGCCTGAACCAGGCGTCTCAGAATGCTTCTGACGGAATATCCGTACTGGATACGGCAGACGGCGCCCTGACAGAAGTACATTCCATGCTTCAGAGAATGCGGGAACTGTCGGTGCAGGCGGCAAATAATGCAACTTATACGCCGGAAGACCTGGAAGCGATTCAGGCGGAAATTTCTTCTCTGCGGGATGAAATTGACCGTATTTCCAAAGATACGGAATTTAACAAGAAAAAGCTGCTGGACGGTTCCCTGGATCAGAGAATCTATCCTGATAACCGGGGAATTACACGAATGGATATTTCCGATGCGGTCAGCCCCAACAATTACGTGATTGATATCGGGGCGGACGCCACCCATGCTCAGGTGGCGGGAACCAGGAGAATCCCGGCAGGCGCTGTGATTACTGCAGCAGAAGAGGGAACCGTAACCATCAACGGAGTGGACGTGAAGGTTACCGAAGGTCAGACCTTTGATGAAGTATATGAGAAAATGCGGGAAGCTGCGGAGCTGGGAGAGGTGAACCTGCTGGTTGTAGGCAATATGGCAGACCAGACCGGAACGCCGGAAAATGAAGGATATGTACCCACGCCGGTAGCCGGCGGCGGTAATCTGGTATTTCTGTCCGATGAATACGGAAGCTCCACAGAGATGAAGATTACTTGTGATAATGCGGATCTGGCAGCATTTCTGGGAATTGCCGTTGGAGATACCATGGCTGTGGGGACAGATGTGGAGGTTACCATTCCCAATGATACGGCAACCTTATCCAGCGGATTTGACAGTCAGAGAACCATACTCACGGACGGAAATTATGTGACTATTACCAGCAGAAACGGATTTGAAATGAAATTCGAGGTGACGCCTCAGACAAATGGAAGGGTAAACCTGGAAGTTACCGATATCGGAACCATGACGCTCCAGATTGGAGCCAATGAGAACCAGACCGTGGATGTGCGGATTCCGGAAGTATCTGCCAGAACCCTTTACATTGATAAAGTGAACGTATGTACCGTTACGGGAGCCGGACGGGCAATTACCAGCTTTGACGGCGCCATTGCCAAAGTAAGCGAGGTGCGTTCCAGTATCGGAGCTTATCAGAACCGTATGGATTATGCAGTCAGCAGTCTGGACGGAACAGAGCTCAATATGACCCAGGCACTGTCCCGTATTGAGGATCTGGACATGGCGGAAGAAATGACGGAATACACCAAGTATAACGTACTGACCCAGGCGGCCACTTCCGTGCTTGCCCAGGCCAACGACCTTCCTCAGCAGGTGCTGCAGCTGCTGCAATAGGGGGACTGACGGATGACGCAGGAAAAAAAGCAGGAATTTACCCGCCGGTTAAGCTGCTGTAACCGGGGGGAAATGATTGTGATTATGTATGACATTCTTTTTGCCTGGCTGGAGGATGCTCTGGCCGCGCAGGAAAAAGGAGCGTACGAGGAATTCCGGGAAGCGGCGGGAAAAGCCGGACAGGTGGTAAGAAGGCTGATGGATGATCTGGACTTTACCTATCCCATATCCGGAGGACTGTATCCTCTCTATCAGTTTGTCAGCAGGCAGCTTGCCCTGGCAGTATGTAAAAATACATCTCAGCATATTCAGGATGCGCAGAAGATTCTGAAGAATCTCTACGAGAGCTTCGTGGAGGCGGCAAAGCAGGATTCTTCAGAACCTCTGATGCAGCATACCCAGCAGGTTGTGGCAGGTATGACATATCAAAAAGGCAGTCTGACAGAGACCGTTCAGGGCTCTGAAAGTTCAAGAGGATTCTTCGCGTAGGAATCCTCATTGAACTGCTTGGCTTTTGTCAGCAGGAATTTATAACGCATCTGCATGGCGTTTACCTGATAAATGCAACAGTCAATCAAGTCCGGGTCCATGGCATTTTCAAAATTATTGTAGGCAAGGTCCAGATCGTATCTGGCCTGCTCCAGGTCATCTAAAAGTAAAGAGTAAGCAGTTGTATGCGCAATTCGCTTTTTTGAAATCTGAAACATATGCATCCCTTTCCTTTTCTGTAACGATTCTCCGGACACCCGGAGGGTACCGTTCTCTTACTTAAAGTATAAGCAAAAAGTTCCGGCACTATACAAAAAAGTCATAAATTTTTCCAGAAAGTATATAAATAATATCAGGAGAACTCTGATTCGGAGAAAGGGACAGCCATGGAGAATTATTATGGAATTGCAGCAATCGGACTGATTTGCCTGGTAGTGCTGCTGATGGGAAATATGAAGCAGAAAACGGGAATGATTTCCACCTTTGTGCTCCGTGCATTTGCCGGGGCTCTGGGCATTTGCGTGGTCAATGAGATTTTAAAAAGCCAGGGGATTGCAGTGGCGCCGGGCGTCAATCCGGCTACTGTTTTGACAGTCGGAACCCTTGGTATCAGCGGGTTTGCGCTGATTTACGGACTTTTCTTCTACCGTTTATTGTAACATTCTGACAAAAATAAAAAAGTTTCTCCAATCTACTTTACAGGAACAGTAAGCTGGTTTATAATCCTAAGAAATCGTTCCCCTTACAGGGAGAACAGAGTCAGGAGAGAGGTGGTAGATTGGAGGAATCAGAATTGTCCTGAGCCTGTTGCTGATAACTGCGGCGGCGGTGGCGGACATACGAACAGGCAGAATCAGTAACCGGCTGATTGTAAGCGGCCTGACAGCAGGACTGTTCTTTCGGATTGCGGAATCCGGCTGGACGGGGTGTATCGTTTTTCTTTTAAACGTTTCTGTACCGGTTATCTTATGTTATCTTTTATTTCTTATACATGCCCTTGGGGCAGGTGACATCAAACTGTTTTCCGTAATAGGTGGAATCTGGAATTTAAAAATTCTTACTGTAACTATGACATTGTCTTTTCTGGTTGCCGCAGGAATGTCTCTTTGCAGGCTTCTGTATTATCATGAACTGGTTCTCGGACTTTGCAGGTTCGGCACATATGTGCGCCAGTGCCTTGCAACAGGGAAACTGGCAGAGTATCCTCCGGAATATCGGGAAAAGCAGCATATCATTCATTTTTCAGTTGGGATATGGATTGGATTTATCATTGCATTGGAGGTGGCTTATTGAGAAAAATTTCGGTTGCTGTCTGTGACAGGGACAGAGCATATGGAAGCAGGCTGGGGGAATGGATTTCCCTGGAAAAGGGGGACAGGCTTCTGGGATGCAGCTTTTCCACACCGGAAGGATTTCTGGAATTCCGGAAAGGGCAGCGGACAGAGGTTGTGCTTCTGGGATGCGGATTCCAGGAGGATATACGGATTCTGGAGCAGATAGAAGAAAGCAGGACGGACGGGAGGGAGGAAGTAAATTCCCGGACGGATACGGTATGGATGTATCTCCATGATCCGGAGCAGGAGGCAGAGGTGCCGGAGGCTGTGCGGAAGCTGCCTGTTATAGAGAAATATCAGGCAGCCCCGGAAATTGTAAGGGATATTTTCCTGTATTACCAGAAATATGGAGGGGAAACGCAGGAAAGCGGGGCCATTGAGAAGGAGGTACTGGGCGTATATTCTCCCGGACACAGTATTCTGCAGACGCCCTTTGCTTTGACTCTGGCGCAGGCTTTCACCGGAAAGGGGAAGGTGCTTTATGTGAACTTGAAGGAATGCGCCGGTTTTTCCAGGTGGCTTCAGGAAAAGTATCAGAGAGATTTGCTGGACGCCATGTATCTCTGCCTGAACGGGGAGCGGAATATCGCGGACTGTATCAGAAGCGTTGTCTGTTCACTGGAAGGTTTTGACTATATCCCTCCGGCAGAGGACGGAATCTGTCTGGGAGAGACAGACCGAAAGGATTATGGGCAGTTTATCACATTGCTGGCGGAAAAAAGCGGGTATGATGTGGTGATTCTGGATTTTGGCATGATGATTCCCGGATTTTTCGATATTCTGGAGAAGTGCAGCCATGTGTATATTCCGTCGGAACCGGGAGAGCTGCAGGAAGAAGCGGTTTACCAGTTCAGACAGATGATGTCCAGACAGAACCGCCCTTTGCTGGAAGAACATGTTACCTGTCTCAGGCTGCCTCCGGTGGAAACAGGAAGATATCAGGGAGTACAGAGGTTACAGCAGTGGGTTTGGGGAGAACTGGGCGACTGTGCCAGAGAGCTGGCGGGGGGATAATGTGGAACAGATAAGAAAACGCGTACTGGAACAGCTTGACATGACCAGAGACCATGAGGAGGAAGAAGTGCTGGCAGTGATTGACGAGGAAATCTGCCGGGCGGCCAGAGAACGGGTGATACCGCTGAACTGGCGCAAAGAACTGCGGATGCAGGTATTTCACTCTCTCAGGAAACTGGATGTACTGCAGGAGCTGTTGAATGAAGACGATATTACGGAAATTATGGTAAACGGTGCAGACCATATTTTCTATGAAAAAAAGGGAGAGATACTGGCGTGGGATAAATGCTTTTCTTCCAGAGAGAAGCTGGAAGACATTATACAGCAGATGGTGGGCAGCCACAATCGGATGGTGAATGAGGCGGAACCCATAGCAGATACCAGGCTGGCAGACGGTTCCAGAGTAAATGTGGTTCTGCCGCCGGTAGCGCTGGAAGGCCCGGTGGTATCCATACGTAAATTTCCGAAATCCCCCATTCTGATGAAGCAGATGACAGAGAACGGTTCCATCAGCGGGGAATGTGCCGAATTTCTGCAAAAACTGGTGGAAGCCGGTTACAATATTTTCATTTCCGGGGGAACCGGGTCTGGGAAAACAACATTTCTGAATGCCCTTTCTGAATTTATTCCAAAATCAGAGCGTGTGATTACAATTGAAGATTCCGCAGAACTGCAGATTCAGGGAATTGCCAATCTGGTACGTCTGGAGACCAGAACGGCCGGGGCGGATGGAACCCTTGCCATTACCATACGGGATTTAATTCGGACTGCTTTGCGTATGCGGCCGGATCGGATTATCGTGGGGGAAATCCGGGGCGGGGAATGTCTGGACATGCTTCAGGCCATGAATACGGGCCATCTAGTCCGAGCATCTTACCGACGGTGTTGCCAATTTTTACGTATGATTATAAGGCAAAGAATGAACGTCAAGAA
>CATLIX010000043.1 GCA_949959185.1 uncultured Eubacterium sp. | reverse complement strand
GATTCCAGAAGATTGAATCTCCGAGTTAAGGAACAGCGCAAGGAGAAAAAGGCGGAGGAAGAAAAGGCAGCGGAACGGCGGGCAGAAAGAAAAGAGAGGATGGAAGGTACGTTCACGGTGTCTGCCACTGGCACGGATGTGAAAAGCATTACACAGAATATTGTTGCGGCGGTATCCGGCACATCGTCATCCACAGGGGGAAGTTTTGACATCAAGGCATAAGGCCCCTTATTCCGCAGAGGCGCAGAAGATTTTGCCTCTGCGGTCTGCCCGGAGGCGAGGGGCGGTATGAGATTTGACAGGGGAAGTTAGAAGGGAGGATGATAGTATGTCAAAGATTACAGATTACAGTTTTTTATTTCAAAGTATGTTTGGAACGAAAAGTAATGCCGGGGTGGTAAATCCACTCAAAGTATCGGATTTGTCAAACGGCTCCCTGCGGTCGCAGTTAAAAGCGGCGGGAATCGATACGAACAGCGCACAGTATAAGGCGGCTGTTAAGGAAATGACAAAGCACGCCGGAAGCAGTGGGATGTTCACCAATGTGCAGGCAATTAAAAACCTGATGAAGCAGTATGATAAGGATGGGGATTACATAGACCCAACCACAGGGCTTGCCGGACTGCTCGTGACGGAGGAAAATGCTGCGAGCAGGAAACGGATTATTTCTATTCCCGAAAGCAGCAGGGATGAGATGTTTGAACTTACGAAAAAGGAATTCCTGCAGGGCAACGGTATGGGGAATGGGGATACAACGAAAAGGTCAGATGTTTACACGGATTTGTATCGGAAGACAAGTAAAAATGAGCGTCTGGCGGCAGGGCATACAATGTCACAGTATGAACGGGTCTATACACAGGCATTTATTGCGGCGGCAAAGGCAGCAGACCCTGCATGGAAAGCGGGAAAGCCCATCAAACCCGGCGCTTTGGATGGCATTACAAGGGAATCCGTGGAAGCGGACTTGAAAAAGTCGGGAAGCTCGCTTGCCCGGTCATCATTAGATATACAGATATAACCTATACACCTTATTCAGCAGAGGGGCAAAAACCATGCGCCCCTGCCGGGGGTAATTTGGAAGGAGGTGAAGGCCGGTATGAGATTTGACAGGGGAAGTTAGGCGGTATGTCTGCATGGAGGTAATGAACCGCTCGGACTTATTACATGGGAGCAGGGGCGGCTCTGAACGACAGAAGGGCTGCCATTAAAATAATTAATAACAATGGAGGATTTGAAAAATGAACGTAAATGGAATAGGAACAACAGGATATCCGGCATGGCAGGGAGCAAGAAAGGCACAGCAGAATGCGGCAGGAAGGAGTTTTGCGGAGCAGGTAAACAATGTGGCAGGCGCAAAGCCACATACATCTATTGTCTATATGAAAACGGATGATATGCTGTACTCTGGCGGTAACGGGACAGGGCTGTCTTTCTACATCAAATATGCGGAAGGCTCAACAGAGGATGATCCGACTGTGATTGCAAAAGGTGTTGATGAGAATGGGAATGAATTTGAGCAGACCATACATATCAACAAGATAAATCCCCGGAATGCTTCATTAGTGGAAATGACAGCATTGGAATCCTATATGGGTGTAGATAAGAATGGAGGGCTTACATCATTACCGCCTGAAACGGGAATGATGGGATTGCACGATAGGACCAATTTCATGGATATGTTCCAAAAGCAGATTAGCGATATGAAACTGTTGAGCCAGAAAAAAGCGGCGGCATACTATCAGTACAGTATGCAGGCATATTGGGATTTTATGAACAAGAAATAGAATCCAATAGACGCATATCCCCGATAAGCCACAGTCTGACAAGGCAGGGCAGGCATCCCCGGCGTTCCGGCAGATTGGGGAATCGGGGAGCAGTGAACGGAGGTGAAAGTCGGTATGGAATTTGACCGAGGAACATAAATAAAGCACATTTGCATGGAGCAATAAACTGCTCGGACTTATATCAAGAGAGCAGGGGCGGCTCTGACCGACAGAGGAGCCGCAATATTAAAAATAATGGAGGCTGAAAGGAAATGAATGTTAATGGATTAGGAGCAGCAGGATACCCGGCAGCAGGAAAAGCAAAGGTGCGCCAGGCACAGGACGGCACACAGAGTTTTGACCGGGAGTTTATGGGAATGGCATCACAGACGCCTCCCTCTTTTGTAGGAAAGGTCTGGACGAAAGAGGAACTGATGCAGTCGGTTGATAAGCAGATGCAGAGCAACCAGAGCAAGAAAATGTCCGTTTCCGATATGATAAAGGCAACCTGCATAGAAGGGACAAGGGCACGATTCCGTTTTGCGGGAGAAGATAAGATATACACATTTGATGAATACATAAAGGAGCTTGACAAGCGTTCAAAGAACAATGCGTAGGTTGATTCTCATGGGAAAAAGAACAATAAAGAACAAATGATAAAAGAGAACCAAGCAGGAATATTTCATGTTTGGTTTCCTTATTAAATATCAGTGCGGGGAGGCGGTGGTCAATGGAAAAGGTGAAATGCCCGAAGGCATCGGCGGCGATACCGAGGATTTACCGCTTGAAGTTCCAGCGTGACATTTATAAGGATTTGCGGATTCTGGAGAAGAGTATCGGTGAGGGGGATGAGGAAAACTCCAACCTCGATTTATTCTCTCTGGAGATGTTCGAGAATATCGCCTATACGATGGCGAAACACGCAGACCCGCAGATACCGGGTGAAGTGGATGAATGGCTGGACGGATTCAACACCTTTTCGGTATACCAAGTCCTGCCGCAATTGATAGAACTGTGGGGGTTGAACGTGAAAACGGATGTGGAGGCTAAAAAAACTTCGCCCAACTGAGCGGGAAATGACCACGCCGCTGTTCCTTCTGCGGTGTGTGCAGCTAGGGCTTTCGATGGCTGACTTGGAACTGCTTTCAATAGGATTAATCAATGATATGTACTGTGAGAGCCGCAATGATTCCTTTTCCTACGCTGTACTGGCTGATCAGGCCGCGTATGACGCATTTTGATTGAAAAACAGCCTTTTTCTGCTATGATTGGTAGTGGAAAAGGGCTGTAAGTATGACTTACAAGTCGCAATTTATCGGAGGAAAACATTCATGAAAAAGATTACTTCAATGATTGGTATTATAATTTTTTTATTCCTTATAACATCATGTAACCATAAAGATGTTGAAGATATTTCTGCTGATACAACTCAGCAGGTAGAAGAAACTAAAAATCAACATATTGAATCGCAGGAAATTATTGAAACAGATTCTTTGAGTTGGCTTGAAATTACAGAGGATGGAGTTAATGAGGAACTTTATTTGGAAAATTTAGATGCAGAAGTATTAGAAGCAGTTGCTACGAAACTTCGAGCATTAGTTGAAGAAGAAGTTGAAGCAGAGCGGGAAAATCCAGAAATAGTGATAACTGAAGGTTGGACAAGGGTATTTGACAGTGAACAATATAATGAAGTGCTGAATATGGGTGAGTCGGCTATGAAGCCGTTATATTGGATTATCTACAAAAGTCCGAATGCGGGAATGTATGAATATATTTGTGCAACTGCATTATATGAATTGTCTGGTTATGATTTCACAAATGAGGATGGGAGTCTTACATGGGTCAATTCCAAAGAATTTCTTGATAGATTCAATGAAAAAATTTTAAGCGATAGAAAAAGATAACTTCTCATTTGCAGGGCTGATACAACAGCAGAAAAATAGAATAGAATTCTTACATAGGCACTTGCCATAACAGCAGGTGTCTTTTTTTACGCATTTTTTCAGGGAGCCTTTTGGCTTCTTTTTTTCGTGGGGAGGTGCTTTGGGTGGGAGCGTCAAGGATACAGGGCATTACGGTGGAGATCGGCGGCGACACCACAAAGCTGACCACCGCGCTGAAAGGGGTAAACGGGGAGATACGCACCACGCAGTCACAGCAGAGAAAGTGCTTAAAGGCATCCCTTGTAATGCGCCACCGCCCGGATTTGCTTGGGGAGCTGATGGACTTGGAGCCGCCCGAAGGTGAGGATGTGGAAGCCTTGAAAGCATTTTGGGAGCAGGTACAGGAGCGGGAGAAGATGGCAGCGGAAATTGCAGATGATATCTTCCCCGTAGATTTCCATATATATGCAATTAAGTGTCCTGAAAACTGCATGATGCAGATAGGGGTGGAAACTGTCTGGCAGGTGATAGATGGCTCATTCAGCGGAGATAAGAAAACCATGAAGCAGTTAAGGAAACTGTTTAAAAAGATATATCTGTATTATGGTGTCACTGCCGAAGATATAAAAAATGAAACGGAAAGGTATAAGTCACTTTTAGGGGTATTGTGTTCATAGATGCCAGTTTCCGAGCCTTACGGAAAAGCAATATCCCCAATAAGCCACAGCCTGACAGGGTAGGCAGCCCCGGTTTTCCGGCAGATTGGGGAATATAATTGTGATAAGAGAGGTATTTGGGATGTTAAAAAAGCTGAACCAAATTACAAATATAACAATCGGTTCTTTTGTAGGAGTTTTCATTGGATGTGGAATAAATGTATTTTGGGATTATAAAAAACACCCTGATTTATATACTATGCAATCAGCACCGTGGTACACAAGTATTTTTGTTTATGGCATAGTTATGCTTATTTTTGTGACGGTGGCGATTATTGCGAAGCTAATCATCCGAAAAAAGATGAAAAAGGAAATAAAGCCAATAGACGAATATCCCCAATAAGCTACAGCCTGACAGGGCAGGCATCCCCGGCTTTCTGACAGATTGGGGGAGCAGGGAGAGGAGGTGAAGGTCGGTATGGAATTTGACCGTGGAACGTAAATAAAGTTTTTTGCATGGAGAAATAAACTGCTCGGACTTATCACGAGAGAACAGGAGCGGTTCTGACCGACAGAGGAGCCGCAATATTAAAAATAATGGAGGATGAAAGGAAATGAATGTTAATGGAATAGGAGCAGCAGGATACCCGGCAGCAGGGTATGAAACGAGAAGGACAAGAAGGAATTACATCGACCAGATGTGCAACATGGTTCCGGCAGCACAGTCATCCGGCGGCACATTTGAGTTACATATTTCAAACGATAAGGACGGAAAGGCAATCGGCTCAATGTGCGGGGCGGATTATTCCCTTACGGTCTATCAGCCGAAGGACTTTGACCTGCAAACCCGGTATATAAGGTGAAGGTATGGGATAAAGACGGAAATGTAACAGAACGCATGGTGGATGTGTCAAAAGTTGATACAACGGGCAGTGACTATATTGATATGTTTGCATATTCCAGCCACTTATTGGCAAGCTGGAAATGTCCGGGCGCACAGTCCGCTGTTATCAGGGCAGGGGCAAATCAGCATGGCGCTGACAATAGGACACATGATGACCTGTTCGGGATGAATGACTGGATCAGCGTTTTAAAGGATGCTATGCAGACACAGTATGATGCCGGGAATCTGAAGGGCTATCTGGATTATAAGCAGTTTTGGGACTTCATGGATAAGTAAACCATGCGGGATTTATTGCATAAGTGGTTCTTTATATATCTGAACCATACGAAGAAAACCAATAAAGCACAAACGATAAAAGGGAACCGGCAGGGATAGGCTGGTTCCCTCATTGTATACCAATGAAGAAAGACGGCTGCCAGAGCAAGTGAAGCGTCTTTTCTGTACGGATTTTAGCAATACACATGGATCCCCTACTTTTCCTCCTCCGCTGCAAGCCTGGGACGGCACAGGTGTACTTCGCTCCATTCCTTCATCTGTTCCAGGATGGGGACGAAGCTCTCGGCCAGCTCCGTAAGAGTATATTCCACCTTGGGCGGTATCTCCTGGTAAATCTGGCGGTTGATCCAGCCATCGTTTTCCAGTTCCCGGAGCTGCTTTGTCAGCGTTGACTTCGTGATCTCGTCTCCGATCCTCCTTTGTAGCTCCCCGAACCTCTGGACCTTATATACAGCGATATACCACACAATGAGAATCTTCCATTTTCCACCGAGGATGGACTGCAGGGTGGTCATCGGGACGCAGCTTGCCATCAGGCTCTGGCTGCGGGAAAATTTGTTGTCAGCCATAGAAAAGACCTCCTTTACATGGGGAAATTATACCGTATTTTGCGCCTGTTATCAAGATAGTGTATTTTTAGATACCGGTTTTTCAAAAGATACCAGGTGTTAAAAATACGTCCAGGACCATTAAAAGACAGTACTTGTTATATCCATTTTTTCGTTTTAGACTGTGCTTGAACGGAGGCGAAAGGGATGAGGAAAGACGTTCAGGTTTCCGTCCTGGGCATCCTGGATGCAGGGGGCGGGCCGGAAGCAATCCTGACAAGGACGACAGGGATCTGCTCACCCCAGGGCGGGGGATATCAGGTCAGCTACCGGGAACTGGATGAACATGGGAATGTCACGGACAATCTCCTGTTCCTGTCACAAACGGAGATAAGGCTTGACAGGAGCGGTGCTATCTCCGGCAGTTTCCGGTTCATGCCGGGGGAGAGGACAAAGGCCCTTTACCGGACGCCCTTTGGGGAGATTGGCTTTCTGGCGGAGACGGAGAGCTGCACCATGGAGGCGGACGGGAACGGCCTGGAGGCACGGCTGGAATACCGGCTGTACGAAGGCGGGCGCCTGTTCTCACAAAACATCCTGTCCGTCCGCATAGGAGGACGGAATGGCTGACCCCGTCCTGGATCATACGACAAGGAGGAACCACATATGAGAAAACTATTTACTTCGGAATCCGTAACGGAAGGACACCCGGACAAGCTCTGCGATCAGATCGCAGATGCCATCCTGGATGCAGTCCTTCGGAAAAAGCCCGATGCAAGGGTGGCCTGCGAGGTGTTCGCCTCGACAGGGGCAGTCTTCATCATGGGGGAGGTATCAGCCGGGGGACTGGAGGGGATCGACATTGAGGCAGTTGCCCGCGATACGATCCGTGAAATTGGGTACAGGGACAACCGTTTCGGGTTTGATGCGGACGCGGTCGCAGTGATCACCGCCATCCACGGCCAGTCATCGGACATTGCCCAGGGTGTCAGCCGGGCGCTGGAGGTCCGGGGGAGCAAGAAGCAGGAGCTTGGGGCCGGCGACCAGGGGATGGTATTCGGGTATGCCACGGACGAAACGGACGAGCTGATGCCCATGCCGGTCTATCTGGCCCATGCCCTCACAAGGGAGCTTGCCCAGGCAAGGAAAGGCGGGGACATCCCGTACCTGGGGCCGGACGGGAAGGCGCAGGTGACGGTGGAATATGAGGACAGCAGGCCGGTACGGGTGGATACCGTGGTAGTGTCCACCCAGCACCTCCCGGAGATCGGGCATGACACCATCGAACAGGACATCATCGGGAAAGTCATCCGCAAGGTGATCCCGGAATGCCTGATGGACGAAGACACCAGATACCTGGTCAACCCCACAGGGCGCTTCGTGATAGGAGGCCCCCAGGGGGACACCGGACTGACGGGCAGGAAGATCGTGGTGGACACTTACGGCGGGGCCGCCAGACACGGAGGCGGCGCATTTTCGGGGAAGGACCCTACAAAGGTTGACCGGAGCGCTTCCTATGCCGCCAGGTATGTGGCAAAGAACCTTGTGGCGGCAGGGCTGGCCCGCCGCTGCGAGATACAGATAGCTTACGCCATCGGCGTGGCGAAGCCGGTCTCCGTATCGGTGGACACCTTCGGCACAGGGGCGGTTCCCGATGACAGGATACTGGAGCTGGTGGAGGAACACTTTGACCTGCGCCCATCCTCCATCATAAGGGGGCTGGGGCTGCAGAAGCCGATCTACCGTCCCACGGCGGTATACGGGCACTTCGGGCGCAAGGACCTGCAGCTTCCCTGGGAATGGACGGATAAGGCAGCAGCGCTCCGTGGGGCGCTGGCGAAAATAAGTGAATGAACGGAAGGAGAGATGACTTATGCATTACACAGGAACGATATGGAGGCCGCCCTATGAGGCGTGCAGCGCACTGATCCAGGTGACGGCAGGCTGCACCCACCACAAATGTAAATTCTGCACGCTCTATGAGGACGTGCCGTTCAAGTTCAGGATGTCCCCCCTGTCAGAAGTGGAGGCGGACCTGAAGGAAATGAGCCGCTATTACCGGAACGCAAAGAGGGTGTTCTTTACCGGGGCCAATCCCTTTGTATTGAGCTTCGACAAACTGAAAACGCTGGCAGGGCTGGTAAAGAAATACTACCCCAAAGTGCAGTCCATCGGCTGTTTTGCCCGCATCACGGACATCACGCCGAAGACCACGGAGCAGTTGAGGGAACTGCGGGAAATAGGGTACAACAGCCTCACCATCGGCGTGGAGGCCGGGGACGAGGAATCCCTGTCCTTCATGCACAAGGGCTTCGGCGTTAAGGAAATCCTTACGGAGTGCCAGCGCCTGGACGAAGTGGGCATGGATTACAATTTCTTTTACCTTGCCGGCATCTATGGTTCCGGGCACATGGAGGAAGGGGTGAAGAACACGGCGGCGGTGTTCAACCAGCTCCACCCGAAGATCATTGTTTCCTCAATGCTGACCATCTACCCATCCTCGGAGCTGTACCAGGAGATCCAGGCCGGGAACTGGGCGGAGGAAACGGAGATTGAAAAGCTGTACGAGCTGCGGATGCTGATAGAAGGGCTCGCTATTGATACCTATTTTGCCACCATGGGCGCGTCCAACTGCGTCAACGTGGAAGGGCATCTGCCGAAGGACAGGAACAGGATGATCAAGTGGCTGGATGAGGTCATCGGCTCCGTGGACGAAACGGAACTCAGGAGATACCGCGAGAACCTGCGGCATCTGTAAAGGAGGGATGGGGCAATGATACAGGACATTTTCCCCTACCGCCTGGACCATGCATTCCGTGACAGGGAACCGGAGCCGGAGGATTGCTTTTTCTCCTTCCGTGGCGGAGAGGTGCTGCTGCGGGTATCGGAGGACGGCAGCCGGAGGATTCCGGTATTCCATGACCTGGGCATGCCTTTTGCAGAAGTGCGGAGGCTGGCGGTTTTCCTGTTCTGCGTGGACGGGGTGACTGTCTACCTGTTGCGGCAGCAGGGAGACGTCCTGCCCGAAAGGGAGGGCATGCAGTATCTTCCGCTCCGGGAGCTTGACGGCATCCTGCCGGGCTGGGCGTATTTTGCCGGGGCCACTGCCCTGCACCTGGCTGGATGGTATGAGAGGAATGTCTACTGCGGAAGGTGCGGAGGTGTGAGAGCGCAGAACAGGGGGCGGCGGTCACTTAGCTGCCCGGACTGCGGGGACACCGTTTATCCGGCCATCGCCCCGGTGGTCATGGTGGCGGTCACGGACGGGGACAGGCTTCTGATGACGAAGTACGGGGACCGTCCCCTCCCGCAATGGGTTCTGGTGTCAGGCTTTGTGGAGGCAGGGGAGACGCTGGAGGAAGCGGCAGAGAGGGAAGTCTATGAGGAAACGGGCATCCGCATCAGGGGCCTTAAATATTTTGGGAGCCAGCCCTGGGGCTTTTCCGGTTCCGTGATCGCGGGCTATACGGCGGAGCTGGACGGTTCGGTTCAGCTGCGCATCGACACCGGGGAGCTGTCAGCGGCGGCATGGCACCCACGTTCCAGTCTGCCGAAGGAGCTGACGGACATCAGCATCGCTTATGAGATGATAGAGGCAATGCGCCTGCCGGAGAAAGGAGGGGCCGGATGAATACCTATTACAAGGCTGCTATAAGGAACCAGAAGGAGCTCATGCCCGGAATATGGAAAATGGAACTGGAAGCGCCTGAAATCGCCCATAGTGCCAGACCGGGGCAGTTCATCCAGATGTACCCGCCGGATGAGAGAAACCTGCTGGCACGCCCGATTAGCCTGGCGGCAATCCATGGGGAAAGTGTGGAAGTAGTGTATCGGGTGGTGGGGAAGGGCACGGAGCAGTTCCCCCGGCTGCGGGATAATGATACGGTACAGCTCATGGGGCCTCTGGGGGACGGGTTCACGCTGCCGGAGGCAGGGGAGCGGAGCGTCATCATCGGCGGAGGCCTGGGGATTCCTCCCCTTCTGGAGCTTTCCAAAAGGATTCCGGGAGAGGCGGAGGTTTTCCTGGGCTATGCAGATGCCCCGTTCATGGACGGGGATTTCCGGGGACATGGCCGGAAGGTCCATGTGGCGAGCCAGACCGGGAATGGCGGCTTTCGCGGGACGGTGCTGGAGCTTGTGGAGACCATCGCGCCTCTGGCGGACAGGGTATATGCCTGTGGTCCCCGGCAGATGCTGCAGGCCGTGGCAGAATGGGCAGAAAGGCAGGGCATCCCGGTTCAGGTATCCATGGAGGAACGGATGGCCTGCGGCATAGGCGCATGTCTTGGATGTGCAGTGAAGATACAGAAGCCGGGGGAGAAGGACTGGCAGTACCTGCGGGTTTGCAGGGACGGACCGGTCTTTTCCGGCAGGGAGGTGGTGTGGAATGGATGACAGGATGGAGACGGTGGTTGCAGGGGTGGCGCTGAAGAACCCGGTCATTACGGCATCGGGCACATTCGGCTCCGGCCGTGAGTACGGGGAGCTGATTGACCTGAACTGCCTGGGAGCGGTCACGGTCAAAGGGGTTTCCTGTGAGCCGTGGAAAGGGAATCCGATCCCCAGGATTGCGGAAACGCAGAGCGGCATGTTAAATTCCATCGGGCTGCAGAATCCGGGAGTGGAGCATTTCATTGAGCATGACCTGCCGTTCCTCCGGCAGCATGACACAAAAATCATCGTGAATATCTGCGGGGATACGCTGGCGCAGTATTGCGCGGTTGCGGAGAGGCTGGCGGACTGTGATGTGGACATGCTGGAGCTGAACATCTCCTGTCCGAATGTGGAGGAAGGAGGGCTGGCTTTCGGGACGGCTCCACGGATGGTAGAGCGAGTCGTGCAGGCGGTACGCCATTATACCGGGCAGCCGCTGACCGTGAAACTGTCGCCGGAGGTCACGGACATAACGGAGATTGCCAGGGCAGCGGTATCGGGTGGTGCGGACGCGCTTTCCCTGATCAACACGCTGCGGGGGATGAAGATAGACATCCACAGGCGCAGGGCGGTGCTCGCCAGTAAGACAGGGGGTTATTCCGGCCCAGGCATCATGCCGGTGGCGTTACGGATGGTCTATGAGGTGTGCAGGGCCGTTGACGTGCCGGTGATCGGCATGGGCGGCATTGCCACCTTTGAGGATGCCCTGGAGTTCATCATGGCGGGGGCTGCCGCAGTCGCGGTGGGGACGGCGAACTTCCATAACCCTTATGCCACGGTGGAGGTCATAGAGGGCATCCGGGGGTATCTGGAAGAAAACGACATAGCCTCTTTGGACAGGATCAGGGGCATTGTTGATTAGCCGGTACAGGCGGCAGAATGCTGTGGAGGATATGCTTGGGCCATTATTCATTTTATAAGGGAGGTGGACACATGGAGAACAGTTTGGCGAGCAGGGAGTGGATTGACAGTAATCCGCTGACAATCATTGATATTGGAAAGGTTCATTTCTGCCTGGAGTACCGCTCGGTAGAAGTATGCGGGCAAGAGGTGGAGCTGACCACAAAAGAATTTGATATACTGGCCCTTCTCATCATGAATCCCAGGCGCGTGTTTACCTATGAGATGATCATGGATTTGGTATGGCATGAGGATTATGATATTTATGCCCGGAGGACGATAATCAACCATATCAGCAATATCCGTAAAAAACTGATGTCTGTGCCGGGGGTGCCGAATTATATCAAGAGCGTCCACAGTGTGGGTTATAAGTTTAATGAATAGAAGCTCTGGCGGCTGGGTCTGCCGGAGTTTTTCTTGGTTAAAAAATGAGTGTTCCATGACGGGTACTGTACATCTCCCCACTATAATGATTCCAAAAGGGAGGCTGGCTGCCTGGATAGTCTTCTGTTCTTCCTTATATAAGGAGGGAATCGGGGATGTTTCCGAAAGGCAGACAGCTACGAAGGAACAACTGTATATTTAAGGCCCTATGCGCCGCAATCCGTGAGTTTGGGATTGCGGCGCTTTTCATTTCGACAGAATCAGATAGAGTTCGGCTTTATCATCCTTTTTTCACGGATATCTCACATCCGTATCTGTATGTGGGACGACGGAAAATATCAGTATTCCGTTGCCGTTCCCCGCCCTCTGATTTCGATTCAGCCAGTCAACTAAAAATCGAAATCGGAGGATTACCTATGAAGAAAATCAATCTGCGGGATTATTACCCGTTTTATACAAAGGACACAGTTGTTGAGGTGCCGGAGGAAATTGCATTGCTGCTTCGGGAGTATGAGCTTCTGGAAGAAGCATACCGAATCCGTACATACCGTTACAAGGCTTTTTATTCTTTGGATTATGCTGGAGGCATTGAAAGGGATATGGCAGCTTTGGACCAGAAAAATCCCTGTGATCTTGTAGAGCAGCTTTATGACAGGGAACAGCTTTATAAAGCCCTTGCCTCTCTGCCGGAAAAACAGCGAAACCGGATTTATGCGCATTATTTTCTCGGCATGAGCAAGAGCGCCATTGCCAGGGCGGAGGGAATCAATGAGAGCAATGTGAGGAAATCCATTGAACATGGTTTGGGCAATCTTCAAAAAGTTTTAGAAGAAATTTTTTAATTCAGACGGCGAAATTGCCCTGAAAATGTACGGAATAGTAAGAAGGGCATTTCTGGCAGGACAAGCCGGGGGTGAGGCAGCAGGGTACAGGCTCTGAACCACCCCAAGGAGTGACTAATATCTGCTCTGCCCTTTGCGGCACCTTGACAATTTCATACACATTGCTATGGGTACTTCATTCTGTGTTCCGAGCGGAGGATGGGGCGGCGCAAAGACAGACAGCCTGGGGAGGTGATGAATAAAGGCTGTCCGAGCGGTCCACGTTTCCACCGATCCGGCTGTGGCAGGCCGGACGCGATGACGACGCAGATCATTAATGGTACTTTCTCACGACCCCTCACAGACTGGAAGGGGAGTCCCTGCGGTGTTTGCTTGCTCTGGCAAAGCGGCGGCACAGGCGGGGCTATGATGCGGTGAAGCCGGCCGCAGCCTGTAGCAATCCCTTCCTATATAAATGTGTATGGGACCTGCCGGGGAGCGTGGCAAATACGGCGGACAGAATCGAGATCAGATACAATGGGCCGGGTCTGTGACTATAAGAGCGCAGGCCCGACTTATTCATGTGGCCTTGATAAAGACATTGGGAACGGGAAGGAGGTTTTTCTTTGGAGAATATGAGGACAGACAGGAATCCTGTCATGCGGTTACATATCAACAGCTCGGCGGTCACGATCATGTTCAGCGGGAGCGAGGGTACGGATGTGAAAAATAAGGTCAGGGACATACTCACGGAGGCATATGAGGAACGCTTCCAGAAAGAGTTCATCCCATGCGGCCAGGCACTATGAAAACAGGAGGATTGCGGTGCTTTTCCTCAAAAGACGCGTTGCCGTCAGGGGCATTTCACGGTATAATATAAGTACCGGGAGCGGTATTGCACCGGCTGCACATTGACAAGCGAATAAGGAATAGCAGCGTGATTCCGTACAAAAAGAATGTACGGAGGTAGCGTAATGAAACGGGTTTATTGTCTTTATAGAGTATCGACCAAAAAGCAGGTAGACAAGAACGATAAGAATGAGAACGACATCCCCATGCAGAAAACAGCGTGCCGTGATTTTGCCAGCAGCCAGCAGGACTGGACGATCCTGAAAGAGTTTTCCGAAAAAGGGATTTCCGGCTATAAGGTATCGGCGGATGACAGGGATGCCATTCAGGAGCTGAAAGAGGCGGCCTTGAATAACGAGTTTGACATTCTTCTGGTATTTATGTTTGACAGGATTGGGAGGATTGACGACGAGACGCCTTTCGTGGTGGAATGGTTCGCCAAGCACGGCGTTGAGGTATGGAGTACCCAGGAGGGGCAGCAGTGCTTCAACAACCATGTGGACAAGCTGATGAATTATCTCCGGTTCTGGCAGGCGTCCGGCGAGAGTGAAAAGACTTCCATCCGGATCAAGAGCAAGATGCAGCAGATGACCCTTGACGGGTTATATACCGGCGGCCCGGTCAAGTTCGGGTACCGTCTGGTGGACAGCGGCCTTGTGAACCGGAAGGGTGCAAAGGTTAAGAAGTATGAGATTGACCCGGCGGACAGCGAAGTGCTCCACATGATCGACGAAATGACGATCCATAAGGGGTACGGCTCTTACAGGATGGCGGACTTCCTTAATAAAAAGGGGTACAAGCCCAGCGGCGGGGGAAAGTTCACAAGCATTAAAGTAATCCGTATCCTTCGGGATTCCTTCTATTGCGGGAGGCTGGAGGACGGCTCAACTTCCCCGCAGTTGGAGGCTCTGCGGCTCCGCAGTAATGATACATACGACCAGATTCTTTACATCCTGGAGCAGAGACAGAACAAGAACGAGGAAAAGCGGCATATCGCTTTACAGACCAAAGGACAGGCAATGCTTTCCGGGAATGTGTTCTGCGCCCACTGTGGAGGGCGGCTGACGACCATCCGGTACCGGGACAGCTATACAAGGGCTGACGGCACGGAGTATTCCGTGGACCAGATCAAGTATTCCTGTTACCATAAGAGCCGTAAGCTCTGCAAGTGCGACGGGCAGACGACCTACCAGGCGGACAGGGTGGACGAGACCATCCGGCAGATCATCCGAAAAATCTTTAGCTGCATGGATGGGGCGCCGGAGGAAGAAAAGCTGCAGGCAATGTTCAAGCGGCAGATGGCCGGGAACAGGGCCACGCAGAAGAAGCTGGATTTGGAGATTAACAAGAATAAGGAGCAGCTCACGAAGCTGCAGCTTGAAATCGCAAAGACGCTGACAGGCGACAGTATTTATTCCCCGGAGGATCTGTCCCAGGCGATCCAGACCATCAAGTCACGGGTCACCGAGGCGGAGGCAAAGCTCACGGAGCTTCGGGAGGAAGAGTCCAGGAAGAAACAGGGGATTGACCTGATCACCCCGACCTATAACCAGTTCAAGTCCTGGGCGGAGGAATTCGACACGGCCACACTGGAGCAGAAGAAAATGATTGCCTGCCACCTGTTCAAGCGTATCGAGGTTGGGAGGGATTACAAAATCTCTGTTGAGCTCAACATGTCATACCAGCAGTTCTGCTCCGAGTGGGGCGACGGCAGCGTTTTGGTTACGGCGGCCATCTGATAAGGAGGTGGCCGGCTGATGTACCCTATCATTGAAAGAGACGGATTATGTTTCATTACGGATACTTATGTACTGCGTTATAAAAGAGCAAAAAATTTTCAAAAACATAAAATTCCCTCTTGCCAAATGAGAGAAGTTGTGTTAATATACTATTCGTTAGGTCACCAGTCAGATGGTAGCCGAACAGAGTGAAAAGTATAGCCTCGATTGTAATTTGGACATAACACTCTATCAAAGAGATTTTACGGTATGTAACCGTATCAATGGTAGAGCACGCGGCTGTTAACCGCGGGGTTGTTGGTTCGAGCCCAACTCGGGGAGTGAAAAGGAATCCTGTAGGCAGCAATGTTTACAGGATTTTGTGTAGTTTAAATCAGGAGGTGGTATGATGAAAAGCGCCTGGCGATGATGACAAATGCTGCTATTTGATTCCGGTATTAAAAGATTCCATGCAGTCGGTTGGAACCTGCAGTTTTATGATAAGTGCGGATAAGAAGATTTATGATATTGCTTACTATGTGCATAAAAATTACTGGCGTCAGGGATATACAACGGAAATCGCGCAGGGAATGATTGATTATGCCAGAAGACAGGGGGCGGAAAAAGTTACAAGGGACGGATGTGGTTATAAAAGATTATAAATATGAGATTTTGCTTTGAGTCTGATGTATGGTATAATCTGTTTTGAGGAGGTATAATCAAATGAAGAAAAGTACAGTGAAAACAGGTACCTTGTTATTGTCCGGCCTTTGCTGCCTGATGTTGCTGAATGGTTGTGGCTCTCAGGGGAAAAACAAATCTTCGGATTGGCCTGCCGCAGATGAGGCCGGAAGAGAAGTGGAGAATTTGGAAGAAGGTGCATCAGCTTTTGCGGAAGAAGACCTGGGAGAATTTTCCATAAAAGATATAGAAGGTAACACATACACTCAGGAAATGTTTGCAGATTATGACCTTACCATGGTAAATGTATTTACTACCTGGTGCTCGCCGTGTGTCAGAGAAATTCCCGATTTGGAAAAGCTGAGCAATGAGGTGAAAGATCAGGGGATTAATGTGGTGGGAATTGTTCTGGATGCCATTGACAGTTCCGGTAAAACAGATGAAGAAGTTGTGGAAAAAGCAAAACTGCTGGCTGAAATGACAGGTGCGGCCTATCCCTTTCTGATTCCGGATGAAGGGTATCTGAATGGCAGGCTTTCCGGAATTGCGGCGGTTCCTGAGACTTTTTTTGTAGATAAAGAAGGGAATATTACAGGGGAGACTTATTCTGGCAGCCGCTCTCTGGAAGACTGGAAAACCATTGTAGAGACAGAACGGGAAGGAGCGGCAGAATGAGCCGTCTCCGGCCTGCAGGGAAGGAATCAGATTCAGGCGGCAAAGTAAATTGCCACAGGGCTTCCCGGACAGGTATCTGTATGGCAGCGGCGGGAATTTTTATGATGGGATTTGGAGTTTACCGGGGAGAAGTGTCCGTGGTTCTGGAAAAAGCAATCAATATCTGTATGGAGTGTATTGGAATTGGATAAAAGAAAAAATGCAAATGAATGGAAACGTCACGGAATACAGGCTCTCTGGGCGCTGCTTACCAACAGCTATCTGGCAGGTTTTGTTCAGGGAAAAATATACAGGGGAAAGCTGAAAAATCTGTGTGTTCCCGGATTAAACTGTTATTCCTGTCCGGGGGCTGTGGGCGCCTGTCCCATTGGAGCAATGCAGGCGGTAATCGGAAACTGGAATTTTAAATTTGCATTTTATGTGGCAGGATTTCTGATGTTTGTGGGAGCACTGACGGGCAGATTTGTCTGCGGCTTTTTGTGTCCCTTTGGCCTGATTCAGGATTTGCTGCATAAAATTCCTTTCCTGAAAAAAATAGAAACATTCAGGGGAGATAAGCTGCTCCGAAAACTGAAATACGTTATTTTACTGGTATTTGTCATATTTCTGCCCATGGTTCTGGTAGATGTGCTGGGTCAGGGAGCACCCTGTTTCTGTAAATTAATCTGTCCGGCAGGCACATTGGAAGGCGGTTTTCCATTGGTTCTGTTAAATAAATCCATGCAGAGCGCTGTTGGATGGCTGTATGCCTGGAAGAACGTTATTCTGATTGTTATGGTTATATTTTCCATGATGATTTACAGGCCTTTCTGCAAATATATATGTCCATTGGGGGCTGTTTATTCTGTTTTCAATCCCATTGCGGTATTACGGTACCGGGTGGAAAAAGAAATCTGCACCGAATGCGGCGTCTGTGCGAAAGTCTGCAAAATGCAGGTGAATCCGGTGGAGAGCCCGAATCATCCGGAATGTATCCGCTGCGGTGTATGCAGGAAGTCATGTCCGGTAAATGCAATACATTAAAGTAACAGTTCAGCCTGTATTCTGTGCGAATCATGCTGGCATGAATGAGCTCAGAATACAGGCTGAACTGTTACATATTAAATGAAATGTTATAAAAAAAGTACTTGCATTTTGGAACGAACTGTGATAATATTAATCCGTCGCTGAGATAACGACAGGATAAGACAACTGGCTCCTTGGTCAAGCGGTTAAGACATCGCCCTTTCACGGCGGTAACACGGGTTCGATTCCCGTAGGAGTCATTTCATAGTTAATATTTTATTGAATGCCGGGCATTTGAGAGAGAGATTTTGTTGAGTATCGGTATTTGGTGAACATAATATGCCGATGTGGCTCAATTGGCAGAGCAGCTGATTTGTAATCAGCAGGTTATCGGTTCGAGTCCGATCATCGGCTTGTGTTGATTCAATCAACTTGGACCTTTAGCTCAGTTGGTTAGAGCAACCGGCTCATAACCGGTCGGTCCTGGGTTCGAGTCCCCGAAGGTCCACTTTTATTAGCTATGAGATTATGGCCCAGTGGCTCAGTTGGTTAGAGCGCCGCCCTGTCACGGCGGAGGTCGAGGGTTCGAGTCCCTTCTGGGTCGTCGATACAGTTTTATATTGTATCTTTATTGTGTGTAATGCTCAATAAAATATGATTACCGGATACAGACGTTCGGTAAGAGATTAAATGGGATCTTAGCTCAGCTGGGAGAGCATCTGCCTTACAAGCAGAGGGTCACAGGTTCGAGCCCTGTAGGTCCCATTTGTGCCGGCGTGGCGGAACTGGCAGACGCGCAGGACTTAAAATCCTGTGGTGGCAACATCGTACCGGTTCGATTCCGGTCGCCGGCATTGGATGAATAGAATTTTGAAAATTTAACAGACAGATTTTATTGCAGATATGGTTCATTGGTAGAACGCCAGCTTCCCAAGCTGGAAAGGCGGGTTCGATTCCCGTTATCTGCTTTTTATTTTACAGAAAATACTGAGTCACGCTAACGTGTGAAAGTATTTTCTATAAGAAAAACCATTATATGCAGGGTCTGTCCCGGCGAAGCGAGGGTACTTGTGCAAAGGGTTCAAGAATGAGGGGACAGAACTGTTACGATTTTATAAGGAGGAAAAGCATATGGTAAAGCATATTGTAATGTTTAAACTGAAAGAAGAATTTAACGGGAAAACTGCCATGGAAAATGCTGCGGAAGCCAGAGCCAGGGCGGAGCGGCTGAGAGATCTGGTGCCCTCTGTGGTAAAAATGAAAGCAGTATGTAATGCTCCGGCAGCAGATGGAACCAATTATGAGCTGGCTCTGATTTGTGACTTTCAGGATATGGAAGGGCTGAATGCATATCAGAACCATCCGGAGCATGTAAAGTTTGGAGCATTTATCAGTCAGATGCGGGAAAGCAGAGCCTGCATTGACTATGAATATGAAGCATCCGAATCTAAGTGATGGTAAAGGTATCTGCCAGCAGCAGCCAGTTCGCCCGAAAGAGCTGCATAATCTGCCAGTAGCCCATACCGCGAAGACGGTATTCACTGACGAGGCCGAATTTGGCGGAAAGGCTTCGGACATCTTCAAACCATACTTCATGGGTGCTCCCCTCTGAGACGTAACGAAAATAAGGGGACTGCGCAGTTTCATCAAACTGAATAACAGCATTGTGGGCAATGGCAATCTGGACGGCCTGAACATTGCCGATGGTAGTGGCTTTTGAGGTACCCTGCCGGAAAGGCAGGGTCCAGTCATAGCCGTAATTGGGAATACCAAGGCTGATTTTGGAGGCCGGTATTTTTGTCAGAGCGTATTCCACGACCTGGCGGACTTTATTGAGGGGAGCCACTGCCATGGGAGGGCCATATGTGTATCCCCACTCATATGTCATCAGAAGAACGGAATCAGCAGCTTCTCCGAGCAGTCCGTAATCCTTGCCTTCGTACAGCAGACCGGTCTGGCTGTCAGAGGTTTTGGGAGCCAGCGCCACGGAAACAGGGTAACCCAGCTCATTTACGGCTGTCCGTATATCCCGGACAAAATTCACAAAAGGAATTTTATCTTCCGGCAGGATGTATTCAAAGTCAATGTCCACGCCTTCAAAGCCCCGTTCTGTTATCTGAGAAAGCAGATTTGCAATCAGATTCTGTTTAGCAGTTTCATTATTTACCACCTGGGAAATCAGGTAGTTGCTGAACTGTCCCGAAGGACCGAAAGGGGTCAGAGTCAGAATGGGAGCGGTGCCGGAAGATTTTGCGGCAGAAATCATGAATGAGTCATCCAGAGCAGGAGGTATCAGTTCTCCCTCTGTGGTAAATCCATAAGAGAAAATAAACAGGCTGGAAAGATAAGGAAGAGTCTGTTCCAGTACCCATCTGCTGATAAAGGGATAGGCATATCCTCCGGTGATTACTTCATAAGTTCCGGCAGATTCTGAATCCGGCTGGTTTTCCGTAGACAGAAGCAGAGCCTGCCCTACAGCCAGCGGGTAGGGGTACGGAAGCTGATTATTGTAAATAACAGACTGGGCGGAAATTCCGTGGGAGGATGCAATGGTATCCACTGTGTCACCGGGACGTACAATATAAATTTCCATATATGCAGAAAACCTTTTTCTTTAAAATATGAAACGGCCGGGAAAAAGTTTCCGAAGCATGTCTGCAAAATGAACATGAAAACCGGGGCGGCCGCCCGCGGTCATTGTGGAAAAGGGCCTGCAACTTATCTGGACTGCATGGTGGGGGAAGAAATGCCGGATGTGATTCTGGAAGAAATGCCGGATGTGATTCTGGAAGAAATGCCGGATGTGATTCTGGAAGAAATGCCGGATGTGATTCTGGAAGAAATGAGGGAAGTTGCTTCCTGGAATCTGTGCATTGCAGAAACAGCCTGTTCCTGACGTTGGAATTCCATATGGAAAAGGATGGTCAGAATAAGGGAGAAAAGTAATGAAAAATGTGGAAATATGGTTGCAAAATGCGCAGAAAAAAGCTAAAATCTAACTAAGATTTATACAGAGGACGGGAGATGTATAAAAATAAAATGAGGAGC
This sequence comes from uncultured Eubacterium sp., assembly GCA_949959185.1. Lineage (GTDB taxonomy): Bacteria > Bacillota > Clostridia > Lachnospirales > Lachnospiraceae > Petralouisia. The sequence continues at coordinate 9,299 of CATLIX010000043.1, read as the reverse complement.
GGGATGGAGGATTTGTATCATGGAAATGGGTAAGTTAAATTCAGGACTGGTTTATACCAATGAAGAATGTGTTGGGTGTAATCACTGTATTTCGGCATGTCCGGTTTTTGAGGCAAATTATTCCCTGACCAAAGATGGAAAAGACCTGATTTATGTAAACGGGGATGCATGTATCCAGTGTGGCGCATGTATTGACGCATGTCATCATCATGCAAGGGATTTTCGTGATGATACGGAGCAGTTTCTGGAAGATTTGAAGAACGGAGAGCTCATCAGCCTTCTGGTGGCGCCTGCATTTATTGCAAATTATCCCGGACAGTACGGGAAGGTTCTGGGGTACCTGAAAAACCTGGGGGCCAGGCATATTATCAGCGTGAGTTTTGGAGCGGATATTACCACCTGGGGGTATCTGAATTATATTACAAAATATAATTTTAACGGAGGGATTTCTCAGCCATGTCCTGCCATTGTGGATTATATTGAGAAGTATGTGCCGGATTTGGTTCCCAAAATAGTTCCGGTGCACAGCCCCATGATGTGCGCGGCGATTTATGCGAAAAAGTATATGAATATATCGGACAAACTGGCTTTTATCGGGCCCTGTATTGCGAAGAAATCAGAGATTATGCGCCCGGATAACCGCCCGTATGTGTCTTATAATGTGACGTTCCATCATCTGATGAAAGCGTTAAAAGGCGTGAATCTGTCTTCCTGTGAGGCTGTGGATGAACTGGAATACGGCCTTGGGAGCGTATATCCCCAGCCGGGAGGATTAAAGGAAAATGTGGAACATTTTCTGGGAAAAGATGTGATGGTACGTCAGATTGAAGGGGAAAAACATGCTTATCATTTTCTGAAAGAATACGCGAAACGCGTAAAGAGCGGGAAACAGCTTCCCTTCATGGTGGATGCTCTGAACTGTACCAGCGGATGTCTCCACGGGACAGGCGTGGAGCCGGGGACTGTGGAAAATGACGACGTGCTGTTTGAGATTAACAACCAGAGAAATAAGGCAAAATCCGCCAGACAGGACAGGAAGAAAGATAAGAACAGCCCCTGGGGAAAATGGATTACATACGAAAAGCGGCTTGAGAATTTTAATGCTCAGTTTGCAGGACTGAAACTGGAAGATTTCATCTGTAAATATGAGAATAAAAATACGGGAGTTTCCGTAAGCGAACATCAGATAGAAGCAGGCTTTGAAGACATGAAAAAAGATACCAGGGAAAAACGTGAGATTGACTGCGGCGCCTGCGGATATGAGAGCTGCCGCCAGATGGCGGAAGCCGTTGCCCTGGGCCTGAACCGGAGAGAAAACTGTATGCATTATGAGAAAAGCGCATTGCAGGAAGAACAGGAGCGGATGCGTGAGGTTACGGAGCAGTTAAAAGAATCACAGAAGAGAAAACAGATTCTGTATCAGGAAATTATGGATGATTTTCAGCAGATTAAGACAGCCATGGGAGAACTGGCAGAGGGCAACCAGTGTTCTGCTGAGGATGCCACCAGAATTGCCCAGGCAGTGGGCGGCATGTCTTCCTTTACGGAAATGCTGCGTGGCTCCATGCAGCAGGTGGTAGATGCGGTGCAGGGATACGATACCATGAATGAATCCATTATAAAAATCTCCAACCAGACCGGTATGCTGGCGTTGAATGCGGGAATTGAAGCCGCAAGAAGCGGAGAAGCCGGAAAGGGCTTTGCAGTAATAGCAAACCGTGTCCGGGATTTGTCGGAGCAGACCAAAACAGCCGTTGCCACCGGTAAGGAGCAGAGTACCATCCTGATTCCTGCCATACAGAAACTGGATGATGAAACGGTCCAGTTTGTACAGAATATTGAAAGCATCAATGAAGGGACTTCTGCTCTTGCGGCCAGCAGCCAGGAAATAGCGGCTCAGACGGAGATGATTGATGAGGTGGTAAACCGTATGGCGGAAAAGATGAAAGAAGTCGTAGATTAATATATTTTGAAAAAGAATCCTGCGCGGCAGGGTTCTTTTTTTTTCAGGAAATACTGCGCTACGTTAATGTGTAAAATATTTCCTGTAAGAGAAAATAATTATGCGTTTCGTGCGAATGGAAGATGTCAGGAAAGGAATTTTGTTACTTTTTTATAAAAAATGGAAACTTTTTTTGTTAAATTAGTTTCTTGCGATTTTTACAGCAGGATGTTACAATGGTGGAAACTAAAATAAGAAAAATAGTTTCCGCTTTTGTTTTATGGGACCAGGATGCTCAAAGCACCGGAATCCTTATATAAATAAAGGATTCAGAAAACAGAAGTGTGCAGGCGGGAGGAACAGGAATGGAATTACAGAAAAAAATTCTGGAAGGAACGCTGGAGGTATTTAATCAGAAAGGGCTGAAATTCACCATGGATGACCTGGCCGGGCATCTGGGAACCAGTAAGAAAACCATTTACATGGTATTCCGTGATAAAGAAGCGCTGTTTCTGGCCATGGTAGATTATCTGTTTGCCACTATTAAAGAGGCAGAACAGAATGTGGTGGAAGATGAATCCGGAAATACTCTGGAAAAAATAAGAAAGATTCTGGGAGTTCTGCCGGAGGGATACAAAGATGTGGATTTCCGCCAGTTATATATGCTGAAGGAGAAGTATCCCAGGATTTATGAAAAGGTAGAGGAGCATCTGGAAACAGGCTGGGAAACCACCATTGCTTTGCTGGAGCAGGGAATGGCGGAAGGGGTCATCCGCCCCGTTCGGATTCCCATTCTGAAAATGATGCTGGAAGCATCACTGGAACAGTTTTTCCAGCGGGATGTGCTGATACGGAACCGGATTTCCTATCAGGAAGCGTTGGACGAGGTAGTGAATATTCTGGTAGATGGCATACAACTGACTCGGGATTCACAGAAATAGATTTACGGATATTTTGTGATGGCATGTGCCGGAGATAACAGCCGTTTCGAGAGCAGGCAATTGTCTGGTTTCGGGAGGATGGAAAGGAGAAGTTATGGCAGAACGGATTTATATGAATGATGGCTGGAGATTTACAGAACATTTCAGTGAAAAACTCACGGAGGCAGGATTTGATGACAGTGCACTGGAAATCGTGCGTTTGCCTCATACCTGCCGGGAAGTGCCTTTTCACTATTTTGACGAGGAAATTTATCAGATGGTAAGCGGTTACCGCAGGGTACTTTCTGTTCCGGAAAGCTGGAAAGGAAAGAGGGTGCTGCTGACACTGGAAGGGGCTGCCCATGAGAGCGAAGTATTTCTGAACGGAAAAAAAGTGGGGGAACACCGCTGCGGTTACACAGCATTTACCCTGGATGTAAGTAAAAGTCTGAATTACGGAGCAGAAAATGTACTGGCAGTCAAAGTGGACAGCCGGGAAACATTGAATATTCCGCCCTTTGGCTATGTGGTGGATTATATGACTTACGGAGGGATTTACCGGGAAGTGTATCTGGATATTAAAAATCAGAATTATCTGAAAGACGTATTTGTACACAGTCAGGTGGAAACCGGGGCGCAGCCTGAAGTACGGGCCATAACGGAGCTGGCTTTCCGTCAGGAGGCGGAAGGATGCCGTATCCGCCAGTTTATCCGGAGAAAACCCGGAAATCCGAAGATAGATACGGAAAAAAAGCGTTCTGTATATGCGAAAGCTGAGGGAGAATACCGGAGGATTCTGGAACAGGAAGTAAGAGGAAAGAAATGGCACACGGAATTTCCGGTAGAAGGGGTGGAACTCTGGGATATTAACCATCCTGTTCTTTATGAAATCCGGACAGAACTGGTAAAAGACGGAGAAATTCTTGACGAATATGTGGTTACATACGGATTCCGGAAAGCAGAGTTCCGGGCAGACGGATTTTATCTGAACGACAGAAAACAGAAACTGCGGGGGCTGAACCGTCATCAGAGTTATCCCTATGTGGGCTATGCCATGCCCCGGTCCATGCAGGAAATGGATGCGGATATTCTGAAATGGGAACTGGGACTGAATGCGGTGCGTACTTCTCACTATCCCCAGTCCCATTATTTTCTGAATCGCTGCGACGAGCTGGGACTTCTGGTTTTTACCGAGATGCCGGGATGGCAGTATATTGGCGATGAAGACTGGCAGAACCAGGCGCTGAAAAATGTGCGGGATATGGTAAGGCAATACCGGAATCATACGTCTGTTGTACTCTGGGGCGTCCGCATCAATGAATCTCAGGATAATGACAGTTTTTACCGGAGAACCAATGCGGCGGCCCGCAAACTGGACCCATGGAGGCCCACCGGCGGCGTGCGGTTCCATAAAAAGAGCAGTCTGCTGGAAGATGTATATACTTACAATGATTTTTCCCATGACGGAACCACCGAAGGATGTGAAAAGAAATCAGCGGTTACGCCGGATTTGTCAAAAGCCTATCTTATTTCTGAATATAACGGGCATATGTATCCCACGAAATCTTCTGACTGCGAAGAGCACAGAACCGAACATGCCATCCGGCATGGGGCGGTGCTGAATGCAGTTGCAGGCCAGAAAGATATTGCAGGCAGTTTTGGCTGGTGTATGTTCGATTACAATACCCACAGGGATTTTGGAAGCGGAGACCGCATCTGTTACCACGGTGTTATGGATATGTTCCGCAATCCCAAAATTGCGGCGGATATTTATGCCTGCCAGCAGGAGCATACCCCGGTGCTGTCCATAAGTTCTTCCATGGACATTGGGGAACATCCGGGATGCAACCGGGGAAATATCTGGATTTTTACCAACGCAGACAGTGTGCGCATGTACAAAAATGACCGTTTTATCAAAAGATATACCAGGAAAGATTCTCCTTATAAAAATCTGAAGCATGGTCCCATTCTGATAGATGATTTTATTGGTTCTGTGATGGAAGAACAGGAACATTTCCGTCCGGCTCAGGCCAAAGCACTGAAAGACGCATTAAACGCAGTTGCCCGGTATGGCCTGACCCATCTGCCCAAATCCGTTTATCTGACAGCGGCAAAGCTGCTGGCCTGGTACCATATGAAACCGGATCAGATTGTAGAACTCTACAACCGTTATGTGGGAGACTGGGGCGGCACTTCCACAGAATACCGTTTTGAAGCAGTAAAAAACGGCAAGGTGGTGAAAACCGTTATCAGGAAGCCCATGACCTCGGTTCATCTGGAAGCAAAAGCGGATCACAGAACTCTGCTGGAAGGGCAGACCTATGATGTGGCGGCAGTGAGAATCCGGGCGCTGGATGAGAATGGAAATCTTCTGAGCTTCTTTCACCAGCCGGTGCAGCTGGAAGTACAGGGAAATGCAGAACTTATCGGGCCACGCGTGATTTCCCTGCAGGGAGGCATGGGCGGAACTTATGTGAAAACTGCCGGGACTCCGGGAAAAGCGGTGTTGAAAATAAAGACTGCGCAGGCGGAAGAAGTGAATCTCATCTTTGAAATAAAAATTTCTGAGAAAGACAGGAGGAAATTATGAAATTAACAGGCAGAGAAAAAGTATCGTATGGTCTGGGAGCAGTGGGAAAAGATATGGTTTATATGCTTTCAGCCAGCTACGTTTTGTATTATTATCAGGATATTCTGGGAGTCAGTGCCATTGCCATGGGGATGATTCTGCTGGCAGCCCGTATCTTCGATGCATTTAACGATCCTGTTATGGGAGTAATTGTGGCCAGAACCAGAACACCATGGGGAAAGTTCCGTCCGTGGCTGCTGGCCGGAACATTGCTGAATGCAGCAGTGCTGTACCTGATGTTTTCCGCCCCGCCTTCTCTGGAAGGCAGCGGTCTTGTGGCTTATGCGGCAGCTGCTTATGTGGTGTGGGGTGTGACGTATACCATGATGGACATTCCTTACTGGTCCATGATTCCGGCCTTTACCCGGAGCGGAAAAGAGCGGGAGGGCCTCTCCACACTGGCCCGTTCCTGCGCCGGCGTGGGTTCTGCGATCATTACGATTATTACCATGCTGTGCGTGCCTTTGCTGGGAAAAGGAAATGAACGTCTGGGATTTCAGAGATTTGCGCTGCTCATAGCAGTGTTGTTTGTGATATTTATTTTGATTACCTGTATCAATATCCGGGAAAAATCCACGGTGGATGTGGAATCTCCGGGCGTGGGCCAGATGTTCCGCGCACTGGTACAGAATGACCAGGCAATGACCGTGGTATTTACCATTGTACTGATAAACTGCTCCATTTATATTACCTCCAATCTGGTGATTTATTTCTTTAAGTATGATTTTGGCGGCCCCGACTGGAATAGCAGTTACACCCTGTTCAATACGTTTGGAGGAGCCATACAGATTTTGTCCATGATGCTGTTTTTCCCCCTGCTTCGGAAGCTGCTCAGCGCCATACAGGTGTTTTATATCAGTTTTTTCATGGCTGTTGCCGGATATGCAGTGCTGCTGATTCTGTCTTTTACCAGCATGTCCAGTGTGTATTTGCTGTTTATTCCGGGATTTTTTATTTTTGCGGCCAATGGTATGCTGTCGGTGCTGACCACCGTATTTCTGGCCAACACGGTGGATTACGGGGAATGGAAAAATCACAGAAGAGACGAGAGCGTGATTTTCTCCATGCAGACCTTTGTGGTGAAACTGGCTTCCGGTGTGGCGGCTCTGATAGCATCAGTCTGCCTGTCAGTCTGCAATCTGAGTAATGATACTTCGCTGGAAACGGAAACGGCCGCGGCTTCTTCCGTGGCGGGGCTGCGCATGACCATGACAGTAGTTCCCATTGCAGGGCTTTTACTTGCATTGCTGCTGTTTCGGAAAAAGTATATCCTTACGGATGAAAAGATGGAAGAGATATCCGGGAGGAGCTTATCATGATACAGAATCTGCATCCGTTTTTTATACTTCATACCCGCCGGACTACTTATTGTTTCCGTGTACTGGAAACAGGACATCTGGAACATCTTTATTATGGCAGAAAAATCACCCTGCCCAAAGGGGAATCAGCGGCTGCCCTGACTGAAAAACATGTGTTTGCGCCGGGCAATACCAATATATACGACAGGGAACACGGAGAGTTTTCTCTGGAGGATATATGTCTGGAAATGTCTTCATATGGAAAAGGAGATATTCGGGAACCTTTTCTGGAAGTGGTGCATGAGGACGGCAGCAGCACGTCGGATTTTCTTTTTGAAAAAGGGGAGATTACCAGGGGAAAAGAAGAATTCTGTACATTGCCCGGTTCCTGCGGCAGGCCGGAGCAGGTGGAACATCTGTGCCTGATGTTAAAAGACAGGCAGTATGATGTAAGGCTGGAACTGCATTATTATGTATTTCCGGACTGTGATGTGATTACCCGCAGCGCCCGGCTGATTAATGACAGTAAAGCCAGGATAAAGCTGAAGCGCCTTTTGAGCGTCCAGGTTGATTTTGACGGCGCAGACTATGTTATTACCGGATTTCATGGGGCCTGGGCCAGAGAAATGAAGCGGACGGATACCAGAGTGACAGCAGGAAAGTATGTAAATGATTCCTGTACCGGAACTTCTTCCAGCCGGGCCAATCCTTTTGTCATGATAAGCCGGGAAGAAACAGGTGAGGACTTCGGAGACTGCTATGGATTTAATCTGATTTACAGCGGGAATCACTATGAGGCAGTGGAAGTAAGCGGATATGGGAAAACAAGGTTTGTGGCAGGTATCAATCCACGGTTCTTTTGTTATGTGCTGGAACCGGGACAGGAATTTGAAGCGCCGGAGGCAGTGATGACTTATTCCCACGAAGGATATAACGGAATGAGCCGGAATATGCATCAGTTTGTGCGGGAACATATCGTACGGGGCGAGTGGAAGCACAAAATCCGCCCGGTGCTGCTGAACAGCTGGGAAGCCGCTTATTTCGACATTAACGAGAGAAAACTGCTGCGGCTGGCAAAAGCCGGAAAAGAGGCGGGCATTGAGCTGTTTGTCATGGATGACGGATGGTTTGGAAACCGGAATGACGATACCAGTTCTCTGGGAGACTGGCAGGTCAATAAGAAAAAGCTGCCCGGCGGACTGGAAGGTATCAGCAGGAAGATAAGGGCTATGGGGCTTGGATTCGGTATCTGGGCAGAGCCGGAAATGGTCAGTGTGGACAGCAATCTGTACAGGGCACATCCGGAATGGGTGCTGCAGATTCCGGGAAAACCCCATGCGGAAGGCCGGAATCAGAGGATTCTGGATTTGACCCGGAGGGAGGTACAGGATTATATCATAGAGGAGATGAGCAGGACATTTTCTTCCGGAGAGATTTCCTATGTGAAATGGGATATGAACCGGACGTTTACAGATTACTTTTCCGGCAGTCTGGAGGCAGAACGACAGGGAGAAGTGGCTCACCGTTATGTACTGGGGCTGTATCGCTGTATGAAAATTCTCACAGAACGGTTTCCCCATATTCTGTTTGAAGGCTGCAGCGCCGGAGGAAATCGGTTTGATTTGGGAATCCTGTGTTATTTTCCCCAGATTTGGGCCAGTGACGACACAGACGCTCTCTGCCGGGCGGAAATTCAGACCGGGTACAGTTATGGTTATCCAATGTCTGTAATCAGCGCTCATGTTTCTGCCTGTCCCAATCATCAGACATTGCGCAGCACGCCTCTGGAGACACGGTTTCATGTGGCCTGTTTTGGGCTCTGCGGCTATGAATGTAATTTCTGCGATATGAAAAAGGAAGAACTGGACGCGGTGAAAGCACAGATTGCACTGTATAAAGAGTGGCGGGAGGTACTTCAAACAGGTAATTTCTACCGGGGAAGGACTTTTACAGGCAAATCGTCAACCGGAAGCTGTCTGAGCCAGGACACCGGAAATATCATGGAATGGACCTGCGTGTCTCAGGATCAGACGAAAGCGGTGGGATTTCTCATGCAGAAACTGGCGTTTCCCAATACTCAGTCTGCGTATTATCGGGCCAGCGGGCTGGCGCCGGAACTGCGCTATCACTTCTATAACCGAAAACTGAAATATGACATCAGAGAGTTTGGAGATCTGGTTAATACGGTTGCGCCTCTGCACATCCGCCAGGATTCTATGCTGCACAATCTGGCAGCAAAATTCGTCCGTCTGGAGGGAGAAACAGAAGACTGTAATGCATATGGAGATACACTGATGTACAGCGGCGTAAAGCTGAAACAGGGCTTCAGCGGCAACGGGTATAACGAAGAAGTACGCCATTTCCCGGATTTTGCTTCCCGCATTTACTTTATGGAAAGTTTCTGACTGCAGATTTCGGAATATACTGCCGGAAATTTCGGAATATACTGCCGGAAATTTCGGAATATACTGCCGGAAATTTCGGAATATACTGCCGGAAATTTCGGATAA
>CATLIX010000042.1 GCA_949959185.1 uncultured Eubacterium sp. | reverse complement strand
CGCGAGCTGCGCATCCCGCCCGGTGGGCTTTCTCTTATAGGAAATCTATATACTTTAGCACTTCTCAGTAACACGGTGTTTCCTATAAGATAAAAAACCCCGTGGGCTTTACCCACGGGGTTTCTGTCTTCCTGTCATCTGTACGCACTCTGCGCATACAAATCCACTGCTATTTCATTCTTAAAGCACATCCGATACATGTGCATATCTTTCCCTGAAATTAATGTGGAATCCTGTCTACAGTCACCGAGGTAAATCTGCAAGTTGTCTCTGTGAAATTATTTCTGTTCTTCTGTGCTAACTTAATCATGATCTTACCTCGCTTTCTTTTATTTTATCTGATTTCTACGTTCTATTAAAACATGTCTGCTAATATTTGTCAATTACTTAATTTTTATTTTTTTCCCCTGATAGCTGCTGGTGTAAGTTTTTCCCCGGTAAACTTTGCAGGCTCTCACTGCAAAAGTATACGTCTTCCCGGATTTCAGGTTCTTCCTGGTATAACGGAGGCTCTTTGTGGTTTTCAGATTCTTCCAGGAACCTTTTGTCCCGGTCTTATACGAAACGATATATTTGTCAGCCCTGGGCACCTTATCCCATTTTACAACAGCTTTCTTCTTCCCGGCCGTTACTTTAAACTTCACATCTGCCGGATTTGTGGCAGTATACAGAGAAGTGTAGGACTTGCTGAACACCTGCTTTTTATTTACGGTCCGGTACGCCTTTACTGCAAACCGATAACCGGTGGCAGACCTGAGCTTTTTCACAGTACAGGAAGTTCGGCCGGAGGTTACCGTTGCCAGCTTCTTCCATTTTTTCCCGGAATACTGATAAACCCGGTACCCTTCCGCTCCGGAAACCTTCTTCCAGCTCAGTTTGATACTGGTGGCCCCGGACGAGGCCTTAAGACCGGTCACATCGGAAATACCTTTTTCGGAATTCTGAGGCTGCTCCAGCTTTGGAACAATGGAATCCTTATAGCTGTCTCCGCAGACAGAGCAGGTGTGCAGAGTATAACCTTCCTCCGTATAAGTGGGCTCCACTTTGCTGGCAACATATACGTGTTCCGCCACTGTGACGGTCTTTGTCACAGTACAGGAAGTGTCTCCCTTTACAGAGGCAGTGATTACGGCGGTTCCCGGCCCCTGCACGGTAATCATTCCGCCGGCGTCAACGGTTGCCGCCGCAGGATTACTGCTGACAAAATCAAAACCGGAAGCCGCGAGCTTCGGCTTACTGGCCTCAAACAGTTCATTTGCATGATAAATATCCATGGAAACTGCCGTTCCCTTATCTTTGCATACAAAGGCCTGATTTGCCGCTGGCTGCAGATGAAGCAGAGATTTCCGTATGGAAATGCTCCTGGTTACCTGTCTGGTTCCGGAAAGAGACGTCTCTGACGCCTTTGCATTGTCAAAAAACTGTACCCAGTGCCAGATTCCTCCGCTGTCCTGAAAGCAGCCGATTCCAATGCTGGTCATTTGTGAATCCGTGATATTGGCCAGATGGCCTGGGGAACTGATCCAGGCCGCCATTACAGCCTGGGGAGAAGGATAACCAACCGCTATGTTCTCCGCTCTGCGGGTACCCCGGTCAGTGGCGGTAAAACACTTCGTCCCGTCGGGCCTGGTGTGGCTGTAATACATGGCCAGTTCCGCCGCCCGCTGCATGGCAACCTCTGTCAGGGCCTGGTCCTGTTTCAGGGCCCCAAGTCCTCTCCTGGCACGCTCCTGATTAACCAGCGCCAGCACTTCATTTGCATAAGAATAATTTTCCGTACCGCTGATATCCACAGCGACCTTTGGATTGGTTTCCTCATAATTCTCACCGGCAAAGGCTCTGATTTCTTTCATAATTCCGTCCGCAGACTGATATCCGGTCAGTACCTTCTGAACTTTATTGTTCCCGTCAATCAGAACCGTAAAAGGGAATCCGGCTCCTGCCCCCTCATTGAGAACGCCAAGGTCATAATATTCAAACGCGGCGTCCCAGATACTGCTCCCTCCATCATAGCAGAACAGAATATTCTCATTCCCGTATGTTGCGGCAAAATTTTTCACCGCTTCCTGAGAGGCTTTATTAGCTTCTGCAAAAATCACCCGTATTCCCGCACTGCTTACCCATTCGCTTTTTGCAATATTCTGAATGGTAGCCTGGGAACCCCCACAGGTTGTGTATCCAAATACAAGCACTGTAACTTTTCCCATCTCTGTTTTGGTGGAAACCTCCCACCCATTTATGGAAGCAAAGGTATATTCCATATTGTCCGGCTTCTCCCCGGAAGCTGCCTGGGCTTCCATTCCTGCAAAATTTCCCGCCAGGGGAATCAGCAGCAGCCAGACCATCAGAAACAGTGCGCGCAGATATGCTTTTTTCATTCTAATCTCCTTTCCATAGCGAACTCTTACAAAAACAGGAAGAATTTCCCATAATTAAAAATATAATTTAATAAATTATATCATGAAAAAAGCCGGTATTCAACTGAATACCGGCAGATTTTACCTGATATCATACACGCTTCTCAACCGGATTCCCTGAGGTTCTCCGGAAAGAATTTTCACCCGCTTCTCTCCTGCGTTCATGTCAAAATAATTATCCGAAAGAATGAAGTCTTCCTGTTCATTCTGTATTTCCACGCTTTTTGCATAAGCGTCTGCGGATATTACGATTTCATCCTCTTCCAGCCGGAAGGAAAGGCGGGGATTTTCATAGCGGAAGTATTTGGGATAAGAGAAAATCACGGTTCCCTCAGATATGACTTTTCCGTTCTGTCTCATTCCAAAACTCACATACTCTGAAAATATGTCTGTTTCCGGCAGCATCACTTTCTCAAGCCAGACACTGGTAAGGGCCGGAACATGCACCTGACGGCTTTCTCCCCTTCTGAGAACCTCTGCCGCGGCATTTCTTACTTCCCAGAATACCTCCACCTGCTGGTCTGCTCTGGTCTCATTTGCAACATTTAAGCGGATGGACTTTTCAAATTCAAAATGCTCCCGGTTCATATCGGCTTCCTTTGTCATCATTCCCTCTTCCTGGCAGGAAATCATCAGAGGTGCAAAAAACCGTTTTTCCATATAATGCAGAGCCTTCCAGCGGCCGCAGTAATCAATGGAGGACCAGGAAATCACCGGCCAGCAGTCATTTAACTGCCAGACAATGGTTCCCATGCAGCGGCCCCGGTTTCTCCGGAAATGCTCCACTCCATACCGGATGGCGTCAGCCTGCAGAAGCTGGGACGCATAGATTAACGTATCAAAATCCGAAGGACAGAGATAGGTCTGCTGGAGATAATTCATGATTTTTCCATTGGCCCCGTACTGTCTCTGGTGCTTTTCCATCACATAGGAAAACAGGTTCATATCCCTGGGATCGTCGGTGATGGTTTCCAGTGTTTTTCTGGCAGGCAGGGACTGGAAGCCAAATTCTGACGCATAGCGGAAAAAGTATTTCCGGTATTCGGAAAAAGGCCTGTTTCCATGCCACACGCTCCAGTAATGCACATCTCCTCTGTCCGGGCTGTTCGGCTCATCAAAAGCTCCTCCGGAAGAAGGGCTTGCAGGCCAGTAAAAAGTCTTGGGATCGTGTATCTTAAGCACTTCCGGAATCAGCTGCTCATACATGAGGATATAGTCCCGCACCTCTGTCTTTTTCGTAACCCAGTGATGTCCTTCTTCCACAAACATTTCCATCTCATTATTGCCGCACCACAGGCCCAGAGAGGGATGGTGGCGGAGGCGTTTTACATTATCCACAAATTCCTGACGGATATTTTCCTTAAATTCCGGTGTCAGTTCATAAACGGCACAGGCAAACATAAAGTCCTGCCAGACAATCAGCCCCAGCTCGTCACAGATATCATAAAACCAGTCTTCGGGATAATATCCGCCGCCCCACACCCGGATGGCATTATAATTTGCAGCCACACACTGTTCCAACAGCTTTCTTGTGGTATCCGGCGTTACCCGGCCCAGCAGATGGTCCTCCGGAATATAGTCGGCCCCCATGGCAAATATGGTAATGCCATTAATTTCATGGGCAAATCCCACGCCCCATTCGTCCTTTTCTGTTTTCACGGTAAGGGTGCGAAGACCGATTTTTCTTTCCCATACATCAGCTGCAGTCCCCTGTGCATACAACGTTACTTTTACCTGATAAAGAGGCTGCTCTCCATACCCGTTAGGCCACCAGAGACTGGGGCTGGTAATATGAATTTCTGCCGGAGAATCGGAATATGTCCGGATTTCTCCCTCCGGCGTGGTGAGTTCCACCGTATAAGCAACCCCTGGGCTGCCGGGATTTTCATCCCCACCGGAGTTTTTCACAGAGATTTTTTCCACAGCACAGCCATGGGCTGATACTGCCTGTTCCCGTTCTGCTTCCACCTGAAACTGCAGGCTGACCTCTCCGTCCGTATGCTCCTGCCGGATATAGACGCTGTCCAGTCTGGCGCCGGTGATGCCCAGCAAAGTTACTTCCCGGAAAATACCTGCGTCCGGCAGGTGGGCGCCCCAGTCCCAGCCAAACATACAGTGGGCTTTCCGGATGTGGACAAAGCCGTCCATGGCGTCTTCGGAGCCAAGGGTCCTGCATTCTGCAAATGCATCCCGGATAAATTTAAGGGGGGAATGAAGGAGGACTTTCAGCTCATTTCCTGTCTCTTTCAGGATATGGGTCACATCGTATTCCCAGATACGGTGCATATTATATGCCTCCCCCACCTGGGTACCGTTGAGATAAATATCAGCAATGGTGTCCAGCCCGTCAAAACGGAGCAGAATTCTGCTGCTGGCCAGCAGTTCTTTTTCCGCGTCAAAACATGTCACATACTCATAATCTTTTTCCATCAGGGACAGCGCACGGATTTCATTGTCTTTCCAGAAAGGGTCTTCCATCTCCCCCCTGCGCAGCAGATCCGTATAGACCGTCCCCGGAACAGCTGCGGGCCTTAAGGGTTCTCCCGGCCCGTGCATCTGCCAGTTATTATTTAATTTCTGCTGTATCAATGCGGTTCTCCTTCTCACTCTGCTTTCGGATATTCGTTGCACAACAGGCGGTAGGGCGCTTCATCTTCCTCAATCTCCGGGAACCGTCCGATGGGCTCATAAAAACGGTTATCGTTTTCGTCATCGTTGCACATGGATACTTCTCCCAGAAGCACGTCTCCGCTTCCTTCCTCCACATGGAAATCATGATACATGTATGGATAAATGGTAATGCTTTCTCCCGGCGTCAGCTTTACTTTTGTACCTGCCGGAACCGTAAATTCCCGTCCGTCGCAGTTGACCGTCACGTCCGTATCCGCAAACTTTCCGTCTTCCGTGGAATTGTAGACAGTAATCAGTACATTTCCGCCTCCCCGGTTGATAATATCTTCCATTTTATTCCAGTGGAAATGCATGGGCGCCATCTGTCCTTCTTTTACAAGGAGGAGTTTTTCCGCATAGGTTTTGGTGTACTGATCCATTTTCAGATTACCGTTGCGGATGGTAATCAGGGAAAATCCCACTTCATCAAATTTTCCGAGCCCGTAATCCGTAATATCCCATCCCAGCATATTGTCCCGGATTTCATTGTATTCTGCCCCTTTTGTCTTCCAGTCCTCTGCCGACCATTTGCAAAAGGGCGGAATTTCAAATCCATGTGCCTGAATGATTTCTTCCATATGTCTGATTTCCGCATTTATTTTTGAACGTTTCATCTTCTTTTTCCTCTCCTTACAATTAATAGCTGTGACTGACCGTTTTGTACTGCAGATTTTCCCGCAGTATCAGGTTTCCAGCAGTTTATTCGCCTCTTCTTTTACCAGCTCCAGTTCCGCCCCTGTCAGAAACTTCAGGGTAAGATGTGTAACTTCCGTTTCCAGAGGTTTCAGTGTGTGCAGGCTGTGTTCTCTGAAATGGTACGTTCTTCCGTACACACTGGAGTTGGCAGGCTCAAGGCCCACCACATAGTCCCCGGATGCAATGGATTTCCACTGCATGAAATACGGCAGTTCGTTCAGATTGTATTCTATTTTCAGGCCAGTTCCCAGTTCTTCATTGAGCACCGCCCCAAAGGTATTTCCCTCTGAATCTGCCGCCATTTCATGAAGAAATACATATTCCGTCTCATTATCCCTGGGGGGCTCCATTTTACTGTAATCCTGGATATGGGCGACCGAAACTCCATCCCTGGGCTGCACCTTTCGGGTGGGCAGCACAATCCTGGATTTTTCAGATAAGAAAGGATATCCCACATTGATATGATACAGCAGCATCATGGGCTCCGTCCGGAATCCCTCATTGGAAATCCTGTCTTCAATACAAATCCTGTGTTCTCCGTATACGGTGGTAATTTTCCTCCTAAGCACAAGATTTTCTCCGAACAGCTCCGCCTCCCGGAGTTCTCCGGTTAAGGTCAGCGTATAATCTTCTCCCTTCCAGCAGGCGTCTGCTCCCACATGCTCTGCCGGCGTGGTGCGTATCCTTCCGTGCATGGGATAATCTTTTCCTTCTATCCTGCAGGGCGCACCGATATTCTCAAGGCCGCAGGTAAACAGAAGACCGCCCATAATACTGCGCTGGGCTTCTTCCCCTCCGGTATCAAAATGATTTCTGCCCATCAGCCCTGGTTTTGACAGAAAACTGATATTATGCCCCTGAAAGGATGCTTCTGCAATGTCCATACATTTGTCTGCCATCACCGTAAATTCCAGCGGGCCGTTTTTCACCTCATATGCTTTCATTCCCCTGGCTCTGCCTTCTTCATAAGTTACCGGGCGCGCGTACATAAGCTGCTGCATGTTGCCCACATGGCTGAGTAAATTTTTCTTCTCCATGATTTCGTTATTTCACCTTTCCAGTATGACTCACTTTCAATATGAGATTCACAACGGACATTACGCTCCGTTTGCTTTTAACAGTTCCAGCAGCAGATTCACACTGCCGGCCTGATAGCCGCTGCCGGCGTAAACAGCCTTAAGGCCCGGATTCAGAATGAAAAGCAGCGGAAGTTTTTCCGGGTCCGTGTACATGCGCCGGGCCAGCGGCTCCGTCAGCTCGTCAAAATCCCCGGTCACCACCTTTATCTCCGGAACTGCCTTCAGGAGCCGTTCCCAGGCCGGGGTTTTCCGTATCCTTTCCTCCCGCACCGCAAAGCAGATTCCCGCTTCCAGGGCCCGGAAATTTTCACGGAGCTGATACATTTCATTCAGCACATGCTCCGTGGGCTCCTCACCCGGCTCCAGAAATGCCAGAATATGTACGCCCTGAGCGGTCAGAGCGGAAGCATTGATTATGTGCCCGTCCTCTTTCAAATCAAAATCTTCCAGTTGTCTTGATACCAGCAGTTCTTCCGGCTGCCCGGTACGCATACGCAGTTCCGCCTCCTGGGGAAGTCCCGGCTCCAGGCAGAATTTATATTCTGCTGCAAGCTGGTCCCCTCCCGGCAAACGGTTTGCAGTGATAATCCGGTAAAGCCCAGGCTCCAGTTCCAGCTTCTGCTCCAGAGTTTCAAACTCCAGTCCCTGGTAATCCAGGGTGATAAACCGCCCCTGCCGGAACTGTCCGATGGTCCAGTTCTGATAATATATCCAGTCTTTCTCCGGTTTCCGTTTCAGGGTAAGGGTTACCCGTTCCGGTGCCTTCTGTTCTTCCCCGGTTCCTGATATTTTTACAAATTTATCTCCCTGATAAACCTCCACTTCCTGTTCCGCCTGGCTGATACGTGCCGGAACTCCCAGGGTGCGCAGAATGGCCGCACAGAGAATTTTCTGACTCATGGAATTACCAAACCGGAATTGCAATGTATTCAGCGGCGTGGAAAAAATCGTGCTGTAATCATATATTTCTTCATAAAATGTCTGCTCCCGGACATAACGCCAGAGGGTTTCCGGCTGTTCCCGGAAACGTCGTTTCTCCTCCTGACTGAAATATTTCAGAATTTCCTCCCGGTAGCAGGTCAGTTCTTCATAAAAAATCCTGGGGCAGAGAATGTACTGTTCATACAGTTCCCTTTTCTCCTTTTCTTCCCATTCCAGACGGTATGTTCCGGCATACTGCAAATGATGTTCCAGCACATCTGCCCTGGCGTCCAGGTAATCTTTCCTGCTCAGACTGCGCAGCAGGCCTGCCCGGTCCGGGTTATCATCCTTTGCAAGAAACCGAAATATCTGGTCAAAATTCCCTGCCGCAAGGCGCAAAAATTCCTGCCCCTCCGGATATTTTTCTGCCAGTTCTGCTTTGTAATAGCTGCGGATTCTTCCGGCCCGCAAAGCTGCCGCTTCCTGCATACGCCGGCGGTTTTGGTTTTTCTGCTCCCTGGTTATGGTAACTTTGCAGAGGTTCTGCTCCTCCGGCGCCTTTATGTCAATATCTCTCCAGACGCCCGCCGGAGCCTGTTCTTCTGTCAGGGTAAGCAGAACTTTATCCTGCTGCCTGGTATCAATCAGGGCTTCGGCTGTTTTCTCTCCCATAGCAGCCCACAGATGTAAAGTACCCATACCGGTACACAGGACTGCACTTCCATCCTCATCTGTATCCAGTACCGCCATACTGCCATATTCCGCACTGTTCAGAAGTTCCGTATAAACTCTGGCATGTGATGCTGGGCCCCTGGAATCCTCCACCTTTATCTCAAGTTCCCTGGTTTTGGTATACCGGAATGTCACATTGTTATAACAGGGAAGCTCACCCTGCCGAAAGCAGGATTCCTGATTGCCGTAATCTGAAAATTCCCTGGCGTGAACCATCATGGTTCGGGAAGAGGCATTGGAAAACCATCCCTTATCCAGTACCGGTTCCGGCTCGCAGGCCCCAAGGAAATGCCAGTCTCCGTCCGCATATACTTCCACCCAGGCGTGGTTATCGTCACAATGGGCCCATTTGGGGGTATACACCTGCCTTGCGGGAATTCCCACGCTGCGGAATGCTGTCACCGCAAAGGTGGATTCCTCTCCGCACCGTCCTGCGCCGGCTTTGTACATGGTCAGCGGGGAAATGGTTCTGAAATCAGACGTCTCGTAGGTTCCGTTTTCCGCACACCAGTAATTAATTTCCAGCACTGCTTCCGTCATGGTCTTTCCCTGTATCCGCTCCCATAACTGCTCATAAAAGAAAGGCCTGCAGTCCTCAATATTTTCTGAATTAATCCGGTAATACAGGACATTATGGAGAAATATTTCCTCCGGAAGCCGGCGGCACCACTCCACGTTTTCCCGCAGCATAAGGCCGTGGCGGACAAAGGCCAGAAACACATCGAATCCATATTCGCCCATATCCCGCAGGGGCATGGTTCCGTAAAAAAATTTCATCAGAAGCTGTTCCTCCGGGGTACACATCTCCATGTTCCTCTGAATTTCGTTTTTTAAATATCCCATAAACGGCAGCCGGCTGTCGTACTGCCGCCGGGCATATTCCCACAGTGCTTTTGAAAACATTTCTGATTTCCTCCTTTTATCCGGTTTTATCTTATCCGGCTTCATTTTATCCGACTTCATTTTATCCGACTTTATCTTATCCGGCTTCATCCAGCGCCTGCCTTGCTTTTCTGATTTCCTCTCTGTCCGTGCGCAGAATTTCAAATTCACTGAACGCGGGAAGGCCCATATGAACCCGCCCGTTCCGGTATGTCATACCGCTGTCCAGCGTCCGTTTTCCGGACATGTGAAAACTGGCTGCATGAAGTTCTTCTGTCATCTCGCGTATGACCTTATCATTTACCCCGCTGCCAAGAAGAATCTCAATCCGGCCATCCGCCTGCGCAAGAAGCTGTTTCAGCACTTCCTTTCCTTCCGTGCAGACAGGGGCCTGACCGGAAGTAAGAACGGTGTCGATTCCCAGGGAAACCGCCTCTTCCAGGGTTCGATACGGGTCTTTGCATACGTCAAAAACACGGTGCAGCGTTATCCGCAAAGGGCCTGCCGCTTCTCTTAACTGCTGCATTCTGTCTGTGTCCAGAGTTCCGTCCGACTTCAGACATCCCACCACAACACCTTCTGCTCCCAGTTCCCGGAACATACGGACGTCTTCCCGTATCATCTGAAATTCCGCATCCGTATACAGAAAATCACCGAATCTGGGACGCACCAGCACATGCAGAGGAATTTTGCACTTTTCACGGATTTGCCTGAACTGGCTGACCCCCGGCGTTGTTCCTCCGATTATCAGGCTGGCGCAGACCTCCAGACAGTCCGCACCCGCTTCCTTTGCAATGACCGCAGATTCCACCGAATCCACACATACTTCCAGCTTTCTTTTCATGTCCCGCCTCCGTTTTCCGGAAAAAGACAGCCCTGTCCCAAATGACACAGGATATTCCGGCTGCCTTTCTCCTTCGTTATATATGTTATTCTTTTGCCGCCTTCCACTCGTCAATCTGTTTCTGCATTTCTTCTATTACTTTGTCAATGCCGGTGGCTTTCAGCTTCTCCTGCAATTTAGGCAGATATTCTTCCGGGTCAACGCTTCCGGTAAACAGAGATTTTCCAAACTCATCCATAACATTTCCGAATCCTGCCACTTCGGTGCTGACCGGGTTCAAATCAAAGTCAAATCCAAAAGAGGACGCTTCCACGGAAGAATCATTAAATTCCTTAAAGGTCGCCCATTTGTCCAAAGGCTCATTTTCCAGTACATAAGTGTTAAACAGTCCGCCCCGTACCCAGTAGGAAACGGAATAGTTTTTCCTGGTTTCCTCATTCAGTTTAATTTTATTTTCATACACATAAGGCTTGCCTTCCGCCTCTCTGGCTTCCTCGGCCGGAACCTCCACTTTGTCCCAGTGCTCTCCTTCAATTCCGTAGTTCAGAAGATTTCTCAGATATTCATCTGTGTTAATCAGGTTCAGAAGCTCCACTGCCTTTTCCGGATGTTTAGTCTGATCATTCACTGCGGTCAGAGCGCCCCGTGCGGAAATATTTGTCACATAAGTATCCATAATGGGAGTTGCCACCACTTCATATCCCAGGTCCTTGCCCCATACCAGATCCGCATAAGGCTGACCGTCTCCTTTTGTCACAAAACGTTTGATGGATTTGTCGTCGGAGGCGGTAGCGGCGTCTTTGTTGATATAGCCTGCCGTATAATATTTCCGCATGGTATCCAGGGTGGATTTCATCTTCTCCGTTTCAAATACATTTTTTACGGTAAGGGTTTCATCACCGTATTCGATTCCCACCGGATTCTGAATCAAATCCATGTAAGTGGGTGCGGAATAACTGCTGGTTAAATACATGGGCACCACATCCGGCGGTATTGATTTTCAGTTTTACCCCTATCTTTTCCTGGGTGTATTCGTTGACTTTCTCCAGCACCCTTTCCTGGTCTTTCTGAGCGTCTCCAATCTGCCACCAGGTCAGCTCCACCACTTCTTCCCCGCTGGAATTGGTTTCTTTTTTCCCGCCGCAGCCGGCAAGCAGTCCCGCAGCCATAACTGCCGCAAGGCCAACAGATACAATTTTTCTGAATTTCATGATTTCTCCTCCTTGTTCAATCTTACTCCTTCACTGCACCTACCGTCAATCCATTTACAAAGTATCACTGGAAAAACGAATAGGCAAAGATAATCGGCAATGTGGATATGACCACAATTGCCATTTTAATGGTCTCTTTCGGCATATTGGCCGCCACTGCAATCCCGTCCACTCCCATGGTGGCCTTGTTGTTGGCCAGCCAGTCAATAGAGCTTTCTATCTGAATCAGCAGGTACTGCAGAGGTATCAGGTCCCAGTTATCCATGTACATCATGGCGTTAAACCAGCCGTTCCAGTAACCCAGTGTCAGAAACAGCCCGATGGTGGCCAGTCCCGGCAGCGCCATGGGAATAACTATCTGGAAAAACAGCCGCCATTCTGAGGCCCCGTCAATTTTGGCGGATTCCACCACTGCATCCGGAATGCTGGTCTTAAAAAAGGTCCGCAGCACAATAATATTAAATGAATTCAGACAGAGGGGCAAAATCAGCGCCCATATGGTATCTTTTAACATCAGAACCTTTGTCACAATCAGATAATTGGCAATCATACCTCCGTTGAACAGCATGGGGATGGTAATAACCGTGGTAAAAAATTTCCGGCAGGCGTAATTTTTTCTGGACAGGGTATAGGCATAAGTGCCTGTCAGAAACAGTCCAGTCAATGTGCCCAGAACGGTCACAAGGATGGTCACCCCATAGCTTCTCAGAATGTTTTCGCCTGCGCTTACAATATATTCACAGGCGTACAGACTGAACTTTTCCGGTATAAACCGGTATCCGTTCATGGCCAGTGACTCCTCATCCGTAATGGAAATGATAATCACGCAAATAAAGGGAATCACGCAAATCAGAGACAGGATTGTCAGAAATATGTTAAACAGCACATTAAACAGGTTGTAGAAAAATCCGTCCCCGGACAGCCGGAATTTCTTAAATGCCACCAGGATTCCGAATAATGGCAGATAAGCAAAAAACAGAAATCAGATTGCACCCGGCATACTTAAGACCAGCAGTTCCTTATTGGCTTTCAGCCGGCTTATGAAATTCCCTTTCGGCTTTCCGGCTTTTTTGATGTTTGCTTTCACTTTGAAACCTCCTTCTTTTCCTACTGCATATGTCCTTACCGGTTCGTCAATATGCAGTATGTTTTTTGTTTACTATATCATTGTGGAATTTGCACGGAAAGTTGAAAACTTTCAGGTTCATTGTACAAATTACAGTTATGTCTTTACAAAATTCATAAAAATTTCAGTTGTTGAACGGGTAAAATATGATATACTGCTATCAGACATAATTTGTTACAGATACAGCAAAAGGATTTCATATGCATAAAAAAGCAAAATACGGGAAGAAGCCAGAAAGTTGAATCCTGTCGATGATTTAATGTTTCGCAAAATGGCAGAAGACAAAGAATTCTGTCAGGAAATACTCCGTGTCATACTTGAAGATAATAAACTGACAGTTCTTGAATCTGTCCCCCAATGGACAGGAACAAATCTGCAGGGACGGTCTGTGATTCTTGATGCCAGATGTATCAGGGGCAATGGTACTCAGGTAGACATCGAAGTACAGAAATCAGATAATGATGACCATCAGCGGAGAGTTCGCTATAATAGTGCCATTCTCACAACTAACATTACTAATCCCGGCATAAAATTTGAGAAAATTCCTGATGTATGCGTGGTATTTATTTCCAAATTTGATATTTTTGAGGGCAATCTTCCACTTTATCATATTAATCGTGTGGTCAGAGAAACAGGAAAAATTGTCAGTAATGGATTTGAAGAAGTTTATGTAAATACAAAGATTAAAAATGATTCAGAAGTATCTGAACTCATGGAAGTGTTTGCCAGTGATAATATTTACAACAGCAAATTTCCAAAAACATCTGAAATGAAACACCGATATAAAGAAACAGAAGGAGGACTGGATGTTATGTGCGAAATTATGGAACGAATTACTTCAGAAGAAATCGGTAAAGTCAACAAATTAAATGCCATTTTATTGAAAAATAAGCGTTATGACGACTTACAGCGCACTACGGAAGACCTCGAATTCCAGGAAAAACTTATGAGAGAATTACTTCCGGAAGACATATTTGAATAATGATTTTTGTATTCAGAATCAGCTCCTTTGCGATTCCGTTTTTCGTATTGCTCAGATACCGGGCGAAGGAACAACCCACCTCTTTCTGAAAAATCTGTCCCAGATAGGAAGCGTTCATATGGTATTTATAAGCCAGAGTTTTCAGGTTCATATCTTCCCTGTAGTTCTGCTGTACCTTAGCAATAATCTGACGCACTACCGGGGTATACCGGGAATCCTCCTCATGCATACAGGCGATAATCTCTGTAATTTCCGAGACAAATGTCGTCCGGATTCCATGAATATCATCTGCCCGGAAAATGATTTCAATCAACTCGGTAATATCCTGGAACTTGCCCGATTCCAGCTTATATTCCTTTTTGATTTCCTGCAGCAGCATGGCCATCCTGACTGCCATCTGGTACAGAGAACCCGCGGACGCATCTCCTCGTATATTATTGATAAACAAATCTTCCATAGCTTTCCTCTTTGCTGTACGTTCTTCGCAAAATCACAAAAAGGAAATGCAGATTCCTGCATTCCCTGATTGTCTCTGTTTAATTTCTGCTTTCCAGTTTCTGCATAATGCTCTGATTCATAAACATAATCAGAAACCCGTAAACGCTGCCCATAAACAGCACGGTTGTCCCCGCCGAAATCTCAAAAGCCGCCAGAAGGATGGCAAAGGCCGCCAGATTTCCGAGGGTGGATACGGGCCTGGCAATCAGCAGAGTTACCGCGGTCTTCACAATCTGCATATTCTCCATTTCATACCGGCTGGCCAGCAGATAAAGATTGGGCGTAACCAGCAGTGCAGCCGCAAACATCAGTATAAATATAATTGCCAGCGGAAGAATCCGAACCTGCAGCGTAAAAAATTCAATGTTGGTCCAGCAGAGCAGCACTGCAGTAAGCTGACCTGCCCCAAGCTGCATTTTCTGCCCAAAATCAGAGCAGTAGCCTTTCCGGTAATCTGCAAATCCGCTCCGCTCTGTTCCCTGTATCAGCCGGTTCATGGCATACATGACCGCCGAAAGAGCCGGGGCCATGGAAAGCAGACTGGGTACATTTACATCGTCCATCAGGTTGTACTGACCGTATCCATCCGTCTCACAGGCGTATACCTCTCCGAATTCTTCTGTCTTTACAATTCCGCAGGTTTCTATGCCCTGATAAATCTGTTCTTTTAAGTCCGCCGCCTCTTTCTGCATTTCCCAATCCTTCAGAATACTGCCCACCATTTCTTCCAGATAGCCCAGCGCCACAACGGCAAACATATTGGAAGGAACCAGATAACCGTACATACACGCATCGTCACTGGGACGAAACCCTGACCAGGTCATGCCGATTCCCGATTTCACCAACGCCCCTTTCCCGTCTCTGGAAAGGGTATCTTTAAAATATGTATTCTGCCGCACAAAACTATATGGAGACCTCTCTTCGTGGTACTGCTCTGTCCGGAACACCTGCAGAATTTTTCCGGCTCCTGCCTGAAAGGACGAGTCCGGTTGCTCCCTGCACCCGGTATTTTTCCAGAGCAGATATGCAAACTGCAGAGGATAGCACAGGGAATCCACTTCGTATTTCCGTTCCCATACCCATCCGTTCTGCTCCGTAATATCATGTTCCCAGCAGTTTCCGTTGTCCGCCTCATTAAAAGCATTGGCATAGGGGTCTGTCTGAATGTACTGAAACTGCCTCCTGGACAGTCCGGCCAGAATCTCCTGCAGCGCAGGTTCCTGCTCCGCCACCGGAAGAAAGGGCCGAAGCTGCGCGGTGGAATCCCGCAGCCACATGGCGGGAATATCTCCTGTAATCACATAGATTGTTCCGTCATCCATGGATTTCACCGTGGCGTCCAGTGTATTCAGATAGCAGTTTTGAAATATTTCAACTATTTTGGGGTATTCTCGTAATTTCTCTTCCACATTCCGAAACACGCGGCAGATGGAAGCATACCTTTGATTCTGTGTCATTTCTTTTCCTCCCATGATTCTTTTTGTTATAATCTGTCCGGTCTGACTCATTCCGGAATTTCATCATAACATCCATACTGAGAGGAAACAATTGCTTCCGGAGACACAGAACGGATATGTCCACTGAACCTGATATTATTCCATTCATGCAAGTGCGCATAATTATTGTTCTTTTGCGTACCGGGTATATTTTTTCACAAATGCTGTCTTTCCTTCGGTATACCTGTCCCGGTCGTGCTCAAACTGTTTCCACAGGCCCAGCTTCAGCTTTTCATACTCCCTGGCAATCTGAGGACGGGCACTCAGGTAATCACGGAAATACAGTTCATCATTGTCTCCCGCCCGGCGCAGGTGCAGATGGAATACCCGTTCTGCAAACCCCTGTTCCGTATACCCCTTATTGAAGGACAGGCGCTGCTCTTCTTCCGACATACAAAGGTATCCCGCCCGTACAATACATTCGGAAAACGTTTCAAATTCACTGTCTTCTGTAATTTCCACCAGAATATCAATGATGGGCTTTGCCTGTATATCTTTTATGGCTGTGCTGCCGATATGGCTGATACGAGCCACCTGCCTTGCAGGCAGATGTTCCTTTAACAGGGCCGCTTCTTCTTCATACCAGTCTTTCCAGTATGGTTTGTGCTCTGTGAGGAAAATCGGAAATAGCTGCCACAGTTCTTCGAGACTCATTTCAGAGAGTTGTCGGTTCATCCGGAATCCTCCTTTGTATGTTTAAATTCTGATACCGTAGTCGTCAAAGATAGAAACCTGTCCGGTTTCTATCATTTTTACCAGATATTTGCTTTTTACTTCCTCCAGAAATTTTGGAACAGCATCTCTATGATTTTTTAAAAACCACTCAATATGATTGTATAAATAAGTTATTCTGATATCCGGATCATTTAAATCATTTGGCACTCTGCTCATCCTTTCATCCATGCTGTCAAAGCCGGAAAAAGGCTCCAGAAGTCTGTTTTTAGCCATCTCAATATATTCTGAATTATTATCAATTCCTATCCCGTATCTGTTTAGCTGCTGGCACACTCTCAGCAGCGTCCCGGAGCCCAAAAAGGGATCAAGCACAGTATCTCCCTCATTTGAGCTGGCCAGTATCATCCGCTCATAAAGCCCTTCCGGCTTCTGTGTGGGGTGTTGCTGACGGTTCGTATTACAATAATGCATATGGGAAAATTCCCACACGTTTCCCGGATTTGCGCCACGCATATTGTTCACGCTTCTGTAAAATTTCTGCGGCACCCTGATATCATCAAGGTTAAACGTGAAATTTTTTGCATTCTTTGTGAAAAACAGTATATCATCGTGTCTTGGGCTGAACCCTTTTGTTTTTCCCACACCCTGAGTATAATACCATGTAATCCACCCGTTAAATGCAAATCCAAATGTTTTCTCCAATATTTCATATATATATGAAATATATCTCATTCCCATAAAAACATATATGCTGCCATTGTCCTTTAATACCCTGCTGCATTCTGAAATCCAGTTCTTACTAAATTCTATATATTCATCAAATTCCAGCCTGTCCTGACTCTTTCCATAGTTTTTATTCAAATTATAAGGCGGATCTGTCACAACCAAATCAATGGATTTATCAGGCAGCTCCTGCAATTTTTCAATTGCATCCCCTGTAATTAAAAACTGATTATCTATTTTATCCATCCGTTTTTTGAAGCCTCCCTGTAAAAATCTTCAATCGTTCTCCTGCTGCTGTGTAAATATTTATAATCCAGCAACTGGCACATTTCCCATGTAGTTCTGTACTGATAAGAGACATAATGGATATCTTTTATCTGTATCTGCCCTGTCCCCAGTGACGGATTATAATTTATATCCATGTCACTGATAAACTTCAAATCATACACATTATAATCTGATACTTCCATGATTCCATCCATTAATCCCATATCTGCATTTTTCTGCACATATACCCTGTGCTTTATGGAAAGAATAACAAACATAAAATCCGGATCTCTTACATATGCAGTCCGTATTCTGCTAAAACTTGTAATATTTGGCCCTTTACCACTGCCTGGAATATCATCTGCTGCAGCTTTCACATCTACATTTCCTGTCAGGACAGTATTCCCCTTCCTGAACTGTAAAATAATATCTGCCATCCCCAAACGTTCCTGAGCTTCTACATTGATAAGATGATAGTCATTATCCATGTTATCTCTGATTCCTGCAAACACTTCATCCGCCCAGGCTTCAATCATGGGGCCGGCAATTTTATTAATATTTTCCAGAGGAAGACCCATTTTTAAATTGGTATTTATTATAATTTTATCATCACCTGTTTCTTTTTGCCTGTCAAGAATTTTTCTAATCTGAGTAATAACAAATTCGGAATCTTCTTTATATGTTGCAGATTCCAGAGGCTGCTTTAAAAGTAAATCTTCGTACTTCAAAATTTCAGCTCCTTTTATATATCATTCCTGTCCATTATACCATACTCCCCCTGCAATTACATGAAATCTCCATTGATTTCTGAATCAGATACTTCCTCCATGATTGCTTTTATGGTATAATATCGGCAGATATTATACCGCCCGAATGGGCAACGGTACCATACCATATCACGGAGTGATTATGGTATAATATCGTCAGATATTATACCGCCCGAATGGGCAACGGTACCATACCATATCACGGAGTGATTATGGTATAATATCGGCAGATATTATACTGGAAGGAACTTTGAACAGGAGAGACCCTTATGGATAAAATCAGAGAATTTACAGAACTGGAAACAGAGCGCTACGTGAAAAAACACGGCCTGTTTCCTGCCGATGCAAAACTGAACATCAGAAATATTGCTTCCGGGAGCAAAGAAACGGAGGGACTGGTCAACCTGATTTATCAGGTAAGGGATGTCCATACCGGAAAATCTCTGATTTTCAAACAGGTTATGCCTTATGTACTGGCATTGATGAAACATGAGGGTATCCTGCGTCCTACCGCCAGAGGCCGCACTGTAAAGGAAGTACGGGCCATGGTGCTGATGGATGTAATTTATCCCGGAATTACGCCGAAGGTTTATTTTCAGGATACAGAGCAGGGCATTATCTGCATGGAAGATTTGAGCCATCTGAGAAATATGCGGTTTCAGCTGGCAGAACAACAGCAGTTCCCTGACTTTGGAATACGCATTGGAGCGTTTCTGGCTGAAATGCTGTTTTTTACCTCGGACCTTTATCTGGATACCCGGACGAAAAGACAGTGGGAACAGCTTTTTGACGCGCAGGGAGCCAAAGAACTGCTTCTGGATTTGCTGTTTCAGGAAAGCTGCGCTCTGTTCAACCCCGCCAGACCCTTTGAGGCAGAAGCCCGCGAAACCCATCGGCGCATAGCCGCAAACCGGAGACTGAAAGCGATGGTCTACGAGATGGGCACGCGGTTTTACGAGGAAAAACAGTGTATCTGCCATACGGATTTACATACCGGAAATATTATGATTGCCCCCGGCGAGGTACGCCTGATTGACTGTGAATACGGCGGCTATTCTGCCTTTTTCGGGGATTTGGGACGAATTGCCGGCAGCTTTATTGTCAATTATGTTTCCTGGCTGGGAATACCGGAACTTTCATACGAGTCGCGCCTTTGTATGCAGCAGTACGACCTTGATATGATTCGCGGCCTGTTTGACGGCTGTCTGGAAACCCTCAGGCAGTTATTTGCAAAATACCGACCGAAACGCCCCGCACTGAGAAACATCGTTCCGGAAACATATTTTATGTCTTTTTTCTGCGACAGTGTCCGCTTCGCTGCAGTAACCGCCGCATGCAGAACGCCTTCTGACTGGACACAGCCCTGTGACTTTGCCCGAATCAAACATCCGGAGCTTATGGGCCTTGTGCAGAAGCGCGCTCTGGAAATTGCAGAATATACGCTGAAGCACGCAGAAGAACTCCGCAGTATTGAGGATTTCTGCAGTCTCATTCATGACTATGCCGGTGTGGATGTATAAAAAGAAATAAGCCGTCACTATTGCGGGTAGCGGCGGCTATTTCTTTTTCCCTGTAAATCTGATAAATCAAATTAGCAAAGACAACAATGAGTATTCCAATCTGAATTACATGAAAAATCCTCTATCCTGCTTTCGGCAGTTCTTCCAGAGATTTGAAGGTATACCCCATTTCCTCCCATTTTGTCAGCAGTTCATCCAGAATTTCCCCGTTTGTCTTCGATGTATTATGTAACAGTACCACTGCCCCCGGATGCACCC
This sequence comes from uncultured Eubacterium sp., assembly GCA_949959185.1. GTDB lineage: Bacteria > Bacillota > Clostridia > Lachnospirales > Lachnospiraceae > Petralouisia. Next base: position 10,238 of record CATLIX010000042.1, on the reverse strand, counting down.
GTTTCAGCAGTTTGTCAAAAGCCTCTTCATGAGTAGGCTGGCTGTCCTGATTCCAGTCCACATAGGCAAGACTCCAGAATACGGTTCTGTATCCCAGATCCTTTGCAAACTGCAGGCTGGATTTGCTGTATTTTCCCTGAGGAGGACGGTAATATTTCGCCATGGGTGTTCCCGCCACCTGTTCATATAAAGCCTCCAGTTCTCCCAGCTCTTTGGAAAATTCTTCTTTTCCCATCTGAGACATATCAGGATGGTGATAGCTGTGGTTTCCTACGATATGCCCTTCTTCTATCATCCGTTTCACCAGATCCGGACTGGTTTCCAGATAATTTCCCACAACAAAAAATGCTGCCTTTGCCTTATGTTTTTTCAATGCGTCCAGAATTGCAGGCGTATTCCCGTTCTCAAACCCGCAGTCAAAGGTAAGGTAAAGAACCTTTTCCTGGGTGTCCTCCGCATAACATGCATTGTATTTTTCCATTTCCTGAATGGTGGCGTTGGCAACCGGCAGTTTTCCTTCTTCCTGAAAACTCAGCCCCCAGTTCTCCTCTGCGTCCGTCTGAATGGCTGAACTGATGGTGGGCGCAACCTGAGCCGCAAACCTTCCAAGGAAAAAGGAACCGGCGAAAAGCACCAGTACCGCCAGACATGTTGTTATTTTTATGTTTCGCAGCACAGTAACTTCCTTTCCGCTCCTGTAAAGAGCAACGTTCTTTTGTTACATTATATTGTCCTGGAAGGTTTTTCATGCCGGGAAACCAGCGGTTTTTCTGTAACAGTTCAGCCTGCGGCCTTCCTGTTACAGAATCCGGCCCATGTAAAATCTGCTTTCAGCAAAGAGCCGGATTCTCCGGCTGAATTCACATCTTCTTACGGACTTTGCAGCAGGTGCAAAGTCCTGGGCTGAACTGCTATGTTTTTATTTCACAGAATTTAAAATGCTGTTGATTTTCAAATGCAGGAATGATTCTTATATTAAAAAATCTGCCATCAGTTCAAAATTCAAAACTGATGTCGCTCGCGTTGGGTGTATTAAATATGCGGTAGCTGGGAAAATTTACAGAAGAAGAAACTGAGGAATACCTGACGGCTATTCTCCAGAAAGCCGATCATTCCTGCAGAAAAGATTTAAAAGCGAGGCTTCACCGCAATGAATAATCCAGCCGTAAAAATTTTCTGCAGAAGAAAAAGGAACCGGAAATTTCCAGTCCCTTTTTCATTGCGTAACATTTTAACCCTCGCGGCATTGGCCAAATCCAGCGGCTGCTGCATAGCTTAATGCCCGCGGGAATAAATAATAGCCTCCGCCAGCTCTTTCGCCTTCTGTTCCGTGGTAAGATAAGATGTAAGCCTCAGTCCGAAAGGAATGGCAGTTCCCATGCCCCGGCTGGTAATTATATTTCCGTCTTCCGCCACTTCTTCATACGTTACTTCCGCTCCGGTGAGTTTATCTTCAAATCCCGGATAGCAGGCAGCTTTCTTTCCTGCCAGGATTCCCGCCTGTCCCAGAACACCGGGCGCCGCACAGATAGCCGCCACCAGCTTTCCCTGCTCCGCAAAAGATGTTATGATATCATGGACGCCTGAATGGCTGCCCAGGTTTGTGGTACCCGGCATTCCTCCCGGAAGCACAACTCCTTCGTATTCCTCAAAGTTTACTTCCTCGAATAAAGTATCTGCCAGAACCGTAATGTTATGGGAACCGCAGACCTCTTTTTTGCCCATAACAGAGATGGTTACCGCATCAATTCCGGCCCGGCGCAGAATATCCACCACGGTCAGACCCTCGATTTCCTCAAATCCTTCTGCCAGAAATACGCCTGTTTTTTTCATGATATATATGTTCCTTTCTTTGTGCTGTTTGCTGTCCGAAAAGCAAATGTATGTTACTCATTGCAACAGCCTCATTATATCACAAATCATTCATATTAAGAACCCCGTCGTTGTAATCTTTCACGTCAAATCTCCGATTTTTATAATAATATTTTCTGTCCTCATCGGTTATGGGCCGCAGAACTTTACAGGGATTCCCCGCTGCAATCACATTCGCAGGGATATCTCCGGTGACCACACTGCCGGAACCAATCACCGCGTTATCCCCGATATGTACGCCCGGATTGATTACCGCATTTCCCCCAATCCATACATTATTTCCAATGGTGACTCCGATTCCGTATTCGTAGCCGGAATTTCTGGAATCCGGATGGACGGGATGGCCGGCAGTATAAATGGAAACGTTGGGAGCAAACATTGCGTTTTCTCCGATGATTACTTTACCCACATCGAGAATCGTCAGGTTGTAATTGGAATAAAAATTATTTCCAACTTCAATATTATACCCATAATCGCAGCGGAAGGGCGCTTCCACATGAATACTCTCCCCGCAGCTTCCCAGAATTCCCCGTATCAGTTTCTCCCGTTCTTCGCTCTGCTCCGGTGAAAGTTGATTATAACGGTAAATCCGCAGCTTATTTGCATTTCGCTCCTCTGTCAGTCCGTCCATCCATGCTTTATATGGAAGCCCGGCAAGCATTCGTTCTTTCTGATTCATATTCCACACTCCAATACCATAACACCGCAGCCTGCCAGCACCAGTTTTTCTCCGGCCTGATTTTCCGGCAGATTGGAAAGAAGCACCTTGCCTACCTTATATTCCGGCTGCAGTTCCACAGGTTCTTTTCCGAAATTAGCTGCAACCAGCACTCTTTTCTCTCCGTTTTCCTGGTTTTCTTCTTCCAGAGTCCGGTAAAAAGCCATTACAGATTCCTGCTCCCCATATACGGGCGCAAATACTCCGTAAGTAAATACTTCCTTATATTCCTCTGATTTGCGCAGGGCAATCAGTTTCTGATAATAATGAAGCACGGAATCCTCCTGTTCCTGCTGGTCCTTTACATTGATTTCGGAATAGTTCGGATTTACTTTCATCCAGGGAGTGCCTTCGGTAAATCCTGCGTTTTTCTCACTGCTCCACTGCATGGGCGTTCTGGCGTTGTCCCGGCTCATTCTGGCACAGGCCTTAAGGGCATCTTTCTCAGAAAGTCCCGCCTCTCTGGCAGTCTGGTACTGGTCTTTGGTGCTGATATCATCCCATTCCTCGCTGCTGTTCCATTCGCAGTTCTGCATTCCGATTTCCTGTCCCTGATACAGGAAAGGAATCCCCCGCAGCAGCAGGCTCACTGTCCCCAGCATCTTGGTTCCCGCCGGATTTCTGGCATATTCCGGCAGAAATCTGGAAACCCCTCTGGGCTCATCATGATTTTCAATAATATTGGCCTCAAATCCTACGTTCTGCACTTCAAGCTGGGAATTTACTATGGCAGCGCGCCACTCCTTAAAATCAATGTCCGGCGCGTCGTACCAGCCATGCTCTCCTTCGCTGAGGCAATGGGCGCTGAAATCAAAAATTGTGGAAAAATGCCCGTTCTCACCAATGAATTCCGGCAGCTCCTCTTCATGCATGTTGAATACTTCCCCCACGGTAAAAGCATCGTATTTTGCAAAGGTGTTGTTCTTCAGTTCTTCCAGCAGCTTTCCGATTCCGGTGGTCTGCTCCACCGCCCGGTGATAGCCAGCCAGTCCGTCCGGGCCGTCCGGCTCCAGATCCGGGAAGTTCACATCTTTTTTAATATTGATGATGGCGTCAATCCGGAAGCCTGCCAGCCCCTTGTCCAGCCACCAGTTAATCATATCATACAAATCCTGCTTCATTTTCGGATTTTCCCAGTTCAAATCCGGCTGCTCTTTTGCAAATGCGTGAAAATAATATTTATCGGTTCCCGGCACAGGCTCCCAGCAGCTTCCTCCAAAATAAGACCGGTAGTTTCCGGGAGGATTTCCGTCTTTCCCTTCCCGAAAATAAAAGTAATCGGCATATTCCCCTTCCGGGTCCGCAAGGGCTTTCTGAAACCATTCGTGTTTATCGGAACAATGGTTAATCACCAAATCCATCACAATCTGTATTCCGCGCTTTTTTGCCTCCGCCAGCAGTTCTTCAAAATCCTCCATGGTTCCGAATTCCGGTGCAATTCCGTAATAATCCGAAATATCATAGCCCTGATCCACAAAAGGGGACTCGTAAATGGGGGAAATCCAGATAAGGTCAATGCCCAGCTCTTTCAGATAATCCAGTTTTGCAATGATTCCCTGTAAATCTCCGATTCCGTCTCCGTTGGTGTCGTAAAAACTTTTCGGGTAAATCTGATATGCCACTTTGTCATGCCACCATTTTCTCTTTACTTCCATCTCTGCTTCCTCCTGTTCTGACGCTTTGTCTGTCATATGCTAACATCTTTTTCACACAGATTTTAAAAAATGCTTTCTTTCTTTGTAAGATACTGCTATTATAATGGTATATTCACAGATTTTCTTGCAATATATTTGCCTGTTATGACACAATCCTGCTCTTTTCCGGCAGATATCTTTGCCGGGATGATAAAGACAGGACAGATGGCCCTGCAAAACAGGAGGTAAGAAATGAAAAAATTACACTCTCTGATTTCAGAACAGAAAGAAGACGCCAGACACGGAGAATCCTTTTTCCCCATACAGAAATATATTACTTCTTTTTCTCCGGAATATCCGGTGCTGACTACCCACTGGCATGAGGAAGCGGAATTTACGCTGATTTCAAAAGGAAAAGGGATTTACCATATTGATTTGACCGAATATGAAACAGAGCCGGAAGATTTGATTTTCGTTCCGCCTCTGGCTCTCCACTCCGCCTCCTCTCCGGAAAGCTGCGGCCTTGTATCGGAAACGTATGTATTTCATATGAATTTTCTGGGCGGAAACTCCACGGACATCTGCTCCACCAGATACCTGCAGCCCCTGGCCCATCACGAAATGATTCTGCCGACGGTCATCAAACCGGAACATCCGGCTTATCTTTCCCTGCGGAAAATTTTCGGACAGATCAGCAACCTGTACGACGGGGGAATCCCCGGATATGAGCTGGCTCTGAAAGCCCTGCTATTACAGATAATTTTCCTGCTGCTGCAATTTAAGGAGCATGTGCCTTCTTCCGACAGCTCCAACGCCGCTCATTCCGAAAAGCTGAAAACCGTCCTGGATTATCTGGAGCTGCATTACATGGACGCCGTCTCCGTCTCCGACCTGGCCGGCCTGTGCTACTTCAGTGAATATCACTTTATGCGCTTTTTCAAAAAGCATATGAACATGACCTGTGTGGAATACCTGAACAACCTGCGGCTGGAAAAGGCTGTGGAACTTCTGGAAGACGAAAACGCTTCCATTCTGGACGTTTCACTGTCCGTGGGATTCCGCAACCTTTCCTATTTCCACCGGGCCTTTAAAAAGAAATACCATATGACGCCAGGAGAATTTCTCAAACTGAAAACCAAACCCCCGCCGCAGAGCTGATGGGGCATGGAAGGTCATACCGCCGCAAATTCCGCAGACCATCCACACTCCGCTGGCTGCGCTTTAAAGGAAGGTGAAAGCGTGGAAGAACATGCAGCTCCCACAGACCGTCCCCTTCACTGGCTTCTCCACAGGAAATCAGCTCTTTCCTGCAAAAGCAGGTGCATATTTTGCGGCAAGAAGTATGGCTTCCACCATGCTCACTTCTCCCGCTTTCCCCGTTCCCGCAATATCAAAGGCAGTTCCATGGTCCACAGAGGTGCGCAGGATGGGCATTCCGTTGGTGACGGAAATGGTCTTTTCAAAATCAAGGGTCTTCGTGGCAATGTGTCCCTGGTCGTGGTACAGCGACAGTACGCTGTTGTAGGTTCCCATGGCCGCCTGATGGAACACGGAATCCGCTCCGATGGGCCCGGCCACCGGATATCCTTCCGCCTTAAGCTCTTCCACTGCAGGAATAATTTCATGCACTTCCTCCCAGCCGAACAGGCCATGTTCTCCGCAGTGGGGATTTAAACCCGCAACTGCCATGGTTCCCCCTGTCACACCCAGCTTTTCCAGTGCTTTCAGGCAGCGTTTCACATAATTTTTGATTCTGCCTTTTGTAATCAAATCCAGCATTTCCCGCAGAGACACGTGTCTGGTCAGGAAAAACACCCGCATACCGTTGGTCTCAAACATGGTCAGCGGATCCTCCGTGTGGGTCAGGGCGCCGAAAATCTCCGTGTGGCCGATAAAAGGGACGCCTCCTGCCCGCAGAGATTCCTTGTTGATGGGCGTTGTGGCCACTGCATCCACCCTGCCGGAACTGGCAAGAAGAATGCTCTTTTCAATATATTCGTATGCGGCCTTCCCGCACATGCCGTTTACTTTTCCAAATACAGCCTGGCTTTCGTCCAGATTTTTCAAATCCAGAAAATTCAGCACACCCCGGCGGAACTCTCCTTCCTCCGGCTCCCGAATCAGGTGGAGCTTAAGATTTGTACCGGTAATCCGAACCGCCCGCTCCATAATGGACTTTTCTCCGATTACAATGCACTCCGCCGCCTCAGCTACTTTCGAAGAGGCGGCCGCCTTCGCTGCAATTTCCGGCCCGATTCCCGCGGCGTCTCCCATGGGCACTGCAATACGTGGTTTTTTCATATGTTTCACCCTTTCTGTTTTCATACTTCTACCATACCCATACTATACACATATCCGGCCGGAATCTGTCAAGTTCTTTTTTTGCTATTTTTAACCAGAAAACATAATATTTTCCATAATATTTTCTTTTTCTTTGCAAATAATAACACCATGATAAGCAACAACGTTTCGAGGCGGACGTCATTCCGAAGAATGAGCCATTTCGGAATGATGTTCTTATCAGAAAACAATAAGAAAAAATATTTGGAGGTGAATCGAAATGGCTAACAGCAATTCTGGTTCTAACACAAGTAAAATGGCAGTACCTCAGGCAAAAGAGGCTATGAACCGTTTTAAACAGGAGGTTGCTTCTGAAATCGGCGTACCTTTGAAAGAAGGTTACAACGGTGACTTAACTTCTGCTCAGGCTGGCTCTATCGGCGGAGAAATGGTTAAGAAAATGATTATGAAACAGGAACAGCAGATGTCCGGCGGACAGCAGTAATCTGCCCTTCTCCAGACATTACGACAACTGTTTTTGGATACAGGATTTCTCTTGTACCATAAGTAAAAGAAGAGGATGTTGCAGAAATTTTCTGCCACATCCTCTTTTGTATGCAGTTTATGCTTCCTTTTGGACATCCTCTGCTCCATTCACATGGAATTTCCCGATTTCCGCCCGCAGAGTTTCCGCACTTTGTCTTGTTCTGGTTACCTGCTCCAGCACCTCCGCAGATTCTTCCGCAATAACGGACGCCCGCTGGGCAATTTCTGTGGTGCCTTCCGCCCCTTCTTCTGCCGCTTTGGAAATATCGCTCATGGAATTTTTGATTCCTTCCATGTTGCCTGACAGTTCCTGTGCAATGGTGCTGAACTCGCTCATCAGTTCATCCACGGAAGCCCCGTCCTGGTCATACTGTTCTCCGATGGTAAGGAATCCTTCGTAATCCGCTGTTACATCTTTAACTACAAACTCCAGCAGCTTTCTGGCATTGGAAGAAAGGTTTTCCACAGCCTGGGTCACTTCCTGAGTTACTTCCTGTATCTGAATTACCGTCTGTCTGGACTGTTCCGCAAGGGTTCCGATTTCTCCCGCAACCACCGCAAAGCCTTTGCCTGCCTCGCCTGCTCTCGCCGCTTCAATAGAAGCATTCAGAGACAGAAGATTGGTCTGGGAAACCACGTTCATAATTACTCCGGACAGTTCGTAAATCTGGTCGATTACCTTTGCATTCTCCAGGGCTGACTCCAAATCCTGCTGGATTTCTTTTTTCAGCAGCACTGCCTTTTCCTGCGCTCCCTTAATCCGGATATTGGTTTTTTCTGCTCTGCCTTTGATTTCAGCAGCTCCCTGTGCTCCATCCTGGGAACGCCGGGCAATCTGCTGTACCGCCGCATGAATTTCTCCTGCCGATTCATCCGCCATTGTGGTGGTGGCTGCTGTTTCCTGCATACCTGCGGACAGTTCCTCCGTTGCAGCAGATACGCTTGCAATATCGTCGTTCAGTTTCGCTACGCATTCGTTGACCGAACCTGCCGCAAAACTGATATTTTCAGATTCCGTCTGCACCTGGCTGATAAGTTTCACCATGGATGTTTTCATATCTTCCATGCTTCTGGCCAGACCGCCGAAATCATCCCGCCGCTTCACAAATTTTTTCATATAATCTCTGGTGTAATCGCCTTCTGCCATACAGTTCAGCTGCCGGACCACTGCTCCGAGAGATTTCGTAATATCCACCACAATAAACAATGCGATTGCCATCAGCAGCAGAACCACTATTACTATGGCTGCAATGGATATCCCCCTTGTGGTTTCAAATATATTTTTTACGGATTCATTGTTTTGTACCGCCAGTTCTTCCAGTTCGTCCACATAGTTCCCGGTACCTACTACCCATTCCCAGGGCTCGAAGGCTTTACTGTATGCGCGCTTCGGATAATTTTCCGTACTGCCCTCTTTGGGATAATAGTATTCCGTAAATCCACCGTCTTCCTGCTGACCGTTTTTGATGATATCCTTTATCATCTGATAGCCCTGGCTGTCTTCTGCTTCCATACGGTTGGTTCCTTCCGTATCCTGTCCCAGCAGAACCACATTGTCTCCCTCGTATGTATCAATCCAGAAGTAACCACTCTCGCCGTAACGGAGTTCTCTCACCAGGTCTGCCGCCAGTTTTCTGGCCTCTTCTTCCGAGTATGCACCGTCCTGATATTCTGCATAGATTTTTTCCAGCAGAGTGATTACATTTTCCACCTGTCCCTTAATCTGTTCATCATAATCATCATAAAGAACCTCTTTCATGCCGGAAACTGACTGCCGGTAGGATTTTTCCATACCGCTCATATTCAGAATCCCCATGGCACACAGAGACAGTGCTGCCACCGCCGCCAATATAACCAGTTTCGTACGCACCTTCAGATTTGCAAACATGTTCTCCCATTCCTTTCTCATTCTGCGGGAAACTCCCGTTCTGCTGCGGAAAAATTTTCCGCCTGTCTCTCCCGCCTGATTTTCTCCTGCTCCTTGCGCTTCTTTATTTTATCACAAAGCGGGAGCAAAAAGCTGTATTTTTTTACATACACGACAAAATGTCAAACTCTCGTTCCTGTTGCAATTGTCCGGAAATCCGTCTATAATTATAGCATGAAAATTTTCTGAAAGAATATGAACGAGCACAACTGCGAAGCAATATTTTCCTTCTGTGCGAGTGCGCATCCTGCCCGGAGGGCTTTCTCTTATAGGAAATCTATACGTTTTAACACTTCACAGTAACACGGTATTTCCTATAAGAGAACAAAATGTACATTTACTGTAATATAAAATCAGAACAGAGGAGACATGAAATATGCCATTTACTGAAATATGTATTTATCAGGTCAAACCGCAAAAAACAGAAGAATTTGAAGCACTGATGCTGGAAGCGAAAAGCCTTTTGGAAAAACAGGAAGGACTGCTTCTGCTTCGGCTGGCCAAAAGAGGATATCACATAGACATGGAGCAAATCCGAGAGGGGCTTCCTCCCCTGGAAATCAAACGCATTGTAAAAAGTGTTAAGTACATGCTTTACTGGGAATTTGATACAAAAGAAAACTACGGAGCCGCGCAGAAAAACCTTTACAACAGTTACTGGAAGTCTGTTGAAAAATGCCTGTTCGTCCCCCACGACAAATATTTAGGAGAGTGTATATTTTAAATGGAAATTGAGCGCAAATATTTAATCAAATCGCTGCCGGCTCATCTGGAATCCTTCCCCTTTCATCAGATTGAACAGGGATACCTCTGTACGGAGCCGGTGGTGCGTATCCGCAGACAGGATGAAACATATTATCTTACTTATAAATCCAAAGGTCTGATGGTACGGGAGGAATACAACCTTCCTCTGACCAGAGAAGCCTGGCTTCATCTGAGGCCCAAGGCAGACGGAATTCTGATTGCCAAGAAACGATATCTGATTCCCCTGCCTCCCCGCTACACCATAGAGCTGGATATTTTTGAAGGAGAACTGGCCCCGCTGGTTCTGGCAGAGGTGGAATTTGAAACGGAAGAAGAAGCAAATTCTTTTGTTCCCCCGGAATGGTTCGGGGAAGATGTGACGTATTCTGAAAAATATCACAACAGTGTGCTGAGCAGAGGCAGCAACAGTTCAGAGAATCCTGGCTGACAGAGACTTGCATATCCGGTACATTTGCATGTCCATATCGGCAGCGGCAGTGCAGAAGCTAACGCTCTG
>CATLIX010000041.1 GCA_949959185.1 uncultured Eubacterium sp. | reverse complement strand
GAAGGATTCGAACCTTCGAAGGCGTTGCCAACAGATTTACAGTCTGCCCCCTTTGGCCACTCGGGAATCCATCCATATTGTGCAGGATTTGCAATGCTGCCTGTCCTGACAATAATGTATTATAGCATATGATTTTTCCACATGCAAGATTAATCTGAAAATATCTTTATAAAAATGTAACAGATCGTTACTGTTCAGCCCGTTTATAGCCTGTTATACTACAGATTTTTCAGAATCACCGCACAGTTGGGCGGAAGATTCAGCTTAATACGCCCGTTATGGACTTCATGAATCACAGAAGCAGTAGAATAGCCTTCCGGCGTGGTAAACATAATCTGCTCCAGTCTGGTTTCCCTGTCCAGTCCGACGGGCCAGACTCTCCATTCCATATCACGGGCCACATAGTCATTATTTATGACAACAACAAACTGCTGATAACGGTTAAACCTTCCATAACACATAACCTGATAATCTCCGCCCAGAAATTTCAGCGAGCCGGTACGCAGTGCTTCGTACCGCTTATGAATCCGGATGATATCCCGATGAAATTCCAGCAGTTCCTGGTCTTCCCGGCCCCAGGGATATGTTCTGCGGTTATCCGGGTCTGTAAATCCCACTGCTCCGGCCTCATCTCCATAATAGATAGTGGGAGCTCCCGGCCAGGTCATCTGCACCACCACCGCTTCTTTCATCACGCCCTTGTTGATATTTTCTCCTGCTGCAGCGCTGCCAAGGGCGTCCACACGTCCTACCTTGTGATTGGTACGGGTCAGAAATCTGGAATGGTCATGGTTGGAAAGCTCATTCATGGCACACTGCAGTGAGGGGGTCATAAAACGTGTCATATAATAATTCATGGCGCCCTCAAAATTCTGGAAATTCCCCAGCATATCCTGCCGGTATCCGTCGCTGTGCTTTTCCATACCGGTGAGAAACCAGGTCAGAGGCTCCATAAAGGCGTCGTAATTCATTACCGTATCCCACTGGTCGCCCCGCAGCCACTCCACCGGGTCACCGTAATGCTCCGCCAGCACAATGGCCTCCGGATTGGCTTCCTTCACCGCATTCCGGAAATCCCGCCAGAACTGATGGTTAAATTCCACAGAATGGCCCAGATCTGCCGCCACATCCAGACGCCAGCCATCTGCATTGTAAGGAGGAGATACCCATTTCTTTCCGATTTCCAGAATATAATCATACAGTTCCTGAGAACCTTCATAGTTCAGCTTAGGCAGAGTATCATGCCCCCACCAGCCGTCATATGTTTTATTGTAAGGCCAGCAGTTTTCGTCATGGAACTGAAAGAAATTCCGGTAAGGACTGTCCTCGGAAATATAAGCACCGGTGGCATATCCCACTTCCTTTTCATAAATCAGTTCACGGTCCAGCCATTTATTAAAGGAGCCGCAGTGATTGAATACGCCGTCCAGTATCACCCGCATACCCCGTCTGTGAGCCTCTGCCACCAGACAGGCAAACAGCTCATTACTGGCCTCCAGATTCTTAACGTCAGAAACTCGCTTAATATACCTGGTGGCCTTTGCATTATCTGTTTCCCCCGGAGGCAGTTCTTCCCCTCCGTCTTCAATAATCACACCGTAATGAGGGTCAATATAGTCGTAATCCTGTATGTCATATTTATGGTTGGAAGGCGAGACAAACAGGGGATTGAAATACAGAACCTCGACGCCAAGATCCTGCAGATAATTCAGTTTTTTCATAACTCCCGCCAGGTCGCCGCCGTAAAATTCGCCCACGCCAAAATTTTCCGGACATTTATCCCAGTCATCCACACCCTGACTGTATACCTTGATATAGTAGTATTCATTGGTCTTTACATCATTGGAAGTATCTCCATTGCAAAAACGATCCACCAGTATCTGATACATTACGGCTCCCTTTGCCCAGTCAGGTGTGGAAAATCCAGGCACAATGGCAAAAGCATATTCCGGGCGCACCTGCGGGGTCACCCCCATCCGGTCATAATAGCAGTGAAGCATACCTGCCGCTATCTCAAAATAGTACCGGTATTCTGCTGTCTCAAGCTGCACCTGGGTGCGGTAATAGTCAAATTCTCCTCTTGTTTCTTCTTTGTCCATGGGAACCTTTCCCTGTTCCGTGCACAGCCAGACAATGTCCACATTATTTTTTGCTGTACGGAACGTAAGAGTAACTTTTTCATTCACTCCGGGTTCCGGCGGATTTCTGTAATCCCTGGTACCGTCAGAAAACAATGCATGTTTTCGCAGCAGGGGACGCATCTGCATCATATACTGTTGTCTCTGGTTCAGTTCATAAATGGAATATTTGCTCATGGTTCTACCTCTTTTTTATCATAATCGGCAATGTTTCACGAGTTTCCTACCATGGTTTTATTTCATCTGATACAGAAAATCCGAAAGATTTCCTGTTATGTAAAAAAGGCAGCTTTTTCACGGCTGCCTTTTTTAGGAGAAGGTATTTTTACTATGGGGTGTAGCAAAAACTATATAATGTATTGGGGGGGTTTTACAGTAATTATAGTACCATAAAACCTCCAATAAGTGTGCACAAACTTCACAAAAATTGCAACCTGTTTTTATAAGATTTGTACAGTACCATTTGCCTATCCCTCTGGAATTCCATAGTAATTTTGCACAATTTACCCTTCAAATAAGGCTTCAAACTCATCCCGGCTGATTTTTTCCTTTTCCAGAAGAAGATCCGCGCATTTGTGGAGAATCTTCTCATGCTCCAGCAGAATACCTCTGGATTTCTGATAGCATTCGTCAATAATGCGCTTGATTTCCTGGTCAATGACTCCGGCAATATTTTCTCCGTAAGATCTGGTATGCGCCAGATCCCTTCCGATAAACACTTCGTCGTCTTCGTTGTCGTAATTAATCAGACCCACATGCTCTGACATACCGTATTTGGTTACCATGGCTTTTGCCACACTGGTAGCCTGTTTGATATCCTGAGAAGCTCCTGTGGTAATATCATCAAAAATCAGTTCTTCCGCCACTCTGCCGCCCAGATCCACAATAATTTCCTGCAGCATCCGTCCTTTGGTGTTAAACATCTCTTCCCGCTCCGGCAGAGGCATGGTATAGCCTGCCGCTCCCACGCCGGTGGGTATGATGGATACGGAATACACCGGGCCCACATCCGGCAGCACGTGGAACAGAATGGCATGGCCTGCCTCATGGTAGGCTGTAATCCGTTTCTCCTTGTCCGTAATAATCCTGCTCCGCTTCTCCGAGCCGATTCCTACTTTTACAAAGGATTTCCGGATATCTCCCTGGATAATATATCCCCGGTCTTCTTTTGCCGCATAAATTGCCGCCTCATTCAGAAGATTCTCCAGATCCGCTCCGGTAAACCCGGCAGTAGTCTGGGCAATCTGTTTCAAATCCACATCATCGCCCAGGGGTTTGTTCTGCGCATGGACCTTAAGAATTTCTTCACGTCCGCCAATATCCGGCCTTCCCACATGAACCTTTCGGTCAAACCGGCCGGGACGCATAATGGCAGGATCCAGAATATCCACACGGTTGGTAGCCGCCATCACAATAATTCCTTCGTTGACGCCAAAACCGTCCATTTCCACCAGAAGCTGGTTCAGGGTCTGCTCCCGTTCATCATGTCCGCCGCCCATTCCGGTGCCCCGGCGTCTGGCCACTGCGTCAATCTCATCAATAAATACGATACAGGGTGCATTTTTCTTGGCTTCCTCAAACAAATCACGGACACGGGACGCACCCACGCCCACAAACATCTCCACGAAATCAGAACCGGAAATGCTGAAAAAGGGCACGCCTGCCTCTCCGGCCACAGCCTTGGCCAGCAGCGTTTTACCGGTTCCCGGAGGCCCTACCAAAAGAACCCCCTTTGGAATTCTGGCTCCCAGCTTCGTATATTTTCTGGGCGCCCGCAGAAAATCCACCAGTTCTTCCAGTTCCTCTTTTTCCTCTTTCAGGCCTGCCACACTTCCAAACGTTACTTTTTTATTCTCGTCAGTGGTCATTTTGGCCCGGCTCTTGCCAAAATTCATCATTTTACTTCCGCCGCCGGAAGCCGCTGATGCGTGATTGGTCATCATAATATAGAAAACAAACAGTACAGCAAACAAAATCAGAGTGGGAAGTATGGAAATCAGCCAGTTTTCCTCCGGCATCTCCTTCACCACATAATCTGCAAAATCATAGGATTTCATGGTTTCCTGCAATGTATTGATATCCGATACATACAGCACTTTCCCGCCGCCTTTGCCGGAATCTCCTTTCAGCGTTACATCCGCCTGGCCGCTGGGTACTTCCCGGTTCTGGGAAACCACCACTGACACCACATTTTCACTTTTCAGATCCTGTTCAAACTGTGCATAAGTATACAGGCCATTCTGCCCGAAACCGGAGGAACTGTCCCGCAGAATCCAGAGTAGCGCCAGAACGGCGATGGCTGCAAGATACAATCCAAACGCCCGGTTGCGTTTCTGTGCATTCATATTTCTTATGCCTCCTCTCTCATTGACTGTCTTTTTTAATCATTTATTTCTACTACTCCCACATAGGGAAGATTTCTGTAATGCTGCATATAATCAAGGCCATAGCCCACCACGAATTCATCCGGTATCTCAAATCCGGTATAATCCACATGCACATCTGTCACCCGGCGTTCCGGCTTATCCAGTAATGTGCACAGTTTCAGGCTTTTGGGCTTCCTGCTCTTCAAATTCTCCAGTAAATAGCTTAACGTCCTGCCGGAGTCCACAATATCTTCCACCACCAGTACATGCTTTCCTTCAATGGCTTCATCCAGATCCTTGATGACTTTTACCACACCGCTGGATTTGGTGTGATTGCCATAGCTGGAAACGGACATAAAATCAAGGGAGACCGGCACCGTCAGCCTTTTTGCAAGCTGGCAGGTAAAAAACACTCCGCCTTTGAGCACGCTGACCAGATGAACTTCCTCCCCGTTATAATATTCACTGATTTCTTTTCCCATCTCACAGATTCTTTTTTCCACTTCTTCTTCTGAAATTAGCACACGAACTTTCTCACTCACAAATATTTCCTCCATATACCCGTATCTCAAGAATTCTTCTGGTGTCCTCTGTCACTTTTACATCTTCGCCAAGCCTGCTGCCTATCACCCAGATTACATGGGTTTCGTCCGTGAGAAGCAGTATACGCTCCCGCTCCGGCCCCGGTATCTTTTCATCAATGAAAAACTTTTTCAGTTTTTTTCGTCCGCCCTCCGGGCTGATGATCAGAAAATCCTTCTCCCGACGTGTTCTTAATAGCATGGTGCCTTTTATTTTATCATAGTCCAGCCATTTCGTATATATCTTTTTGGGAATTTCTTCATTTTGAAGATTATTTTCCAGCAATCGGGTGTGTATTTCATATCCCAGGAAAGAAATTTTCAAAATCCCCTCCGGCGGCAGTATCCAGGCGTCCTCCGTGCCGGATATTTCCCCGGACATTTCCTGCCGGTTTTTCAGCACCACCCCTTCATACGTCCGTTCTCCCGTGATTCCGCAGGGAAAAGAAATACTCCTGCCCGTCTGTTTCTCAAACAATTCCCGCAGATTCTGCACATGGAGTCCGGAAATATCCCTGCTGCTGCCTGCTGCTTCCGCCAGGGCCCGGTGCAGGAGGGCTTTCTGCAGAACCGGCCTTTCCTTACAGAGCTTCCCGGAAATACAGATTCCCTGTGTATCCCGGTAAATATATCTGTCTGTTATCTCTTCCGCCAGTTCCTGAATCAGCCCCTCCGCCTCTGCCGCCTGCAGGGCCGCCTGATTCATATGGGCCACCACCTGGGAGTTGATTTCTGCCAGCACCGGCAAAATCTGATGACGTATTTTATTCCTGGTATACTCCGTTGACCGGTTGGTTTTGTCCTGACAGAAAGGCTGCTTTTTTTCCGTCAGAAATCCTTCGATTTCTTTTCGCTCCACACACAGCAGGGGACGGATAATATTGCCCCGCACCGGAGGGATTCCGCACAGGCCCTTAAGCCCTGTGCCCCGCGCCAGATGAAACAGCACGGTTTCCGCACAGTCGTTCTGATTATGGGCCACTGCAATTTTGTCTGCCTCAAATTCTTCGGCTGCCTGTGCAAAAAATCCATACCGCAGAGTTCTGGCTCCTTCCTCCACTGTCATTTTATGTGCCCTGGCGTATTCCCTTGCCTGGCAATGGAATATTTTACATGGAATCCGGCGCTGTCCGCATAATTCTTCCACAAATCGGGCGTCCCGCCTGCTGTCTTCTCCCCGGATTCCATGTTCCACATGGACTGTGCACAGACGGATTTTCCCGGCCTTTGCCATCTCCTGCAGAATCAGCAGCAGACAGACGGAATCCGCGCCGCCGGATACCGCCGCCAGCACACAGTCCCCCTTTTTCACCATATGATGTTCTTCCATAAAAGCCATAATTTTCTTTTGCATCTATTTCTCCCAGATTCCTGCCACCAGCACCGTCATGTCATCCGGCACCTTTCCGGCAGTAAACAGTAAAATCCGTTCCAGTATCTGTTTGGCCATCTGGCCCGGATTGTTTGTCTCCACGGTTTCCAGAATTTCCTGCATGGTATCCTCCGGCACGGGGACATGTAAATCATCCAGAACTCCGTCTGTCACCTGCACCACAAAATCTCCGTCTTTTAACTGCCTGCTGATTTTCTCGATTTCAAGTTGCTGGAAGATTCCTGCCGGAAGGCTGCCGGATGAAATGCACTCTACTTCTTCTCCCCGCTTGATGAAGGTGGCGGCAGCGCCGATTTTGTAAAAATCACAGATTCCCGTGTACAAATCAATGGCTGCCAGATCCACCGTGGAAAACATCCCTTCTTCTCCCTGAATTACCATGGCGGAATTCATCATACGAATGGCTGTCTCTTTCCGGAATCCCGCTTCCAGAAACTTCTCTATTAACTCTATCACCATTTCACTTTCCTTACAAGCATTGATTCCGGAACCCATTCCGTCCGATAATGCCATAACGCATTCCCCGCCTTCCAGCTCCAGAAAGGAAAAACTGTCTCCGGACACCTGGGCCCCGTCTCTGGTAAGCCTGGCTACTCCCTGCAGTGCATGATACAGGGTATCTTCCTCAAAAGTCAGAAAACTTTCTTCTTTTCCAAGCAGAGAACGGACGTATTTTCCAGGAACCATATCACGCCGCAGCCCCTGGCTGACTCCCCTGGCCAGCTCTTTTACCGGTACGCAGTTTCCCCATTTGGAGGCGGCAGTCATCTGCAGGGACAGTTTTCCGTTCTGTCTCTCATACAGATGGATTTCTCTGGCGGTAATCCCCCGCTCTTTCAATCTGTATTTTACAGCATTCAGGAGTTTATTCTCCTGCCTGCTGATATCTTTATATTCCCTGGCGCAGTCTTCCATAATATAGGCCATGGCGTCCAGCTGTTCCGCAATAATCCCCCTGTTCTCCAGCAGGCGGTTATACCAGGCCAGATTCAGTTTTGCCTTTTCAAATACCCCCACCGCTTCTTCTATGATACTGGCAGACCAGGGACATCGATCCGCCAGCTCCCGGTGCAGTTCTTCCTCCGCGCTGCCTCTTTTTTCCAGGGAATGAAAGAGCCGGAAAAAAAGCTCGTACATGGGACTGGTATCTTCCTGCCAGCAGATGGCGCACTGGTCGCAGGACATACAGATTTTCCCGGCAATCTCCTGCTGCATTTTTCCCATTTCCTCCGGCTCAAAATTACTTTTGAAATTTTCCATCCGGGAAAATATCTGAGACAGGCCGCTGAAGGACTGTGCATAGGTCTGGAGCTTTTCTCCATGCTCCGGCGCGGTCTGCCCGGCTCCCTGCTTCCCCTCCCCGCCGGAAAAACTCCATTCCAGGAAACCGTGAAGTATGGGCGTCAGCACCAGCACCATACCGCACACCAGTACGGATTCCAGAATCCCCATCCACACCACTGCCCGGTTGCGCACCTGCAGCAGTTCTCCCGCCAGGGTAAGCAAAAACACGCTGATTCCTGCAGCTCCTGCCCCTACACAGGTACGGCAGCTTTTGCCTGCCCATTCCACCAGCCGTATTACCACTGCTGTCACCAGAAGTATCATGGTATATTTGGCCATCGCCTGTACCGGCACAAACAACGCCATACCGAAAATACTGAAAATCAAAAGCAGCGTACGGTTCACTTCTTCCATATAGCAGGCAGTGAAAAATCCCGGTATCAGGGGATAACATCCTGCGAATGCTCCTTTTGCCGCCAGCATGGCCAGTCCGTACAATCCGATTTCTTTCCATCTCATTCCCGTTCTTTTTGCTCCGTTCATATCTCATCCTCCTTCTTGCCCGGCTTTTGTCTGTACCGGACGTGCAGGAGTTATTATAAAAAGGAGCGGCTGAAATGTTTGTCAAACCAGGGACAGGTTTTCAAAAACTTTTAGACAAAAAGCCCCTTAGAACCACTGCTTATGGCGATTCTAAGGGGCTTATGCTTTTTAGGAAATTCATGGCTGCCCTTCATCACTGTACGGACAGATTCCCCGGAAAGCTATTCATCTTCTGCTGTTTTCTCCTTGAAAATAATCTCATTGGAGTATACAAGTCCCAGTCTGGTCTTGGCCACCTGTTCTATGTATTCCCTGGTACCTACATATTTCTCATATTCTTTCAGTTCACCCTGCCGGACCTGCTCTGTCTCAAGCTGAGCCTGAAGTTCCGTTTCCTGTGTCTTATAAGATTCATTCCGCTGATATACGGATACAATCTGTACGGACATAACGCCAATCAGGGTAAAGACAATCAGTGAAATGCATATGATACTGGACTTATTCTGTTTTCTTCTTCTGCGCAGCCTGGTCCTCTCCGCACCTGACCTCCGTGCTCTTTCACGCTTTTCCATACGATAACCTTCCCCTGGCTGCAGCCGCTCCCGTTTCGGAACAATCTTTCCCGGTGAACTGCCGCCTATAATTTGCATACTCCTATTCTAACTGCTTTCCATATTTTTTTCAATTGTTTTTTGAAAAACCGCAGGACTTTTTTCGCCCTCTTTTTTGCAAATCCTGCCGGCCTTTTCAGCAAACGGGCTGTCCACACCAGAGGCCGGCTTACGGCAAACAGTATTTTTTCCAGCAGAAACACGCTTCCTTTTACCACCCAGCGGCTGAACAGCAGGTTATAGCATAACATCCCCGCCACCACTCCGCCAATCACGAATCCCCGGATATAACCGCTGTTCTCCCGGTACAGCATGGCAAACAGCGCCACCGCGCTGCCAATCCAGAACAACAGGTCCTCCGCCCCCGTCATCCAGGATTTATGGGAAACCAGCCTTCGGATAATGCGAAGCAGATCATACACAAACAACAGTATCATTCCTGTCAGGAAAGAGGCCAGCAATACGTCTGCTTCCTTTAAGATTCCTTCGCTTATCTGCATTACTTAAACAGTCTTCCCAGAAAAGATTCACCCTGTCTGGAGGCGGGCTTCATATCCGAGTAGGTTAAACTGTCGATTTTTCCTTCGATGTCGATTTCTCCCTTTTCCAGAGTCAGACGGTTTACGTGAAGATCATTCCCTTTTATCATCAGCATACCCAGCTCCGTTTCCAGAAGAATTTCTCCCACATCAAAGGAAAGCACATCTATCACTCCGTTTAACACTCCGTTCTTACGGTTGGATATTACAATCTTATGGCTGCCTCCCGCCGCTTTTTCTTCCATTCAAAAACCTCCTTCCATATTTCCGGGACTATGGATGTCCTTTTTAAATATATGAAGGAGGGATGGTTTTATGCGTATATTTACAGATATTTAAATAATTCTTTTGCTTCTTCCTTCCGGCTGGTATCCTGCACCGCCAGAACTTCCACTTTTACATTTTTTGTACCGAAACCAATGTCAATCACATCTCCCGGCTTTACATCCAGGGATGCCTTGGCCACTTTTCCGTTTACCGATACCCGTCCTGCGTCGCAGGCTTCGTTTGCCACGGTTCTGCGTTTAATCAGACGCGATACCTTTAAAAATTTATCCAGTCTCATAATTGTTTTCCTTTCCTGGTTATTATATTACTTTGCAAATAAATCTGAATGAGTTCCTGTTCGGGATGCAGTCAGTATCAGATGTTCTTTATCTTTTGCATAAATCAGAATCCAGTCCGGTAAAATATGACATTCACGAAAACCCTCATAATTTCCAGTCAATCCATGGTCCCGGTAACATTCATCCAGGTGTTCTTCGCTCAGGAGAGCATCAATTACTCTCTCCAGCAATTTCATATTATAGCCTCTCTTTTTTACACGCTTATAGTCTTTCCGAAACTGTCCGGTGGTCACTAATTTTAACATCATTCATCATCCTTTTCCCCATCCAGCTCTTCAAAAAGTTCCTGTGCACAGGAATAACTTTTTACCTGTAACTGCCCGGCCATAATAGTTTCAGTCTCTTTCATAGCCAATTCTGTTTCGGCATTATAGCGTGGCTGCTTCATTTCAAAAGGCAGACCGCCTTCCATAATAGATTTGCGCAGAAAAATGTTAATCGCATCTGTAACTGTAATTCCAAAACTGGAAAACAGTTTTTCTGCGCTGGATTTCGTTTCAGGATCAATACGAATATTAATATTTGCCGTTTTTGCCATGTGCTCCACCTCCCTGTGACTTTAACTATAGTATACACAAAATGTATTAACATTGTCAATACATTTTAACGCACGTGAGCGGATTGCTTAGCAATAGAGTTACTGTTCACACCCTGCGGGTGTTCCAGTAACGGCATCTGGCCCGGAGGGACTTTATCTCATAGGAAATCCATGAACTTTAACACTTCACAGTGACACAATATTTCCTGTAAAAGAAAACGAATTTCGTTTTACGAAATTCTGCGCCGCAAATGTATCGCCCTGGCGATATCTTTCCTTTGCATTTGCGTGCGTATCTTAATTATTATTCTATAGAAAGGCACTTTCACGCGTTAGCGTGACAAGGGCTTTCCTATAGAATAATAAAAGGGCTTTCCTGAGAAAGCCCTCCGTAATGTCATAAACTTAATTATGCGTTAATCATATCTTTTAAAGCCTTGCCTGCCTTAAACTTGGGTGCTTTGGAAGCCGGGATAACCATTTCCGCACCGCTCTGAGGATTCCTTCCGGTTCTTGCTGCTCTTTCGGAAACCTCAAAGGTACCGAATCCAACTAACTGAATTTTTTCTCCCTTTTGCAGTTCTTCCGTAACTACGTCAGTGAATGCCTTTAATGCTTTCTCTGCGTCCTTTCTGGACAACTCCGCTTTTTCAGACATGGCTGCTATCAGTTCTGCTTTGTTCATGACAATATTCCTCCTCTGGATTCTTACTTGTTTATTATGGTTCGGGTCTGTCCAGGTACACATCGCGCTTTCTCTTTTCCGATTTAAAATGAATTTGTTTTACCGCCCGATACGGGCAAAATTATCCCACTTTCAGGATGAAATACCTTTTCAGGATTACCCACACACATATTTATACTTGTTTTTATATTGTTTGTCAAGAAAAATTCCACATTTCAGAGGATTTACAGCATTTTATCAATCATGGCCAGCACTTCTTTTCCCAGTTTCTCTGATTTCTCATCTGCCTCGGCAAGGGAAGCGCCTTTTACGCCATAATAGAATTTCACCTTGGGCTCGGTGCCGGAAGGTCTGACGCACACCCATGCGTCGTCTGTCAGATCATAATAGAGCACATTGGAGGAAGGAAGTCCGGTGGGCGCTTCCTGTCCCTCTGCCAGATTCCGGATGGTGCCTTTCTTATAATCTCTTGCGGAAACAACCTGGTATCCGCCGATTTCCGCCGGGGTGTTTTCCCTTAAGGTATTCATGATTTCCTGAATCTTCTCCAGCCCTTCGATTCCTTTCAGGGTGATGGCCTTTACATCGTCTTTGTAGTAACCATAACGTTCATACATGGCAATCATAGCGTCCCAGAGGGTCATATTTCTGGTTTTATAGTAAGCGGCCGCTTCGCACAATGTCATGGAAGCCACTACCGCATCCTTGTCTCTCGCGTAAGTTCCGGTCAGGCAGCCATAGCTTTCTTCCATACCGAACAGGTAGGTTCCGTTTCCGGTATTTTCAAA
The DNA here is from genome assembly GCA_949959185.1 of uncultured Eubacterium sp. Lineage (GTDB taxonomy): Bacteria > Bacillota > Clostridia > Lachnospirales > Lachnospiraceae > Petralouisia. The sequence continues at coordinate 20,021 of CATLIX010000041.1, read as the reverse complement.
TTCCAGAATCTTCTGGCCGATAAACTTGAATCCGGTAAGCACTTCCACCAGAGCAATTCCATAGTATTTCGCAATAGCGTCCGCCATATTGGTGGATACAATAGATTTGATAAAAGCTCCGTCTGCAGGAAGCCCTCCCTGTTCCTTTCTCTGGCTGATCACGTAATCTCCAATCAGGCAGCCGGACATATTTCCGGTAAGGCTGTGGTATTCTCCGGTTTTGGAGTCCTTTACATATACTCCGAGGCGGTCTGCATCCGGGTCTGTGGCCAGAATCAGATCTGCATCTACTTCTTTTCCCAGCTTTAAGCCCAGCTGGAAGGCTTCTTCCGATTCCGGATTGGGATAGCTGACTGTGGGAAATTCTCCATCGGGCAGCTCCTGCTCCGGCACTACATATACATGCTCAAAGCCCAGCTCCTTCAGCACACGGCGCACCGGGATATTTCCGGTTCCATGGAGAGGGGAATATACAATCTTCATATCCTTTGCCACTGCGTCAATGCAGTCCTGCCGCAGAACCAGACTCTTTAACTCTTCAATATAGGGATCGTCAATATCTTTTCCAATGGTGACGTAAAGTCCCGCCTTCTGTGCCTCATCCTTGTCCATGGTCTTTACTGTGGCATAATCGGTCACTTTCTTTACCTCATCCATAATACCTTTGTCGTGGGGCGGTGTAATCTGGGCGCCGTCCTCCCAGTACACTTTGTATCCGTTATATTCCGGAGGATTATGGCTTGCAGTAATGTTGATACCTGCAATACAGCCCAGCCGGCGCACTGCATAGGACAGTTCCGGCGTAGGTCTTAAAGACTCGAATACATATGCTTTGATTCCGTTTGCAGCCAGGCACAATGCCGCTTCATCTGCAAATTCCGGTGACATTCTCCGGGAATCGTATGCGATTGCCACACCTTTGGCCTGTCCGTTTACAGAGGCAATATAATTCGCAAGGCCCTGAGTTGCTTTGCGCACCGTATAAATGTTCATACGGTTGGTACCGGCGCCGATTACGCCGCGAAGGCCTGCTGTTCCAAATTCCAGATCCATGTAAAAACGTTCTTCTATTTCCTTTTCATCCTCGGCGATTCTCTGTAATTCCGCTTTGGTCCCTTCGTCAAAATATGGGTTGTTCAACCACTCCTGGTACATTTCCTTGTGATCCATGTTAATCCTCCTCGTTTTCCTTTCTGCAGCTTTTCCTTTCTCCGGAATCAAGCTACTTTTATCATACTTCATGGAATGATATTTCTCAACTGTTTTTTGAAAAAACTGACAGTTCAGGGTAACAGTTCAGCCCAGGACTTTGCGCCTGCTGCAAAGTCTGTGAGAATGTGTAATGGTTGAGAAGAATCCGGCCTCTTTGCCGAAGGCAGACTGGAACAGGCCGGATTCAGTAACTATGAAGCCGCAGGCTGAATCGTTACAGACAGTTCAGCCTGCGGCTTCTCTGTTACATTGTTCCGTCTCCTAATTCCCGGTGCCTGAAGCATTATCGGGCGTTACATTGTTTCTGTTGTTATTGTTGTTATTGTTGCTATTATTGCTATTATTGTTATTGTTGTTATTATTGTTATTATTGTTATTATTGTTATTATTGTTATTATTGTTATTATTGTTATTATTGTTATTGCTGTTGGATGTTGCGATGGTCTCATCCGAACTTTTATCACTGAGCTTAATGGTCAGCTCCGCAGTTTTGGAATTGACAATCAGAATTCTGCTCCATTTCTCATAACCGTCGGCCTCTGCAGTCAGACGGTGGGTTCCGTAACGCACCTCCACTGCCTTGCTGATATCTGTCAGGTTCCCGTCCAGATATACTTTCGCATTCTCCGGCTCCACTTTAAAGCGAATCTGGCAGAATTTCGGCCCCTCGCCTTTCAGTTCATCCAGATTTACCAGAGTCTCCTGATTGGCCTCCACCTGAATTTCCCGGCTCCCTCCATATCCGTCATTGGCAACCGAAAGAAGATAACTTCCCTCCGGCACCTCAATCCGCATCTGAGGCGTAATCTTCATGGAAAGGAGATTTCCGATGGTAATATAACCGCCCTGAAATACTTCCGTATTCTGCAGAGCTACGGTTCCGTGGCCTGCCATGACCTGAATGGTATAAATCTGTTTGTCCAGGCCTTTCAGGCATATGGTATCCTGTTCGCTGATGTCTGAAATGGCAATCCTGCTGTTATTGTGAAAAATTCCCACATTGTCATCAAAGAAATATGTGGTGCCGCCCACGCTCACGGTCTGCATTTCTTTATCCAGGGTGAAATTATGCAGGTCATCATAGGAAAATACCGTGCTGGAAATCTGCACATTGGTCAGGGTCTCCCCTCTCCGCTCAATAGTTACCAGTTCTCCCGCTGAAATCTGGTCAATGGTCAGATTATCCCCGTATTTTCCTTTGATATAGGTTGCCCCCGTATAATTAAAAGGTTTCTCACGGGTGGTATCCCGGTCCTGCAGCGTCATGATTTTCCGTTCCGAATCAACGGCTGTCACAATATACAGCTTGCCGTCGTCTTTGGGGACCTCCACTTCCTCAAGGCCAAGATCCTCGTTATCCCGTCTCCCGGTATAGATTTCGCTTCCGTCCGTGATTTTCTTCTGGCCGGTTCCGCAGCCTGCCAGTATAAAAAGCAACAGCAGAATCCAGCTTATCCGGTATATTTTTTTCTTTTGCACGCTTATTCCTCCTTATATCCCCGAAAGTCCGGCCCCGCGATTCATTCCCTTTTCTCAGGGCAAATCTCCAATCAGGTGCAGAAAACTCTCCCTGGCTTCATTCTGGGAAATAAATTTATCCAGCTTCTCCAGATTTCTTCCGCATACCCAGGCTTTGCTGGTATTAAAGTAATGGTTTGCTATCTTCCAGAATTTCTCCGGATAGGCAAGGCGGATGTAAAGCTGCCGCATTTCCTGCTGGCTCAGCGCCCGTATCTTATGGTAGGCGCTCAGCATATCCATGCCCAGTCCCATATTCCAGTTGTGCTTTTCCAGAATTTTACGCATGAAATTCCCCAAATCCGACACCTGAATATCATAGGTGGCCTTTTCAAAATTCAATACTGCAATTCCCTGCCTGGTGAACAGTACATTGTGCTGATTGTAATCCCCGTGACAGATACCGTAAATCCCTGCTCCGGCCCCGCTCTCTTTCTCCAGTTCCTGTTTCTGGATGCTGGTCACCTCCAGCGCTTCCCCGAAAAACATGTCGAAACTTTTCAGAAATGCCATCTCAAAATCATTTTTCTTTTTCCGGGAGGAAATGAAATTACGCACTTTTTTCAGTTCTCTGGTATGGCGCTCATTTTCCTCTAACAGAGTATCTTTCCGGATTTGAAGATAGCCCGGTATTTCTTCCGGAAATGTTCTCAGAATATTATGTATATCGGCAAGCTGCCGGATTGCCTTTAAAATATCGTCTCTGCTCTTCGTATCGCATTCTCTGCCTTCGTACCAGTCCCGCACCATATAGACGGTACCGTCCACGTCCCGCACTATGGTTTTGCCCTCTCCTGTCCTGACCACACAGTCAATCCGTTCTTGTCCATGTTCCTTTAAAAATTCTAACAGACCGCACAGGAAATCTGCCCTTCCTTCGGAGCCTCTGTATTCTTTTAAAATTTTCAACCCCTGATTCGTATCGCAGATCCATGCTCCTCTGCCTTTGGACGTCTGCTTTACTTCAAACGGATACTGTTCCAAAATCAGATTTTCTCGATTATACACATAAACCCCTCCACCATGATATTCACAGGCTTATTTCCTGTGTCTTTCTATCATATGTGAAAGGGTCGGATTCTATTCAGCTTTTCTTTCAGTTTTCAGCAATTCCAGCAATTTTTCTCTGGTATTGTCCTCCGGGACCTCCAGCACGTGATCCAGCAGATGTTCCAGAACATCTCCCATCTCTTTTCCCGGCTCCATGCCCTCCTGAATCAGATCTTTCCCGTCCACGGCCAGTTCCCTTAATGTCAGGCACTGGTTTTTATCCAGAATTTCCTGATAAATCCGGCGGTATTCTTCCAGATAATCCAGCTTCTCCTTCCGCTTGTAGCGGTTTTTTGCCAGGGTATCCGCCAGCTTTACCTCAAATAAATCCGGATACTGGCGAAGCCCAACCCGGTGCATGGCCCGCCGGACTGCTGCTTCCTTCAGCTGGGGCCTGTGATCATGCCAGGCAATCAGAGCTGTCACTCTGTCTATGGTATCATTGTCAAATTTCAGCCTCCTGAGAATCTCTCCTGCCATACGTGAGCCTATATTCGGATGGCCGTAAAAATGATAGGTGCCTCCCTCATCCTGGGACTTACACACCGGTTTCGCCACATCATGAAACAGCATGGTCAGCCGGAGCACCTTGTCCGGCCGGATATTCTGAAGAGCCGCAATGGTGTGGTTCCCCACATTATAACAGTGATGGCGGTTATTCTGGGGCGTGTCCATCATGGCGTCAAATTCCGGCAGAAATACGGCGGTCATACCGGTCTCGTAAAGGGTGCGCATTTCTTCCGGATGGTCGGATACCAGCAGTTTCACCAGCTCCGTCTGGATTCGTTCAGGGCTGATGGCCCCAAGATTCTCCGCCAGGGAGGTAATCGCCTGCCTGGTCCTGTCCTCTATGGTAAATCCAAGCTGGGCCGCAAACCTTACTGCCCGCATCATCCGCAGAGCGTCCTCCCTGAACCGGTCTTCGGGATTCCCCACACAGCGGATTTTCCCTTCCTGCAAATCTCTGATACCGTCAAATACGTCAATCAGCCCTTCCCGTTCGTTATAGGCCATGGCGTTGATGGTAAAATCCCTCCGTTTCAGATCTTCAATTAAATCTGAGGTGAAGATTACTTCACTGGGATGGCGCCTGTCCTGATATTCTCCGTCTATCCGATAGGTAGTCACCTCAAACCCTTCTCTTCCTTCCAGAACCGTTACGGTTCCATGCTGAATGCCCGTATCCACGGTTTTGGGAAACAACTGTTTCACCTGCTCAGGAGAAGCAGAGGTGGTAATATCCCAGTCTCCCGGAACCCGCCCCAGAACAGAATCCCGCACGCAGCCTCCCACTGCCCAGGCCTCCCATCCTGCGTCTGTCAGGGTATCAATAATAAACTTCACTTTTCCGGGTAACTGTATTGTCATTCTCCGTCTCCTATTTGCACAAACCTGCCACTACCTGACTGATCACTTTTCCGTCTGCCTTACCCTTCAGCTCGGCCATTACTGCTTTCATAATCTGGCCTTTATTCCCGGTTGCCACAATCTCCGCAAATTTCTCCGTAATGTAAGTCCGTACCTCATCTTCTGACATAAGAGCAGGCGCATATTCCTGAATCACATCATACCGGAGCTGATATTCCGCCAGCAAATCCGTCCGCTCCGGAGGGCAGGTATCCAGCTGCTCTTTTGCTGTTTTCAGTTCCTTTAAAATCACCCGGTCCACCAGAGCTTCCGGAATGGCATCCCGGCATCCCTCGTCGATGGCCGCCTTTTTTACTGCGGAAACCAGCGCGGAAATGGCGTCTTTGCGCCCCTTCTCCTTCGCCTTCATGGCTGCTATCATATCACTCTGCAATGTTTTTATTTCCATCTGTCATTCCTCCTGTCTCTATAAAACTCTCCGCACAGTAATAATCGGGCGGTAAGTTGCGTTGTCATACCCTACGATTCCGTACGCAGTTCCTTTGGCGTGGACAATCTGTCCGTTTCCCATATAAATAGCCACATGTCCTGCATAGCAGATTAAATCCCCTGCCTGAGCATTGGCATAGCTCACTTCTTTTCCCACGGAACGCTGGGAATAGGAATAGCTTGGGATGCTGATTCCAAAATGGCCATAGACATAGCTGGTAAACCCGCTGCAGTCCGCTCCTGTGTTAGGGTCTTTCCCGCCCCACACATAGGGATTTCCCACAAAGGATAACGCATAGTTCACCACAGCGCTTCCGCTTACTCCGGTGCTGAAAGCCGGATTTTTATTTCCGCCGCCTCCCGTATTATCAGCCGTACTTCCGCCGCCGCTGTTTCCGGAATTGCCGGAAGTATTGCTGTTCCTGTTGGCGGCCGCCGCTGCTGCCGCTGCCGCAGCTTCTTCCGCTTCGCGACGTTCCCGCTCAATCCGTTCATTTTCCTGAGCAATAATGGTATTCTGGGCATTGATGGTGTCCTGATATTTTGCTGCCAGCGTCCGGGCCTCCTCCATCATGCCGCTGAAATTATCCACTTCATGTTCTTTCTGGGCAATGGTAGTCTCGAAATTCTCCTTTGCCACCTGAAATTCCTGCTGCTTTACTTCCAGTGCCTGAATCTCTTCCTCCTGCTGCTGTTCTAACATGGCCACCTGGTCTTTGGTGTTCTGATACTCTGTCAGCAGTTCTCTGTCATATTTGTAAACTTCGTTGACATATTCCACCCGGTTCAGCAGGTCCGCAATGCTGCCGGATTCCAGAATACTGGTGAGCATGGTGGAATTTCCCTTTTCATACATAAAGCGAATCCGCAGTTTCATGGCCTCGTACTGGTTCTTTTCATCCACTTTGGCCTGCTCCAGGTCTGCTTTTGTCTGTTCCAGCTCGTCCTGTTTCACTGCCAGTTCTTCTTCCAGCGTGGACAGCTCTATCATAACATTAACCAGTTCCGCATCCAGCCTGTCGATTTCGCCCCGCAGCTCCTGCTGCTGTTTTTCTATCTGATTTATCTCATTCTGTTTTGACTTTAAATTCGCTTCCGCTTCCTTTTTCTTCTGTTCCGCATCTGACTTCTTGTCCGCCAGCGCTATGGAAAACTGTGAAATTCCCATGACAATTACCAGCAATACTGCCACCAGCTTCTTTGACTTCATGCAAATCTCCTTTCTGAGTAAACTCATCACGCTCAGCCTGCCGACTGGTCATGATTTTTTTGTACAAAGTGATTATAACATCATCTTCCCATGATAGCAACCGGAGAACGTTTGTATCAAAAAAGGCAGCAAAAGTTTTTCATGCTTTTGCTGCCTTTTTCGGCCTTTTCCTATCCCACTGTTTTGATAATCAGTATTTTATCCCCTCCTTTTATCTGCTCGGAAGGCAACTGGTTGGTTTTCACAATTTCTGAAATGGTGGTATAATTTTCCCTGGCAATATTCCAGAGCTGGTCGCCTTCTTTGGCAATATAGCCGATAATGCCGGGACTTTCCTGAAGTTCTTCCATATTCAGAGGTTCTTCCTCCACTTCTTTTATCTTATGAATATTCTGCTGCTCAAACACAATGCAGTTCAGGTTCAGCACTGCTTTTACTTCCACCTGGCTGCTGTCTGTCATCACCGTGGTAAGCTGGTCGATTCCTGTCTGCAAATGATAACGGCAGGACCGGTTGATTTCCGGCACCTCAATCAGATAATGGAAGGGCAGAATGTCCTTCATGGAAGCCACCGGCATCCGGTCGTCTGCTGTCACATACAGTATATTAATCTGAAGGGTCCCTTCTACCTGAATGCCTCCTTCCACAATTTCTGTCTGTTCCACCACCGCAGTCCCTTCGCTGGCACAGATTTGCAGTATGGGCTCCTGATTTTTGTCCAGACTCATTTTTTCTGCAATTTTACATTTGGAAGCGTTGCGCAGCAGCAGCTTTTCAAAGACTGCCTCCTGATAAACGGGAGTCAGTTTCTCATTTACCGCATACAAATCTGCCACTACCTGGTCTTCGCCTTCGGTAAATACCTGTATTTCCAGATCCAGCACCAGTTCCAGATGGAGCATACGTTCTTCTCCGTCATAATCGGGCTTCGCCTCCAGCTCAATTCCTGCAATATCGTACGACACATCACATACCATGTCGTCGCTGCAGCCATTGCAGTCAATCATCCCGTTAAACGGAAGGGCTGTCTCTATCCACTGTAAATGTTCTTCTTCCTCCTCCCCTTCATATAAGACAAATACAAGGGCCTCTCCCTTAATGTTAAGCTGACTGTCCATCAGGCGCATTTCCACACTGCGGAACTGGACGCTTTTCCACAAAACCTGCCGGATATTCGGCTTGTTGGAGGGCAGCAGAATTTCTTCTTTAAAGCGCCAGGTATCCTTTTTGGCCAGAAACAGTTCCATGGCCGAAAGGGTCTGTTCCAGAAGCTGGATGCCGCCTTCCCGTTCTGCTCCTGTTATAATTTCCTCATCGTAAATCTCATCAATTTCCGCCTCCAGCGCCACCAGCGCCTTTACGCTGAGCTTTCTGGAATTGATAATGCCAATGGACAAATCTTCCATTTCCCACCGCATTTTGGCTGTATCATACTCGTTGGCCCCGTCAATGGCAAGGCTCTCCTGAAATGGAATTTCCCCGCTCATACTGTTAATCCGGCCTTCTTCCTGGTCGCTTCGGTATAACAGGGAAAATTTCAGAACGCCTTTCAGCCACACATGGTCCTGGGTGATGGTGGTTTCATCCAGCCGGATTTCTCCCTTATCCAGAATAATCCGTATCAGATCCGGTTTTGTGTCCGGCACATTGAAATCATCATCCAGGGTAATCTGTGTGGCAGCTTTTCCTTTTTCCCGATTCATATGTATATATTTTTTTGATAATTCCACAATAAAAACTCTCCAATCCTGAATATTTGTACATTTTATTCCGAATTGAAGAGTTTTATTCATTTTCCTTGTATTAACACAATTTCATTCTTATGTCTCTTGTCAGGACATCCGCATAGCTGAAAGAAAGTAACTGGGGTGGATTTTTCTCATTTTCATCGTCAACCAGTATGGTAAAAACAGAAGGATACGCTCCTTTGATCACACCTTCCTGAATGTCAACCCGGTTTCGGCCTCTGTCCAACTGAATCATGACCTTGTTACCCAACTGTCCTGAAACAGATGCACGAACTTTGTTAATATCTGCCTGTTGTACTGCCATTCTTTCCACCTCTATTCTGTTTATTCCCATGGACACTGAGCCAGGCAGGAACCTGTCTCTTCTATGGTACACTTGTTTAGTATATCACTATGTTAAAATATTGTCAAAGGGAAATATAGCCTGGATTTCGACAATTTCCGGGAATTCCTGATTTATCTTTTCATCAGAACATATATTTGATATAATTGGCCTTGAGGAGGGGCCCGGCCTGCCGGGAGGAGTCCTGAAGGCTTGACAGGAGGGGCCCGGCCCCTCAGGAGGAATATTTATGGAACAGAGACTTATTTTTCATATTGATGTAAATTCCGCTTACCTTTCCTGGTCGGCGGTGGAAAAGTTAAAGAATGGCTCTCCGCTGGATTTGCGGGAAATTCCTGCCATTATCGGCGGCGACATGGCCAGCCGCCACGGAGTGGTTCTGGCAAAATCCATTCCTGCAAAAGCATACGGTATTTCCACAGGGGAACCTGTGGCTTACGCGCTCCGGAAATGCCCCGGCCTTCTGCTGGAGCCGCCGGATCACAACCTGTATGCCGCCTGCAGCCAGAGGCTGATGGAACTCCTGGTAACGTTCTGCCCGGCCATTGAACAGGTCAGTATTGACGAATGTTATATGGATTTTACTGATTATCGGAAAAATTATGAAAGCCCTGTGGCCGCCGCAGTCCAAATCAAAGACACGGTGCGGGATACCTTTGGTTTTACCGTTAATATCGGCATTTCTACCAATAAACTGCTGGCAAAAATGGCTTCTGATTTCCAGAAACCGGATAAGGTGCACACATTGTTCCCGGAGGAAATCCCTGCCAGAATGTGGCCCCTTCCCGTGCGGGATTTATTTATGGTAGGAAAATCCTCCGCCGCTGCTCTGAGCAAACTGGAAATCCGTACCATCGGGGACCTGGCCAGAACTGACGTCTCCATTCTGGAAAGCCATCTGAAAAGCCACGGGCGTTTAATCTGGGAATTCGCCAACGGGCTGGACGAATCTCCTGTACAGACAGAAGAAAGCGAACTGAAAGGCGTGGGGAACTCCACCACCCTGGCCAGAGACGCCGAAACCTCCGCAGACGCCAGAAAAGTACTACAGAGCCTCTGCCATCAGGTTTCCGGACGGCTGAAACGCTATGGCCAGCTCGCAGGCATGGTCAGTACGGAAATCCGCTATGCCTCCTTTATCCGGGTATCCCATCAGATGCAGCTTCCTGTCAGCACAGACAACGAACAGATTCTGTACCATCATGCCTGTCTTCTGTTTGACGAGCTGTGGAACGGAGAACCTGTCCGTCTTCTTGGTGTGCGTACCTCCCGGCTGACCACAGAGCCGGAACCGGTACAGATGTCTCTGTTCGATTTGCCCAAAACTCAGAAAGAGCTTCGGGCTGAAAAAGCCATGGAAGAACTGCAGGCAAAATTCGGAAAAGATATCATTAAAAAAGGTTTTTAAACCGGAGGATTTTCCTGCTTCATACTATACGGCAAACTGGCTGTTATAAAGTTCGGAATAAAATCCCTCTTTCTTCAGAAGTTCCTCATGGCTGCCCTGCTCCAGAATATGTCCGTCTTTCATTACCAGAATAATATCCGCCTCCTGAATGGTGGACAGGCGATGGGCTACGATAAAACTGGTCCGTCCCTGCATCATTTTCGCAAAAGCATTCTGAATCTTCATTTCTGTTCTGGTATCAATGGAGGATGTGGCTTCGTCCAGAATCAGCATGGGCGGCAGGCAGAGCATTACTCTGGCAATACAAAGAAGCTGTTTCTGTCCGGCAGACAGGCTTCCTCCCTCCTCGCCGATTACCGTGTCATAGCCCTGGGGAAGCCGTTTGATAAAGCTGTGGGCATGAGCCGCTTTTGCCGCCTCCCTGATTTCTTCCTCCGTGGCGTCTGGCCTGCCCATAATCAGGTTTTCCCGGATAGTTCCCGCTTTCAGCCAGGTTTCCTGCAATACCATCCCGTAGCTTTCCCGCAGACTCTTTCTGGTAACTTCCCGGATATCCTGATGTTCCACCTGAATGCTCCCGCTGTCCACGTCATAAAAACGCATCAGCAAATTGATCATGGTGGTTTTTCCGCACCCGGTAGGCCCCACAATGGCCACCCGCTGCCCCGGCCTTATATTCAGATTGAAATCTTCTATCAGCCTTTTCTCCGGTGTATAGGAGAAATACACATGTTCCAAATCCACCGTTCCCTTTACATCTGTCAAAACTTTCACATGTTCCGGCTCCGGTATCTGGGCTTCTTCTTCAATCAGACTGAAAATCCGCTCTGCACAGGCAAGGGCATTCTGCAGCTCCGTCACCACGCCGGAAATCTCATTAAAAGGCTTGGTATACTGGTTGGCATAGCTGAGAAAGCAGGAAAGCTGGCCTACGGTCAGCATACCTTTCATGGCAGAAAACGCGCCCACCAGTCCAACTCCCGTATACACCAGGCTGTTGACAAACCGGGTGGTGGGATTGGTCAGAGAAGAAAAAAATGTAGCCTGCAGAGAAGCCTTCTCCAGCCTTCCGTTAATCTCGTCAAAGGTTTCCAGTACCTTTTCCTCTCTGGAAAATGCCTGCACCACCTTCTGGTTTTCTATCATTTCATTAATTAATGCCGTCTGTTCTCCGCGGGTGGAGGACTGCAGCATAAACATGGAAAAAGTACGTTTTGCAATAAAGCTGGCCACAAACAGGGAAACCGGTGTAATCAGCACCACCACCAGCGTAATCTTCACATTGATACTCAGCATAAACAGCAGCGTACCCAGAATGGTAACCACTCCTGTAAACAACTGGGAAAATCCCATCAGCAGTCCGTCCGCAAACTGGTCCACATCCGCAATTACCCGGCTGACCAGCTCTCCGTGGGAATGACCGTCAATGAATTTCAGAGGCAGGATTTCGATTTTGGCAAAGGCTTCCCGCCGGATGTCCTGAATCACTTCATAAGTAATCTTATTGTTGCACACATTCATCAGCCACTGGGCCAGCGCTGTCAGTCCTGTGATGATTCCCATTTTCCCCAGAAGCCTGAAAATAATGGGAAATTCCACCTGCTCCGGTCCCAGAATATGGTCGATGACCTGCCCGGTAAGCACCGGAATATACAGGGTAGAGGCCACGGTGCCCACTGCAAAAAACAGTGACAATACCAGAAAAATTTTATAATGTTCAATATAGTTCAGGACTTTTTTCAACGTCTCTGTCTGCTGTCTTTTTTTGATTTTTTCCATGATACATCAGATTCCTTTCCCATGTTCCGTCCATGTATTCATCCGGCGGCTTCCTGCTGCTTTTTATACTGAGACTCATAAATTTCCCGGTAAACGCTGCAGGTTTCCAGCAGATTTTCATGGGTTCCCATACCGGCAATTTCTCCGTCTTCCAGTACAATAATTTTATCCGCATGCTGTATGGAGGACGTGCGCTGAGATACAAGAAAGACTGTGGGATTTCCTTCCATTTCCCGGATGGATTTCCGCAGTCTGGCATCCGTAGCATAATCCAGCGCCGAAGCACTGTCGTCCAGAATCAGAATTTCCGGTTTCCTTACCAGCGCCCGCGCAATGGTAAGCCGCTGCCGCTGTCCGCCGGAAAAGTTCTTCCCGCCCTGTTCCACCAGGGCGTCCAGCTTTCCGTCCCTTCCCTCTGCCACCTCTTTTGCTTGGGCAATGCCCAATGCCTCCTCCAGCTCTTCCTCTGTGGCGTCCTCTTTGCCCCAGCAGAGATTTTCCCGGATGGTTCCCTGGAACAGCACCGCTTTCTGCATGACAATTCCCACCTTATGACGCAGCTCCTCCAGAGAATATTCTTTTACATTTCTTCCATTAATCAATACTTCTCCTCTGGTGGCGTCGTAAAACCGGGGAATCAGATGTACCAGGGATGTTTTTCCGGAACCGGTACCGCCGATAATGCCTACGGTTTCTCCCGGATTTACGGAAAAATCAATATCAGACAGACTTTCTGCTCCGGCCTTTTCATACGTCAGGCCCACATGGGAAAACTGTACTGCCGGCTGATTTCCCTGCTTCCCGGAATTCCTTTCCTTTCCAGGCTCAGAAGCTGGCCTGCAATCCGTTTTTTCCCCCTGGAAGGATGGTTCCTGCCCGGATAACGGCATGGTGCTCTGAATTTCCAGAACAGACTCCACACGGTTGCCGCAGGCTACAGCCTTTGTGATGGTTACAATCAGGTTGGCCAGCTTAATCAGCTCCACCAGAATCTGAGACATATAATTGACCAGCGCCACCACTTCTCCCTGGGTAAGAGCTCCGGTATTCACCTGCAATGCTCCCGTATACAGCAGAAAAATCGTTGCACCGTTGATAATAACATAGGTAACGGGATTCAGAAAAGCACTGATTCTGCCCACGTGATTCTGCATGGCGGTGAGGTTCTCCAGCCCTTCCTCAAACCTGCTCTTTTCTTCCTCTTCTTTATAAAATGCCCGGATTACCCTTGCGCCCGTAAGATTTTCACGGGTAATGCCAAGCACTCTGTCCAGACGCTCCTGCACCTTCCGGTACAGGGGAATGCTGACCGCCATTACGCCGAATACCACCAGAGACAACAGGGGAATGGTCACCACAAAAATCAGCGCCGCCTCCACATCAATGGTAAAGGCCATAATCATGGCTCCAAACACAATAAAAGGCGAACGCAGAAACAGACGCAGCACCATATTAACTCCGGACTGTACCTGATTGATGTCACTGGTCATCCGGGTAATCAGCGTTGCTGCTCCCACCTGGTCAATTTCGGAAAAAGAAAATGTCTGAATATGAGAAAACAGGCTGTGGCGCACCCTGGTGCCGAATCCTGCTGCTGCTTTTGCGGCAAAATACTGGGCTGTCACCGAACACAGCAGCCCAATCAGGCCCAGGGCTACCATCACCAGGCACATCTTTAAAATATAACTGCTGTCCCGCTCCGCAATTCCCACATCAATGATGGCGGTTACCACCAGCGGCACAATCAGTTCAAAGGAGGCCTCCAGCATTTTAAACAGGGGGGCCAGAATGCTTTCTTTTTTGTAGTCCTTCAGATATATCAGTAATTTCTTCATGGGGATTCCTCTTTTATTTTTTCAGTTTCTGTTTCCAGTTTTTTGCTTTTCTATTATAATACCAAATATTTACTTATTTCAAGATAGAATCAGCAGGAAATACATATATCATTTTCAAATATACTGCTAAAACATTTCTTTTATAAAAAAACATTGTAAACTTTTCTCTGATAACATATAATAATATAATAAAAAGTAATCAAATACATAAAAAAGATTGGGTGAACATATGAAAAATACAATCAAATGGTTCGATTTAAAAATAACGATACCATATGTTATAGGTCAATTATCTGAAAAAAAGGTAAATTCTATTCTTGAAACATTACAAAAGAATGGTTTTAGAAATGTTACTCTTGTTATGGCTAATATCAATGCAGCAGCTATAACTTTATCACCAGAAGGAAAAAATCTGCTCATTGAACCGCAGAAAATCTGCTTTTCCTGCCATTTAAATGGAATTTTTAATCCTGTTTCTATTCAGGCAGAATATGAATCTATTTTAAATTCATTACTTATTGATGACCAAAACCAATACCTCATAAGCATTGAAGGCATAGAAGAAACAGCAAATTCACATACTGAGAGTAAATACATATTTGAAAAAAATTTTAAGGATCTGGATGAGGAAGTATATGGTGTGGGCTATCGGTTTTTAATTAAAAATAAGAGACTGTTTGGTGAATTAAAAATTGAGCCTTATATTTCTGACTATACAAAATATTTTTACCACTGGTTATTAAATAAGTCAGAAAATGGGACTATCGCAGAAATGTTACATGATGTACAGACAGAACTCCAAAAGGAAAGAACAGGCTGCTATAGTGTTATAAGGAGATGATGATATTATGAAAAGGCTGAATGTGCCCGGAAAACAAACTGAACATATTCCACATGGAATCTATCGTTATCCACAGGCAGAACGGAAAGAAGCCTTTCTTAGAATGTTTCCTTCTCATACAAAGGACGATACTGTAAACGCAAGAAGAACGGAAAATCTTAAAGAACTCAGGGGGGATTATCATTGAACCAGGCTTCAATATTTACATTAGAAAAAAAGGGTAATGCCTACAAAGATTTCAGTGAATTTCCGCAGGACATTTATGTTGATACAAGTGCATGGATAACAGCATATGACAGCAATTCATCCTATAATCCTGTCAGAGAGTTCATGGGTGACTGTCTGGATAATGGAACTACTTTATATCATTCCGAAATGGTATTATCAGAAATTGTACATGTCAATGAGAAGGCCTTTTATGACAAATATGCGAATGAATACAAGTCAAAGGCAATAATGAACGGACAGGTAAATCAGAAAAAATTAAAAAAACTAATTAATTCTGCTCATCCCGAAATCCGCCAGAATATTATGGATTCACAAAAGAATTTTTTACATATTATACAAACCAGCAGTATCATGCTTGAATATGAAAGCAATGAAGATTATTTTGAAGAGATTTTGAGAATAAGAGAATCAACAGATTATATTCTTGGTGTCAACGACGCAAAACATGTCTTTATAGCAAGACAATATGGCATAAATTCTTTTCTGACAGCAGACGGAGACTTTATTGCTCTCGACAATGATAATATTTATGCTCCGCAAAATGAAAAATATACAAGAGAAAAAATCGGCAGGAATAATATTCTTTTAAATTTTGACCCAAATCAGTACTGACAATCTCCGTATTGATGAACTGGAACACCGGCAGCTTCCCATGTAGCCGGGAAGCTCCGGTTTCTCCGAACTGCGTCCGGAATCCGTATTTCGTCACTATTCGGAAACATTTAACAAAATTCTTCCAAAAGTGTCATATTCTACCACTCCCAATTGTTATTATGATTGGAGAGTATAAATTATCATATCCCCCTCAGAGCGCTGTCCCCTGAAAAGCTCTGAGGGGGTTTTTGTATATTCATGGGCTGAACAGAACAAAGCGGGCATTTGGGTGCGTCAGAGCATACGCAGTATGCTGAACGTATCGCGTTTAAACACAATTACGAAGCAATATTTTCCTCCTGCACGAGTACCCTCGCTTCGCTGGGGCAGACCCTGCGCATACTATTTTTATCTTACAGGAAGACACTTTCATGCTTTAGCGTGACAAGGTCTTTCCTATAAGACAAAAACCGGGAGACCACTGGCCTCCCGGATAAACAATCTGTTTTATTTTGCTTTTACTTTCTTTGCTGCGGATGCGGCGGATACGAAGTCACCCTTCAATCCGTTGGTACCAACAGCTACTACCTTGTAGTAATATGTCTTACCCTTCTTAACCTTGGTATCAGTATAGGTTACCTTATTCTTCTTGGTCACTCCAATCTTTTCGTAACCTTTGTTCTTCTTGGTAGAACGATAGATTTCATACTGTTTTGCACCAGTTACTTTAGCAACCTTAAGGGTTACTTTACCCTTTTTAATGGTAACTTTGCTGATAACCGGAGTAGCTTTGTAACAGATGCTTGCAGGTTTATTGAATCCTTTGGAGATTCTTGTACCATTCTCACTGTATGCAGCTACATAGTAGTAATAGGTTACACCTGTCTGCAGACGTGCGCGGTCTGTTGCTTTCGTTCCCACAACACTGCCGGATACATTCTTGTAATCTTTGTAGAATACATTGTCATAAGTCTCATCAGCATTGCTCTCTTTGGAAATCAGTGTAAAGTTATCATCATCCGGTCTGTAATATGTCTTGTTATCTGCATTGTAGTCTGCAACCGGGCTGGTGGAACGGAATACTTTGTAATATGCAGCGCCGGAAACTTTCTTCCAGGTAACCTTAACTGCTGTAGTCTTGGTCTTGCCGTCTGCCAGAGTCTCTGTAACCTCTTTTGCAGTTACGTTCTTTGCTGCTGCAAGTTCACCGTTTGCTTTGGTATAAGTGCCTGTATACACTGACCATTTCTTATCGCCGTATGCACGTACCTGAACTTCAACTTTTCCGCCTTTTGCAATATTTTTGATGGTATAGTAATTCTTCTTGGTGGATTTTACTGTCCAGGTTAATTTCTCTGCCCTGTTTTCTGCATCGTATTTCTTATAACGAATCTGATACTTGGAAGCAAAGGTGTCTTTATCCCAGGTTACTTTTACATTGTTCTTGCTCAGAGTCAGTTTTACATTCTGAGGTGCAGTTGCCTTCATGATTACGCTGTCAGAAGCCCAAATCTGTCTGGTAGCTGCTCCGGAAGCATAAGTAGCCACAATTTTGTAGTTATAGGCAGTCCCCTTTTTCAGCTTCTTATCGGTGAAGGATGTGGTCTTTGCATTGGTAATGGTCTTAATCTTCTCCCATTTTGCATTGTATATTGCATAAGCACCATCGCCATATCCATAACTGCCATGTCCATATCCAAAGCTACCGTTATTCTTCTGGGTGTAATTGGTGTCTGTACCTGTCATGTAACTTCTGTAAATCTCATACTGAGTTACACCTGATACTTTGGTCCATTTCAGTTTTACAGAATTCTTGCTCTGCTTATTTGCTTTTAATTCGATAAATTTATCATTGCCTGTCTCTGCTGAGAAGTATACGTAATCGCTGTATGCTGTCTTCTTGGTATCCGGATTGTAATAGTATCCTCTTACCTGATAATCATAAACAGTGTTTTCTTTCAGCTCTTTGTCTGCATACTGTGCAGCGTTGATGGTTGCAATCTTTTTGAACTTGCCTTTGCTGTTCTTACGGTAAATCTGGTATCCTGTTACGTTTTCCGTCTTGTTGAAATACATGGTAACAGTAGTTTTGCCGGATTTTGTAGAAGGCTGTGTAATATTGATTGCAGGTGTTGCGGAAACTGTTTTGGAAGTTACAATGTCATTGTAGAAACCAAAACTTACATTATTTACTGCGCCCGGAACCTTTGCCACATTGGCAATATATTTGCCTGCTGCGGAACGGTCAGTACCATGATTAATACTGTCAACAGTTGCCACTACGAAGTAATATTTCTTGCCGACTTCCAGTTTTAACTGTGTGCTGGAAACCCGGTCAATACCTGTTCCTCTGTAAGTATCTACCTTTTTATTGATAATTGCAAGTTTATCCTGAAGTCCGAATACATCTGTCAGGCTGTATGTATTTCCTGCCGCATCTTTACCGGTTGCATCCAGATACTTATAGGTATATTCCGGTGTATCGAACATCTTCTTATCCTGAGAAGCAAAAATTATTACATCAGCATCTTTGTCGATTTCATCCCATGTCAAATCGAAGGAACCGTCCATTTTCTGCTCAATCTGCAGGTTTTTGATTTCAGGAGTATTCTGTCTCTTGTCAAGACCTACTGCAACAACATTGGAATATGCACCAGCAAGAACTTCGCCTGGTACTTCTGTCTCTACATATGCACATACTCTGTAATATGCATATTCATAGCCGTTTCTTGCATTGTTGTCAACATCATAATGTGTGGTCGCCGCAGATACAGGGTGGTCACTCACCTGTCTGAAATTTAATTCTGCATAAGCCGCCGGGTCAACCAGTTTATCTGAGTATGCCACTTCGATGATATAACCATGAGCTTCTTTTACTGCATTCCAGGAAAGTTCTCCCTTACCAACACTCTTCTGGATGAACTGCAGGTTTGCCACTGCCGGTACGGAAGGCATGGACCATGCATAGGTAAAGGGCTCTGACCATGCGCCTGTCTTAACGATTTCGTAAGATGTTCCCGCAGGTCTCTCATATGGCTTCTGCTCATAATCCACGTCAGCTACATAATTTTCAGTCTCTGTGTAGTATACCGCTCTTACTTCAAACTTGTTCTTCTCTGCTGCGGTATAACCAACCGGAGTTCTATAATCGGTGCCAAAGAAAATCGGCTGCAGATTTCCACCGTTGGAAGCAACAGAATCAGAAACAACATCTGTATCATTCATCCGAATCTGATAACCAACATGCAGCAGTTTGCCATTGCTGTCCACTTCTGTCTTGTTGGTAACCGGATTCCAGTAAATTTTCTGGTATTTCTTATCAAAAGAAATTTCGCTGTATTTGGGTGCATATACGTATTTTAAAACATAATCAAACGTAGCTTCATCATACACTTCACTGACGGAAGCTCTACGATATGCCTTTCCATTTGCCACATAGTGGGAATAGGATGTACTTGTCGGATCTGCCTTGGCACCGAAAGCTGCCAGAGCCGCATCTTCGGAAACTGTACCTGCCGGAACTGCTCCAAGCAAATCTACTTCGCTTCCTTCAACAACCGAATAAGACA
Source organism: uncultured Eubacterium sp. (assembly GCA_949959185.1). Lineage (GTDB taxonomy): Bacteria > Bacillota > Clostridia > Lachnospirales > Lachnospiraceae > Petralouisia. The sequence goes on along the minus strand of CATLIX010000041.1, from coordinate 829 downwards.
TACGCTTATTATATTTCGTACCATCCACAGGGTCTGTGGTTTCTACATACCCCGGTGTTACCTGTGAATAATATTTGCCATCTACAACGTACAGACCTGTAACAGCATCTCTCTGAGGCAACGTCGGATATTCACCCATGGCCAGAACTTTAACAACCTTGTTCCCCAACTCCACAACTCCCGGAGCTACCTGAACTGCATAGGCATAATAGTCAACTCCATTTTTGTAGAGACCTGTTGTAGCTTCCTGCAGTGTCTCTTTGGTTCCTGCCACATATACAGAGTCGCTGGATTTGTTCACATAGCTGTAAGGCGTCTCATAAGCAGTATTCTCTGCCAGAACATACCAGTCTGCTTCTCCCCGGAGTCCGATAACCTTGGACACACCATTCACTGCAGCTTTATCGTCAGTTTCCACTGTCAGATTTTCCGCAGCAAAAGTAGGAAGCACACTTGTCATGACCATGCTGGCCGCCAGTACAACGGCTGCAACACGTGCTGTCATTCCACTTTTTCTCATAAAAAAACTCCTTTCGTGAAATAAATAATAGTTTTTTTATCATCTGTGAGCGTTCCTGTAAAGAAGGTGCCATCTTTGAATCCCAAGGGGACGCAGGGATTCATAAAACTTTCATGCTTACTTCACATTTTCTTCACAAATGACCTTCTCTTATTTTAGTCCCCTTTATATAAAAAGTCAATTGTTGTTTCCATGTTTTTGACTTTTTGTGTAATTTGTACACTTTCTACCCCCCCCCAGACCGTCCGAAAACTTTAATTTTCTATGGTCTACCTCTTTTTTTTGCATCAAAAATGCCAGATACATTTC
>CATLIX010000040.1 GCA_949959185.1 uncultured Eubacterium sp. | reverse complement strand
ACTATGATTCCCTGAAAGAAGCAGCATAGGATACAAAATCCCTGAGGAAAATGTGTCAACTAATCTTGACAAAATCATCGCAAAGCTCACCAACAACTATGTAAAGGATATTGGCTTTGACGCGGAAAGCTACCTCACCGCACACCTGGCAAAAAGTTTCGGCAGGGCAGAGGAAAACGCATTTATCAATGGGAGCGGCGAAGGAATGCCGACAGGCATCCTGCATGGCACAGACGGCGCGGAGGTTGGCCTTACAGCCACAGAGATCAGCTTTGACGATATGGCAAAGCTGTACCTCTCCGTCAAGCCGGAATACCGCAAAAACGGCGTGTGGATCATGAATGACGAGACTGCCCTCGCGCTCCGCACGTTAAAGGATGCGGGCGGAAGCTACCTGTGGAACCATAACAGCGACACTATCTTTGGAAAACCCGTGCATACCTCAGAATTCATGCCGTCCGCCGCCCCTGGGAGACTGCCCGTTGCATTCGGGGATTTCAGCCATTACTGGATCGTGAACCGCCTCCCGCTGTCCGTGCGGACGCTGACGGAGCGTTTCACCCTCCAGCACCAGACAGGCTACCTTGCCTATGAGTTCCTGGACGGCAGGCTCACCCGCCCGGAGGCCGTCAAGACTTTGCAGATAAAGGCAGAATAGGCATCCGTCAAATCAAAACGATACCACGGAAAATGCCCTGCATCCGCAAATCCAGGGGACAGGGCATCTTCCTAAATCTGTGGTATTTACTTCCCATGCCGGAAAGCCGAATTACCGGTGAGGTTCTTCAGCAGGATTTTTCGGGCGGCTTTGTACTCATCCCCGATAAAGCCGAGCCGGAGCAGGAAGCAGCGGAACGCGTATTTGTCATTGTCGGTTTCCGTCGGCTTGCCCGATACACGCTTCACGCGCCTTGCCATCCCGCACAGCTTTTCCACGAATTCCGTATAAGCCGTTGTTTCATTCGGATTAGCCGTGAATGGGAACCACGGGAAGCTGACCGCATCTTCCGTAACCGTAATGCGGATTTCATCAGCCTGGAAAGCCCGCGCCATCAGCCCACCTTTGTTCTCTACCAGCTTTGCAAGGTTCTCCAACGTTCCCAGTGTGAACAATTCTTTTGGCATGCTGACGGTCAGCCTGTCCTCCGTCTGTTCCGCTTCGCCTGTGAAGCCTTTTCCTTTCAAATGCTCCAATAGATTGCTGACCGTTTCCCTATCCACGCTGTCCGGGATGCGGAGCGTCCCGTCCCTTTCCAATGTGCAGTCACCGATTTTATAAGCCAGGCTCGGCGCTTTCTGGTAGCATGGGACTGTGTGCAATGCCGTGGCGATCTCCTCCGCCAGCTTTGGCCGCTGTTTCGGTTTTAGTTCAAATCTGATATCTATCTGCATATGTATGCCCTCCTTCGTTTTGGTAGGTACATGTTCGCTCTGTCCGCACAGAATAGCAAGCAGAAATCCCCAGAATACTGGACAATCATCTGCCTGGATGTTTGTGCAGTTTATGGCACAGGATTACCTTGCTATTATCCCAAACCAGATTTAACATGTCCGTACCAAAAGAAAAGGAGGCAGCTTATGCAGACAAAGAAAATGAAAGTACAGTATTCCACACGCGCACGGCAAAGTAAAAGCCATTACTTCGGCAGCGGGTACATTGAAACACCGAAAATCCAGATGGAGGGGAAATAGCTGGAGGCGCTCGGTTTCCACATCGGGGATGTCATCCAGGTGGCTTACGAAGAAGGTTCCATCCACATCTCACTTGCATCTCCGGCACAATCCGAACCCGACATGGTCTGCGATACAAAAGCAGGATACGCATCCAAATAATTCCCATCCAAAAATAACCGAGGGAAGCAGGCGCTGATACCCTGATCAGCCGCCCGCTTTTCTTGCTCTTTCTGTGTTTAAACCGGATTTCAATGCATGAAATCCTAGAGTATTTCAGCTCGGCCATACAAATCGGCATGACGGCCACGCCAAAGGAAACAAAGGATACATCCAATATCGAATATTTCGGGGATCCGGTTTATACATACAGCTTAAAACAGGGCATTGACGACGGCTTCCTTGCCCCATACAAGGTCATCCGCGTCAATCTGGACATAGACGTGAACGGATACCGTCCCGCACCGGGCGCACTGGATATCCACGGAAAGCCCCTTGAGGACAGGATATATGAACAGAAGGATTTTGACCGTACATTGGTCGTGGAGGAACGTACCCTTGCCGTTGCCAGGCGCATCTCCGACTTTTTGAAAGAAACCGGACGCTTTTCTAAAACCATTGTGTTCTGTGAGGACATCGATCACGCTGAACGCATGCGCAATGCCCTGGTAAATGAAAATAAAGACCTGGTCAGGGAACAGCCTCATTACATTGCACAGATCACCGCCGGTTCGGATGAAAAGCCGCTGCTGGAGGATTTTACAGACCCCCATGAGCCGTACCCTGTGGTCGCCGTCACGAGCAGGCTGATGAGCACGGGCGTAAATTCCCAGACCTGCCAGCTCGTGGTCCTCGACCGCACGGTCGGCTCCATGACGGAATTCAAGCAGATCATAGGGCGCGGCACCCGCGTCCGCGAGGACTGCAGCAAACTGTATTTCACTATCATGGACTTCCGCAGGAATTATGTGAAATTTGCAGACCCGGCTTTTGACGGCGACCCTACACAGATAAAAGACGTTGGTGAAGATGACAGTTTCACAGACGGCAGTCTGGAGGCCGACATTCCAGATGATGCTATGGGTAGTGGCGGCGGCTTTTCCGATGATACAGACGGCCACAGTGGAGACCGGCCCGGCGGACAAAAACCTACTGGCCGGGAAAAATATGTGATCAACGGCATCCCTGTCAGCATCATAAACGAAAAGGTGGAATACCTGGACGCCAACGGGAACCTGATCACCGAATCCATCATCGACTATTCCCGCAGCAACCTGCGCAGGCTGTACCCATATTATGAAGAGTTCAGGAAAATATGGCTCGCGCAGAAAAAGAAGCAGGAACTGCTGGACCAGCTTGTCGCGGACGGCGTGTTCATTGATTTCGTGCGTGAAACGATCCCGGAAAGCCATGTGGATGATTACGACGTCCTCTCTTATATCGGCTATGAAAAACAGCCGCTGACTAAGGAGGAACGCATCGACCGCATACTGGTGTCCGGCTACCTCGATAAATTCAGTAAGGAAAACCAGGGCGTCATACGCCTGCTGCTGGATGCGTACCGTGACCGGAACATTGACGAGCTTACCAATATGCGCATCCTGAACATGCCGGAATTTATACAGATCAACGCGCCGACTGCCATTGTAAAGGGCTTCGGCGGGAAAGAGAAATATATGGAAATGCTCTCGGAAATCGAAAAGCAGATATATGTAGCGTAAACGGAGGGACATATGGCAATCGGAAACCTGATAAAATCATGGGAGAACATCATGCGTGACGACGACGGCGTGAACGGGACCGTCCAGGTGCTGTCGCAGCTCGTGTGGATGCTGTTCCTGAAAGTATATGACTTAAAAGAGGATATGTGGGAGCTGTATGAGGACGGATTCCAAAGCGCCATCCCGGAAAAATGCCGCTGGCGGAACTGGGCAAAGGGAAAATCCCAGAAAGACCAGATGACCGGGGACGATATGGTAAATTTCGTGAACAATACCCTGTTCCCGGAATTAAAGAATCTGTCCATAACCGCGCAAAGTTCCAGGCGTAGGATAATCGTGAAGGAAATGATGGCGGAATCCTACAATTACATGAAGGACGGTGTGTGCATCCGCAAAGCCGTCAACCTGCTGGACGGCATTGACTTCGATGACCGGGAAGAACACCATTCCTTCAATGTGATATATGAAACCCTGCTGAAAAGCCTGCAGAGCGCAGGACGTTCCGGCGAATTCTACACGCCGCGCGCCTTGACGCAGCTAATCACAGAAAAAGTGAATCCACAGCTTGGCAAAGTCACGGCTGATTTTGCGTGCGGCACAGGGGGCTTCCTCATTGACGCTGTAGAACATCTGCGGAAACAGCGGAAGAAAGCCGAGGACAATGCCATTATTGAGAAGACCGTGTTCGGCGTGGAAAAAAAGCAGTTCCCCTATATGCTCTGCACCACCAACATGCTGCTCCATGATGTGGATTACCCACGTGTCTATCATGAGAATTCCCTCATGAAAAATGTGCGGGATTACAAAGACAATGAAAAAGTTGATTTTGTTCTTATGAACCCTCCATACGGTGGCCATGAGCAAGATGCTATACAAGTGAACTTCCCATCACAAATCAGAAATTCCGAAACCGCAAACCTATTTATAATCGAAATATTATATCGTCTTAATCCGAATGGACGTTGTGGCGTAATTTTGCCTGATGGTTTTCTTCAAAATGAAGATGCTCGTTTAATAAAGCTAAAAGAAAAACTCTTTAAAGAATGTAAAGTCCATACTATCATCCGTTTACCAGGAAGTTGTTTTGCACCATATACCAGCATCGCAACAAATTTACTCTTTTTTGATAAGACGGGTAGTACCACTGAAACATGGTTTTATCGCTTTGATCTGCCAAGAGATTGTAATTTTAGCATGAAAAAAAATCCTATAACACGCGAAAAACTTGTTTCTATAGACGAATGGTGGGATAATAGAATAGAAATCCGAGACGAACGCCACGAAGATTCCGTTATAGAATCCTGGAAGTCTCGTTGTGTAACTATTGAAGAAATTAAGTCAAGCAATTACAATCTTGATTTCTGTGGATTCCCAATGGAAGAAAAAATCATTCAAACTCCAGAAGATGCTCTTTCTTTTTATATTAGCAAACGTGAACAATTAGAAAAGAAACTAGACATGGCTACTTTATCATTAAAAAAGTATCTTGAAGGCGATTATTCAATAAAGCTGCAAAATATTAGTGCTATTACAACTGAATTAGGAAGCTTAACGCAAGAATTTCCAGCAACCATGCGCAATGCAATATTGCAATCAGCCATTCAAGGCAATCTATCTGAAAGACTAGAAACAGATACTTTACCGTATCAACTTATAATGAAAGCGAAGAAGTCTTTAGCCGAGACATTAGACGGTCAAAGAGTAAAGAAAAAAGTCATTCAGGAAATTGACGAATCTGATATTCCTTTTGAAATCCCAGAGACATGGGAATGGGTACGTTTAGGAACTATTTGCATTATTGCCAGAGGAGGTTCACCTCGACCTATTACAAATTTTATTACCACTTCGGAAGATGGCATTAATTGGATTAAGATAGGAGACACAGAAAAAAACGGAAAATACATCTATTCTACTGCTGAAAAGATAAGACCTGAAGGTGTCGCTAAAAGCAGGTTTGTTCATGCTGGCGATTTTTTATTGACAAATTCAATGAGTTATGGACGACCATATATTCTCAAAATAGACGGCTGCATCCATGATGGTTGGCTCGTAATTAGCCAACCCTTTCCTGTGTTTGACCAAGATTATCTTTATTGGTTACTTTCTTCTTATTTTGCGTATAACCAATTTTCTGGCAAAGTTTCAGGTGAGGTAGTAAAAAATCTCAATAGTGATAAAGTTGCAAATTCGATTTTTCCATTACCACCAATTGAAGAACAACAGCGAATTGTACAACGGCTAGAAAAACTCATGCCATTGTGCGAAAAAACAGTTTAACATAGCTATAATGCTAAGAAAAGAGCAACGAACTCCTATCTTAGCATTATGATTTTTATTTTCAACTTCATTTATACTTTATTCAATTACCGCAAACGACTCGCAGGTCATAGAATCGTTTCTTCCACACGAAATTTCTCCTACTATTTCCACATGGAATCCTCTTTCGTGCGCTTTAATAGCCTTATCATATTCGTTTTTGTTCAAATTAACAGTGACAGTTTTTCGTTTATCATTCTCATCCAAATAAACAACCGTAATCTTTCCAATCTTCCGTTTCTGAACGTCCGGAGAAGATTCCAATTTCTTAATTCTGCCAATAATTCTTGTAGACTTATTCGTTTCGTCTTTCAATCTTTCAATTGTTGTTTCAATTGGCTGATAATAATCATGTGTAAGTAATATCCTGCTTTTGACACAATCAGCGTTTTTTACAATTGGAGACCATTCAGCAATGAATTCCACATCTGCTCCATTTGAATCAAGATTAAGCCCCCCTAATGCCTCATAAAAATTTGCACTTATAATTTTATCTTCATCTTGTAATATAAGCTTATCCATCTCTCCATTATCAATCTGATTTTTTATAAAAGAAATATTTTTCATAACGCGGCTCGTCACTTGCCGCGTCAATGAATTTGCACACTGCTCTTCATCTGAAAAAATGCTCAATTGTTTATAATCTTCATTTTCATCGAGTTCTGCAAATGGGCATACAACTGATACGACATAGCTTCCTATTTCTGTCTGTCCAAATCTACAGCTTGATAGAAATTTTAATACACAATCATCCATTCTCCCTTGATGATATTTCTTAGGATGTAAAATATCCAATGCCGTTGCCGCTAATAATCTCTTTGCATTTTCATACATACGAATCGCGTCATCAAAAAGAATGTTTCCTGCCTCAACGTCCTTTTTTTCTAAACGTATTTTTAAAATATCTGTATTCGGATTCAGTAGATACAGCAGAACTTGCTCAACAGATTTATTTTCAGCTTCTGCTACTGTCACAACTGCCTTATACATTGCTTCTTTATAGTCATTAAGTTTTTTTTCTGTAGGAATAATAACCTGGAAAAAATCATCATTTTTTTCATACTGAAAAATTTTTATATATTGTCTCTTGCTTTGATACTGCTCCCAGCCCATATCTTTCAAATATTTCGCAAATGCAAGTGGGCTGATTTTTTCGGTCAAATCCATAAAATTAACAGAATATATCATGGCCACTCCTCCTTTGCAATCATTTCCAATATGTTCCGTAGGCTTTCCACATTAATGACATTTTTCTTATTGATTTTTACACTTACAGTTCCTTCATTGGATGATTCGGTTTCTTTTGAAAATTCTGCCCAATACATGCATCCCTTAATCAACAATTCCTCTTCTGTCCAATTAACCCACAATTCCTCGTTTTCAGGCAATATAAGCAACCCCAATATAATTGGTGTGGTTGATGGAAGACATAAATCATTATAATTTTTTACCTTGAGTTTATATGTAAGCGTATCACCATGGTCAGTATATTGGGATGGTGAAGATGTACATTTCAACTGGATTCGGAGTTCAGCGTTAAATTTTTTATTCCCGCCTAATAAAATCCGCTTTTTCAAAATGCCATCTGTACTATCCGCATCATGCCTCACAATTTCATACGCTATGCCAGCATATGCACATAGAGCAGAAATATAACTTATACTAATGTCTTCTTTTATTTGTGTTATCTGCATAGCGCACCTCCTCATATAATGTTTATTATATCATTTTTTCAGATTTCGTCTACCTAATATCCAAAAAATTTATCGTTCATTTCTTTTCCGCTATATTTAATTTGATAAAATATCGTTAAATAACTTTAAACACCACCTAAACACCAAATGCTTCCGAAGAATGCCCATTTTACCGCATTCTTCGGAACTTTCCCCGTATAGAAGTCTTTCTTCTCAAAAAGGCAACTTCTTTCCTGAACTTCCAAATATTTGTTGCAAAACGGGGATTTTTATGATAAAGTGGGTAAGAAACATAGAAAGCAGAAAAATTTAAAAAAGTACACATTTACAAATTTTTTCTGCTTTTTTATAAGCAAGGTGCCAGGAAGATTACTGCATTTAAACAGGATTTTCAAATTTCCTGGCTTTTCCATAAAATGTTCCAACAGGCATTCCACATGCTTCTGCTGCCTGCCGGAGCGTTATCTTTTTTCCCGCCAGGCATAATATATGTTCTGAAAATTATCCGGATACGGAAGCGCCGGACGCCCGAATCTGACTCCTCTTGCTTTCGCTGCCGCAATTCCTTCTGCCTGGCGCTGGCGAATATTTATCCTCTCATTTTCTGCTGCAAAAGACAGTACCTGCAGAACAATATCGCTTAAAAATGTTCCCATCAGATCTTTGTATTTCCGGGTGTCTAAAAGCGGCATATCCAGTACCACAATGTCAATTTCTTTCTCCTTTGTAAGCAGCCTCCACTGTTCCAGTATTTCTCTGTAATTACGACCCAGCCGGTCTATACTGCTGACATAAAGCACATCCCCCTGTTTCATACATTCTAACATACGCCTGTAAGAAGAACGACCAAAATCTTTTCCTGACTGTTTGTCCACAAAAATATTTTTCACCGGAACGGGCAATTCCTGTAAAGCAATCCTCTGCCTGTCTTCATTTTGGTCACGACTGCTGACACGAATATATCCATATGCATTCGTCATGTTTTTTTCTCCTGTATAAATAAAAGCTGTTATATCTATGATTTTTCAACCAACTGACATAACAGCTTTCCCTTATTTTATCACTCTGACTCTCAGCACACTCTCAATTTTCTCTAACTGTTCAATGGCCGCCTCCGTAACAGGGGAATCAATATCCAGAAGGGAATATGCGAAATTCCCCCGGCTCTTGTTGGTCATGTCGGAAATATTGATGTTATTGTCTCCCATTACAGCGGTGTATTTTCCGATGATTCCCTTTTGATTTCTGTGAAGAATGGCTACACGTCCGGCTCCGGCACAGACACCCATGTCACATCTGGGGAAGTTCACAGAATTGCGGATATTTCCGTTTTCCAGATAATCCATAACTTCTTCCACCGCCATCACCGCGCAGTTGTCCTCGGATTCTTCTGTAGAAGCGCCCAGATGGGGAATCACAATACAGCCTTCTTTTCCTGCAGTGGTGCTGTTTGGGAAATCAGACACATACTTTTTCACTTTTCCTTCTTTGATGGCTTCCAGGATATCTTCCTCATCCACCAGAAGATCCCGTGCAAAATTCAGAATTACCACGCCCTCTTTCATCTTTGCAAATGCTTCTTTATTCAGCATTTTTCTGGTGTCATCCAGAAGGGGCACATGGATGGTAATATAATCACATTCCTGATAAATGTCTTCCACGTTATTGATATGTTTTACGTTTCGTGACAGATTCCATGCGGCATTGACCGAAATAAAAGGATCGTATCCATACACTTCCATGCCCATATGGGTGGCTGCATTTGCCACTTTCACACCGATGGCTCCAAGGCCGATAACGCCTAATTTTTTACCGGCAATTTCACAGCCTGCAAATGCCTTTTTAGCCTTTTCCACATCTTTGCTGATGGTCTCGCTATCCTGATTTTCCAATACCCAGTTGATTCCTCCGGTAATATCGCGGGAAGCCAGCAGCATTCCTGCAAATACCAGCTCTTTTACGCCGTTGGCATTGGCTCCCGGCGTGTTAAATACGACAATTCCCTGTTCTGCGCATTTTTCCAGAGGAATGTTATTCACTCCGGCTCCGGCTCTGGCAACTGCGCAGAGCTGTTCTGGCAGCTCCATGTCATGCATGGCCGCACTTCTTACCAGCACTGCCTGGGCTTCGCTGATATCGTCTGTCTTTTTATATTCCTGGCCGAACAAATCCAGGCCCACGTTTGCAATGGGATTTAAGCAATGATACTGAAACATGTTAATTCTCCTCTTCAAATTTTTTCATAAACGCCACTAACTTCTCCACGCCTTCTTTTGGCATCGCATTGTATATGCTGGCACGCATACCGCCTACGGTCCGGTGGCCTTTCAGATTTACAAATCCTGCTGCCTCTGCCTCTTTGACAAATTTTGCATCCAGATCCTTATCTCCTGTTACGAAAGGAACGTTCATCAGAGAACGGTCTTCTTTTCTCACGGTTCCTTTGAACATGGTGCTGGAATCCAGGAAATCGTAAAGGATTTTCGCTTTCTCTTCGTTGCGTGCTTTCATGGCTTCAAGGCCGCCCTGCTTTTTCAGCCATCGGAATACTTTTCCGCAGATATAAATGCCATAGGCAGGAGGTGTATTGTAAAGGGACTCTGCGTCTGCATGGGTCTTATATTTCAGCATGGTCGGAGTACCCGGCAGGGTATCTTCCGTAATCAGGTCTTCACGGATAATCACAATAACCACTCCGGCAGGCCCGATATTTTTCTGAACGCCTCCGTAAATAATTCCGTATTCAGACACATCCACCGGCTCGGACAAGAAGCAGGAAGACACATCTGCTACCAGAGTATGCCCCTTGGTATTGGGCAACGTCTTATATTTTGTACCGTAAATGGTATTGTTTTCACAGATATATACATAGTCTGCGTCCTCCGGAATATCCAAATCGGAGCAGTCCGGAATGTAGGAAAAGGTCTTATCCTCGGAGGAAGCCACTTTTACTGCCTCTCCGTAATTCTGCCCTTCCTGAAATGCCTTTTTTGCCCACTGGCCTGTTACAATGTAAGCGGCTTTCTTATTCTTCATAAGATTCATGGGAATCATGGCAAACTGCTGGGAAGCTCCTCCCTGTAAAAACAGCACCTTATAATTATCGGGAATCTTCATCAGCTCCCGCAAGTCTGCTTCTGCTGTTTTGATAATATTGTCATATACTTTGGAGCGGTGGCTCATCTCCATCACGGACATGCCGCTTCCCTGGTAATCCAGCATTTCCTCTGCTGCCTCGCGCAAAACTTCCTCCGGCAAAACAGCCGGTCCTGCTGAAAAATTATAAACTCTGCTCATTTTTTTCCTCCTTCATATCTTCTTCGCTGAATACCTCACTGATGGCAGCTCCCGGCGCTACCATAGGCCATACTTTATCATCACTGTCAATCATACAGTCAATTACCACCGGCCCGCTGTTTTCCAGAGCCTGGGCAAATGCCTGGCTGAATTCCTCTCTGGTGGAAGCACGAATCCCTCTGGCTCCAAGGGCTTCTGCCAGTTTTACAAAATCCACACTGTCTTTTAATACAGTTGCAGAATAATGCTGTTCATAAAATAAAGTCTGCCACTGGCGAACCATGCCCAGCACATGATTGTTGACCACCACCTGAATCAGGGGCAGGTTCTGGCGTACTGCTGTGGCAATTTCATTCATATTCATACGGAAACATCCGTCTCCGGCAATGTTAATTACCTGCTTTTTGGGATTGGCCATCTGCACTCCGATGGCTGCTCCCAGCCCGTATCCCATGGTACCCAGGCCTCCCGACGTAATCAGTGTACGCGGCTTTTTATATTTATAGAACTGGGCTGCCCACATCTGGTGCTGACCCACTTCCGTCACTATAATGGCGTCTCCCTTTGTCTGACGGTAAATTTCTTCCACAAGGTAAGGGCCACTCAGACCCGTATCATGGTATCTCAGCGGATATTTTTCCTTATATTCCATGATCTTCCCAATCCATTCCTCATGATTCTGCTGCTCCACTCTCTGGTTCAGGCGCAGAAGAATTTCCCTGATATCTCCGATAATATGGGCGTCCGTCACGATATTTTTGTTGATTTCTGCCGGATCCACATCAAACTGCAGGATTCTGGCATGGGGAGCAAATTTCTTCGCGTTCCCCGTTACCCGGTCGCTGAACCGGACCCCAACCGCAATCAGCAAATCGCATTCGCTGACTCCGTAATTGGAAGTTTTGGTTCCATGCATTCCCAGCATTCCGGTATAGAGACTGTGATTTCCGTCGAAAGCCCCTTTTCCCATCAGGGAATCGGCTACCGGGGCCTGTACTTTTTCCACAAACTCCATAAGTTCCTGGCTGGCCTCCGAGATAACGGCTCCGCCTCCCACAAAGAAATAGGGTTTTTCGGATTTCCGAATCATTTCCACTGCCTGTTCCAGCGCTTCTTCCGTAATAGTCTCATAGCAGCGTTTTTCCGGCTCTATGGTAATGGGATGAAACTCCGTCTGATTTGCCGTCACATCCTTGGGGATATCCACCAGTACCGGCCCCGGTCTGCCCTTCTGGGCAATCCGAAAGGCTCTCCGTATGGTTTCCGCCAGTTTTCCCACATCTTTTACAATAAAATTATGCTTGGTAATGGGAGTTGTGATTCCCGCAATATCAATTTCCTGAAAACTGTCTTTTCCCAAAAGGGATACACCCACATTGCAGGTAATGGCCACCATGGGAACAGAATCCATATAGGCGGTGGCAATTCCTGTAACCAGATTGGTAGCTCCCGGCCCGGAAGTGGCCAGACAGACTCCAACCTTTCCGGTGGAACGGGCATACCCGTCTGCCGCATGGCTGGCCCCCTGTTCATGGGAAGTCAGCACGTGTTTTATCTCATCCCTGTGCTTATATAATTCATCATATACATTTAAAATGGCTCCTCCCGGATAGCCAAAGACAGTATCCACACCTTGCTCTTTCAGACATTCAATAACAATTTGCGCTCCTGTCAGCTGCATATTCTTTCCTCCTGTCAGTTACGAATCTTTTCTGCAATCAGGTCTCCCATTTCCACGGTTCCCACCTGAGTTACAGATACCTTTTTCTCTTCTTCCTGAGGCATAATATCTATCGTACGATATCCTTCCCGCAGCACCTGTTTTACTGCAAGCTCCACTGCGTCCGCCTCTTTATCCAGATCCAGCGAATAGCGCAGAAGCATTGCGGCGCTTAAGATGGTTGCAATTGGATTTGCAATTCCTTTTCCGGCAATATCCGGTGCGGAACCGCCGCTGGGCTCATACAGGCCGAATTTTGTATCATTCAGGCTTGCGGAGGACAGCATTCCGATGGAACCCGTCACCATACTTGCCTCGTCCGATAATATATCACCAAACATGTTCTCTGTCAAAATCACATCAAACTGTTTCGGGTCTTTTACCAGCTGCATGGCGCAGTTGTCAACCAGCATATGTTCCAGCGTCACCTCCGGATATCCTTTCGCCACTTCTTCCACGATTTTCCGCCAGAGTCTGGAGGAATCCAGCACATTGGCCTTATCCACACTGGTGACTTTCTTCCTGCGCTTCATGGCAATATCAAATCCGCGCTTTGCAATTCTGCGGATTTCCGTTTCATTATATGTAAGGGTGTCTTCTGCAGTCATCAGGCCATCCCGTTCTTCCGTTACCCGTTTTCCAAAATAGAGGCCCCCGGTCAGCTCCCGCATAATCATCATATCAAATCCGTCCCCGATAATATCTTCTCGCAGAGGACAGGCTTCTTTCAGTTCTTCATACAGATAAGCCGGCCTTAAATTGGCGAAAAGGTTCAGGGATTTGCGCAGCTTCAAAAGTCCTGCCTCCGGCCTTAAATCCGGCGGAAGCTGATACCAGGGAGAAGTGCTGGTATTTCCTCCAATCGAACCCATAAGCACCGCGTCCGCTGCCTTTGCCTGTGCGATGGCTTCCTCTGTCAGGGGCACTCCTGTGGCGTCAATGGACACGCCTCCCATCAGTATTTCATCATAAGAAAATGTGTGTCCGAAGACCTCACCCACCTTATCCAGTATTTTTCTTGCTTCTCTTACGATTTCCGGTCCGATTCCGTCCCCGGAAATCACTCCAATGCGGTAATTCATGCTCACTGTCCCTCCCTGTATTTCTATAATAACTGTCCGTTTCGGCACATGGAAACCCTGACCTTTCAGCCTGTGTGACAGAATTCGGACTTTTAATTGACAAAAAATTATCAATACTACTATAGTATATTTATTCCTGGATTTCAACTGGAAAAGATATTTTTCTTTTTCATAGCTTTTATAATCTGGAGTTATAATTGAATGGCCGTTTCATTATATTTTGATATGGTTCATGATAAACCAAATTCTTTTGCATATTTTACGACTCCACATATATCGGATGCGGTTTCTTTTATTTTATATGCCATAAAGTTTTCATTCGGCACATCAAAAGGCGATTTTTCCAGGTAGACTGCTACGCTATCCTCCTCATTTGAAAGTGTGATATCATCCGCAACATCTTTGACCGCCTGTACTGCATTACTCATCGCAACGCCGATACCACATATTTTTAATAAAAAAGCATTCCCTGACTCCCGCCTGAGAATGCTTTCTGCTTATTTACTTTCTTTTTCCGCTGCGTCTTCCGGCTTCTCCACCATGGCAATAGCCGATTTCTGCATGGGAATACGGCAGTTCTTATTGTTTCCAAACTCCATAATAACAGTATCCTCTGTGATATCAATGACCATTCCGTAAAAACCGCTGGTGGTCAGTACGGTGTCTCCCACTGCCAGTTCAGCCAGCATTGCATTCTTTCTCTTGTTCTCTTTCTGCTGCGGACGTATCATCATGAAATAAAGCGCTACCAGCATAACTAAAATCCAGATGATGGAAAATCCCGCCGCTGCCTCTGTTTGAGCTAAAATAGACATTTCTTTTCCTCCTAATTGTCCATGCCCCGGAACCTGTAAACCTGTTCCCGGATATTTTCTGCTTTGCCTGTGCAGATACAGGCCTTTTCTCTGTGACAAAATTTTACGCATTTATATTATTGTACACAAAATGAGAACCGAAAGCAAGCTATTTCTGCATTGAGTTTCCTCATTTTTTACAGATAGCCAATATTTTCATACTATGACGAATCACACCACTGATTAATCATGGGAAAATTTTCTTTAACACTTCCTCCGCTCCCAGCTTCCTTATTCCCTCTTTATCCGTAAGCAGACCGGAATTCCAGCGCATTTGTCCGGAACCAGTCAGATAGGAAGCAGGTCTCGTACAGTCCGGGAATTTCTTATACCAGTCCGGATAATAAGTACGCATATAATATTCTGCCAGTTCTGCGGCACGGCTGTTCCTTCCGTCCGGAAGACGTGTTCCGCACAGGAGAACTCCCGGCGGACTTGCATGAAGCAGAACCACGCTGCCATCCTCACACATACCCAGTGAAATCCATACATGTCCGCTCATACTCATAATATCTCCTGGTTTCCAGTCTGTCACATTACGGGCAGGCGTATAACTACCAAATCCTTTCATCGCAAAACTTTCTGCCATACCGGAGGCCTTTTCCACATATCCGGCTCTTCCATCGGCAGTTTCCATTACGTTGTAAACCACCCATCCCACATAACCGGAGCAGTCCAGCCCGTCATGAATCTGATATCTTGTATTTCTGTAATTGTATGAACTGTCCTGCAACTCATAAAATGCCCTCCAGCGGGGACTTTCTCCAATACTTACCGCTTCTTCTCCTGCACCTGTATCTGATTCATTCCATCCTCCGCCCCAGACATACATGGTATGGCCCAAAGGTATTTTTGCAGTGAGCAGCAAATTCAGCAGTGTCCGCTTTCCCGGCCGGGCTGTGGTCTGCAGCGGT
Source organism: uncultured Eubacterium sp. (assembly GCA_949959185.1). Lineage (GTDB taxonomy): Bacteria > Bacillota > Clostridia > Lachnospirales > Lachnospiraceae > Petralouisia. The sequence continues at coordinate 17,340 of CATLIX010000040.1, read as the reverse complement.
TCTTTTTTCACCGTTTTGGATACAACTTTACTGGCTTTTCCATAAACTTTTCTGTGATTAATGATTTTATATGCTTTTACTCTGATGTAATACTTCCTGCCTTCCGTAAGCCCTTTCAGGTTGGTTCTGGTAACGCTGTTTTTCCCGATTCTGATTCTTCCCACATGCTTTTTAAATTTCTTATCCGGGGCATATTCCACCATATACCCATCTGCTTCTTTCTGCCTGGTCCAGGATATATTAAGCTGTCCGGGAATTTTATTACTCACAGATTTCAGCAATGACTTTCCTGGCAAAACTTTTACCGTAATTTTCCTGGAAGCAGATTTGTAATCAGAATCCCCGGCCATAACCGTTATCACTGCCTTGCCGCAGCCCTTCACAGTTACTTTGCCCCGGCTGTCCACCTTTACAACTCCGGAATTGCTGCTTTTATACCTGACAGTGCTTCTGGCAGATGCTCCCAGGAAAAAGGCTTTGTCTTTGTATGTCTTTGTGTAAGAAATTTTCGGTACTTTCAGCTTCACATCTCCCTTTTTTACCCTTAGCTGAATTGTCCGGAAGGCTTCTTCATATTCCTCCGTAGCTGATGCATGGATTACAATCTGTGTCATCCCCACTCCTGTCAGTTCCACTTCTCCGGTAAACTCGTTTATTCTGGCAACCTCCGTATTACTGCTGGCGTAGGTTAATGTGCCGTTCCCGTCCGTTTTTGCATCCAGAAAAAAGTTCGGCCTTCCCATTTCTTCTGACAAATCCGAGGCAGTAATGGTCTGAATCTTTTTTGTCAGTATTTCCGGTGCTGCCTGGGCAGATACTGTCCGGGGAAAACACACTTCCAGCAGGAATACGGACAAAATAAACAGAACTGCCAGTTTCGTAACCTTACTTTTGCCCCATTCCATACAGTTTTTCCTCTTTATAAGAATGGAACCGCCCCTGGTCCAGCGCCTCCCGTATTTCCTCCATCATGGTATTATAAAAATACAGATTATGGAGAACGCACAGCCGCATTCCCAGCATTTCCCTGGCTTTCAGAAGATGGCGGATATAAGCCCGGCTGTAATGGCGGCAGGCCGGACACTGGCAGCCTTCCTCTATGGGTCTGGAATCTCTTTCATATTTCCGGTTGAACAGGTTCATTTTTCCCTGATTCGTGTACAGGTGGCCGTGGCGCCCGTTCCGGTTGGGGTATACGCAGTCAAAAAAGTCCACGCCCCGCTCCACTCCTTCCAGAATATTGGCGGGCGTTCCCACCCCCATCAGATAAGTGGGTTTTTCCAGAGGCAGATGAGGCACCGTCACATCCAGAATATGGTACATCTCCTGATGGCTCTCTCCCACTGCCAGCCCGCCGATGGCGTACCCGTCCAGATCCAGTTCTGCAATCTGTCTGGCATGTTCGATACGGATATCATCAAAAATTGCCCCCTGATTGATACCGAACAGCATCTGCTGCCGGTTAATCGTGGTTTCCATTTCATTTAACCGGCTCATCTCTTTTTTACAGCGTTTCAGCCAGCGGGTGGTTCTGGCCACGGAATGTTCCACATAGGAACGTTCCGCCACACTGGAAGGACACTCATCAAAAGCCATGGCAATGGTGGAGGCCAGATTGGACTGAATCTGCATACTCTCCTCCGGGCCCATGAAAATTTTCCTTCCATCAATATGGGAGTTGAAATACACGCCTTCTTCTTTGATTTTCCGCAGTCCTGCCAGAGAAAACACCTGAAATCCGCCGGAATCCGTCAGAATGGGTTTGTCCCATACCATAAACTTATGCAGGCCCCCCAGTTCCTTTACCACCTCATCTCCCGGACGTACATGAAGATGGTAGGTATTGGACAACTGCACCTGTGTCTTTATCTGCTGTAAATCCTGGGTGGACACCGCTCCCTTAATAGCCGCAACCGTACCCACATTCATAAATACCGGAGTCTGAATTACCCCATGTACCGTATGAAATTCTCCCCGTTTGGCCCGGCCTTCCTGTTTTAACAGTTTATACATAAATCGTTCCTTTCTTCATACAGTTTCCAGGCAATTGCGAAACGAGCCAATCAGCAAAATTCCATGTACCATTATTTCGTTTCGCAATTGCCTGTACAGTTCCATGGTTCTGCTTTCCACAGATTTCATAACAAAAATCAGTATACCAGAATTCCATGTCTTTCTCAATAAAATACTTTCTTTTTTCCGAAAGGTTGGATATAATAAACGCAGCGGTTAAGAAGGTTCTTCTTTCAACGGTTAAGAAAATTTCTTTTTCCAATTTATCAATTCAGGAGGTTTTTATGGCAGGCTCAACATTCAGTACTCATTTTAAAATCACCACCTGGGGGGAATCCCACGGGAAAGGCATCGGCGTGGTAGTTGATGGCTGTCCCGCGGGACTTCCCCTGGAGGAAACAGATATACAGAAATTTCTGAACAGAAGAAAACCGGGACAGTCCAGATTTACCACTCAGAGAAAGGAAAGTGACAAAGTCGAAATCCTTTCCGGCGTATTTGAAGGGAAAACCACCGGAACTCCCATCAGCCTTGTGGTATTTAATCAGGACCAGCGTTCCGGGGATTACAGAGATATTGCTTCTTACTACCGACCGGGACATGCAGATTATACCTTTGATATGAAATACGGGTTCCGGGACTACCGCGGCGGCGGACGTTCCTCCGGCCGGGAAACCATCGGCAGAGTGGCCGCGGGAGCAATTGCCTCTAAAATTCTGAACCGGCTTGGTGTTTCATTTCTGACTTATACCAGATCCATCGGCCCGGTCTCCATATCCGCCACTCCGGAAGAACTCCTTTCCCGGAATTATGAACAGGTAAATTCCGCTATTCTCTCCAGTCCGCTCTGTATGCCGGAAGAACATGCCTGTGCAAAAGCACAGGAATTTCTGGAAACATGTATGAAGCAGAAAAATTCTGCCGGAGGTATCATTGAATGTATCATTACAGGCCTTCCGGCAGGCGTCGGAGAACCTGTTTTCGATAAACTGGACGCCTGCCTGGCCAAAGCCATTTTTTCCATCGGCGCGGTAAAAGGCTTTGAAATCGGCGACGGATTCGCTTCCGCCGCTTCTGCAGGTTCTGAGAATAATGACAGTTTTGAAATGAAAAACGGCAGTCCTGCCCTTTCCACCAACCATGCCGGAGGAATTCTGGGCGGTATCAGCAACGGGGCGCCCGTTATTTTCCGGGCTGCCGTCAAACCTACCCCCTCCATCTCCGCCCCTCAGAATACCATCAGCAGAGATGGAAAACCTGTGGAAATTGCCATTCACGGCAGACATGACCCGGTTATTGTTCCCAGAGCTGTGGTAGTGGCGGAAGCAATGGCAGCACTGACGGTTCTGGATTTGATGATGGAACATACCGGCAGCCGAATGGCTTCTCTGGAACAGATTTACCAGGAAAGTCAGAGACTTTCATAGCATGGATGGCCATGCGGCCCGCCAGTCGTCAGCCTGTGCATGATTAGGGTTTACCGGCAAACAGACAGAACGGAAAGTAATACGGGTTACTATAGAACTCAGTCCGGCAAAATACATATCGCAAAGGGGCTGTCGCAAAACAGCCCCTTAAAATTACTGCGGAAGTTTATGAATATGAATACAGTTGGGCTGGTCGATGGCAATGGGCCTGCCCTTCATCAGAAAATATTTCTTCTCATAATCCACATGGAATGTCATAATCTCGTTGGTATCATGATTTAAACTTACAAAATGCTGCCCATCCGGGAAAATCGCAATGGACTTGGGATAATCTCCGCTGATTTTGGAATCGCATACCATGGTCAGCTCGCCATTCTCCTGATTGATGGCGTAAATAACCACAGAATTGGCCCCTGCGTTGGAGCAGAAAAGATACCTTCCATCCTGACTGACTTCCATACCGGAAGCGCCGCAGTTCCTTCTCTCTTCCTCATCCACAGTGGGAATACTCTGGATTCGTTCAAATTCAGGCCCCTGAGGCGTACATGCATAACTGTAAACATCCACCTCATTGCTTTCCTCACACAGTACATAGGCGTAATTTCCATCCGGGGTAAACCGTATCATTCTCGGAGATGACTCCAGATGTTCCCGCAGAATATCCGCAATTTTCATTTTCCCTTTTTCATAGTCAATCTGATAAATCTTCACCTGATCCAGGCCGCCGTCCACTGCACAGAGATAATACTGCTTCGGCGTCAGTTTCACACAGTTCACATGGGGACGGTAATTCCGTTCCGCAATACTTCTCCCCATACCTGTATGGAAAATTCCGTCTGCAATCTCTCCGATACTTCCGTCTGTATTCAGTCTCATCATGGTCACCCGGCCATCGTGATAACCTCCCACAAACAGATAACGGTTTTCCCGGTCCACATCCACATAACACCCACGCATACCGCCAATCCATTTCTCATTTATGGCTTCCAGATCTCCGTCAGGAAGGACTTTAAATGCGGCAACCCCCTCGTCTGCGATGGAATAGAGGAATTTTCCATCTGCGGAAATGGTCAGATGAGAAGGGTTATTAATAGGTATTACCTTCCGTTCCGTCATACTTCCCTCTTCCACATCCACATCGTAAATATGGATTCCTACGCTGGTGCCATGGGTATAAGTCCCCACATATGCTACATATCTGTCTTTATTCATCTGCCTGTTCCTCCTTTTCCTGTCTGCGCAGAATATCAAACTCCGCCAATGGCTGTCCTAAATCAATATATAACACCTGTCTGGGATGGGGTGCTGACTCCATCTCGTTTCCTTCTTCATCCCGAATGGACTTCACCGTTACTGGTATGTTATCTCCATTCGGCTTCATTACCTCAATCTGTTCTCCAACGGAAAATTTATTTCTCTGCTCTGTCCGGTACCATCCGTCCTGATTCCTGCCTTCGATGATACCAAGATAGGTATATTCTTTTGTATAGGTATTGCTGTCATAAATCTGGGTCTGCTCATCCGGCTTTCCAAAGAAAAATCCTGTGGTAAAATGCCGGTAAGTGCAGTTGGAAATCTGTCCCGTATACCAGGACATATGCGCCCGGTAAGTTTCTTCTGAACAAAAATAATCGTCAATGGCCTTCCGGTAGGTTCTTGCCACCGTCGCCACATAAAGAGCTGTTTTCATCCGGCCTTCTATCTTGAAGCTGTCAATTCCTGCTTCCACCAGCTCCGGAATATGTTCAATCATACACAAATCTTTGGAATTAAAAATATAGGTTCCCCGCTCATTTTCATACACCGGCAGATATTCCCCCGGTCTTGTCTCCTCCACCACCGCATATTTCCAGCGGCAGGGATGGGTACAGGCTCCCTGATTGGCGTCCCGCCCGGTAAAATAATTGCTGAGCAGGCATCTTCCGGAATAGGAAATGCACATGGCTCCGTGAATAAAGGTTTCAATCTCCATGTCTTCCGGTATTTTTTTCCGGATTTCCGAAATCTCCTGCAAAGACAGCTCTCTTGCAGAAACCACACGTTTTGCCCCAAGTCCATGCCAGAACCGATACGTCTCATAATTGGTATTATTGGCCTGTGTGGAAATGTGAATTTCCAGTTCCGGACACAGTTCTCCGGCAATGGTAAATACGCCGGGGTCGGAAATAATCAGAGCATCCGGCTTCAAAGATTTAAGTTCTGTAAAGTATGCCCGGATTCCTTCCAGATCATAATTGTGAGCCAGGATATTGGCTGTCACATATACTTTTACGCCATGTTCATGGGCGAATGCAATCCCCTTTTCCATGTCTTCCATGGAAAAGTTCCTGGCTTTCGCCCGCAGGCCGAACATTTCTCCGCCGATATACACCGCATCCGCACCGAACATCACAGCCACCTTTAAGACTTCAAGGCTGCTGGCCGGCACCAGCAGTTCCGGTTTTTTCCTGCTCATTGCTCTCCTCCTTTACGCTGACTGTCACCCCATCGCCAATGGGCAGTATGGAAGTGGTAAGGCCTTCCATATGGGTCAGCTCATAGAGATAATCCCGCATCCGCTTATGTATGGTGCGGTTTCTTCTCGTAACCGCAAAACGCGACTGGATAATATCACCGTCCTGCAGCACATTGTCGGATACCAGCACGCCTCCCGGACTCAGCAGGCGCATCACCTCCGGAAGGAAATGAATATACTGTGCCTTTGCAGCATCCATAAAAATAAAGTCATAACTGCCTGTCAGTTCTTTCAGAATCCGGGCGGCGTCTCCCTCTGACAATTTTATCACATTCTGTTTCCCTGCGCGCAGAAAATTTGCTTTTGCAACAGGAATTCTTTTTTCATAATTTTCTATGGTGGTAATTTCACAGGGCACCGGATTGCATGATTCCATCAGCAGCGCGGAAAATCCCACTGCAGTCCCCACCTCCAGAATACGTCCCGGCCGGTTCATGGCCAGCAGCAGTTTCAGAAGGTTCTGGGTTTCCTTTCGAATGACAGGCACACAGGCGCGGCGGGCTTCCTCTTCTATCTCCGCCAGCAGCCCCTCCGTTCCTCTGTCCAGGGAATTGATGTAAGTAACAAGACGTTCTTCCACTATCATTCTTCTTTTTCCTCTGTCTCCTCTCCTGTCAGTACCTGTATCAGTTCTTCCGGAGTCTGAGAAGTATTCAGCGTATATTTGCCCGGTTTGATTTTATCTCCCTTAGAAGAAAGGCCAAGCTGTATGGCAAACAGTATTCCGCTGTCCACCACTCCCTTTTCTTCCAGCAGGCTTCCAAGCTCTGTGACGGACATTCCATTATAATAACGCACTGAAATATCTCTTCCCGGTTCCCTGTCCACAGCCGGCTCCGTAAAAACCCGGTATCCCATATCATAGGCGGCGTTTCCCGCCTTTAACACCACAAACAGAATCAGTATCAGGAGCAGTATACTCAACATACTGTTTAATATACTCAGTACCACCTTGCTGCTTCTCATGACATTCCCCTTTTCTCCGGCTGAAATTACTCAAACCCAAGATCAAACTCAATTTCTTCCATCAGACGGTAATTGATATGCTGTACCATACGGCATACTGCAAGTTCCGCTGCCAGATATTCGTTTACATAAGGCTCCGCCCGCAGCGGTGCAAATTCCCGTTCCAGACGGTCTGTTTCAGTAAATAAATCCACATCCCTGCTCATATGCAACTCAAAATTCCTTCTCCGGAATTCATGGATTGCTTTTTCTTTTTCCGGATCTGCATGAACCAGTTCCCGTATTCTCTGGTATTCCGCATATTCCGGACTGTTCTTCACCGCATACACCAGTGCTTCCAGATTTTTCTCTATTATCCGATCCATCCTGAACCTCCGACATGAACCATCAGACTTCCATAATAATCGGCATGATCATGGGCCTCCGTTTGGTTTTTTTCCAGACAAATTCTCCCAGTTCATCCTTGATTTCCGTCTTAATCTTACCCCAGTCTGTAATATTCCGCTCCATACAGTATTCCATGGCCCCGTCCAGTACCTTCTTCGCCTCATCCATCAGGCTTTCCGCACCTCTCACATACACAAAGCCCCGGCTGACAATATCCGGTCCCGCCAGTACCTGGCCGCTTCCGGACTCCAGGGTCATCACCACAATGATAATTCCGTCTTCTGCCAGATGTTGCCTGTCTCTGAGCACAATATTTCCCACATCGCCCACGCCGAGGCCATCCACCAGAATAGAGCCCACCGGAACCTGTCCTGTAATCTCCGCGCCCTTTTCATCCAATTCCAGTACATTTCCGGAAGAAAGGATAAAGATGTCCTCTTTTTTGAAACCCAGTTCTTCCGCAATAGTAGCCTGTGCCCGCAGATGCCTGTACTCTCCGTGAACCGGAATTGCATATCTTGGTTTCACCAGAGAATAAATCAGCTTGATTTCCTCCCGGCAGGCGTGTCCGGACACATGAGCGTCCTGGAAAATCACCTCCGCCCCTTTGCGGAACAGTTCATTGATGACGTTGGACACAGCCTTTTCATTTCCCGGTATGGGATTGGAGCTGAATATAATGGTATCTCCCGGCTTAATGGTGACTTTCTTATGAAGGCTTGCTGCCATACGGGACAATGCCGCCATAGACTCTCCCTGACTTCCGGTAGTAATCAGCACCGTCTGTTCATCGGGATAATTCTTCAGCTGCTCAATATCTATCAGTGTATGCTCCGGTATCTGCAGATACCCAAGCTCCGTAGCTGTAGTAATGATATTTACCATACTGCGGCCTTCCACCACAACCTTACGCCCGAATTTATAAGCAGAATTGATAATCTGCTGTACACGGTCCACATTGGAAGCAAACGTGGCAATGATGATTCTGGTATTGGAGTGATCCGCAAAAATATTGTCAAAGGTCTTTCCCACCGTGCGTTCCGAATTGGTAAAGCCCGGCCGTTCCGCATTGGTACTGTCGCACATCAGCGCCAGCACGCCCTTCTTGCCGATTTCGCCAAACCGCTGCAAGTCAATGGCATCGCCGAATACCGGCGTGTAGTCCACCTTAAAGTCTCCCGTATGCACCACAATTCCTGCCGGCGAATAGATGGCCAGGGCCGCAGCGTCCTGAATACTGTGATTGGTCCTGATAAATTCCACCCGGAAACAGCCCAGATTGATATGCTGTCCGTATTTTACCACCTTACGCTTTACTTTGGAAAGCATATTATGCTCCCGCAGCTTATTATCTATAATACCGATGGTCAGCTTTGTTGCATAAATGGGCACGTTAATATCCCGCAGAATATAAGGAATGGCCCCGATATGGTCTTCATGGCCATGGGTAATAAAAAATCCTTTTACTTTCTCGATATTATTCTTCAGATAGGTAACATCCGGAATTACCAGGTCAATACCCAGCATATCATTTTCCGGAAAAGACAGACCGCAGTCCACCACAATAATACTGTCTTCGTATTCAAAGGCAGTAATGTTCATTCCAATCTGCTCCAGTCCGCCTAAAGGAATGATTTTCAATTTTGAATTATGTTCTTTTTTCAACTTGCACCTCCAAATGCTGTGCAGGTTCCCTCGCTTTTCACTGACATTCCTGTCCCTGTTTCAGACATGATTCACAATAGCCGTAAAACTTTACCTCATGGTTGATAACCTGAAAAGAAGCTGACTCTCTGATACGTTCCTCCAGCTCCTCTAACAGGTCGTCCCAAAAAGATATTACTTTTCCACATTCCAGACATATTAAATGATGGTGGCGGTGCGCCTCTTTTCCACCAATCTTTCCAATTTCATAACGCACGCATCCATCTCCAAGCTGCACACTTTCCACCAGGTCCAGCTCCGATAGCAATTGTATTGTCCGATAGACAGTCGCCAGCCCGATTTCCGGGAACTCTGCCTTCACTGTTTCATATATTTCTTCCGCAGTCAGGTGTTTATCCTCACAGGATGACAGTGCTTCCAGTACCAGAATTCTCTGCCTGGTCTTCTTCAATCCATGTTCCTTCAAAATCTTTTCAAAATCTTCCCGGAGCATCGCAACACCTTTCTGTAAAATTCATGTTTTCAGATTCTTCCGTATTACATGGTAAGATCCACATCTTCCAGAATTTCTCCAAAAATCCCGGACATATATTCCAGTTCTTCCTCAGAATCCACCATTTCATACACGATATCTTCATTTTCTTCCTGTGATATTTCCTTTAAAATAAAGGCATCACAGTCTCCATCTTCCTCTTCTGCCACAAGCAGATAATTCACCCCGCTGATTCTGGTCTGCTCTACTACATAAAATTCCCTGGACCCCCCGTCGCCGGGAGCCTGAAATACTACTTTTTCCATTGTTTCTGTCCTTTTATTCCAACTTTGCTGTTTCGTCTTTCCCTATTCTGAATTTCCTGATTTTTCCGCCCGAAATGCCCGTGCATCCAGATACCCCTGTAAAATCAGTACAGCGGCAATCCTGTCCACATGGTTCTTCCGGTGTTCTCTGCGCACGCCGCCCTCCATCAGGCTCCGCTCTGCTTCCACGGTAGTAAGCCTTTCATCCCACAGCACCACCGGCAGATTACAGCGCTTTTTCAGCAGTTCCTGAAATTCCAGCGTACTGCGGCAGCGTTCCCCTTCCGTATTATTCATGTTCTTCGGAAATCCCAGTACGATTTCCTCCACCTGATATTCCTCTGTCAGTTCCTGAATCCTTGCAAGTGTCTGCCGGAGTTTTCCCGGCGATTTCCGCTGAATGGTTTCGATTCCCTGGGCAGTAACCAGTAATGCATCACTTATGGCAACACCCACGGTCCTGGAACCAAAATCAAGCCCCATAATGCGCATCCCGACCTCCTATCCCCAGGAGTTGCTCTGGATATACCGGCGCAGAATCTCTTCCACCAGCTCGTCCCGCTCTACTTTCATAATCAGGCTTCTTGCATTCCGATGGCTGGTAATGTAAGTAGGGTCTCCGGACATAATATATCCCACAATCTGGTTCACCGGATTGTATCCCTTCTCCCGCAAAGCACTATATACAATTTCCAGCACATCGTCAACCCTTATCTGCTGTTCCTTCTCCACTTTAAAATATTGAGTATTGTTTTTATCCTGCATCTTTTCACGCCCTTGTTGAATGTAATTACCTTTGTCCAAAACAATCGTCTGCTGTATCCACTTTTGTATTTGAACAAATGTAATCCCTTTCTGCTCTTTCGTTCCTGAATGGTTCTTTTATCTATTCTAATACAAATGTTCGGAAAATTCAATCCATATTTTTTTTTATTCCATTTTTCAGAAATTTGAGCTATACTGTAACAGACCTATGCTATCTATAAAGGAGAATTATCATGGCTTTTGACGGAATTGTAATTGCAAATTTAGTAAAAGAATTGAATGAAACAGTCATAAACGGCCGAATCAGCAAAATCGCCCAGCCGGAAAATGACGAGCTTCTGCTCACAATAAAAACCTCCCGAACAGAGACAGATAACGTAAAAGGCGGACAGGTGCGGCTCTTATTATCCGCAAGCCCTTCCCTTCCCCTGATTTACCTGACTGACTCCAACAAAACCAGTCCCCTGACAGCGCCGAATTTCTGTATGCTGCTCCGAAAACACATAGCCAACGGGAAAATAATCCGAATTTACCAGCCCCATATGGAGCGTATCATTAATTTTGAAATTGAACATCTCAACGAACTGGGGGACCTCTGCCGCAAAGTTCTCATTGTGGAACTTATGGGCAAACACAGCAATATTATCTTCTGCGATGAGAATCAGAAAATCATTGACAGCATCAAACACATTTCCGCCCAGGTCAGTTCTGTCCGGGAAGTACTCCCCGGAAGAACTTATTTTATCCCGGAAACGCAGGAAAAGTCCAGCCCTCTGTCAGAAACGCAGGAGTCCTTTTCTGAAAAGGTATATCACAGGCCTCTGCCGGTACAGAAGGCTATCTATACCGCTTATACCGGTATCAGTCCGGTCATTGCCTCCGAACTCTGTTTCCGGGCCTCCCTGGACGGCGACCGACCGGCGGAAGCATTGTCAGAAGAAGAAAAACTTCATCTTTTCCACCACTTTTCCTGGATGATGGAGGACGTCCGGGAAGGAAATTTCCGTCCAAACCTGATTCGCAACGGAAAAGAACCGGTGGATTTCTCCGCAGTGGAACTGACACAGTACGGAGACTTTACCAGAACAGACTGTTCTTCCATTTCTGAAGTGCTGGAAACTTTCTACGCCGCCAGAAATGTATACACCCGAATCCGTCAGAAATCTGCCGATTTGCGCAAAATCGTAAACACTCTGCTGGAGCGGGGCCGAAAAAAATACGATTTACAGCAAAAACAGTTAAAAGATACGGAAAAACGGGACAAATATAAAGTATACGGAGAACTTATCAACACTTACGGATACAATCTGGAAGAAAATGCAAAAAAGCTGAAAGCTCTCAATTACTATACAAATGAAATGATTTCCATTCCTCTGGACGACCAGCTTACTCCTCAGGAAAATGCCCGGAAATACTTCGACCGGTACAATAAATTAAAACGCACTTATGAGGCACTGACAGAACTGCTTCAGGAAACCCAGGAAGAAATCCTTCATCTGGAATCCATTTCCACTTCCCTGGATATTGCCGTTTCTGAGGAGGATCTGACCCAGATTAAAGAGGAACTTGTGCAGTTTGGCTATATCAAAAAGAAACACGCCGGCAAAAAAGAAAAAATCAAAAGCAGGCCTTTTCATTACCTTTCCTCCGACGGCTATCACATGTACGTGGGAAAAAATAATTTCCAGAACGATGAGCTCACTTTTAAATTTGCAGCGGGAAATGACTGGTGGTTCCATGCAAAAGGAATGCCAGGCTCCCATGTGGTGGTAAAAACCAACGGCGACGAACTGCCGGACCGTACTTTTGAGGAAGCCGGACGGCTGGCGGCCTACTACTCCAACGGACGGGGAACGGACAAGGTGGAAATTGACTATATCGAAAAAAAACATGTGAAAAAGCCCAATGGCAGCAAGCCGGGATTCGTCGTGTATTACACCAATTATTCTCTGATTGCCTCCCCGGATATCAGTGATATACAACCGATTACCGACTGATATTTCATGGAATTTTCTGTTAAATTCGGAAAGAACTGCATGTCTAATCCTGATTTCTGTGCATATACTATCCTCGTAACCAACGGGTTACACCATATCATCTTCGGATGATTCACACAGGAAAAAGTAAAGCAGAAATTGTTCAGAAACAAAAGACAACAGGAGGTAACGATATGTCTAATTCATCTAACAAAGCGGTAGTACCGGAAGCAAAAAGCGCACTGGATAAGTTTAAATTCGAAGTTGCAAACGAAATCGGCGTGCCTTTAAAAGATGGCTACAACGGAGATTTAACCTCCAGACAGAACGGTTCTGTCGGCGGTTATATGGTGAAGAAAATGATCGAAGCCCAGGAGAGACAGATGTCTGGCAAATAACAGGAAACTTCCGTTTATACTCAGACAATCAGAAAGCAGGCGTCAGAATATTCTGGCGCCTGTTTTTTGGCCCTGTCAGCTTTGTTCACAGATTCACTGTTTCAGCCTGCCGGTTCAGATACCCCTGTATCTGCTCCCGTATTCTCTCATGGTCCGGCTGAGTAAGCTGCCGGTCTTCTGACAGCAGCAGATTCGCCTCCTCCGAGGCCTGCTTTAACAAATCGGCGTTCTGATAAATATCACCCAGACGAAATTCCAGCAGTCCGCTCTGACGGATTCCGAAAAAATCCCCCGGCCCCCGCAGTTTCAGATCTTCTCCTGCAATAAAGAAGCCATCGTTGGATTTATTCAGGATTTCCAGACGCTTTTTTGCCTTATCGGAGTCGGTGGTGTTAATCATGATACAATAGGACTGGGCCTCTCCCCTGCCCACCCGGCCCCGGAGCTGATGAAGCTGGGCCAGACCAAACCGCTGGGCGTCTTCTATCATCATTACCGTGGCATTGGGCACATTAACCCCCACCTCAATCACCGTGGTGGATACCAGCACCTGGATTTCATTCCGGGCAAACTGCTCCATAATCAGATTCTTTCTGCCGGATTTCATTTTTCCATGCAGAGATTCCACCACAATCTCCGGGGGAAGTTCATCCTGCAGAATTCTGGCGTAATCTGTCACATTTTCCGCCTCCAGGCCCTCGCTTTCTTCCACCAGGGGGCAGATTACATAAGCCTGATGTCCCATGGCAATCTCTTTTTTCAGAAAATCATAAGAGGTTTTTCGGGAAGTTTTTCCCACTACGCAGCTTTTTACCGGAAGCCTCCTGGCCGGTACTTCATCAATCACGGAAATATCCAGATCTCCGTACAGAATAATGGCAAGGGTTCTGGGAATAGGCGTCGCGCTCATCACCAGCACATGAGGCTGTGAACCTTTAAGAAACAATGTTTCCCGTTGCTTTACTCCAAACCGATGTTGTTCGTCTGTGATGACCAGGGCCAGATTGTCGTAAAGTGCCTGCTCCTGTATCAGCGCGTGGGTCCCGATAATCATGGCATTGGCATACAGCTGCATCCTTTCATAAGCGTGCCGCTTCTCCTTTTTCGTCAGAGAGCCCGTCAGAAGAATCACCGGAATCCGCAGTCCGTGCTGTTCACAAAGATCCGTAAAGGTCTGATAATGCTGCATGGCCAGCACTTCTGTGGGAGCCATCAGGGCAGACTGGTAACCTGCCTGAGCCGCATCCAGCATGGCCAGAAAGGCAATGATGGTTTTCCCGGAGCCAACATCCCCCTGCACCAGCCGCTGCATAACCTTCCTGCCCCGTAAATCCTGCCGGATTTCCAGCAGGGTGCGTTTCTGTGCTTCTGTCAGACGGTAGGGAAGCTGTTCCATTACAGCATCCGCCCAGAGCTTCCGGTTTTCCGGCAACAGCTCCGATGCCGGATTCTCCGAATCTGTGTCCGTCTCCGGATATTCCAGCGGAAGAAAGGAAAATTCATTCAGCACTTCCTCCATCTGCTCTTTCTGCAGCCCCGCAGAAAGAATAAACTGGAAAAATTCGTCAAAAATCAGCCGCTTTCTTGCCTGCTCCAGAGCTTCCTCGCTTTCCGGAAAATGAATATTTTCCAGGGCAAAATTATATTCTGCCAGCTGACGCCGCATTCTGATATCTTCCGGCAGATAATCCACCGACAAATCCAGCTCCTCCAGAGCCTTGCGGATGGTCTGGGAAAGTTTGTTTTTGCCAAGTCCCGCCGTCAGGGGATAACAGGGCCAGAGGCATTCCTGCATGGATTCGTATTTCTCCGGCAAAAATACCTGAGGCTGCTCCATATGAAACTGTTTTCCTTTCCTGACAATTTTGCCCAGAAATACAAACCAGCTTCCCGGTTTCAGGGTATTTTTCAGATATGGCATACGGAACCATACCAGGTCGGCTTTCACGTCCTTCTCCTGTAAAACCAGGGAAGTCACCTGCATGCTGCGGGCTGCCCGCACCACAGGGCTTTTCTCAATGCGCGCCGCAACTGCGGCTGTTATCTCAGTTTCTTTTACAAGCTCCGTCAGTTCTGACAGAGGGGTGATGGGCGGCAGTTTTTCATAATCCCTGGGATAATGAAGGAGTATATCACCAACGGTGTATACTCCCAGATTATGAAATAACTGTTCTGTTTTCGCGCCAATCCCTTTCAGCGTGCCGATACCGGATGTTTTCTCCATGGGATTGCTCCTTTGCTGTTATTCTACGGAAATCACATAATAGTAGATAGGCTGTCCGCCGAAGTGCACCTCCACTTCACAGTCCGGATATGTTTCTTCCAGTTCGCTGCCTAACTGCTGAGCGGTTTCTTCCTTAATTTCCTCTCCGTAATAGATACTGATAATGGCAGACTCTTCATCCACAAGCTGAGCCACCAGTTCCCGGATAACCGCATCCATATCTTTCCCCACAGAGAGAATGGAGCTGTCGCCCATGCCCATATAATCTCCCTGTCTGATGGATTTGTCTTCAATCAGCGTATCGCGCACCGCATAGGTCACCTGCCCGGTTTTCACACTGGACAGTTCTTCTGTCATCCGTGCCGCATTTTCTTCCGGGCTGCTGTCCGGCATAAAGTTAATCAGGGCTGTAATCCCCTGAGGTACTGTTTTGGTGGGAATTACAAATATATTTTTTTCTTCAATGAGAGAAGCAGCCTGATTTGCCGCAAGGATTATATTTTTATTGTTCGGCAGGATGAAAATATTATCCGCATTCACATCCTCGATGGCGTTAAGCATATCTTCCGTACTGGGATTCATGGTCTGGCCGCCGGCAATAATATAATCTACCCCCAGCCCCTTGAAAATCTCATTGATTCCCTCACCGATGGATACGGAAATAAAGCCCATATCCTTTTTTGGCGCTTTCTGTGCCTCTGCAAGGGCGTCTTTTTCCGAACGCTTCTTCTCGTCTGCTTTTTTCTGCTCTGCTGCGGCTTTTTCCGCATCCTTAATCAGTTTCTCCTGATGCTCTTCCCGCATATTATCAATCTTCATCTTACTCAAAGAGCCATATTCCAATGCCCGCTGAATAGCAAGTCCGGGATCATTGGTATGTACATGGACCTTTGTAATTTCATCATCTGCAACCACCACAATAGAATCGCCGATAGATTCCAGATATGCCTTGAAATCCATCTCATCCTTTTCTTCCATCGGCCGGTTCAGTACAATGATAAATTCCGTACAATAACCAAATTTAATATCCTGCTCTGTCTGCTGAGAAATTTTTACCACGCCGCTTCCTGTGGAGGAGGCTTCGATTGTATAGTCAATTTCTTTTCCCATCAGGGCGTCGTAAGCGCCTTTTAATACGGTAACCAGCCCCTGTCCGCCGGAATCCACCACTCCCGCCTGTTTCAGAACCGGAAGCATTTCCGGAGTCTGGCTCAGCACATAATCCGCATGTTTGATTACTTCATCCATAAATACTGCAAGATCATCGGTTTCTCCAATCAGCTCCAGCGCTCTGTCTGCGCCTCCTTTGGCCACCGTAAGAATGGTACCTTCCTTGGGCTTCATAACTGCCTTGTAGGCTGTCTCCACTGCTTTCTGCAGAGCGTCGCACAAAATCACCACGTCAATCACTTCATATTTGCTGATTCCTTTGGTAAATCCACGGAACAGCTGAGATAAGATGACGCCGGAATTACCTCTTGCTCCCCGTAAAGAACCGGAAGAAATTGCTTTTGCCAGAGAAGCCATATCCGGTGATTCTCCCAGATTGCTCACTTCCGCCGCCGCTGACATAATCGTCATGGTCATATTGGTTCCCGTATCTCCGTCCGGAACGGGAAACACATTCAGTTCATTAATCCATTCTTTTTTCGCTTCCAGATTTTTGGCTCCGGCCAAAAACATTTTTGCAAGTAACGGTGCATCTACTGTAGTTATCGCCACTTCTCTTTCCTCCTTAATCAATCACTCTGACACCTTCCACGAAGATGTTGATTTTCTCGATTTCCATACCGGTAAACTCTTCTACCCGATACTTCACCGTACTGATCAGATTATCAGAAACAGTAGAAATACTTACTCCATAAGAAACAATCACATGAAAATCCAGGGTAATCCTGTTGTCCTTCAACGTAACATTTATTCCATGATTCAGGTAATCCTTTTTCAGGAGCCTCACCAGACCATCCTTCATATTCACAGCAGCCATGCCTACAATTCCAAAACATTCCACTGCCACAGAACCTGCGTAAATTGCGATTACATCTGTATCAATTAACACTTTTCCGTATTGTGTGTCCACTTGTCCTTTCATAACATAACCTCCAACATAATTGAGTAACCGGAAATACTTTTCCTCGTTAAACCATAAAAAACTGTTCCTCCGTCTTTCCATCTCAGACTCGAAAAAATACTCTGTATTTTTCCT
>CATLIX010000039.1 GCA_949959185.1 uncultured Eubacterium sp. | reverse complement strand
AGGTGAGAAATGCATTTCAGCACCATGGAGGTAAGACTCAGATAACCATGGAAGCCTTTGCTGAACATGGTTATCTGTAGTCGGAGGCTTACCGGAATGTCCGATGCGTCTGGCATTTCGGCCTTTTGTATGCGGAAAATATTTAAGAGAAACTGTAGCAATTGTACATGAAATTTTGATAACTGGATAGTTTCGCAATTGCCTGCCGGGCAATTACCTGCCGAATGATAGATGGAAATTGTTACTGTATCATCAATGATAGTGTCACCTTCATATATTCCAAAAGGCCGGCATTGCTCCCTGTAGACATAAGCCTGTGCGAGACGGCGAATCGGATGTTTTAATATCCGAGAGGTTCCCCGATTAAAATGATTTTAATCCGCTTTTCCGGCGCACTTTTTCTGGTGATGACCGTATGAGAACAGATACAGTCCGGACTCAAACAGTCGGCGCATAATCCGGTAGCGGCACAGGGGGTATTCCGGTTCAGGCGGTTGGCATTGAGGGGAGAAGCCACATTTTTTATACGGGAAACTGCTTCTTCCAGTGTGGGACTTACTTTGTTCATACCTGCCAGGATAATCACATGTTCCGGCCCGTAAATCAGGGCGCCCACCCGGTTTCCGGTGCCGTCGATGTTCACCAGTTCCCCCTCGGCCGTGATGGCGTTGCTGCTCATAAAATAATAGTCGGCATTCAGGGATTTGTGGTAAATTTCCTTTACTTCTTCCGGGGTGCCGGCTTTGCTGCGGTCAAGCAGCGTAATATCATCGCGCTGTCTTAACGCGTCAGCCATACCGGATTCTGCCAGAGTCATGGAGCCTCCGAAAGAAACGGTACTGTCGGAGGGCACCAGTTCAGAAGCAAGTGTTACAGCTTCTTCGGCAGTTTTGCAGTAATGGCATTCAAAATGGCGCTTTTCCAGATTTTTCATGGTGGTTTTGGCAAGGTTTTCGTAATAAGTTTCTGCTGGGGTCATAAGTCTGCTCCTTTCAGGAATAAAGCCATCAGACCCTGTTCAAATTTATTTGAACAGTCTGGCGTCAGGTTTTCATTGGGTTTTGAATAGTTACATATTTTCTATATTATAAAATATCAGCTTCCGTGCGTCAATTTTATTATGGAAATTACCTTGAGATTCTGCCGGTAAAAGAATATAATAAAAAAATATGGAGCGGTGTATCACAGCCGGAGGACAGACAATTATTTTTCTTTTGACAGGAACCAGGAGGTAAAACATATGTTTTGGGACAAGGTATCAGGTATGTATGACCTGTTTGAGACGTTATATAACGGAAAAGTTTATGCACAGCTGGGAAAAGATGTGGCTGAATGGATAGAGCCGGAGGACACCGTGCTGGAATGCGCCTGCGGAACCGGAGAAATTACAGGGCAGATAGCGTCGTTGTGCCGTAAAGTGATTGCCACCGATTATTCCCTGGGAATGCTCAGACAGGCAAAACGGAAATGCAGAAAATATTCCAATGTAAAAATCAGGCGGGCAGATATGACAAATTTAAAATGCAGAGACAATGCTGCTGACAAAGTTGTGGCCGGAAATGTGATTCATCTGCTGGAAGACCCCCGTCTGGCCATATGGGAACTGGAACGGGTATGCAAACCAGGCGGAAATGTGATCATACCTACCTATATAAATATAGAAAGAAAAGGAAGGGTGAAGCTGTTTGTAAAAGCATTTCAATGGCTGGGGGCAGAGTTCCGGCGGCAGTTTGATTATGAAAGCTATCAGGAATTGAAAGAGGGCAGTAAAATTTCAATTGCAGGAGAAAAAAAGTGACGGAAAAAAGCGACAGAAAAAAAGCGACAGAAAAAAGTGACAGAAAAAACGAGAGCTCAATTTTAAAATGCAACAATATCGTGTAATGAATGCTCCTGAACTGGATAAAAATAATGCAGAGAAAGACTTCCCTCAAAAGATTTGAAAAAAATACCAGTTGTGTTATAATATGCCCTGTGGGCGCAAAATTGCATATGGCATAATGCCGGTGGGGAATAAGCCCAATAAAAATTTTATAAGAAAGGGGATTTTAATGGAACGAAAACTGAAAAAGCTGGCATCCTATTACAGGCCCTACCTGCCCTTATTTCTTGCAGATATGTTTTTTGCAATTCTGGGTGCAGGGGTGACATTAGTAATTCCTTTGATTGTACGTTATATTACAAATCATGTGATTACCATGGAAGCGGGGGCGGCGCTGCATAAGATTGCGGGACTGGCAGTTCTGATGCTGGTGCTTGTTGCGGTGGAATGTTTCTGCAATTATTTTATTGCCAATTACGGCCATGTGATGGGAGCAAAGATTGAGTATGACATGCGGGCGGAGATTTTCGGTCACTACCAGAAGCTGTCATTCTCTTTTTTCAACAATCAGAAAGTGGGACAGCTTATGTCCAGAATCACCAGTGATTTGTTTGACATCAGCGAGCTGTTGCATCACGGGCCGGAGGATCTGGTGATTTCTGTCATCAAGATTGTGGGTTCCTTTGTAATTTTACTGAATATTGATGTGAAACTCACCATGATAGCTTTTGCCTTTATACCGGTCATGCTGGTGTACGCCATGTATTTTAATACCAGGATGAAACGGGCTTTTAAGCGGAACCGGGTAAAAATTGCAGAAATCAACAGCCAGATTGAGGATAACCTGTCCGGCATCCGGGTGGTGAAATCCTTTGCCAATGAGGAAGTGGAACTGGACAAGTTTGAAGAAGGAAATCAGGGATTTCTGGCGGCCAAAAAGAACAGTTACCGCTACATGGCCGGATATCATTCCGGTCTCGGCGCCCTGACCACACTGATAACCATTGTGGTGCTGGTATCCGGCGCAGTGCTGATTACCAACGGTCAGGTCAATGTGACAGATTTGATTACCTTTCTTCTGTATATTAATACCTTTACGGAGCCGGTGAAAAAGCTGATTAACTTCACGGAGCAGTTCCAGAACGGCTATACCGGATACGAGCGTTTTATGGAAATGATGGCTATTGCGCCGGATATTGCGGACCGGCCGGGGGCTGTGGAGCTGAAACATGTCAAAGGAGATATTTCCTTTGACAACGTATCTTTTCATTATGAAGAAAATACGGAAACGGTGCTGAACCACATTAACCTGGAGGTAGAAGCAGGGGCTTACATGGCTCTGGTGGGTTCCTCCGGTGCAGGAAAAAGTACCCTGTGCAGCCTGATTCCCCGGTTCTATGATGTGACGGGCGGCGCCGTGAAAATTGACGGACAGGACATCCGGGATGTGACTTTAAAGAGCCTGCGCAGTCAGATTGGCATTGTGCAGCAGGATGTGTACCTGTTTGTGGGTACGGTCATGGACAATATTCGTTACGGAAGGCCGGGAGCTACCAGAGAGGAAGTAATGGAAGCGGCCAAAAGCGCCAATGCCCATGAATTTATTATGGCCCTGCCGGACGGGTATGATACGGATATCGGCCAGCGGGGCGTGAAACTTTCCGGCGGCCAGAAGCAGAGATTGTCTATTGCAAGGGTATTTTTGAAAAATCCGCCCATACTGATATTTGACGAGGCAACCTCAGCGCTGGATAACGAAAGTGAAAAAGTGGTGCAGGAATCTCTGGAAAAACTGGCGAAAAACCGTACCACCTTTGTGATTGCCCACCGCCTGTCTACCATACGGAATGCAGAGAAAATACTGGTGCTGACAGACAGCGGAATCGAAGAAGAAGGAAGCCACAGAGAATTACTGGAAAAAGACGGCATTTATGCAAAGCTCTACAGTATGCAGTTTGCCGGATAGAAGATAAGAGAAGAAGGCGGCCGGAAGCCGCCGGACAGGAGATTTATGGAAATCGAATTTAAGAAAATCGGACTGGAAGACCGGGAATTAATTGAGAACTATCTGAACCGGAAAACATATCGGAGCTGCGAACTGATTTTCCCGAATATTTACCTCTGGAGCCGGAAATATCCCACGGATTTTGCGGTGGTGGAAGATACGCTGGTATTTCGGGGAACTCTGGATAACGGGGAACCCAGCATTACCTTTCCGGCAGGGGAGCCGGAACAGATTCGGAAAGCAATGGATGTGATGATGGAATGGTTCCGGCAGCAGCAGAAGGAATTTCACATGCACCTGGTACAGGAGCAGGAATTTGAACTGCTGGAACAGTGGTATCCGGGAAAATTTCAGATTGCATACGACAGGGATTCCGCCGATTATGTGTACGAAACGGAGAAACTTACCACCCTTGCAGGCAAAAAGCTCCATGGAAAACGGAACCATATCAATAAATTTAAGGAAAATTATCCTGACTGGGTGTACGAACCTGTGACCGGGGAAAATGTGGAAGAATGTTTCCAGATGGCTTTGAAATGGCGTGAAGAAGCGGAATGCGACCAGGATGAAGAAAAGCGGGCGGAGATGTGTGTAACTCTGAATGCCCTGCGCCTTCTGGAGGAGCTGCAGTTAAAGGGCGGCCTGCTGCGGACAGAGCCGGAAGGGGAAATTGTTGCATTTACCATCGGGGAACCCTTGAATCCCGATACCTTTGTGGTGCATATTGAAAAAGCCTTTGCGGAGATTCAGGGGGCGTATCCCATGATAAATCAGCAGTTTGTGGCTCATGAGGCCCAGGATTACCGATATGTGAACCGGGAGGAGGACACAGGAGCAGAGGGGCTTCGGAAAGCGAAGCTGTCTTACCGGCCGGTATTTCTGGTGGAAAAAGGAATGGTAACCTGTTGTGATTCGCTATTGTAATTAAGATGGAGGGAAAAGAATGACGAAGATTGATATTATTTCAGGATTTTTAGGCGCAGGAAAGACAACCTTTATCAAAAAAATGCTGGAGGATGTATTTCAGGGTGAAAAAATCGTATTGATTGAAAATGAATTTGGAGAAATCGGCATTGACGGAGGATTTCTGAAAGATTCCGGTATTGAAATCAGCGAGCTGAATTCCGGCTGTATCTGCTGTTCCCTGGTGGGGGATTTCGGGAAAAACCTGCGGGAAGTGATGGAGCGATTTCATCCGGACCGGATTCTCATTGAGCCCTCCGGCGTGGGAAAACTTTCTGATGTAATGAAATCTGTACGGGAAGTGGAAGCGGAGAACGAAGTGAAGCTGAACGGACGGATTACCGTGGTTAATACAGCCAAAGCCATCAGGCAGATGAAAGCCTTCGGTGAATTTTTCAATAACCAGATTGAATACGCCACGGTAATTGTGTTAAGCCGTACACAGAATGTGAAACCGGAGCAGACGGAACTGGTGGTAAAAACCATCCGGGAGAAAAATCCGGATGCCGCTGTGATTACCACGCCCTGGGATGAGATTGACGGAAAACAGATTTATAAAGTAATCGAACAGCAGAAATCACTGGAAGAAGAACTGGTGGAAGAACAGAAACACCATCATGAGCACGACCATCATCATGAGCATGAGCACGACCATCATCATGAGCATGAACACGACCATCATGAGCATGAGCATCACGAGCATGAGCACCATCATGAGCACGATCATCACGACCATGATCATCATCACGAGCATGAGCATGACCATGACCATCATCATGAGCATGAACACGACCATCATGAGCACGACCATGGGCCGGACTGTACCTGCGGCTGTCACGACCATGATCATCACCATCATGCAGATGAAATTTTCACAAGCTGGGGCAGAGAGACGCCTCACGTATTTACCAGAGATACCATTGAACATGCCATGAAAGCATTTTGTGATACGGAAGATTATGGTACCATTTTAAGGGCAAAGGGCATGGTTCCGGCAGAAGACGGTACCTGGATTTATTTTGATATGGTAGACGGAGAGTATGAGCTGCGCACCGGGGAACCGGATTACACCGGAAGGCTCTGTGTAATTGGAACGGACATGAAAGAAGAAAAACTGGCAGAGCTGTTTGGAATATAGGAAGGGTGTGAAAAGATGGAAATTCCGGTATATTTGTTTTCCGGCTTTATGGACAGCGGGAAAAGCTCTCTGATACGGGAGACGCTGATTGACGGAAATTTCAGCGAAAATGGAAAAACGCTGCTGATTCTCTGTGAAGAGGGAGAAGTGGAATTTGAAGAAGAGGAATTACGGAACGTAAACACCGAACTGGCAATAATAGAAGAAGAGGAAGGATTTACCGGAGAAAAACTGGAGGAGCTTGGCAAAGCATACCGCCCGGATCAGGTATTTATCGAATACAACGGAACCTGGCAGATGTCCACATTTCTGGAGATGAAGCTGCCCAAAAACTGGGTGCTGGTACAGTCTCTGGCTACGGTGGACGCTTCCACCTTTGAAATGTATCTGGCCAATATGCGGGCCATGATTATGGAACAGCTTTTTGCGGCAGATGTGGTTATTATCAACCGTTGTACCGATGACACTCCCAAAGGGAAATTTCGCCGGGCCATCAAGGTGCTGAACCGGAAAGCTCAGATTGCCTATGAGCGGGAGAACGGAACCATAGACGAGAATGATATGGAAGAATTGCCCTATGACCTGAATCAGGATGTGATTGAGATTACAGACATGGATTATGGCATCTGGTATATGGATGCTCTGGATGATCCAAAAAAATATGAGGGAAAAAAGGTGCGGTTCCTGGCTCTGGTGTACCGTCCGGAGAAGCTGAAAAAAGGCGTGTTTATTCCGGGAAGGTTTGCCATGACCTGCTGTGCGGATGATATTACCTTTGTGGGCTTCAAATGCAAATATGACAAAGCCGCAGAGATTTCTCATAAATCCTGGATTACCATTACCGCGGAAATGAAGAATGAATTTGCACTGGAATACCGGGGAAAAGGCCCTGTCCTGTACGCATTGGAGATACAGCCGGCGGAGAAGCCGGAAGATGAGCTGATTTATTTCAGCTGATAAAGTGATTATGAATCAGGAGAAGAAAAATGTATTTTGAAGAGAGCCGATACGGACAGATAGCAGAAGACAATTTCAAAAAAGGATATAATTGCAGCCAGGCGGTTTTTCTGGCCTTTTCAGATTTGCATGGTATGGATGAGAAAACAGCGGCCAGGCTCAGTTCCTCTTTCGGCGGGGGAATGGGCAGGCTGCGGGAGGTCTGCGGCTCCGTCAGCGGTATGTTTCTGACAGCGGGAATCCTGTATGGATATGATACGCCGGGAGACATGCAGGGTAAAAAAGAGCACTATGAGAGAATCCAGCAGCTTGCGGCGGCCTTTGAGCAGGAAAATGGCTCCATTGTCTGCCGGGAACTGCTGGGGCTGAACCGGAAAAAGGATGAGCCGACACCGGCGGAACGAACAGAAGAATACTATAAAAAACGTCCCTGCGGGAAATTAGTCCGGATGGCCGCTGCTATTATGGAGCAGTATATAGAAGAACATCCCCTGGACTGAGATGAAAACGCAGCCTTTATCAAATAAATTTGAGCAGCCTGGCAGCATTTACAGTTCACAACACACCATTCGCAAAGGCGCCTTCGGCGCTTTCTCGCTGCCATGCAGCTAACTTTGCTCATAATATGGTGTTCCCTTCCTTAGCCCGTATGGGGAAAATCGCATGTAAACATGCATTTTCCCATGCGGGCTAAGGTGTGAACTGTAACTTTAAATCTAAACTTTTTATAAAATCTGAAAATGGATATTGACAAAGAAAATAGGGAGTGCTAAATTATGTACAGAAACAGTTAGCACTCGACATAAATGAGTGCTAATAAATGTAATAAGTACAGAACAGGAACTCAATAAGGAGGAATTGTAATGAAATTAGTACCATTAGGCGACAGAGTTGTATTAAAACAGTGCGAAGCAGAGGAAACCACCAAGTCCGGTATTATTCTGGCAGGAAGTGCACAGGAGAAACCTCAGGAAGCAGAAGTTGTGGCAGTAGGACCTGGCGGAATGGTAGACGGTAAAGAAGTAACCATGCAGGTAAAAGAAGGCGATAAGGTTATTTACTCCAAATATGCAGGAAATGAAGTAAAAATTGACGGGGAAGAATTCATTATTGTGAAACAGAATGATATTCTTGCAATTGTAGAGAACTAAAGCAACCGGTGCTTTTGGGAACCGGAAGTATAAAAATGGAACTTCCTTAATTAAAATATGTAAAGAACACAAATAAAGGAGACGATTTATCATGGCAAAAGAATTAAAATATGGCACAGAAGCCAGAGCAGCATTAGAGGCCGGTGTGGATAAACTGGCAGATACCGTAAGAGTAACCCTTGGACCCAAAGGAAGGAACGTGGTTCTGGATAAATCTTTCGGCGCTCCCCTGATTACCAACGACGGTGTGACCATTGCAAAAGAAATTGAGCTGGAAGACGCATTTGAGAATATGGGTGCACAGCTTGTAAAAGAAGTGGCAACAAAAACCAATGATGTTGCCGGAGACGGAACTACCACAGCTACTGTTCTGGCACAGGCAATGATTAAAGAAGGTATGAAGAACCTGGAAGCAGGCGCTAATCCAATCGTTCTGCGCCGGGGTATGAAAAAGGCTACTGAGAAAGCCATTGAATCTATTGCAGCCATGAGCCAGAAAGTAAACGGCAAGGATCAGATTGCAAAGGTAGCAGCTATCTCTGCAGGTGATGAAGAAGTCGGAAATCTGGTAGCAGACGCTATGGAGAAAGTTTCCAACGACGGTGTAATTACCATTGAGGAATCCAAAACCATGCAGACAGAGCTGGATCTGGTAGAAGGTATGCAGTTTGACCGCGGTTATATTTCCGCATATATGGCAACCGACATGGATAAGATGGAAGCGGTACTGGATGATCCCTATATCCTGATTACCGATAAGAAAATCAGCAATATTCAGGAAATCCTGCCTCTGCTGGAGCAGGTGGTACAGTCCGGAGCAAGACTGCTGATTATCGCTGAAGATATCGAGGGCGAAGCACTTACCACATTGATTGTAAACAAACTCCGTGGTACGTTCAACGTAGTAGCTGTAAAAGCACCGGGATATGGCGACAGAAGAAAAGCAATGCTGGAGGATATCGCAATCCTTACAGGCGGACAGGTGATTTCCGAGGAAGTAGGCCTTGAGTTAAAAGAGACCACCATGGATCAGCTGGGACGTGCAAAATCTGTAAAAGTACAGAAAGAGAATACCATTATCGTAGACGGAGAGGGCAACAAAGACGCTATTTCCGCAAGAGTTGCACAGATTCGTACGCAGATTGATGAGACCACCTCTGAATTTGATAAAGAAAAATTACAGGAAAGACTTGCAAAACTGGCAGGCGGCGTAGCTGTTATCCGGGTAGGAGCAGCAACTGAGACAGAGATGAAAGAAAGCAAACTCCGTATGGAAGACGCACTGAACTCCACCAGAGCAGCAGTAGAAGAAGGAATTATTGCAGGCGGCGGTTCCGCATATATCCATGCGGCAAAAGAAGTGGCAAAACTGGCAGAGGGCATGGACGGAGATGAGAAGACAGGTGCAAAGGTAATCTTAAAAGCACTGGAATCCCCATTGTTCTATATTGCAGCAAACGCAGGTCTGGAAGGAGCAGTTATTATCAATAAAGTAAAAGAATCTGAGCCGGGCGTTGGATTCGACGCAACAAAAGAAGAATATGTCAATATGGTAGAAGCAGGAATTCTGGATCCGGTTAAGGTAACCAGAAGCGCACTGCAGAACGCTACCTCCGTAGCGTCCACACTGCTGACCACAGAGTCCGTAGTGGCAAATATCAAAGAAGACGTACCTGCAATGCCGGCAGGCGGTGCAGGCGGAATGGGAATGATGTAATTCCTGAAGATGTTATAAAAAATAAAAAGGAACTGTGGAAGTATTTATTTCCGCAGTTCCTTTTTATTATCTTACAGGAAGCATCTTGTTACTGTGAATTATCAAACAATATACTTTGCCGATTCGTTATGGGCCAGTATATGTATGGCGTCAGAACATATGTCTCATTGCCGCAGGTGCTTTGTTCTTGACAGTCCGGTAATTTTACCATAAAATTAAGAAACAGGAAAATAAGTAGAGGAGAAAGGGAAGAAGTGAACAGTAGGCTTGTCAGAAAATATGAAGCGATGGGGTTTGATAAGGGGCAGGTGGAGGAAATCCGCCAGGGACTGGAAAAAGGGCTGGATGTGTCCTGGTATACTTCTGTAAATTATGACTGGTTTCAGATGGAAGAAATTAAAAAGGGACTGGAACGGGGGCTGGATGTGTCTGTCTATGCCAGACCTGAAATTTCCTATGACCGTATGCGCCAGATACGCAAGGGCCTGAAAGAAGGAGTGGATTTGTCCGGACATCAGGAACTGGAAGCCGGATATCTGCGCCAGATACGCAAGGCAAAAATGGGCCACGTGGATATTTTTTCTTACATTGAGGCGGGATACGAGCCGGATCAGTTAGAAGAAATCCGTCTGGGTCTGGAGCATAAGGCAGATATCAGCCGGTATCTGATCAAAGAATTTCTTGGAGAATCCTTGCGGGAAATCCGTCTGGGAGTAGAAGAAGGTCTGGATGTGTCCGTTTATGCCAGAATCTATTTTGGCTGGCAGCAGATGCGGGAAATCCGCCTGGGCCTGGAACGGCGTGTGGATGTGTCCCTGTATGCAAAAGAACTGTACCGCTGGCAGCAGATGAGAGAAATCCGTCTGGGTCTTGAGAAGGGTCTGGACGTATCTGCCTATAAGAGCCTGATGTATTCAGCCAGAGAAATGCGGCAGATACGCATGAAAATGCAGGAACAGGCTCGTCAGGTGGAACAGACAGATTTTCAGATAGAGCTGCTGGAAGAACAGGCCCGGCAGGCATCGGAATGTGTGGTGACTGTAAGCCGGGATAGAATGGAAGTGTATGTTACCCTGGAGAAAGGCACTTCCAAAAGTAAGAATGAAATCATGCGGCTTCTGGCCAGAGAAAACGTTGTATTCGGAATAAAACAGGATGAAATAGAAAAGAATCTGAAAGAAGCAGAGCAAAGTACCAGAAGATTTCTGGCGGCAAAAGGAGTGCGGCCGGAGCGGGGCCGGGACGGATATTATGAATATTTCTTTCGGACAGGAATTCCGCAGATTCCGGCAGTCCGACAGGATGGCTCCATTGACTACCAGAACACGGTATATTTTGAACAGGTAAAAGCCGGTCAGGTAATCGCAGTGTACCATGAAGCCCAGCCGGGGATTGGGGGAAGAACCGTAGACGGAACGGAACTCCCTGCTCAGAACGGGCAGGAAAAGCAAATTCTGAAAGGAAGAGGATTCCTTCTTTCCCAGGACAAAAAGACCTATATTGCACGGGAATCCGGAAAAATCGAGCTGAAAAACAATGAAATCACCATTCAGCCCCTGCTGGTGGTAACAGAAGTGACGATATCCACCGGAAATCTGCGGTTTAACGGCAGTATCTGGGTAAAAGGAAATGTGGGAAGCGGCGTGGTGATTCAGTCAAAAGATGAACTGATTATTGAAGGAAATGTGGAAGCTGCCCGTTTACAGAGCGGGAAGCGGATTGTGATAAAAAACGGTGTATCCGGAGGCGGAATGGCGGTAATAGAATCTGCCGAGGATATTCATGGGAAATTTTTTGAAGGAGCGACGCTGACTGCCAATGGAGGGATTTACGCCAATTATGTAATGAACAGTAACCTGATAGCAGGAAAAGAAATTGAAATTTCCGGCAGCAAAGGGGCAATTATCGGCGGAAATGCGGCGGCAGTTAATGGGATTAAAGCCCATCACATCGGAAACCGTGCCGGACTTCTTACCAATATCTCCCTGGGCGTCAGCAAGGCCATGATTGAAAAAGAAGAAGAAGCAGAGATAAAACTGAAAAAGCTCCAGTCTGAGCTGGAAATCTTCGAGGAAGCATACAGGAAGCTCCAGAAGCAGTATCCGCTGGAAGTGCGGAATGAAATGGAACTGTACCTGAAAGTGGAACAGGCGACTTATATCAAGCGCAAGCAGATGGAGCAGCAGGTAGAACGTACAAAAGAACTGGAAGAAAAGCGGAAGAAAGCAAATGAAGCAAAAATGATGGTATACGGTATCCTGAACGCCGGGACTGCAGTGCAGATGAACGGACTGCAGTGGACAGCAGCCAGCTCCGTGAGAAATGTCACGGTGCGCCTGTCCGGCAAAGAAATAGGTGTATTTCGGAATTAAGGAGGAAACAGTATGAATCGTCATAAAATATTGGTTGTGGATGATGTGGAAAGCAACCGCATGATTCTGGCAGAAATTTTTCGCAGAGATTACCAGATTCTGGAAGCCTCAGATGTAAAAACCACTTTGCAGATTCTGGAGAAAAGTTCCGGAGAGACAGCGGCAGTGCTGCTGGACTGGCACCTGTCCGAAGAAGATGGAAGCAGGGTACTGGAGGAAATGAAACAAAAAGGCTGGATGAATCATATTCCGGTACTGGTGGTTACCGCAGAACAGTCCATAGATACAGAAAAACAGTGTATCGGGCTGGGAGCCGCCGACATGATACGCAAGCCTTTTGATTCGGATGTAATCCGGAAACGGGTAGACAATAATATATCTCTGTATCAGCATAAAAACCATATGGAAGAAAAAGTGCAGGAACAGAACCAGATTCTGCGGAAACAGTATGCGGTAATGAAGCTGCAGGCAGATAAGCTGAAAAAATCCAGCCAGCAGATGATCGACATTGTATGTAATATTCTGGAACATCATTATCCGGAATTTGATGAAAATACACAGACCGTAAGGGAAATCAGCAGGATTATCGGGAGAAAAGTGCAGGCCCATTATCCGGAATATAAGCTGACAGACGCAGATGTGGAAGCCATTGCAGAGCTGGCAGCTCTCAGGGATATCGGCAAACTTCTGATTTCAGATCATGTGCTGTTCAAACCGGCGAAACTTACCAGAGAAGAAAAAGAATATATGAAATCCCATACGGCCAAAGGCTGTGAAATTATGAAAATGATGAAAGGTATTCAGACTCCTGACGACCACAGGAAAAGTATGGAAATCTGTCGTTATCATCATGAGCGTTACGATGGAAAAGGGTATCCGGAAGGGCTGAAAGGAGATGAGATACCAATTTCCGCCCAGATTGTATCTGTGGTGGACGCCTACCATGCGCTGATCAGCGAACGTATTTACAAGCGGGCATATCCCAAAGAAGAAGCATATTATATGGTTCTGGGCGGTGAATGCGGGATTTTTTCACCGAAAATTATGGAATGTTTCCGCATGTCCAGAAGAGAAATTGAAGCAATAAATTCAGAGGAAAGGGAGGAAAAATTATGAATCAGGAGATAAAAGAAGGATTAAGTGCAGCAGGCGTAAATATGAAAGAGGCACTGGAGCGGCTGATGAACAACGAAATGCTGCTGGAGAGGCTGCTGATTAAATTTAAGGCGGATAAGAATTTCCCAGGGCTGGAAAAAGCGCTGGGAGAGCAGAATTATGAGGAAGCCTTTCACTGTGCCCACACGCTGAAAGGAGTAGCGGGAAATCTGGGCATGAAAAAACTGATGGAAGCGGATATTGTGGTGGTGGAGAAGCTGCGCAGCCAGAATTACGATGGGCTTGAAGCAGACATGGAAGAAGTGCGGGCTGCTTATAACAGCGTCATGGACGTGATTCAGAAAATGGGCTGAAAGAAATATGTACCATTGTACCGAAAGAAAGATTGTGATACAATGATGGGTAGAAAAATCAAAGGAGGACAACTCAGGTGGGAAAAATTGCAGTTGTAACAGACAGTAACAGCGGAATTACCCAGGAACAGGCGAAAGAATACGGAGTAAATGTGCTGCCCATGCCATTTTTTATCAATGGAGAGACATATTTTGAAGATATTGATTTAACCCAGGAACAATTTTATGAAAAACTGGAAAGCGATGCGGAAATTTCCACTTCCATGCCGGCGGTGGGTTCTGTGACGGATTTGTGGGACAGTTTGCTGAAAGAGTATGAGGAAATCGTTCATATTCCCATGTCCAGCGGGCTGAGTGGCTCCTGTGAGACAGCCATTATGTTGTCTCAGGACTATGACGGACGTGTTCAGGTGGTAAATAATCAGCGTATTTCCGTTACCCAGAAACAGTCTGTACTGGATGCGGCGGAACTGGTAAAGCGGGGATTAAAAGCAGAAGAAATCAAAAATTATCTGGAAAAGACGAAATACGATTCCAGTATTTATATTATGGTAGACACTCTGTATTATCTGAAAAAGGGCGGAAGAATTACGCCGGCAGCGGCAGCCCTGGGCACACTGCTGAAATTAAAGCCGGTGCTCCAGATTCAGGGGGAAAAGCTGGACGCCTTTGCCAGGGCCAGAACTCTGAAGCAGGCAAAGAATATTATGATTGAAGCTGTGAAAAATGATTTTGTCAAACGTTTCGGAGACGAAACAGGAGAAAACATGAATCTTTTTATTGCCTATACCAAAGACCGGGAGACAGCTCTGGAATTTAAAGCTCAGGTGCAGGAAGCATTTCCCGACGGGGATATTCAGATGGCAGACCCTCTGTCTTTGAGCGTGGCATGTCATATTGGGCCGGGAGCTCTGGCGCTTGCATGTGCCAGAAAACTTTCTTCCGACTGACAGCCGGATTTTACAAAGGAGGAGGAACACATGAAAAAGCGTATAGGAACTGTGGCTGTATAAGGAGCCGGAGGATATTCAGGCGGCAGGTCCGGAGTTTCTGGAAGACAAAATGAAGTCCATACAGGAACAGATGGAGGAATTTCTGAATCTGGGAATGCAGATTGCCAATGCGGTACTGGCGGGTGATATGGAAAGTCTGGCGCCTGTGGTGGAAGAGCGGGCAAAGTTGATTGCGTCCCTTGAAGAGAGCAAAATTGCCTATACGGAAGATCTGGAGAACAGAATCCAGTATGTTTCCGATAAAATAGATATAAAAATATCCGGTACGTTTGTCTTTGATGTGATAGCCATTGTGATTTTTCTGGTGTTTTTGGCTGTCACTATGCTGATTGTAATACGCACCGTGGCAAATCCGGCGAAGAATGCCAGCGGCCATCTGAGCCAGATTGTGGAGAAGATTCAGAAGAACGAAGGAGATTTGACGGAGCGTATTGATATCCAGACGGAAGACGAAGTGGGACAGCTTGTTCAGGGAGTTAATGGCTTTATAGAGCAGCTTCAGATGGTTATGTAGAAGTTAAAAGACCGTTTGGAACAGATGTTTGACTCGGTTAATAATATCAACAATCGGGTGTACTCCTCCAATGAAGATGTAACGAATGTATCGGCTTCCATGGAAGAACTGGCAGCCAGCATGGAAGAAGTTTCCGCCACTCTGGAGCAGATTGCCGAAGGAAGCGGCGGAGTTTATGCGAAAGTAAAATCCATGGCCGAGGGGGCTGAAAACGGTTCTGAGCTGGTGGAGCAGATTAAGAACAGGGATCAGGATGTGAGAAAACGTACGGTAGAAAATAAAATGGCTGTCAATAAAATGCTGGTGGATATCCGAAATACGCTGGAAGAAGCAGTTACCGAGAGCCGCAGCGTGGAGCGCATTAACGAACTGACGGGAGAGATACTGGATATTACCAGCCAGACGAACCTGCTGGCATTAAATGCTTCCATAGAAGCAGCCCGCGCCGGAGACGCGGGAAAGGGATTTGCAGTTGTGGCGGACGAAATACGTGTCCTTGCAGATAACAGCAGAGATACGGCCAATAATATTCAGGATATCAGCCGAATGGTTACCGGTGCGGTGGAAAAACTGGCGGGAAATGCGGAGAGTATGCTGAAATTTATTGATGAGAGCGTACTGAAGGATTACGATAAATTTGTAGAGCTTGCCAACTATTACCAGAAGGATGCGGAAAGCGTGAATGATCTGGTAACAGAATTTGCAGACAGAACTGCAGAGACGGAAGAGATTATGGAGCGGATTAATACGGGAATCAATAATATTTCCGTTACTGTAGATGAAAGTGCCAGAGGCGTTACCAATGCGGCGGAAAGCGCCGGCAGTCTGGTGGAATCAATGGCACATATCAAGCAGGAGGCAGAGAACAATCAGACAATTTCTGAAGAACTGCGCGATGAGGTAGAGCGGTTTAAGAAAGTGTAGAAACGAAATACGGATAATAAATGCAAAGCTGCTGTACCGGTGATAAAACGCCATGGGTACAGCAGCTTTTTGTTAAGATACGCAGCCCGCGGAGAGAAAATCTATTGCTGCGCAATCTGCTCGCGCGCGAAGAATGCGCAAGCGCATTCTTTTTTATCTTACAGGAAATACTTACAGCAGCCTGCGGGCTTTCTGTTTCCAGAACAGATAGGTGAACAGCAGAAGTATACCTGTTGCGGCCCATGCAGCAGGATTGGTATAGCATACCGCCTGGTAACCGAAAGGCTCCAGAAACAGCGCAATCACAAATACCCGGCATACCAGCTCCAGTACGCCGCTCATTACAGGAATAAAAGTCTGGTCCAGTCCCTGCAAAGAACTGCGGTACAGAAAAATCATGGCCAGCGGTATGAAGAAGAAGGACACCGTGTTCAGGTAAGCGACAGCATATTCCAGTACCGTATCAGAAGGATTTTTCAGGAAAAGACATACAATATACTTTCCGAATCCTGCGGTAATGACAGTACCCAACAGGGATATCACCAGTACCAGCAGGAATCCTTTTCGCATTCCGTCGAAAATACGCTCGTATTTTCTGGCGCCCAGATTCTGTCCGCAATAGGTGGCCATGGTGGTTCCCAGCGCAGGCATGGTCTGGGTAGCCAGATTTTCTACTTTGGAAGCGGCTGTATAGGAAGCCACCACACTGGAGCCGAATACATTTACAGCGCCCTGCAGAATCATAACGCCCACTGCGGTTACCGAGTAATTGACGGACATGGGAATGCCCACGGACAACAGATCCCGGATGCTTTTCCAGTCAAAATAAAAATCCTTTCGCTGCAGTTTCAGCAAATCTATGCGGGCAAACATATAGAAAAAGCACAGCAGAGCGGAAATTCCCTGTGCGATGATGGTTGCCCAGGCCGCTCCTTCCGGTCCGGAATGAAGCACTACAATATAAAATAAATCCAGAAGAATATTCAAAAAAGAAGCAAAAATCAGAAAATACAGAGGTGTTTTGCTGTCCCCTACCCCTCTTAATATGGAAGCGGAAATATTAAATGCCATGGTGGCGGCAATTCCGCCGTAAATGATGGTGATATAATCATTTGCCATATCCAGAATATTTTCCGGTGTTTTCATAAACAGCAGCAGGTTCCTGGATTCCGTAATGGTCAGGGCGGTGATGAGTAAAGATACCGCCAGGCCAAGAATCAGAGAAACAGCCACGTAATGTTTCAGACGTCTTTCGTCTCTGGCGCCGAAAGCATGGGAAATCAGAACGCCGAACCCCTGCGCAATGCCCATGGCAAAGCCCAGTACCAGAAACATAATGGAGCCGGTGGAGCCAACGGCCGCAAGAGCATCCTCTCCCAGAAACTGGCCTACAATCACAGCGTCTGCCATATTGTAAAACTGCTGGAATAAATTGCCCAGCAGCACAGGGATGGAAAAGAAAATAATGATTTTCCAGGGATTTCCCGTTGTCATATCTTTTGTCATATTGATTCCTCCTTATCGAATGCGGGGCAGGTTCCAGCGGTAACGGGCTGCCAGCAGCCGAATCACCACCACAGCGGCAGAACTGACGAGCATGGCGGCAATATCCGGAATCAGTCTGTACAGGAAAATATACAGAAAGGCTCCGGCCAGTGCAGCGCAGGCATATACATGTTTGACAAAGACAAAAGGCGTATCGCCTGCCATAATATCCCGCATCATGCCGCCGCCGATACCCGTTGCCACACCCACAAAAACCAGAAGAAACAGGTTATGGCTGTGGCTGCTTTCCAGTTCCATGGCGGTACGGATACCCATCACTGTGAAAATCCCAAGTCCCACAGCGTCCAGCGTGCTCATCAGGCGTTCGTACCGCTCCAGAAACGTGCTTTCCAGCAGTTCCTTTTTCAGATAGAACAGAAGAAACAACAGGCAGGAAGTCAGAATGGCGGTTCCCACATAGGCAAAATTCCGGAACATTTTGGGTGGATGAATGCCCAGAAGCACATCACGGACACAGCCTCCGCCCACTGCCGTGGTGATTCCAAGCACATTGATGCCGAAAATATCCATATTTTTCCGGATGCCCAGCATGGCGCCGGAGGAAGCAAAGGCAATGGTGCCGATGATTTCCAGAAGAAAAATAAAAAGTTCTGAGTAAGACATAAAAAACTCCTTTGATTCAGTGAATTCTATCATTATACAGAATGCGGGTGCAAAATACAATAGAAAAATACCATAACAGAATAATCGAAAGAAAGGTGTCGATTTTTGCTCATGCCTGCTGTATAATAAAAAAATATGATGGTAACAGGAACAGTAGAGAATATTCAGTACCTGAAGGCAGGAACAGGGGCGGCATGTATGGTAGATATCAATCTGGAGTATTATAAAATTTTTTATTATGTGGGCAGAGCCGGAAGCATTACTCTGGCGGCGGAAGAACTGTCCGTCTCCCAGCCTGCGGTAAGTCAGGCGGTCCGGCATCTGGAGGAATCCCTGGGCAGTCCGCTGTTTGTCCGAAATCCCAGAGGCGTCCGATTCACACCGGAAGGAGAAATGCTCTATTCCTTTGTGCAGCGGGGATACGAGTACATCCGGCAGGGAGAGCGGAAGTTTCGGGAAATGCTGAATCTGGAAACAGGGGAAATCCGAATCGGAGCCAGCGATATGACATTGCAGTTTTATCTGCTGGAAGTGCTGGAACAGTTTCACGAACAGTTTCCCGGTATTAAGGTGGCGGTGACCAATGCGCCTACGCCGGAGACTCTGAAACATCTCCAGGACGGGAAAATTGATTTCGGCGTGGTGAGTACGCCCCTGAACAACCGCAGGGACTGGAATGTGAAAAAGGTGCGTCAGATTGAAGACGTGTTTGTAGCCGGAAAAAAATTCAGTTTCCTGCAAAATCAGGTGCTCTCTTATCAGGAGCTGGGACGCCTGCCGGTGCTCTGCCTGGAAAAAAATACCTCCACACGGAATTATGTGGATGGATTTCTGGAAAAAAACGGTGTGGTGCTTTCTCCGGAATTTGAACTGGCCACCAGCAATATGCTCATCCAGTTTGCCAGAAAAGGGATGGGAATTGCCAGTGTGATGAAGGATTTTGCAGAAGAATTTCTGCGCACAGGGGAACTGTTTCTGCTTGAATTTGAAGAAAAGATTCCTTTCCGGGAATTCTGTGTGGTGACGGACGAGCGGATACCGGTGCCGGCTGCTGCCGGAAAGCTGCTGGAAATGATAGACGAAAGGCATGGAGAAAAGAAAAAACGGTAGAAGAAAAGCTATTCCTTTCCGGAAAGACTGTCAAAAGAAAACTGTTATGAGAAGACTGTCAAAAGAAAACTGTCGTGAGAAGACTGTCAAAAGAAAACTGTCGTGAGAAGACTGCCATAATAAGAATTTATGCTAAATATAATAAACATTGATTTTACTTATACAGAGAATTGGGGTATACTAAACTGGTGTCCGGGAAATATTTCCGGCATAATCCAGGAAGTAACGAACAGAAAGCAAAGGATTCCCTCTGGAAGAAGGGAAATAAGGAGGAACTTTACATGGTAAATGCAATTGTTGGTGCAAACTGGGGAGACGAGGGAAAAGGAAAAATTACCGATATGCTGGCAAAAGAAGCTGACATTATTGTGCGGTTTCAGGGAGGGGCAAATGCAGGCCATACCATTGTCAATGATTATGGGAAATTTGCACTGCACACCCTGCCAAGCGGCGTATTTTATGGCCACACCACAAGTATTATCGGAAATGGAGTGGCATTGAATATTCCGGTACTCTTTGAAGAAATCCGCTCCATTGTGGACAGAGGAGTACCCCGGCCGAAGATTCTGGTGTCCGACCGGGCTCAGATGGTAATGTCCTACCATATTCTGTTTGACCAGTATGAGGAGGAACGGCTGGGAGGAAAATCCTTCGGTTCCACCAAATCAGGAATTGCGCCCTTTTATTCTGATAAATATGCAAAAATCGGGTTCCAGGTCAGTGAACTGTTTGAAGAAGAGGCATTGAAAGAAAAAGCAGAGCGTATCTGCGAGACGAAAAATGTGCTGCTGGAACACCTGTATCATAAGCCTCTGCTGAATCCGGAAGATTTGCTGAAAGAGCTGAAAGAATACAGGACTATGGTGGAGCCTTATGTGTGCGATACTTCCGCGTACCTGTGGGAGGCGGTAAAAACCGGCAAAAATATTCTGCTGGAAGGCCAGCTGGGCTCGTTAAAAGACCCGGATCACGGAATCTATCCTATGGTTACCTCATCTTCCACACTGGCGGCTTACGGGGCTATCGGGGCCGGGCTTCCCCCCTATGAGATTAAAAAGATTATTACCGTATGCAAAGCCTATTCCTCCGCAGTGGGGGCAGGAGCCTTTGTCAGCGAAATTTTCGGCGAGGAAGCAGATGAACTGCGCCGCCGGGGCGGCGACGGGGGAGAGTACGGAGCAACCACAGGAAGGCCCAGACGTATGGGATGGTTCGATGTGGTGGCCAGCAAATACGGCTGTCGTATTCAGGGCACTACCGATGTGGCTTTTACAGTGCTGGACGTACTGGGATATCTGGATGAAATTCCGGTGTGTACCGCATATGATATAGACGGGGAAATTACTACGGAGTTTCCGGCTACCGTGAAACTGGAGAAAGCGAAACCGGTGCTGGAAACCCTTCCGGGATGGAAATGCGATATCCGCGGTATCCGCAGATATGAGGAACTGCCGGAAAACTGCCGGAAGTATATTGAATTTGTGGAGGAAAAAATCGGTTTCCCCATAACCATGATTTCCAATGGACCGGGCAGGGAGGATATTATTTACCGAAATGGAAAATAAGGGAAAAAGTATGATAAAAAATATTGTGTTTGATGTGGGAAAGGTACTGGTGGATTTTGACTGGCAGGGATTTATGGATACCCTGGATTTTCCGCCGAAAGTTTATGAGAAAGTGGCCAGTGCCACCGTTTTGTCGGAGCTGTGGAATGAATTTGACCGGAGCAGAATGTCAGATGAAGAAATTCTTCAGGGATTTCTGGAGAAAGCGCCGGACTGTGAAGCGGAAATTATGCGGTTCTGGGACAATCTTGGCAACTGTATCAGACGGTATGATTATGCTCATGACTGGATTCGGAGTCTGCAGGCTCAGGGATATAAGGTATATCTTCTTTCCAATTATCCCAGAAGGCTCTATTCTCAGAGTATAGAAGAACTTTCCTTTGTGGAGGAGGTGGACGGAGCCATTTTCTCCTATGAAGTGCAGGCCACCAAGCCGGAGCCGGAGATTTATGAGGCGCTGCTGAGAAAATATCATCTGGATGCGACGGAATGTGTATTTCTGGATGATAACAGGGGCAATATCATTGCCGCAAATCAGCTCGGCATGGCAACCATCCACTTTCATACAAAGTCTCAGGCGGAAGAAGAACTGCGCAGCCTGGGAGTGGAAGCGTAACCCTTTGCATCTGTCCGCGTCTGCATATATTATGTTTATCCGGTCAGGCATACCAGATACAGCCGGTTATCCGCCATGGCAGGGACGCTCCATGAGCTGCATATTGTCTACAGGGAAGGGGTGTCTCCGTTGTTTTCGGAAGACTGAGCCTCATGGGTTACGGTATCTTCGGAAGTATTTTTCTTAATCAGACGGTAGACAAATCCATAGACCCAGAGAAGTACCGGAAGCACAAAGCTGGAAAAGAGAGCCGCCATGAACATGGGGAAGAAATTTTTTCCCAGCAGGGCGAAAATCAGGGTGGCAAGGTAAAGGCCCAGGAGCAGGATAACGCCGAGAACTGCCAGGATACGCTGTACTTTTTTCATGATTTCCTCCATTCCTGCGCCTGCCGGCGCAAATGAACCGTACATATGGTTTATGTTCCGTTCTTATCATAGCCTGAACATACCGGTTTGGCAAGGGTTAATTTGGAAAGCTCTGTTGATTTCCATGATGGGAACTGTTCGGAATAATAGATAAGAGGATGAGAAAATGAAACAGTTTTTACAGGGAATAAAAGATGGAAGTCCTATTGGAATCGGGTATTTTTCCGTTTCCTTTACCTTTGGGCTGGCAGCAGTTGCCTCCGGTCTTGGATGGTGGGAGGCTTTGCTGGTTTCCATGATGAATATGACTTCTGCCGGGCAGTTTGCGGGCATTACGGTGATGGCTGCCGCAGGCTCTTATCTGGAAATGGCTGTGTCTCAGTTTGTCATTAATCTCAGGTATGCGCTGATGAGTATTTCTCTGTCTCAGAAAGTGGACAGCCGGTTCGGCGCCGCTAAAAAACTGGTTCTGGGTTTTGCGAATACGGACGAGATTTTTGCAGTGGCCATGAGCCGGGAAGGGGAGGTAAACAGCCGCTATTTTGCCGGTCTTGCGGTACTGCCTTATCTGGGCTGGACGTCCGGGACACTGGCCGGGGCAGTCTGCGGGAACATTCTTCCAAAACAGATCAGCGACGCTCTTGGCCTGGCCATATACGGGATGTTTATTGCCATTATCGTGCCTGCCATGAAAAAAGAAGCTAAAATTCTGAAAATGGTGATACTGGCAGTAGTTTTGAGCTGCTGCATTTACTA
The DNA here is from genome assembly GCA_949959185.1 of uncultured Eubacterium sp. Lineage (GTDB taxonomy): Bacteria > Bacillota > Clostridia > Lachnospirales > Lachnospiraceae > Petralouisia. The sequence goes on along the minus strand of CATLIX010000039.1, from coordinate 10,157 downwards.
TATTCCCCTGTTCCGGGGAATTTCCCAGGGCTTTGCCATTATTATCTGCGCAGTGGCCGCTTCGGCAGTTGGAGCCCTGTGTTTTCCCATGGAAGAAGAAAAAGAAAAGGACGGACAGGAGGACACATAATGGAATCAGGAAATTTCCGGATATATCTGCTGGTGATGTTTGGGGTGACTTATCTCATCCGGGTACTTCCCTTTGTGGCATTTCATAAAAAGATTGAAAACCGGTATGTGCGTTCTTTTCTGGCATATATCCCTTATACGGTGCTGGGTGCAATGACTTTTCCGGCTGTGCTCTATGCCACCGGCTCTCCGGTGACAGCCATAGCCGGGGTAGCGGCGGCTTTTGCGGCAGCCTGGCGGGGAAAGGGGCTGTTTGCCGTGGCGGTCTGTGCCAGCATAACAGCCTTTGCTGTGAGCCTGATACCGGGCCTGTAAATAAGGAAGTGACAGTGGCAGGAAACCGTGTTACAATGGAACTGTGATTTACAGGGAAGGGAGGAAAAATCATGTCAAACATACCAACACCTCATATTGAGGCAAAAGCCGGAGATTTTGCAAAAACTGTGTTAATGCCGGGGGATCCCCTGCGTGCCAGGTATATTGCCGAGACGTATCTGGAACAGGTAAGATGTGTGAATCAGGTACGGGGAATGCTGGGATATACCGGACTTTATAAAGGGAAAGAGCTGTCTGTGATGGGCTCCGGCATGGGAATGCCTTCCATAGGAATTTATTCCTATGAACTGTACCATTTTTATGATGTGGATAATATCATCCGGGTGGGCTCTGCAGGTGCTATTCTGGATGATGTGAATGTGCTGGATGTGGTAATCGGAATGGGCGCTTCCATTGTATCAGATTATCCGGATCAGTTTGACTGCCCCGGTCATCTGGCCCCTCTGGCAGACTATACTCTGCTGAGTACAGCAGTGGAGAGCGCGAAGGATCTGGGAACTCCGGTAAGGGTAGGAAATATTCTGTCGGAGGACGCATTTTATACGGACCGTCCGAACAGCAAAGACTGTTTCCGGAAAATGGGTGTGCTTGCTGTGGAGATGGAGAGCGGAGCCCTTTATCTGAACGCGGCCAGAGCAGGTAAACGCGCGCTGTGTATTCTGACTATTTCCGACCATATTTACAGGCCGGAGCAGCTTACTGCTGAACAGAGGCAGACAGGATTTGGAAAAATGATTGAAATTGCGCTGGAGACAGCTTATCGGGTGTAACTATGTATACGGTTGCCATGTTGTTCTCAGGCAAAAATTTATTGTCACAGATATTACACAGATGACGCTGTTTGGTTAGGAATATAGCCGGAATGATAATTTAAAAACTGTTACTTATTCCGAACAGATACGAGTATTTCCTCTTGACATTTCCTGATAGTTAGCATATACTAACTACTGAATGAAAACCATTCTCAGAAAGAACAGGAGGAGAAAAAGTGGGAACATTTATTGTCGGTGGAATCGTATTAATAATTGCCGCAGGTGCGGCAGCCAGCATATACAGAGACAGAAAAGCGGGAAAATGCGGCGGAGGCTGCGGCGGGTGCAGCGGATGCGGAAAGAACTGTTTTGAGAAACAGGAAATGTAAAAGTTTATAAAATATTAAGAAAGTTATAAAACACACCTTCTGAAATTATGTTATGATAAACATGCACAGATTTGTTCTAACATTAATTCAGGAGGTGCTGTTTATGCGAAAGAAAAAAGGTTTCATTTTGATTTTGGTGGTTCTGGCAGCAGCAGGTGCTTTGTTTGCCGGCTATCGCGCAGCAAAATAAAATTCAGAACATGCTGGAAACCCCGGCAGCCTGAAGTATGTCAGGATTGACGTCCTCCAGACTGCTGCGGGTTTTTTGACTTTCAGGAGGTATTAGAATGGGAAAGCAGAAAAAGCGGAAAAAACATATGACATTGCTGGCAGTCACGACAGTCCTGGTTGTGACTGCGGGAGTATTGTTTGCAGGCCGCCACGTTATTATACAAAACATAAAAACGAAAGCTGCTGTGGAAATCGGCAGAAAAATGCTGGAAGCGCAGATTGGGCAGACGGTTCAGATTGGCGGACAGGAAGCAGATGTTTCCGATATCGCCGCTCAGATAGAAGAACAGATGGATGAGGAAGATATACAAAAAGTAACGGAAATTGCAGAAAAGTATATTTCTCCGGAAAATATCAGACAGGCGGCGGATATGGCGGCCAGCGGAGATGCGGGGGGACTCAGAAATCTGGCAGAAGGCCAGATAAGTGAAGAAGACAGGCAGGAACTGCAGGGACTGTATGACAAATATAAGGACCAGATACAGAATTACATACCGTAGCGGACGGAAGGTAACCGTTCAGCCCTCGTCGTTTGCAAAACACACCTGTATAAATCAATTCCTTGCAAAAGAGTATATGAAATGCTACAATGTAAAAAAGAATCCTGCGGTACAGGATTCTTCGCCTGAGCCGTCGGTGCAGTCCTTTCGGCATACGGAATCTTAGTACAGGAGGAAAGAATGGGAAACATTATGGATAAGTTACAGAAGCAGACAAAAATCAGAGAGCAGGATCCGGAACGGGAGAAAATACTGAGCAGAATGCAGCAGGATGATTTTTTATTAAAACAGATTGATGAATTTAAGGAGAAAGCAAAACAGCTCCAGACCATTCTGGTGACCAAGGAGAATAAAGTGGATGAACTTCAGGGGGTACTGGAAGAACGGGAAGAACAGGCGAAGCAGCTTCAGCAGGTACTGGAGGAACAGCAGCAGGAAGCAGATTTGCTGGTGCAGGCAGTGCACAGGCAGATTGACACTCTGATTGCCAGAATTGACAGACAGATTAAAGTAATGGATGAAACCATCCATTCGGAGATTAATATACTGGATGAAAAAATTTCCGGTCAGATGGAAGAACTGGATAATACTTCCCGGCAGGGAATTGCAGCCATGGAACAGAACATGAGACAGAATTCTGAGCATATGGAGCAGAAGCTGGAGGAAGTTACCAGGACAGCAGACCGGAGGCTGGAAGAAGTTACCGGAACAGTAGACCGGAAGCTGGGAGAAGTTACCGGAACAGTAGACCGGAAGCTGGATAACCTGTCAGGGACAGCAGACCGGAAGCTGGAAGAAATTGCCGGAACGGTAGACCGGAAACTGGAGGAAATTACCGCTGCGGTGGGAACAAATATGCAGAATGCATCCGAAACCACAGACTGTCGGCTGAGCGAGGTTACCGAAACCGTAAAACAGAATATGCAGGATATGTCCGGTACAGTGGACAAAAAAATGCAGAACATTTCGGAACTGGTGGGACAGAAAATGCATGACATGTCCCAGGTGGTGGATTTGAGAGTGGGGAATATGTCCGAGGCAGTGGATAAGCGGCTGCAGCATATTCCAGATCAGGTGGAACGGAAGTTTGATGAACAGACAGGAACTCTGAAAACACTGATGGCAGACCTGACAGGCAGACTGGAGGAAACAAAGGCGGAGTTCACAGGCAGACTGGAGGAAACAAAAGCAGACCTGACAGGCAGGCTGGATGATACGAAGGCAGATTTTTCCGGCCTGACAGAATTTGCCCGGAAAGAACTTTCTGCGAAGCTGGAAGAGGTAAACGGAGAGATTGCAAAAATCACAGAGCTTACGCAAAGCGGAGTTGCGGATAAACTGGATGATGTGAAGGCTGAACTCAGTGAAAAGGTTCACAGCGAGAATGTGAAATGTTACCGTAATGTTCAGACATTGATTGAAGAACTGGAGAAGAAAACAGAGACTGTCGAGCTTGGTCGGAGCAGCATGAACGCTGTAAAGGGATATTTTAAGGCAATACTGGTTCTGACAGCAGTAAATCTTGCAGGAGTTGCCGGGATTGCGGCACATTTGCTTGGAGTTTTTTAGAAAACAGCAGTGAGGGAACTGAATGGAACAGGAAAAAAGTATATGGGTCATCGGGCATAAAAACCCGGATACCGATTCTGTCTGCGCGGCCATTGCCTATGCGGATTTGAAAAATAAAATTGGAAATGCCAGATATGAGGCCAGACGTGCCGGACGAATCAATGAAGAAAGCAAATATGTGCTGGATTACTTTCAGGTCCCTGTGCCGGAGTATGTGTCGGATGTGGGAGCCCAGGTAAAAGATATTGAAATCCGCAAAGCGTCAGGAATCAGCAGCCACATTTCTCTGAAAACGGCCTGGGAGACCATGAAAGCCCAGAATGTGGTGACGCTTCCCATTATAAGTCAGAGCGGGCTGCTGGAAGGACTGATTATCACAGGAGATATTGCCACATCCTACATGGATGTGTATGATAACCGGATACTGGCCAAAGCCAGGACTCAGTATAAAAATATTGCGGAAACCCTGGAAGGAGAAGTGTTTGTGGGAAATGCCCATGGATATTTTATCAGGGGAAAAGTAGTGGCAGCCACAGAAAGTCCTGAGCTGATGGAAGAATATATCGAGGATGATGATATGGTAATCCTGGGGAACCGGTATGAGGTTCAGCTCTGCGCCATTGAAATGAATGCAAGCTGTCTTATTGTCTGTTCCGATGCCAAAGTGTCCAAAACCATACAGAAGCTGGCAGAGGACAGGGGCTGTGTGATTATTACCACGCCGTACGACACCTATACGGTGGCCAGACTGATTAACCAGAGTATGCCGGTGAAATATTTTATGCGCCGGGAGAACCTGGTAACCTTTGAAATGGAAGAATATGTGGATGATGTAAGAGAAATCATGTCCAGAGAGCGGCACAGGGATTTTCCGGTTCTGGATGAAGAAGGAAAATATATGGGGATGATTTCCCGCAGGAATTTGCTGAATATGAAGCGGAAGCAGATTATTCTGGTGGACCATAATGAGAAAACCCAGGCGGTAGAAGGGGTAGACGAGGCGGAAATACTGGAAATCATCGACCATCACAGACTGGGAAGCCTGGAAACCATTTCCCCTGTATTTTTCCGTAATCAGCCGCTGGGCTGTACCTCCACGATTATTTACCAGATGTATCAGGAGCATGGCGTGGTGATTCCGAAACAGATTGCAGGGCTTTTATGTTCCGCGATTATTTCCGATACGCTGATGTTCCGTTCCCCCACCTGTACGCAGATGGACAGAATGGCTGCGGAAGCCCTGGCAGATATTGCGGGAATCGGAATTGAAGAACATGCAAAAGGTATGTTCCAGGCGGGAAGCAACTTTAAGGCGAAAACAGCCGATGAGATTTTAAATCAGGATTTTAAAACCTTTTCCACTGAAGAAATGGAATTTGGCGTGGGTCAGTTAAGCGCCATGAGTGATGAAGAACTGCAGGAAGTGAAGAAAAAGCTGCTGCCTTATATTCAGCAGGTACGCCATGAGCGGAAACTGGATATGATTTATGTAATGCTTACCAATATTCTGGAAGAAAGTTCAGAACTTATTTTTGTAGGTGATTCTGCAAAGGAAACTGCCTGGAAAGCCTTCCATGGCCATGCAGCCGACCGGGGAGACAGCCTGTGGCTGAAAGGCGTGGTGTCCAGAAAGAAGCAGCTGATTCCGGCTCTTATGCTCACTCTGCAGGAGAAATAAAATCATGAACAGCGGGAAATCTGTGAAGAAAAAACAACGGAAAACCATGGGAAAAAGGGCGGCAAAAAATCAGCCAAAGGCCGGAAGCCCGGCATTACATAACACTGTTCAGAAAAAGCAGCAGTGGAAGCCAGGTAATATGATTTATCCGGTTCCGGCGGTAATGGTGACCGTGTCAGACAGACAGGGAAGGGACAACATTATTACCGTAGCCTGGACAGGAACGATATGTACCAATCCTCCTATTGCATATATTTCTGTTCGTCCGGAGCGGTATTCCTACCATATGCTGCAGGAAACCGGCGAGTTTGTAATAAATCTGACCACCAGAGAACTGGCATTTGCCGCAGACTACTGCGGTGTGAAATCCGGCAGGGAAGTGGACAAATTTCAGGAACTGCGTCTGACAAGGCAGAAGGCGGCAGAAGTTGTCCCGCCTCTGATAGGGGAAAGTCCGGTGAACATTGAGTGCAGAATAACAGAATGTATGCCCCTTGGTTCCCATCATATGTTTCTGGCAGAAGTTGTGGCAGTTCATGTGTCAGAAATTTATATAGATGAAAAAGGGGCTTTTCATCTGGAACAGGCGGAACCTGTGGCATATTCTCATGGAACGTATTTTGACCTGAACCATGCGCTTGGAACCTTTGGTTACAGTATACGGAAAAATATCAGAAAACAGTAGAAGAATGATATTGAAAATGATATAATAAAAGAGGATACTGCTGTGGAATTATTGCAGCATAATCGGACAGATATGGCTGCCTCTGGCGGACTGGCAGGCCAAAATTACAAAAATACAAGTGAAGGAAGTGGTTTTTATGGAACGAGCATTATTATTTGAAAATGTAAAATTTTGTTCAATATGCCGTGGCGCCCTTCCACTGGATTATGAAGACGAACTGTGTCCCGCCTGTAAAGAGAATCAGTTGTTTTCTGAGGTGAAGGAGTATATCCGTGCCGGGGATGTAACGGAATATCAGGTGGCGGAATATTTTAATATTCCGCGGAGACTGGTTAAGAAGTGGATTACGGAAGGAAGGATTGAGTATAAGGAAGAAGAAGAAAAGCTCGATTCCCTCCATTGCGCCCATTGCGGAACGCCAATCACGTTCGGGCACCTTTGTCAGAAATGTTACCGTGAACTGAATAATCTGGAGAGAACAGGATTTGCAGCTTTCCAGGAAGGTGCTGAAGATCACAGAATGCGATTTCTGGATAATGAGGAACAATAATTCTCAGAAAAGCAGAATCCCCGCGGAGTTCCGCGGGGGTTTTTATTTTATCTTATAGGAAATACCGTGTCACTGTGAAGTGATAAATCATATGGATTCCCTATAGATAAAGCCCTCCGGGCGGGATGCGCAGCTCGCGGAGAGGAAATCTATTGCTGCGCAATCCGCTCGCGCGCCAAAATGTGAATCCCCTTTGCACTTCTATTTCATAAGTAAATCCATCAGATAACCATACACTTCTTCATTCTGCTTTTTCCAGTTGGCGCAGACTGCTTCCGCCTGTTCTCTTGTTCGGACTGTGATGGTCAGATCAATCAGAGAACGTTCCTTTTCTCTGATACGGCAGCGGACCGCATATTCCTGAAACGTGGTTTTATCGTAATCTGCCAGGACAGAAATTTCCTGTTTCAGCCGGATTTTATTTTCTGCAAAATAAGAGAGTACGTCCGTCTTGATGGCGTCGGATATTTTGTCCGGAAAATAGGAAAGGGTCTCCCTTCCGGCAGGAGTAATGTGATAACAGGTGTTGTTGTGGGTGGATTCCGGCTGTACCAGTTCTGCGCTGGTCAGTTCGCTGATGGCCTGCTGGATGGTAAAATAAGTGGTATATTCATTTTCCAGGACGAAGTTGGAAATCTGTGTGTTGGTCAGCGGGAAATCCACATGGTCCAGCATGTATAACACAATCAGTTTGTATTGAGTCAGGGCGTCTGCCATTTTTATCACTCCTTATGAATTTGGAACGTAATATTTTCCCTGCCAGGTATCCCGGCATTTTAAAGTTTTCTGAATCTGATTCAGAACGCTGCGTTTGGCGCTGCTCCATTCAGGAGCAATCAGCAGATGTTTGGGTCCGTCTCCGGTGAGCCGGTGTATGGTCATGGTTTCCGGCAGAATTTCCAGGCAGTTGGCAATCATTTCACAGTATTCTTCCTGAGAAAAAAGCGGAAAGGGATGCTTCCGGTATAAAACGCCGAGGTCAGTATCGGACAGCACATGCAAAAGCTGCAGCTTGATACCGAAAACAGGCAGGTGCCCCACATGGGAAACCGTCTCCAGCATCTGCGCTCCGGTTTCGCCGGGAAGGCCCAGAATCACATGGACGATAACAGGAATCCGGCGTCTGGTAAGCTGCTGTACTGCCTGGTGAAAACACTCCAGAGTAAATCCGCTGCGGATAAAGCGGCTGGTCTGTGGATGGATGGTCTGCAGTCCCAGTTCAATCCAAACCGGCTTCTGCCGGTTTAATTCATCCAGCAGGTCCAGGATTTCTTCTGACAGGCAGTCCGGCCGGGTGGCAACGGACAGGATGACCACGTCCGGGTCGGAGATGGCTTCCGTAAAAATCTGCCGCAGATATTCCGCCGGGGCGTAAGTATTGGTGTAGGCCTGAAAATAGGCGATGAATTTCCGGCAGTTCCGTTTTTCCTGAATCTGTTTTTTGGCAGCAGCTAATTGCTTTTTAACAGGAAGGCAGCCTTTCTGGGCAAAATCCCCGCTTCCTGCAGTACTGCAGAAAATGCAGCCCCTTTCGCCCACCCTGCCGTCCCGGTTGGGACAGGTCATTCCGCCGTTTAAAGCCAGACGATAGACTTTTTCGCCAAACGTACGTTTGAGATAGCAGTCCAGGGAGTAGTAACGTTTTTCATCCCAGAACATGGTGTTACCTGGAAATATGAGATTTCACTGCCTGGCTGACTGCCTGAGCAACCCGCGGGTCAAAGGCTTCCGGCATAATGAAATCTTCACTGAGCTGGTCTTCTGGCACAAGGTCTGCAATGGCAATGGCAGCGGCCAGTTTCATTTCTTCGGTAATCTGAGAAGCCCGGCCTTCCAGCGCTCCCTTGAAAATGCCCGGAAACGCCACCACATTGTTCACCTGATTGGGAAAATCGCTGCGGCCAGTGCCCACGACTTTTGCTCCGGCAGCTTTGGCCAGATCAGGCATGATTTCCGGTACCGGGTTGGCCATGGCAAATATAATAGCGTCATGGTTCATGGAAGCAACCATTTCCTGTGTAACGATACCGGGAGCAGAAACCCCGACAAAAATGTCCGCTCCCGTCAGGGCGTCTGCCAGTGTGCCGGTTTTTCCTTCCAGATTGGTGAGTTCTGTCATCTTCTGCTGCATCCAGTTTAAATCCGGATAATCTGTGTGGATGATTCCGTGGCGGTCGCACATGGTCAGATGTTTGAATCCATACGTCAGCAGCAGTCTGGAAATGGCGATTCCTGCGGAGCCTGCGCCGTTTACCACCACCCGGCAATGTTCTTTTTTCTTTCCTGTCACTTTCAGGGCGTTGATAATGCCTGCAAGAACTACAATAGCTGTCCCGTGCTGATCGTCATGAAATACAGGGATGGACAATGTCTCTTTCAGACGTTCCTCTATTTCAAAACAGCGGGGAGCAGAGATATCTTCCAGATTAATGCCGCCAAAACCGGGAGCCAGGTGAGTGACGGTTTTGATGATTTCTTCCGTATCCTGGGTATCCAGGCAGATGGGAACCGCATTGATACCGCCGAATTCCTTAAACAGGACGCATTTTCCCTCCATAACCGGCATGGCGGCATAAGGGCCGATATTTCCAAGTCCGAGGACAGCGCTTCCGTCTGAAATAACAGCTACGGTATTGGCTTTCATAGTGTAGATATAAGCATCTTCCTGATGTTCTGCAATCAGTTTGCATGGCTCCGCCACCCCTGGGGTATAGGCAATAGCCAGATCTTCTCTGTTTTTTACCGGAGATTTGGAAATGGTTTCGATTTTGCCGTTCCATTCTTTATGTAAAAAAACTGCTTTTTCACTGGTTGTCATAATGAACCGCTCCTTTTCTTTCTTTAAATTCCCATTTTGTTCAGTCCTTTTAGCATAGCATGAAAAAAAATACAAATCAAGAAAAAAGGACTTCCTATTTGGAAAAAGATAGTGTATAATGTAGCTTATTGAAATTTGCTTTGCAAGTTCTGCTGCGGAGTAAAATCATTGTCTGGTCTGACAGAGATTCCCAAATAATGGCAGTCAAAAGGAGAAAGAAATGAGAGAAAAGTATGAGAGTTTATCAGTAACGGTATTGCGGGAGGTGGCGAAAGCAAGAGGTCTGAGACATCTTTCCGGATTGAAGAAGAAAGAATTGGTGGAGCTAATGCTCAGAGAAGATGAGAAGGCTGCCAGTGAAAATCAGGAGAATGATACGGAAGAAAAACAGATACAGACAACAGAGGACGGGAAAGAAAAACAGATACAGATAGCAGAGGACGGGAAAGAAAAACAGACGCAGACAGCAGAGGACGGGAAAGAAAAACAGACGCACCGGGGAATCAGATTTTTTTCCAAC
>CATLIX010000038.1 GCA_949959185.1 uncultured Eubacterium sp. | reverse complement strand
AGTGCAGGGAACTGATATTTATCATTATCAAATTTATTTTGGCAATCGGTAAAAATATCTGCCAAAGAGAGCTGTTTGTATGTTATCATGTAGGTACAACTCCTTTACTGGTGGATATGGTTGATTGTTACTCGGCATCTCAATTTTACCACAAACCAGTGAGGAGTTGTTTTATTTTGTAACAAAGAGAATCCCGTATTTATGTGGGTTCTGGTGTTTCGCAAATGCCTATTAATTATATTTATAAGAAAGGTGAAGAAACTCATGAACAATGACATTTTCAACGAAAACATCATCTCTTTCAGAAAACGCCGGAACAGAACTCCGATGATTCTGTGCGCTCTCCTGCTGGCCTTTTTGCTGTTTGCGGGAGGCTGTTCTGCTCCGGAGAACACTTCTGCTTCCACCGAACCGTCCACAGATGAAACTTCCGGCCCGGAAGTTTCAGAAGAAACGGACAAATCTGAAGCTCCGGAAGAACCGCCCTCCGAAAGCGCAGATTCTGAAACTCCGCCACAGAAAGATTCTGATTCGTCAGAAGAAGATTTTGACTTCAGCCAGACCCTGGATTTAAAGGTTCCTGACCCGGCGGCAGGAGAAAATCCCCGCATTCTGTTTGCAGGCAACAGCCATACCTTTACCAATGATTTGCCCGCCATGTTCGGGGAAGTAGTCAGAGGCATGGGCCGCCAGTGCGAGGTACAGGAACTTTCCGAAGGCTATTACACCCTGACACAGTTTGCAGATACTTCTGATGAACTGGGCGCAGCCCTGCATCAGAAGCTGACGGAAGAACACTGGGATTTCGTGATTTTGCAGGAGAATACCAACGATGCATTCGCTTATGCGGAAGAGAACATGCTTCCCGCCGCCGCAGCTCTGGATGAAAAAATCCGCGCCGCCGGAGGACAGACCGCACTGCTTATGACCTGGACTCCCAAAGAGGGCGCCAGTATCATGGGGCCCGAACTGGTACAGTCTGCTCTGGCTCAGAACACCATGGCAGTAGCTGAACGTCTGGACAGCCTTCTGATTCCGGGCGGAATCGGGTTCATGCGCTGTCTGGATCAATATCCTCAGACAGAACTCTGGGCGGAAGACGGTATGCACCCGTCACCGGAAGGCTCCTATCTTGCAGCATGTACTGCTTATGCGGTAATTTTCCGGGAATCTCCCGTGGGCTGCAGCTATACGGGAGAACTGGAGCCTGAGACAGCCGCACAGCTTCAGGAACTGGCGGCGGGATTTCTGACAGAATAAGACAAAAGCCCGCGGGGCCATATGTCATGCAGTCGGATGACAAAGCCCCCAGGGCCATATGTCATGCAATCGAATAGCAAAGCCCCAGGGCCATATGTCATACAATCGAATAACAAAGCCCCCAGGGCCTGTGAAATCTGCTCTCATCAAAAAGGCTCCTGCCTGTGGAATCTGCTCTTCCCTCCGGTTTTATCCAGCAGATAAATATCTCCGATTTTCATATGTCTGTCCAGCGCCTTACACATATCGTAAATGGTCAGAAGAGCAATGCTGGCCCCGGTCAGAGCCTCCATTTCCACTCCGGTTTTTCCGGTTACTTTGACGGTGCAATAACAGTAGATTTCTCTCTTTTCACTGTTTTTTTCAAACTGAATCCTGCAGTTTGTCAGGGGAAGGATATGGCACATGGGAATCAGCTCCGCTGTTTTCTTTGCTGCCATAATTCCCGCTGTGGCCGCCACACCAGGGACGTCCCCCTTTTCCACGGTCCCTGCTTCAATGGCATGATATACGGCCTGATTTACTGCAATCTTTCCTGCTGCCTCTGCAGTTCTTACCGTGACGTCTTTATCTGTTACATCCACCATCACCGCTGTTCCATTTTCATCAAAATGCGTCAGTTCCATTCCCGTTCCCTCCATTTCTGTTTCCTCCATATTCCCGTTCTCTGATATTCCTGTCTTTCATGACAGCAGCCTTTAAAACAGCATTATCTTTTCCTCCCGGAATTGCAGCCAGTCCGGCAGCCCTGCTTCCTCTGTCTGAACGTATCTGTCCTTCTGCACAAACCAGCAGATGGCCGGCTCAGAACTGTCTCCGGAGGCCGGATAACATACGTTCCGTAACATTTCTTTTTTCTCCGGTTTCAGATAGTAATGGCATTCAAAGGGCATTTCCGAGAGGTATTTTATCTGCACTTTCAGGCATTTTTTTCCTTTCGCCCCATACCGGCACAAAATCATGGGCACGATACCCGATACTTATTATGGTGTGGCTTTCATTTGTCTATGCAGAATGCCTTAAGTGCCTGTTTCTGGGGATTTCCGGCATTCTGTCTTTTCATCTTCTCTCATAAAAAAGCGTAAATTTACAAAAAATTAGTGTCAGAAATTGTGTCACTGACGAAAAATGTGTCAGGATTTGAAACGGCATTATCCAACAAACCAATGAGGAATCACCCTTGAATATAGGATGGTTTTTTTGTATAATGAAACCAGGATGACACCTGATTATTTCCCCGCTGGAAAGGCGGGGATGAAAGGAAGAAGGAATGGAAAAACAGATATTGCAAAATATACAATTAAAAACAGCCTTTTTACGAATTTATTTCAGGATAAAAAATACCTGATAGAGCTATACCGGGCGCTCCACCCGGAAGATACAGAAACCATGGAAGATGAACTGAAGGACATCACAATTAAAAACATATTAGTGGATGCCTGCTATAATGATTTGGGCTTCACAGCAGGGGACAAAATTATGATTTTGACGGAGGCTCAGACCACGTGGACGATGAATATCATTATCCGGGCATTGATACAACGATATTATCAGCCAGTATGTCACTTTTACAAAAGTATATGACGAACCGGTGAAATTATATGGACGAACCAGGGAAGCAGTTACCAATACCATCAACATCTGTAAAGACAGGGACGTCCTGATTTTCAGCCGGGTAGTCTGTTTTTTTTACGCCTTTTTTATCGCCCTTTTACAGTCTGCGAAAAAAAGAACACAGGTGCATTTGTGAAATAAACCATCGAAAGGAGACGCAAATGAATAAGCTGATTGAAGACTTAATTAAAAAGGCATGGGGAATTTCATGGATCGCAGCAGGGATGCATTAACGTGGGCAGATGAAACCTACCTCAATGACCGCAGGGATGAGCATGAATTGGAGCGGCAGTATGAGAATCTTGATTTAACCAAAGAGCAGAGAAAGCTCATAAACGATTATATTGCATGTACCTTATCATCCAGCCAACGCTACGCCGACATCTCTTATATGTGCGGCATCAAGGATACCGTCAGCATACTTGTTTCCCTGGGGCCGATTAAATGCGTTGAAGCTGATGAATGATATACGCCCCTTAAATATGGCTTTGGAGCCTGTCCATTCGTTATTGAGTTCTGCTTTTCTTTTTCAACAAAATTTATAATTAAAAAAAATCAATCTTTTTTATTTCAAAAATTCTCTATGCATTTAACTTTATATTCCTTTTCCCTATACTGTTCTTCCACTCCCGATATGGATGTACTTTCCAAAGCTCAGCTAAATATTTTGAAAATAATTCTACCCATTCATAAATATCCTGAAAAATATAAGGATGCATATCACAAAGTGCTGCAAAATCAAAATAGCTGGCGGATTCCCCTGTTACAAATTCCGCAAGCCGTATACTCGTATATTCTGCTTCCATGCACGATAACATTTCCCTGTCCTTTTCCCTTTCTGATTCGTTATACTTAACAGAAGGGAAAACGTTTGACTTTCAATCACAAAGGAGGCTTCCGTGGATGCTGATTTTCTTTTCATCCGAAAAATAAAACAGGGCGATGAAACCGCATTCGACGGTTTCGTCCGAAAATACTATCCGGAAATCCTGGCCTACTGCAAATACCACTGCGCGGACCAGAGAGACGCGGAAGATCTGACCCAGGAAACCTTTATACGGTTTTTCAAACACGCAGCCTCCTACCACCACAGAGGAAAGGCTAAAAATTACCTGTACACCATTGCCGGGAACCTGTGCAGAGACTTTTACAGAAAGAAAAGGGAAATTCCCCTGGAAGATACCGAACTGAACAGCGTCTTTTCACCGGATTCAGAAGAAACAGAACATGTAATAGACAAATTGACGGTAGACCAGGCATTGCAGCAGCTCCCGGAAGCATTCAGAGAAGTAATCATTCTCTATTATTTTCAGGAACTGAAAATGACGGAAATTGCAGACATTCTGAACGTAGGGCTTCCGCTGGTGAAATACCGCCTGCGGCAGGCAAAAATCCGGCTGGAACAGCTGCTCAGGAAAGGAGGATATCCATGAATCTGGAAGAACAGTTCAAATCCTGTCAGAAACTGTACCGCCCGGCGCCGGCGGAAGAAAAAATATCAGAAACCATTCAAAAATCAGCATATGCCTTTTATGAAGCCCGGCAGGAACTCCTGCTGTCCCCCGGTGAATTTCTGCGGATACAGCTAAAACTCATCCGGAAACGATGGTGGCTGCTTCAGTTTTTACTTTTATGTGCGGCAGGAGCCATGCTGGCCTCTCCCTGGGAGGAAAACCAGATTCAGCGGGGAATGGCCGTATGTTCCACTTTATTTTCCATTCTCACCATACCGGAACTCTGGAAAAACCGTTCCTGCCAGAGTATGGAAATCGAAAAAGCTGCTCTTTACTCCCTGCGGCAGATTTATGCAGCCAGAATACTGCTGTTCGGCATTGCGGACATTTTGCTGCTCACCCTGTTCGGCGGTACGGCAGTCCTTGGACTCCGGTTCCCTCCTGAACAGTTGCTGATTCAGTTTCTGCTGCCGGTAACCGTCACTTCCGCCATCTGCTTTGGCACCTTAAGCAGCAGACATAAAGTAACGGAATCTTCTGCCATTGTTCTGTCTGTGCTGTGGAGCGCCCTGTGGCTGCTAATCACTTTAAATGAGCAGGTTTACCGCATGATTTCACTGCCTGCATGGGCCGGAATTTTCGGAGCTTCCCTGCTGCTCTTATGTCTGACGGTAATACGAACCCTTGACTTCTGCGATGAATACCTGGAAATTCCGGAGTGAAGGCTGAACACCTGCATCTGCCGGAAACTGCCTGCCTTTCTGTACGTTCTGGCATAACAGAATATTTTTTGTAAAAAACGGAGGAATACTATGGAACTGGAACTGAATAACCTGACAAAAACATTCGGCAGCTTTACGGCTGTAGATCATATGAACCTTACCATGTCCAACGGGGTATACGGCCTCCTGGGCGTAAACGGTGCGGGAAAAACCACATTAATGCGCATGTTATGCACGTTGCTGCGGCCCACCGGCGGCAGTATCTGCTGCGACGGAAAAGATATTTTCAAAATGGACGGAGAATACCGGAAGCTGCTGGGCTATCTGCCTCAGGATTTCGGATTCTATCCGGAATTTACCGTACAGGACTATCTTCTGTACATTGCGGCCATCAAGGGAATCCGGCCTGAACTGGCAAAAAAAAGAGTACGGGAACTGATTCCCCAGGTGGGCCTTACAAAGGCTGCCGGCCGCAAAATGAAAAAGCTGTCCGGCGGCATGAAGCGCCGGGCCGGAATAGCCCAGGCAATGTTAAACGACCCGAAAATTCTGGTACTGGACGAACCCACCGCAGGCCTCGACCCCAATGAGCGAATCCGGTTCCGGAATTTAATCAGCGAACTCTCGGAGGAACGTCTGGTACTGCTGTCCACCCATATTGTTTCAGACATTGAGTACATTGCAAACAAAATCTGGCTGATGAAAGACGGTACTCTGGTGCAGGAAGGCACTGCTCAGGAGGTGCTGGAGTCCATGCCGGAAAAAGTCTGGCACTGCCGGGTGGAACACGCCCGAATTTCAGAAGCCATGAAACAGTACAAAGTATCCAATATGAAATCGGAACCCCAGGGAGCTCTGCTTCGGATTATTTCACCGGAAATACCTTTTCCGAATGCAGTCCCGGCAGAGCCCTCCCTGGAGGATGTATTTTTATATTATTTCGGAGAAAAGGTTGGTGAAGAAGCATGATTTTATTTGAAATGAAAAAAATATTTTCCAAATCCATCAGTAAAATGGCATTGCTGGTTCTGACCGGGGCACTGGTTATCGTCAGCATACTGACCATTAACAATGTGGAATATATCGCATATGACCAGGGACAGAAACAGGTATACACCGGAGCTGCCGCTGCCAGGAAAATCCGGGACGCACAGAATCAGTGGGCGGGCCTCCTCACGGAAGATATGCTGAAAAAAGTCATCCGGGAGAACAGTACCGTCAACAGCAGCCCGGAAGCGTTATCTGACGATTATGAAGAACAGGATAAGGCATATGCCAGAAAGCAGGGGTTTTCCACCTTAACAGAACTGATTAGCAGTACATTTTCTGAATTTAACGACTATGACTATTACCGGGCGGACCGGGTAAGTCAGGAAGAAGTAACCGGTCTGTATCAGCAGAGAATCGCCTCCCTGAAACAATGGCTGGAATCGGGAGAAGAAACCTTCACCGATAAGGAAAAAGAGTTCCTCATCAAAAAATATCAGGATCTTGAAACCCCTTTTTACTACGAATATGAAATCAACTGGGAAGTGCTGCTGAAAAACAGTTCCACCTTCCTGCTGATTCTGGCTCTGGCCATCGGATTTTTCGTGTCCGGTATCTTTTCCGATGAATTCCAGTTAAAAGCAGACTCCATTTTCTTTTCCAGCAGACTGGGAAGAAACAAAGCCATTCTTGCCAAAATGGAGGCCGGATTTCTGGTTGCCACCGGACTGTACCTGGCGTTTACCTTTCTGTACACCTTTATTGTCCTGCTGCTGTTGGGCACGGACGGAGGGAGCTGCCCCATCCAGTTTGACATGTGGAGAAGCAGCTACAATATCACGTTCCGGCAGGCTTATCTTCTGATTCTGGCAGGCGGATACATCGGCACGCTGTTTTCCTCCCTGCTGGCCATGATTGTTTCTGCCAAAACCCATTCCACGGTTCTCGCAATTATCGTTCCCTTTATCCTGCTGTGCCTGTTTCCCTTTTTAAGCAGGATTATTACCCTGCCCGGACTGTGTTCCTTTTTCCCGGACCAGCTCCTGGAAATCTATATCCACCTGAGATATTTTGTGCTGTGCGAAATCGGCGGAACCATTCACAATTCTGTGCCTGTGCTGCTGACCGTTTATCTGGCAGCCTGCGCCGTCCTGCCTCCGGTACTGTACGTGATTTATAAAAGAGCGGAAATCAAATAAAAAAGAATGCGCACAGCGCATTCTCCGCGCGCGAGCGGATTGCCTGGTTTTGCAGCAGTTCTTCTCTGTTACTCCGCTATTTTTTACTTTTTCGCTTATTCCAGAGGCTCCCGAACAGGACAAAAAGCCCCATTCCCCCAAATATATATAAGGTAATCACAGGCCCGGCCAGAAAAACAAATACCAGGGCTATAAATAAAACACTTCCTCCAATCAGAACCGCCGCCTGTATGTTCCCCTTCCTTTTTTCTTCCATATGTATTCTTCTCAATACCAGGAGCAAAATGGAAATAAGGGTGATTCCCGCACTGACAGCCAGAAAAATCATTCCCATACCGTATGTGGTTTTCAAATCATAATTTCTGATATAAAATTCTTCCGGATTTTCGGGATTATAACCAATCTCAACATAAACGCCTTCTTCGAAGTTTCTGCCGCTCATCCATACATTGGTTTCCCCTGTGAGAATCTTGTTTCCCACCCGGTATTCCACCACAGGGCTGTACTCATGAGAATGATTGTTGCGGGTGTATTCCCTGTATCTGACCACAACGCCCTCTGCCGTTGCGCTGCAGATTTTCTCCTTCCTGTGGGCCGAATAAATCATGCCCGTGCCTGTGACCGCGAAAATCAGCACAAAAATCACCAGAAACAGGAGCAAAAATTTGCTTCCTCCTGATTTTTTCTCAGGACGTTTTGAAACTTCTTCGCACGTATTTATCTCAGATTTATCCATCTTTTTCCTCCCGTAAAAATTCTTTCCAAACCATACTACCATAAAATACTTTATTTTTCAATTTCACGTCTTGATTCTTACAGGAAATGGAAGTAAAATAAGAATTGGCGCTGACCGGATTCTGTCTGCAAACTGAAATTCCGTCAGCCATAACATTATGTCAAGGAGATGAAATTATGTACGAAATGAAACCGGAATACTATACTGGTATTGCAGCCATCGACCAGGAACACACCAGGCTGTTTGAACTGGCAGAAGAGACTTATCAGTTACTGAACGATGATTTTATCCAGGACAAAACCGACAGCCTGATTCACCTGATTTCCGAGCTGATTAACTATACCAGAACCCACTTTGCCCATGAGGAGGAATACCAGAGAAGCATAAACTATGCCGCCATTGAAGACCACATGGCCATGCACCGCAAATTTGAAGATAAGCTGATGGAATTCGATCCCGATACTCTGGGCAACGACTTCAACAGCCAGAACGATACCGTAGAGGAACTTCTGGGATTTCTGACCAGCTGGCTGGTCAACCATATCCTGAAAGTGGATATGCTCTATGTACCGAAATAATCCCATACATAAACAGAAAATACCCGTATGTTCTGATGTGACGACGTATTTTCTGCAGAACAAGGGAGACTGCCGCAAAATTTGCGGCAGTCTCCTTTTAAAGCTGTTTTCAATACTGTGACACGTGCTGCGGCCGAAGCCTTTCGGATTACATTTCTTCCGGCATGATAACTGCTGCAACCAGATACACAATAATCCCGGTTGTGGTACAGCCCAGCAGTACAAACAGCAGACGGATAATCGTAGGGTCAATATTAAAGTATTCTCCCACACCTCCGCACACACCGCAAATTACTCTGTTTTTCCTGGATTTAAATAATCTTTTCGGTTCCATATTCATTCCTTCTTTCTGCAATTAAATTATAATTTTCTGCTTCCTGGCCTGGAGACTTACAGTTCCTGAAAAGAAACCTCCACCTCTCCCACGCCGCATTCAATTTTCATTTTCTTACTTCCCGGATTCTCAATACTGCGGCTGGAAGAAAGGCCTCCATATTCATTCTCTCCGATTTCCAGTCTTCCTACCCCGCACTCAATATCGTAGCTGTAGTCCCTTTCTTTTCCGGCAGCCTCCACTTCGATGGTGCCCACACCGCCTTCTATTTCAATTTCTTCCGCCCGGATTAAGGCTGCGATAAGGGTGCCCACGCCGCCTTCCAGCTTCAGCTCTTCCGCTTCCAGCTCTCCCAGCTCGATTTCTCCTGCGTCCACGCTCACGGACAGTTTCTTTTTCGCTGTGAGCTTCTCGCCTGTTTCACACTTCCCTGCTCCTACACTAATACTTATTTTCTCCGCTGTCAATGGCATTCCCATATAAATATAGCCTCTTCCCTGCTCCAAATCAATTTCTTTCAGCTGCACCTGCTCCATCAGCTCCCTGGGAAGCTCCAGCGTCACCCGGCTGGAATCATAATTTCGTATGCGCCCGCTGCCCTTATGTTCAATTTTCAGGGTACTGCCATCCATGTAAGCCTGAACCTGATATCTGTGGTCTTCCCGGCGGTACTGTACATTCATTTGAACCAGATTGCTATCCGTATTTTCCACAATCCTCACACCGCTGTAGTCCACATCCATTTTGATTTTTTTAATATCCTCACAGGAAAAATCAAATGCATCCTCATCGGCACTATCCCAGTCTATACTGTCGTCATCCCATTCCAAATCACTGCTCCCGTAACGGATAAAGGGAATATGACGGATGGGGCCTATGGAGAACTCTCCCGCCTCCACCTGGTTCCAGAACTCTGAGAACCGGAAGCCAATGCCCATTCCCACCGCACACAGCAGACTTCCCAGTATCACCAGAATCAATGCAATAATCAATGCCGCTTTTGTAAAATTCTTCATGCTCTTCGCTCCCTTCCGGAAAATATTCTGTTCCACACATTTCCAACCAGTCTGCACAGCCAGGGTATCACCTTCCCGCATACCCAGACACAGAGGACAGTTGCAAGAATTGCCACTGCCAGCAGCAGCAGGCCCACTCCCGTCATGGCAAATCCGATTGCCATACTGCCTGTAATAATCTGGCCGATTCCAACGCCAACCAGCGCCCCGCCTGCAATATAAAAGGAACCTGCAATACATACCACGGAAACAGCAAGACCGAAAATACCCCCGGCAACTCCTCCCACAATCCCAATCCATATGGGGCTGGTCACTATGGCAAGGACTACAATCAGAAGGATTTCCGCAGTGGAACGTCCCCCGTAAGTGGAGCGTCCGTCTCCGCTGTTGGATGAACTTTTCCCGCTGTCAAAAGAAGCGTTTTCATAATCATACTCATTTCTGTCTTCATATCCGGCGTACTCCTGCCCGGATGGCCCGGAGCCGGACTGCTGCTCCTTTGTATTTTTCCGGATATCCACCGGATGCTTCTGCTCAAACCTGCTGTCCTCAAATCCCCGCTCCGTGTACTCGCCTGTGCCTGCGGCTCCATCCATGCCGGTGCCTGCCTTGATGATGGCGGCAACCTTCTCCGGAGATTCCAGTTCTTTCAGAATCTGTGCTTCATTTTCCACGCCTGCATCCTCAAAATAACTTCGATAGAAAGATAACGCCTCTCTTTTTTCCTCTTCTGCCACATCTTCCAGCAGCCGCTCTAACTGCCTCATAAATTCATCTCTGCTCATGCCGACTCTCCTCCCGAAAATAACATTGTAATTTTAGAAGAATAATTTACCCATTCTGTCCGGTACAGATTCAACTGTGCCATCCCTTTGTCCGTTATTTTGTAATATCTGCGGTTCCTGCCGCCGCATTCCACATCATAGACCTCCAGACAGTCATCCTTCTGCAGGCGCCGCAGCACCGGGTACAGAGTAGATTCCGATACCTCTATGGCCTGTCGTACATCCTGGGTGATTTTGTAACCATACGTGCCCTCCTCTTCCTTACATACAACCGCCAGAACAATTGCGTCCAGAAGAGCTGCACCTGTGTTAAATACCATGCCATCACTCCTTACTGTTTTTCAATATTACACCCTCCGAATATCCCATGGCAGCCATTGCTCTGTCTCATAGAATATTGTTTGCAGTACATTACTATTTTTTAAATATTACTATTTTATATTTAATACTATATACTATATAATATTATTTGTCAACAATTATTATAAAAAGAATGTGCAAGCGCATTTTTGGCGCGCGAACGAAATGTTCCTGCCTGCGTTCAGCACACAGACAGGAACATTTCATGGCATCTTTTATCGCCGGCCAGTTCCGGATGAAAGGCCAGACCTATTTGATTTTTGTAGCGGACGCCCACGATATTTTCTCCGGGACTGCCATCGGGCAGCCTATCCGTCACCGCAATGGGCTCCGCGCCTTTCCGGATGGAAACAATATAAGGGGCCCGGATAAATTCCATCGGAAATTCCCGCTCTTCCTCCCGGATTCCCCGCACTGTTCCGGAGGCGGAAAAGCTGCCCAGCTGCCTGCCGTAGGCATTTCTTCTGACGGTTACCGGCAGGGTGGCAAACCAGGGAGTTTCACTGCCGGAAAGCTGCTCCGCCAGAAGAATCAGCCCGGCGCAGGTGGCCAGAACAGGCAGGCCATGGAGGATTTTTTCCTGCAGGATTTCAAACATGCCCAGTTCCCGTAACAGCCTGCCCTGTACGGTGCTCTCTCCGCCCGGAAGAACAATTCCGTCAAAGGTCCCGACCAAATCGCTGCTTTTTCTGAGCTCCGTACAGTCCGCCCCCAGACTGCGGAGTATCTGCTCATGCTCCGTGAAGGCTCCCTGCACCGCCAGCACTGCAATCCGCATTCTATTTCCCCCTTTCTTCCATCAGCAGTTCAATTTCCTGCGCATTGATGCCCACCATTGCTTCGCCCAGATGTTCCGACAGCTCCACAATCATCTGCCCATCGGTATAGTTGGCCACTGCCTTTACAATGGCATTTGCCCGCTTTGCAGGATTTCCCGATTTAAAAATACCGGAGCCCACAAAGACCCCTTCTGCGCCGAGCTGCATCATAAGGGCTGCATCCGCCGGAGTTGCAACGCCGCCCGCCGCAAAATTCACCACCGGAAGTTTTCCTGTTTCGTGAATCTGCTTTACTAACGGGTAAGGCGCCATCAGTTCTCTGGCTGCCTGAAACAGCTCATCTTCCCGCATGGAGACCAGTCTGGCAATTTCGCCGTTCATTTTACGCATATGGCGCACAGCCTGTACCACATCCCCGGTTCCCGGCTCCCCTTTGGTCCGTATCATGGAAGCGCCTTCGCTGATTCTTCTCAAAGCCTCCCCCAGGTCTTTGGCCCCGCATACAAAGGGCACCTGAAACTGTGTCTTATCAATATGGTACACATCGTCTGCCGGGGACAGTACCTCGCTCTCGTCAATATAGTCGATTTCAATAGCCTCCAGTACCTGTGCCTCTGCAAAATGGCCGATTCTGCATTTTGCCATCACCGGAATGGATACCGCATTCTGAATGCCCTTTATCATACCGGGGTCGCTCATTCTGGACACGCCGCCTGCCGCACGGATATCCGCCGGAATCCGTTCCAGGGCCATCACCGCGCAGGCGCCCGCCTCCTCCGCAATCTTTGCCTGCTCCGGGGTAGTTACATCCATAATAACGCCGCCCTTTAACATCTGCGCCAGTTCTTTATTTAATTCCCATCTGTTTCCTGTACTCATAACACAAATCCTCCTTTTGGGGTTTTTCATTACAGGCACAAGTGTAGTCTTTTTCGGCGCCGGAATAAAGTCCCATACAGAAAAAAGTCAGCAGGGCCAGATTTCGCCTTTCCGGCTTCCCTTTTCCCGATTTCTGTGAATATTTTCCCATATTTTTCTCCGGAATCACTGCTTTTCCCCGGATTTATGGCCAGTTTCTTTTCAGCCTTTCATGCCAGTTGCAGCACAATATACACTTCCATCCATACTTCCCCGTCCGAATCCCGGATTCCGGCAGTAATTTCTCCTTCCATCAGGTGCATAAGCTGGCGGCAGATATACAGCCCAAGGCCGCTTCCGGGATTCTTACCCACATTGCTGCCCCGGAAAAAACTGTCAAACACATGGGGCAGGTCTTTCCCGGAAAGTTCACAGCCGGTATTGCGGATAAGAACCGCGTATTCTTCTTCCTCCCGGCTTGCAGAAATCTCAATTTTTCTCCCGTCTCCATATTTTATGGCATTTTCCACCACATTCTGAACCACCTCCACCAGACGGTCCAAATCACCTCTGACCAGGCAGTCCGGACAGGAGCCCCATATAAATTCCACCTGATTCAGGGCCATCTTTTCCTGGTAATAGGAGCGAATCTGTCCCAAAGCCTCCCGGATATAAAATTCTCTGCTCTCCACCTGAAAATCCAGGAAATCCTCATTGGAGGCTTTCACAATCTCACCCACATAGGACTCAATCTCCTCCGCCTTTTCCCTGATATTCCTGGCAATCTCCTGCTTTTTGCTTTCCTCCTGATACAGGTTCCGGCACAAAGCCTGAGCATAGAGATGGATGGCGCTCAAAGGCGTCTTGATATCATGGGACAGGGACAACAGCAGCAGTTTTTTCTCTTTCTGCAATTCCAGTTCCCGCTTTTTATGCTCCTCCAGATTTTCCCGCAGCACATCCATGCCCCACATAAATTTTCCAAAAAAGCGGTTTTTATTTTCCTTCAGAGGAATGGTCAGATTCCCTTTGGACAACTGGTAAGGCAGACCGGAAAGCCGGAAAAAGGGCAGCAGTATTTTCTGCCTGACGTACAGAAGAACAGCCCAGGCCAGCAGGAGGAAACAGCCCGCGGCCCCGTTCACCAGCAAAACCACCGGGCCTCTGGCCGGATTTCCAAAGCAGTAATACACTTTATAGCAGGCATACTCTGTAACAGTCACTATATAGGGAGTTTCCTCATTCCCCTGGAAATCTTCTGCTTTTATACCATGTTTCAGAACCTGAAGTTTTGTAACCTCAGGACAGGTTTCTTTTCCTGCAAAACCATTCAGTTCTTCCAGGTTTTCCGGCGCCCGGCCTTTTTCCTGCTCAAATGCTCTCAGCGCATGTTCCGCTCTGTTCAGGGAAATCCGGTATGCTCTGCTGTCTCCGGAAAATTCCACATGAAACAATATCCAATTGACCAGACATAACACTGCAAGGCTGCCCAGCAGGGCAGCCAGCAGCAGTTGATTCATTTTCTTCATAATCCGTCCTCTTATCCCTCCTCTCACTCAAACCGATAGCCGACACCCCAGACCGTGAGAATCCGTTCCGGTTTTCTGGGATTTTTCTCCAGCTTTTCCCGCAGCCACCGGATATGCACCGTCAGGGTCTGGGGCTCACTCTCGCTGTCGAAGCCCCATATTTTACAGAACAGTTCCTCTTTGGGAACCGCCTTCCCCTTATTTTCCATCAGATAGAGCAACAGGTCAAATTCCCTGGCCGTGGCGGGAATTTCCCGGTCTTCCAGATAAATATGGCGTCCCCGTTTGTCCAGACGCAGATTGCCCTCCAGAATTTCGTCCGAGGAATATCTTCTCTGAAAAATCCCCTTTACCTTTGCCAGCAAAATATCAATGTCATAGGGCTTTTCGATGTAATCGTCCGCTCCCTGCAAAAGACCGTTCAGTTTATCTTCTTTTCCTCCTCTGGCGCTTACAATAATAATGGGCGTATTATCTTTGTGCCGGATTCTGCTGCACACGCCGAATCCGTCCATGCCCGGCAGCATCAAATCCAGAATTACCAGTTTCGCCCCTTCGGACTCATAAATTTCCAGACTTTCCTCCCCGGATACGGCCAGATACACATCATATCCCTCTGCTTTCAGAAAATCCGACAGCAGAGTGCCCAGTTCTTCGTTATCTTCCACCACTATAATATCTGCCATATTACCACCTGCCTGTTTACCAGCCCATTTCCAGCAGCCAGTTGTTCAGTCTCCGCTCCCGGAATTTCTCCTGACTGCCACTGTCCTCCATGTAAAGTTCTCCTTTGATGTTTCCATCTACAATATACAGCACTCTGCTGCATTTTGCAGCTACTTTCATGTCATGGGTCACCAGCATAATGGTGGTCCCTTCCTGATTCAGTTTATGCAGCTCCTTCATCACATCCTCCGACGCGCTGCGGTTCAGAGCTCCCGTAGGCTCATCTGCAAAAAGTATTCGGGGCCGGTTAATAAGGCTCCGGCAGATACACGCCCGCTGGAGCTGTCCCCCGGACACCTCGGTGATATCCTGTTCCGCCACATCGCTGATTCCCAGTTTCCGCATAAGCCCAAGGCAGTATTCGTTGATTTCCTGCCGGGTGCGGCTTTTGTCTCCCGCCTGATACGCCGGAAGCAGAATATTGTCCATAATGGAAAGATTTTTCAGCATATACATCTGCTGGAAAATAAATCCCATACTGACAAGCCTGACCTGCGCCAGCTCTTTTTCCTTTAAATCCGTAATTTTTTTCCCGCCCAGCAGCACTTCTCCGGCAGTGGGCCGGTCCATGCCGGACACACTGTACAAAAGGGTGGATTTCCCGGAACCGGAGGGCCCCATCACCGCTACCATCTCTCCTTCATCAATGGTGAAATTTACATTTTTCAGCACATTATTCTGCCTTTTATTCGTTATATAAGTCTTACACAAATCTTTTACGCACAATGCTTCTCTCATTTCATTTCTCCTGTTCTATTCAATATGATTCATTTCCTGTACAGAGATACGTTTTACCCGCCTCATGGCGATGACGCAGGCCAGCACCGTAACCACAAACAATGCTATTGGATACAGCAGATAGATTTCCAGCGGATTTACCACAAATTCAATTTTTTCTGCTCCCATCATCTGAAATACTCTGCCGGAAGTAATTTCGGAAAAAGGCGTTCCGGTCAGGGTACCCAGCACAATTCCGGCAAACAGTACCAGCATAATCCGTTTGGTCTGCCATCCAATCAGGGATTCGTCGGAAAATCCAATGGATTTCAGCATTCCGATTTCTCCCCGCTCCCGAATCAGGAACATTTTCTGCATGAGCACCACCACCAGCACATTGATGACCAGTACCACTGTCAGAACCATAAATTTCAGAGGGCCGAGCCTTCCTGCAATGTGCCCAATCATATCGCCGATAAATTCTTTTGTGGTCTTAATCTTTGCTTCCGGGAATAATTTTTCTGCCCGCTTCATCACTTTTTCCAGTTCTGGCTGTTCCGTTTTCTGCTCCAGAACAACCTGAGCGCCGAATCCGCCTGCCGCCTCTGCGTAATCCAGTTCTGCGGATTCCGTAAACCGGATTCCTTCTCCCATATTGTTCATGGACTGGTAAAGGGCTGTGATAATATAAGGCTTTTCCTGATTTCCGCTGGTAATATAGATGGTATCTCCCAGCTCTGCCCCGATTTGCTCCGCTATTCTGTGGGTAACTGCCACTTCATTGTCATACAGAGGCGGTTCTCCCTCGTCGTAAAAATACTGGTCTGTGGAAGTCCCAAGGCCCTGAATGGAAAAGGATTTGCAGGACTGTTCCCCTTTGCGGACCCGCAGTTTAAAATACACTTCCGTGCAGGTTTTCTCCACGGAAATTCCGTCCCGCTCCAGCCGCTCTTTTATCTCATCCAGATATCCGTACCAGGATTTCCTGTCCCCTTCCCTCATCAGTTCCGCCACCTTTTCCTCGTCCATCAGATAGAAATCACATTCTGACAATGCGAACCAGGCGGCAATCCCGTCGGAATTCAGGGTATTGATGGTATTCACCGGCATAACCACCAGCCAGACGCCAATCATACTGGTCAGAAGAAGCACCATATACTTTCTCATTTCACTTAGCACATCATTGCAGGCCAGAAAGGTTGTGGCTCTCACATGGGATTTTTTCAGACGGAACTTACCCTTTTTCTGAAAACGCTCCCCGTTATTCCCACTGCGGATAGCGTCCATGGGACTGAATTTTCTGATTTTTCCGGTACTGCGGTAACCGAACAGTACAACCACCGCCACAATCAGTATGCTGACCAGAAGCTGAAACAGAATGTTGCTGCCCCCTTCTTCGATTACAATTTTCTCCGTTACCTGCCGCAGGAGTATTCGGCTGAAGGGAATGCTGGCTCCGAATCCGCAGAAAGCTCCTCCTGCCGCCAGAACAAAATATTTCACCATATACAGTCTGCGGATGGAAATGTCACGGATTCCAATGGCCTTCATAATCCCGATTTCTTTGTAATCTTCGTTTACGGTAAATACAATGGTAAACCGCAGCATAATTACGGAAATGACAATCAGGCACAGGCTCATCAGCAAAATTACGGCTGCAATCACCAGTTCCATCACATAAGTGGTTTTTATCAGTTCCCGATTTGCACTGAACAATTCATGGAACTCACCGTTATTGTATTCTTCCTGAAAGGCCTCGATGTCTTTACAGTCTGCCGAATACAGTCTGCCATAAGGCAGGCCGCTCCTCTGAAGCATCTCCTGAAAATCTGCTTCGCTTACCACGCACCGCTGTATCCCCATCATATCAGAGCCCAGAAAGGCGTCTTTCAGCGCCCCCGCCACCTGAAATTCTCTCTCAAAACCATTTTCGGAACAGATGGTCAGCCTGTCTCCGGCTTCCAGCTTATTTTCTGACGCCATCCTCTGACTCAGGTAAATGGTCCCGTCTTCCATCTGGGTAATTTCCCGGTTTTTTTCATCATAGAATTTCTGCTGTCCAATATCAAACCGGTTCACAACAGCCGTATTGCTCATGGAAATTTTCTTACCATTTTTTCCTTTCAGCTGGTTTTCCGAAAGATACAGAATCTCATCAATGGTAATATGCTCCACCTGTTCCTGCTTCTCCAGAAATTCCTCAATGGTTCTGTCGTTTTCTGACAGTTCTTCCGGACTGCCTCCCATGGTCACAACCAGAAAATCTCCCACTCCCGACTGTTCCATAAAATGTTCCACCCCGTTCAAAATTACGGTAAAATTATTCAGACTGCCCGCAATAAACATGGTGGATAAGAAAATAAATACCAGCAAAATCAGGTTGATGGATTTCTTGCGTTTTAAGTCTCTTTTCAATATTCTGAAATTCATATGCTGCTCCTTTCCTGTCTTTCTGCCGGTATTATAAAACAGGAAATATTAATAAATCCTTAAATATTTTCACAAAAAGGGCGGTGACAAGCCCGCCCTTTCTGTGTTTGATACAATCTTAAAACATTGCTTCGATTTCTGATAAATCAATAGCAAAAGTTGATAATTTCAGTTTTGCTATTTTTATCTGCCTTTCCAGTTCTTTGTTCTCAGCTTTTTCTTCTGCCTTAATTCTCATCAGATTGATATAATTGTCAATAGCTATTTGCTTTTGTTCTTCCAGTGTACTCATTGTTCTCCTTTCCTGCTTATTCCTGCTCTTTTGCAAGAGCAATCTGGTCAAGCATTTCAAGAATTTCTTCTTTTTTGTATTCTTCTTTTTCTCCTCTCGCAAATGCCAGGCGAATTTCGTAAATTGTTGAATTTTTTACGATTTTAATTTCTTTTTCCTTCATAACTTCCATCTCCTCTCCTTTCTCCCTTTCAGGCTCTCTGCGTCGGCTATATCTCACCGCACATCTCATCTGATGTTAAAAACTTCTCAACATAGGCCAGCATTCTGTCGCAGGTCTCTTTTTCTCTTTTCATTTTCTTAATGGAGCATTCCCACACCACAAGGCATTTTATTTCCCGCTCTTTCAGTTCCTCCTGAACCACACAGTCCCTTTTCTGGTTCGTCTCGAACTTTTTCTGCCAGAATTCCACTCTGGATTTGGGCATGTAAGTGTATTTACATCCCGGATGGCGGTGCCAGAAACAGCCATGTACAAAAATTGCCGTATTGTATTTTTTCAGATATATGTCCGGATGTCCCGGTACTGTCTTCGCGTTCAGCCTGTAGCGGTATCCCTGCGCAAACAGCAGCTTTCTGAAATATACCTCCGGTTTCGTATCTCTGGAACGGATGGCAGACATATTTTTACTTCGTTCTTCCGGGCTTTTAATGTCCATGCTGCATTTCCTCCATGTTCTTTATGTGTGCCACCATTAACTTTGCCACATTTTCTATCAGGGGCACTACTACAGAATTCCCAAACTGCTTATAGGCCTGGGTATCGGATACCGGAATCTTAAAGGTGTCCGGGAATCCCTGCAGCCTGGCGCATTCTCTTGGTGTAAGCCTTCTTGGATTCCTTCCTTCCTGTGCAATCAGAATTTCCGAGCCGTCTTTATAATATCTGGCGCTGATGGTTCTTGATATTCCATCCGGAGGAGCAATTCCATACCCGAATCCGTTCCCCGCCGCTTTATGTTTTGCCGCATAATTCTGAAGATACAGCCAGAGTTTGTCTGACAACGTGTATTTCTCCTCCACTACCCGCTCCAGAATATCTCCCATTACCGGCCGGGGTGTTTTGGGCGTCAGATGAAACTCAAATGATATATCTGTCCCATATCTTCTCCGGTCGAATCCCGCCAGCAAAATTCTCTCTCTGTGCTGGGGTACATAATCCTGTCCGTCCAGAACCTTATAAAATACTTCATAATCCAGCTCATCCAGGGATTCCCGGATTACCTGAAAGGTACGCCCTTTGTCATGGCTGCAAAGATTCTTTACATTTTCCAGTAAAAATGCCTTCGGACGTTTTTTTTCCAAAATTCTGCATACATCAAAAAACAACGTGCCCTGGGTCTTGTCTTCAAATCCGGTAGCCCTTCCCAGGCTGTTCTTCTTTGACACCCCGGCAATGGAAAAGGGCTGACAGGGAAAACCGGCTACAAGAATATCATGTTCCGGAATATCAGCCGCCGCCACCTTTGTAATATCCCCTTCCGGCTGTTCCCCAAAATTTGCAAAATATGTCTGTTGACTGTATTTGTTCCATTCGCTGGAATACACACACTGGCCGCCTGCCCGTTCAAATGCAATCCGCATCCCGCCAATCCCTGCAAATAAATCTATAAAGGTAAATTGCCCTTTTTTTTCTCTTTTCTTACTTTTCCTTCTGCTGCTGATATAATAAATAACTGCTTCCCGCACACAGTCCTGCATGGTCTGTCCTGCCATATCAGAACAGTTCAGCAGTTCGTTATACAATTCATCGTCCATTCTTAAATGAACCTGTTTCATGGAGTTCTCCCTCCGGGAAGATTTTTATCCCTGATTTTTCCCATATTATACAACTAAAAAAAGAAAAAAGCAAGAGAATCGAACGTATCTTCTCCTGCCTTTGTAACAGTTCAGACAAGCTGAACTGTCACATGCCTTTCTCTCAACAACACTTCCTCAGCACCTGTTCCACAAATTCCCTGGCCTGCTTTAAATCTTCCTCATTGGGGTGAAACAGCCCTTCGTCAAAATTCCGGAGCATTTTCTTCCTCCGGATTTCCTGTTCCGGGTCTTCCATGGGAATCTCGTAATTCTCCCGCACCTGCATGGGCATTTTCCCCTGACAGAGAAAGGTTCCAAGATATTCGCAGTCATCGGGAATCCAGACATTTACTTTCTGCTCTATGGTCTTAAAATAGGCCGTCTCTCTGCCCATGCCGCAGGTGCCGAACAATGCAACTTTTTTCCCGTGAAGCTCAGACAGCATGTCAATAACGGAGATATCGCAGGTTCCCCGGTTTACCCAGAATCCAATGAAAAATATCTCCGCATCCTTTCCTCTGTATTCCTCCATACTCTGCATATCTTTGGACATTCCCGGAAGTGCACTGAAAATTTCCGTGGCTATTTTTTTCGTATTACCGGTCTTACTGGAATAAACCACCATATAATCCATGTCCTTCCACCTTCCTTAACACCAGGGTACTCCGCCGCAGCAAAGACCGCCTCCGCCGCAGCAGAAATTACATGCCAGATTTGCCAGACATAGCTTCATGCAGAAATCCCCGCTTCCCACAATGGGATTTCCGTAACTCTGCCGCCTGTCATAGTACCAGCTTCCTCCATTCTGAAGCTGCCCGTACAACTGCTGGTATTCCTGATTTCCAGGCTCCATGGCTGCAGCCTGCCGGGCCGCCTCCAGAGCAGCCACATTATTTCCTGTGCCGGAATTGGCAATGGCACTGAGATAATACCAGCAGGCGTCCCTGTCCTTCATACTGTTCAGCACATTCAGAGCCTCTCTGTAATGGCCGCTGCGGATATAGTTAGAGGCCGCCTGCTGATATGTGCTTTCTTCACTGCCGCCTGCTGTTCTGCTCTGTCCCTGAGAACCGCCGAAACCGCCGAAACCGCCAAAGCCACCGAAACCGCCGAAAAAATCTCCAAAATCCCAGTAGCTGCCCTGACCCTGTCCACCAGGATTTCCCTGACCGTAGCCGCCTGCTGTTCCCCGTTCCTTTTCCTGTATAATCTGCTGATAAGCCTGCTGTATTTCCTTAAACTTCTCTTCTGCCTGTTCCTTATCGGGATTGTTCACATTGGCATCGGGATGATATTTCCTGCTCAGAGAACGGTATGCCTTTTTGATTTCTTCATCGGTGGCATTCCGGTTCAGCCCAAGCACCGCATATGGATCATACATCTGTTACCTTCCTCTCCCTGTTCTTCTTCACATATTCGTACCGACACCAGACGCCGGAATATAAAATATTTCTCAAAATTTCCGTATTCTCTACAATGGGAAGACGCTCAAATGCCCTGGAGCATTCCGCCATCATCATACTTAAAACGGCTTCCGCCCTCCGTTCAAATCCTTCCGTCTCCAACTCCTGCAAAAACAGATTATAGTTCCCGGTCTTTCTGTCTTTCTCCACATCTTCATAAGCGTCCATCAGGTAAATAAATTTTCCCAGAAAAAAACCCATCCGCCGCAAATCTGCCTCCCATTCATCTTTGCGCCAGACAAACACTTCTTCCATAATCCTGCCGAAATATCCTGACACTTCATCCGGATTCCTGCTGTTTTCCTTCTCGCACCGACGAAGCTGTTCCAGGCTGTCCTGAAATACAGAAGCCTTCTCCGGATACATTTCCCCAATCCTTTTGCACTTCTTTTTCAGGGAAAAGGCCATCATTTTCCTGCTCACCTTATGTTCGTCTTCCCAGTCATCCAGGCATTTATAATAAGACAGCAGAAGATTCATATCTGCTCCGTACCGGGTAAACTGATTCACTCTGGCGGGATGTTTTTCAAAAGGGTGGACCGCACATTTCCGGCAGCTTACCTGTGTCTCAGGCTCGTACAGGCTGGTAAGCAGCAGCACCAGAAAGGTCATATCGTAGCTTAAAGTAAGCTGGCCCCGCCTGCCGGACTGTTCTTTAAGAATCCTGCACAGGCCGCAGTAATAGGACTGGTACAAATCAAATTCCTTAAATTTCATTTCCGGTTTGTTTACAATAATATATCCAAACATACTGTCCTTTCCATAAGATTCAGAAAATGTCAGGTTCGGTAACAGTTCAGCCCGCGCCCCACTGACTGGCCACAGACCGCCTGCCAGGCAGACGCCGCTGCTAACGCAGCTCCCTGTCTGAGGCTTAAGGGGCGCTCCGCTCATCAGCACCATTACGAGCTCGTCCATGCCAGCATGATTCGCTCATAATGCCGCTGATGGCTGAACTATAAAATATATTCTAAACCTTCCACCGGCAATTGCAATGAATAAAACAGAAAGATTTTATAAAAAGATTATAAACACTGTTCAGATTCCAGGGCCTCGATTTCCGCCAGCCAGAGGGCGCTGCTGGCGTCGCTGGGCATCCGCAGGTCACCGCGGGGAGAAACTGCCACCGTTCCCACTTTCGGCCCGTCGGGCAGACAGGAACGTTTGAACTGCTGGGAGAAAAATCTTCTGACAAAGACTTTCAGCCATTTTAAAATCACATCTTCCGCATACCTGTCTTCAAAGGCATATACCGCCAGACGAAAGATTTTTCCCGGCCCGAAACCGCAGCGGAGCATATAATATAAGAAGAAATCATGAAGTTCATAAGGCCCCACAATGTCCTCGGTTTTCTGGGAAATCTTTCCGTCCTCCGGAGGCAGCAGTTCCGGGCTTACCGGAGTATCCAGCACATCCAGAAGAATCTGTTCCAGTCTGCTGTCACCGCAGGTATCCGCATAATACCGCACCAGATGGCGTACCAGTGTCTTTGGAACGGAAGCATTTACTCCGTACATGGACATATGATCCCCGTTGTAGGTGGCCCAGCCCAGGGCCAGCTCCGACATATCCCCGGTACCGATTACCATACCGTTCTCCTTGTTGGCAATATCCATAAGAATCTGAGTCCGTTCCCTGGCCTGCCCGTTCTCGTAGGTTACGTCGTGATTTGTTTCCTCGTGGGAAATATCCTTAAAATGCACCCGTACCGCTTCTCTGATGTCCACTTCCCGAAAATCGGTACCCAGACACCGGATTAAATTCACCGCATTGTCATAGGTTCTGTCGGTGGTTCCAAACCCCGGCATGGTCACCGCATGAATGCCTTTCCGCTCCAGTCCCAGCAAATCAAAAGCCCTGACAGTCACCAGCAATGCCAGTGTGGAATCCAGCCCGCCGGAAATCCCTATCACCCCATGGCGGCATCCTGTATGCTCCAGCCGCTTTTTCAGGCCCATGGACTGAATCAGCAGGATTTCCTCGCACCGTTTCTTACGTTCCTCTGCTTTTCCCGGTACAAAAGGAGCCGGATCCACAAAACGGGTAAGTTCCGTCTTTTCTTTCTTCAGATGGAAGGGAATTTCCAGATAATCTTCTGCCTCTCCCATAAAAGTGGACATTTTGCGCCGCTGTCCGTTCAGCTTCTGTATATCAATTTCCCCGTAGACAGACTGGTTGGCAAACCTCTGTGCCTCTGCCAGCATTACTCCGTTTTCCGCAATCATATTATGGCCGGAATATACCACGTCCTGCGTGGATTCTCCCTCACCGGCACTGGCATAGACATAGCCGCAAATCAGCCTTGCGGACTGGCCTTCCACAAGGCTTTTCCGGTAACGGTCCTTTCCCGTAATCTCATCGCTGGCAGACAGATTTACCATCAGATTTGCACCTGCCAGCCCGTGAGAAATACTGGGCGGAGCAGGCGTCCACAAATCTTCACAGATTTCCACGCCAATCTTTAATTCCGGAATATTATCGGCGCAAAACAGAAGGCGGCTGCCCATGGGAACCTTCCGTTCTCCCTCCAGAACCACTTCTTCCGCCTGCTCCATGCCCGGTGTAAAGTAACGTCCCTCATAAAATTCATTGTAATTGGGAATACAGGTTTTGGGCACCAGCCCCAGTACATTCCCGTTTCCCAGAGCCGCCGCCACATTGTACAGCCTGCCCTTCCAGGCAAAGGGCAGCCCCACAAATACCAGCATATTTTTCCCGTTGGTTTCCGCCGCAATATCCAGAAGCACCTGTCTGGCCTGCTTTAACAGAGGCTCCATCAGAAATAAATCCCCGCAGGTATATCCGGTAATGCAAAGTTCCGGAAACACCACCACCGCTGCTCTCTGTTCTTCTGCTTCTTCTATTTTCCCGATAATGGCCTGTCTGTTATACAGGGGATCTGCCACCCGGATTCCGGGGGTTACCGCCGCCACTTTTATAAATCCGTCTCTCACTGGCTGCTCCTTTCTGAAGATTCCAGTAATCCTTTCAAATCTTCCGGGGTAAAAATATAGTGTTTATCACAGAACTGGCAGTTCACCTCAATGGGCTCGCCATCTTCTATCATTTCCTGAATATCCTGCACACCAATGCTGATAAGGGCCTTCGTCACCCGCTCTCTGGAACAGTCGCAGTGATATTCCACAGGTATGGTTTCCGTGATTTCCGGATGGAACTCTCCCAGCACCTGCTCCAGCAGCTTCTCCGGAGTTGCTCCCTGTTCCAGCAAATCAGTTACGGACGTCACTTCGGCCACCTTTTTTTCCAGTGCGGCAATTACCGCTTCGTCGGTAAAGGGCATAAGCTGGATGATAAATCCCCCGGCCTGCCGGACCGTGTTATCCTTATTCATCAGCACGCCCAGTCCCACAGCAGAAGGCACCTGCTCGGAAGTGGCAAAATAATACGTGAGGTCTTCCGCAATTTCCGAGGTCTGCAGCGCCACCTGTCCCACATAAGGCTCTTTCAGTCCCATGTCTTTTATCACACTTAAGATTCCGGGGCCGAGAGCGCCTCCCACATCCAGTTTCCCCTTTTCATTGGGAGGAAGCATTACGTCCGGTACCTGCGGACAGCCTTTTACATGGCCCCGGCTGTCTGCTGTAACGGTCATTCCCTTTGCCGCACCTGCGCACTTTATCTGCAATGTGAGCAAATCCTGCTCTCCCTTCATCATAGCCCCCATCATGGCTCCTCCCGTCAGAAGCCTTCCCAGGGCCGCGGTAATAACAGGGCTCGTATTGTGATAAACCCTGGCCTGCTCCACCAAATCTCTGGAAGTTATGGCAAATGCCCGTATCTGATTCTCTGCCGCTGTTGCTCTCACCATGTAATCTTTCATTTTCGTTCTCCCTTGCAATCACGTAAATCTCTGTTTTTCTCTTTCCCCTGCAATCGCGTAAATCTCTGTTTTCCTCTTTCCCCTGCAATCACGTAAATCTCTGTTTTCCTCTTTCCCCTGCAATCACGTAAATCCGCTCGCTGGTTTCCCTGACCGGTTCTCTGGTAAATGCGTCGAACATGGCCAAGAATTCCATCCCCGCCTGCTCCAGCAATTCCTTAATCCGGGCTGCCTCATACCCCCGCTGCACATGGGTTTCTTCGTATTTGCGGTAGCGCATGTCCTCCTCCCGGATAAAAAATGTCATATCATACTGATTCAGCCCGGTTTCTTCATCATAAAAATTTTCCCAGATAAAGCTGCCTTCTTCCCGGTTTTCACAAATTGTCGTTTCCCCTAATAATTCCCGGTATTTGTACGGGGTATTCAAATCAAAAATAAAAATCCCTCCTGGGTCGAGATAATTATTGACCAGATGAAATACCTTCAGAAGTTCTTCTTCCTCCAGAATATAATTCAGAGAATCACAGACGCTTACCACGGCTTTCACCGTTCCATACAGCTCAAATTCCCGCATATCCTGCAAAAGATACAGAATATCCGGCTCCTTTCCCATTCCGTCTCCGGAGCCTGCGGCCTCCCCTGCAATTCGGAGCATTTCCTCCGAATTGTCCACGCCTATCATATCATAACCTGCCTCAGACAGAAGCCTGGTCATATTCCCGGTACCGCAGCCAAGTTCCAGCACCAGTCCTTCTTCCACCCCGTACTCTTTCAGCAGACCGGTCAGATACCTGCTCCATGCTTCATAGGGCACATCGTCCATAAACATATCGTATACCTGGGCAAATCCTGTATATGCTTCCATTCCAGCCTCCCATCCGGCGCCAGGGAAATCAGCCCTGACATTCTGAATGCTTTTTCTTGATTATTTATTTCAGAAAATGTATACTGTTTTTATTATAGTAAAAACAATCACGTTTTGCAAGGAGCCTTTATGAGTGAAAATAATTACATCTCCGGACACATCCGCCGGGTATATGCCAGGCGTCTGGTCTCTCCGGTTCTCTACCTGATTCTTCTCATCATTCTGTGGCTGGCCTTTCCCATGTACAATATCCTGTTTCCCCGGACACTGGCCGCTGCGGACGATTTAAATATATATACGGACCACCATTCCTCTTATGTGGAAACAACGCTGTCCGACCTGTATTTCACCGGATATACCGGAAGTTTTCTGGGCCGTACTTCCAGTTATTATTATTACTGCATGAGGAATGGCCGGTGCACCATCGTCCTGCTGTCCCCGTCCACCTGTGAGGAAGGGCTTCCCTTTATAGAGTCCGTTCACATCCGCGGCAGAGTGATGGAAGGAACTCCGGATTTCCATACATTGCTGGAGCACCTGGCCAAAGACTTAAACTGGACAGAAAAAGGGATAAAGGAAAAAGTAAATTCCTGTTTTATCAGTGAACCTGCTTTTGGTCTTATTCCAGGTGCGGTTCTGGTACTGGTCTGCTTTTCCACAGGAGCCTATACCCTCTTTCGCATTCTCCTGGATCTTCTCTATATCCGGTTCCCGGTGTTTGCCCCTGCCTGCCGGCAGCTGGGCCGTTTCGGCAAACCGGGGGAACTCCTTGCCCAGGCGGAAACAGAGCTTGCCACGCTGCCCCAGCTTGCCACCGAAGACATGTTTATTACGGAACATTATTTTATTGTACTGGCCAATTACGGCGCCGCTGTTATTCCCATACAGGAAATGCTGTGGATTTACAAGCATTCTACCCTCCATAAGATTCTGTGGCATCACTTCAGCATTTCCTATACGCTGCATGTTACCGCCAGAAAGCATTTGTATTTCCAGTGCCCCAAAAATATGAAATCCGATATAGACGGTATCATGGACTACCTGGCGGAGGCAAATCACGATATTCTGGTGGGATTCAGTGAGGAAAACCGGCTCAAAGTCCACGGAGCCAGCCCGTATCCTCATCAGATAGAAAAAATTTTTTCTTTTATGAAAAAAATAAGAAAATCAAAACCGCAGAATCCTGAAAATTCTTAACTTCTGCTGTCAGGAAAATAAAAAGATAATTATGCGCATTTTCTGCGCGTAAACAGATTGTGCAGTAATAACTTTCCGCTCCGAGAAAACACATTTCACGGAGCGGAAACACACATAATAATTCATATTCTGAAAATTCCTGAAAATCAGATTTTCAGGAAAACAGACCTTTGAAAAAATCCAGAACAGAACGGAAGAAATCTGCCACTTTATCAAAAATGCTTCCCGCATCCATATGAGAGAGCTTCTCATACAGTGCTTCCGCCTGGCTCTTAATGGAGTCCAAATCCAAATCAAGCTGGCCGATTTTTTTCAACAGTTCTGTCAGTTCGGCTACTTCTTCCTCTGTCAGACTGATATCAAACTGACTGCAGGCCTTTGCAATGGTTTCCTTTATCTCCTGTTCGGATTTCAGGCCCTTTTCAATGACTTCCTGCTTCAGATATGCAACAAGTTCTTCCGCTTTTTCAGAATCCCCCACGGTCTCTGCCAGATCTCCGGTGAGCACCAGTTCGTTCAATGCGGTATCCATGCTTTCTTCGGAAACCTTCACTCCGGTCATGTCGGAATATGCTTTCATGGCTCCTACCAGCGCCGCTGTCCCTGATATGGGAACAGGCCCTGCCACTATAATATCCGCATCGGTAATTCCGGCGGTAATCAGGGCATTTTTATACATACCGATGGTACAGTAGGAAATATTTTTGGTGGTAATATTAATCCCGTTTCCTTCTTCTCTCTTTACCACCAGTACCGAAGACAGCGCCCGCGTCCCAATCTTGCCGGCCGCCACATATTCTCCCAGATATTCATGTTCTTCTTCGTTGGTAATGTAAATCACATCATACTCGGAAAGCTCCGCCTCGTTTACCCCCAGAAGTTCCAGAACCGTCCTCTGCTGCTCCGGCGTCAGATTTGCCCCCAGCGCAAGATAAGGTTTATCTTCTTTGGTAATGGGCTCCGTAACTTCGCCCGGCTGATTCAGAACATCCGATTCCCTGTCAGAAACATCTTCCTCTTTTCTTCCTTCTTCCAGTACCTCCTCGCCGGAATTTTCCGGCCCCGGACTCACCTCTTTTTCATCGGTCTGAGACGCCCGCACCTGTGCCGGTATTGCGAATACTGTCACAAGCGCCAGTAACAGACTCAACAGTTGTTTTCTGTGCTTTTTCATTGTTACCCTCCATTCTGCCTCTTCTTCTTAGCCTCCGTACCTCTAAAAAGCACCTGCCGCATGCTACCTTTATGCTTCCAAAAGGCCCATGATATTTACTGCATTCTCGCCTGTATCCATTCATAAATGTCGGCGTATACCTGTTCCCGGTCCACCTCATTTAAAATTTCGTGGCGGTCTGTGGGATAGAGTCTGCAGGTTATATCCGTAATGCCTGCCTTTTTATATCTCTCATACACTGCTCTTACACCTGCACCGTAATTTCCCACCGGGTCGTCCTCTCCGGCTACCAGTAAAAGGGGCAGGCTGCGGGGAATGGCATTGATATTGGCCGGCCGGCTGATATAATGTATGGTGTCAAACAGGTTGTAAAATCCGTTTAATGTAAAATGAAAGGTACAGCGGGGTTCTCTGTTATAGGCTTCCACAATTTCCCGGTCTTTGGTCAGCCAGGCATTGGGCCGATTTTCTCTCTGAAATCTCTGGTTATAAGTGGCAAAAGCCATTTTGTCCACCAGTTTGCTACGGTAATGCCAGCCCCGGAACAGAGCCAGAACCCGGCAGATTTCTTTCCCGGCCACAGCCGCAACAACGGGCTGGTTTCCTGTTCCCATAATCACCGCTCCCTGCAGGCCGCAACCGTATTTCGCCAGATATTTCC
This sequence comes from uncultured Eubacterium sp., assembly GCA_949959185.1. Taxonomy (GTDB): domain Bacteria; phylum Bacillota; class Clostridia; order Lachnospirales; family Lachnospiraceae; genus Petralouisia. Next base: position 3,538 of record CATLIX010000038.1, on the reverse strand, counting down.
GCAACAGGAAAGAACCCATACTGTGGCCCAGCATGAAATAAGGCGTACCGGGATGTTCTTTCTGAATCATTCTGCGCAGACGGTCCAGATCTTTTACCACAATGTCGCTGCCGCCCTTATCTGCAAAATATCCCCACAGTTCCTGGGATTTTACGGACTTCCCATGGCCCAGATGGTCATTTCCCACCACCATAAAGCCCTGTTCTGTCATGAATTCTGCAAATTTTTCATATCTTTCCACATATTCTATCATGCCATGGCTGATTTGCAGGATTCCTTTCACTTCACCATTTTCAGGCTCCCACTTTACCCCGTGAATCCTGGTCGCCTTATCTGCTGACTGAAACTGAAATGTTCTTTTTTTCATCTCTTACCTCCTGACAGTCCGTCACTGTCTGATTTCCTCTCCCACAGCCCGGAGCCATTCTTCCACCTCTCTGGCCTTCCCCCGGAGATTTTCCAGTGTCTCCTGCTGTCTGGTAAAGGTCTGCCCCGCCTGTTTTACCACTTCCTGGGCGGTATCATACTGTTTGCTCACCAGTTCGCTGTCGCTGATGGACTGCTCCAGCGTTCCGGTAACTGTGCGTATTTCCGAAACCAGGTTACGTGTCTCCGATTCTTCCAGCCTGGAAGCGTAAACACCGAATCCCTCGGCTGCTTTTTCCAGCCGTGCATTATGTTCTTTCCAGATTTGGGTCAGGTAAACTACCTGCACTTCCGCTTCTTCCAGCCGTTCTTCCATCCGCTTCATTTTCTCAGCCATAAAAGAAGCCGCCTGATGATATTTTCCGGAAAGATCCCGTACTTTTTCCGCCGCTTCCACAAATTTCACGCCGTCTTCTCCCAGTCTTCCTGCTTCAATGGCCGCATTCAGGGAAAGAATGCCCATCTGCTTCTCCATTTCTTCCATTTCACCAATACGCTGATCCATCTCGCCCATTTCCTGGCGCATCCCTGTTGCCGCCAGCTCCAGAACTTCTTCCGGGGAGGTGAGTTTTCTTCCCTGGCTTATCATTTCCAGCAGTTCCTGTTCCCGTCTGCAGATTCCTTCCAGAGACCTCTGGTACATACCGTCTGTTTTTTCCGCTCTGTCCGCCAGAACCTGAATCTGCTTCTGCAGACCCCGGTTCTTTTCATTCTGCTTTCTGGCCTCCTGGGCTGCTTCTTTTACTGTTTCCAGCACTTTTTCCATCTGGCTGTCCAGTTCATTCTGTTTTTCTTCCATGGCAGCAATTCCTGTCCGGGTTTCTTTCTGCACCACTTGCATTTTATCTGTCACCTCTGATAATTTCTTCAAATATTTATCTGCTTCTTCCTGTCTGGCAAGCACTTCCTGCTCCAGCTCCTCCTGTTTTTTTCCTATTCCAAACATCCGGCTTCCCCTTTCTTCCAAAAGTATCCTCTGTTTTGTTTTTCATTCTGTCAGGGCCCCTCCCCGCAGGCATTCAGGAGTCCTCCCATAGCCATCAGGGCTCCTCCCATAGCCATCAGGGCTCCTCCCATAGCCATCAGGGCTCCTCCCGCAAGCGGGCTCCTCCTCTCAGGCATTCTGGAGTCCTCCTATAGCCATCAGGGCTCCTCCCGCTTTGCGGGCCCCTCCTCATGGCAAATATTATATCACTTTTATGGTGAATCTAACAGTAGTTCTTTACAATTATCTGCAGGGTTTCCTGTCCATTGTATACGTTTATGTCCGGATAGTACAGAAAAGACACCCGAATTCCGCCGTCCTGGCCGTCCATGGTCTGCTCCAGTGCCTGACGTCCGTATTTTTCTCTGAGGAAATCCAGGAAGGGTTCTGTCTGTCCGAAACAGACTGCATTCATTCTGGTTCCGCCCTGGCTTTCCACCTGCATCCGGCACACGTTACGGTTCTTCCCGAACACGCCCAGAGACAGGATATGTATATTTTTATCTGCAAATACCGGTTTTTCATTGGCTTTCCCGAAAGGTTCCAGCAGATTCAGTTCTTCAGTCAGTTCTCTGGTAATATAGTCCAGAGGCATGGGGACGTCTATGACAATTTTCCCCCGCAGTTCTTCCTCTGTCAAAACAGTGGTTTCATTCAGCTTCCGGCGGAACAGTTCCACATGTTCCTCCGGCATGGACAGGCCTGCCGCCATGGGATGGCCTCCGAACCGGGTAAAGAGTTCTTTGCACCTGGTCATTTCCTCATACATGGAATAACTCTCGATGGAGCGTCCGGAGCCTTTGACTCCTTCCTCGCTTCTGGTCAGTACAAACACCGGACGGTGATACCGTTCCCGAATCCGCCCCGCAATGATACCCGCCAGACTTTCATGGCAGTCCGGCAGATAAATCACCAGTACTTTATCCTGTTTCAGGGAGGTCTGCTCCACCAGCCTGACAGCCTGTTCCACGCCCTGCTCTGTCAGTTCTTTGCGGCTGGCATTCAAATCATATAAATCCCTGGCATATTCTGTCGCCGTATGAGGGTTGTCTGCCAGAAGCAGCTCCAGCGCCCGTCTGGCAGTGTCCAGCCTTCCGCTGGCATTCATACAGGGCCCCAGCACGAATCCTATGTGATATGCTTTGATTTTTCCCATTTCTATCTGATTACATGCAGCCAGCGCCCGCATACCATAATTATTAGTATGATTCAGCATGTTCAGGCCTTCTTTTACCAGGATTCTGTTTTCCCCGGTCAGCTCCATCACATCTCCTACGGTGGCAAAGGCCGCATTTTCCAGAAAAGCCATTGCTTCTTCCTGGGGATATCCCGATTTTCTGTAAAGTACCTGTACCAGCTTGAAAGCCACAGCCGCGCCGCACAGATTTTTAAAGGGGTAGGGACAGTCCGGCTGTTTGGGATTTACCACTGCGTCTGCCGGCGGAACCTGATATATCTTTTTCCCATCTGATGATTCCTCATAGGGAACCTCGTGATGATCCGTAAGAATGACAGTCATTCCCAGTTCTTTTGCCAGGGACACCTCTGCTGCGGCCGCAATACCGTTGTCACATGTCAGAATCGTGTCCACCCCCTCCGCCATTGCCTGGCGTACCAGACGCTCATTCAGACCGTATCCGTCTGCAATCCTGTCGGGAATGGCATAATCCACCTCTGCATGACAGTGGCGCAGCGCGGAATACAAAATATATACCGACTGCACTCCGTCAATATCATAATCCCCTAATATGCGGATTTTTTTCTTTTTCTGCAGCTTTTCCTGCAAAATGGCTGCTGCCCGCTCCATATCTTTCATTTCCTCCGGAGCATGAAGATGTTCCAGTGTTCCATGAAGATATTCATCTATGGCCTGCTCTCCCAGAACTTCACGGTTTCTGATAATTCTTGCCGTCACCTGGTCAATGCCGAACCGCTCTGCAATTTTCTTAAAATCCGCCCGTTTGGCAGACACCACCCATTTTTCCATTCAGATATCATCCTTTCACTTTTGAATCATAACAAAATGTAATGACTTTTTCAAGAAAATATAGTATAATATCGGCTGATATTATACGCGCCCCCGTGCGCATCTGTAACCATGCCTGGGATTGCTTTGCAATCCTGGTA
>CATLIX010000037.1 GCA_949959185.1 uncultured Eubacterium sp. | reverse complement strand
CTGCATTGCGGGCGAATCATACTGGTATGCATGAGCTCAAAATGCAGGCTATGTGCGGAACGCACCCCAGGCCTCAGACAGGAGCTGCTTCGGCAGCGGTCAGCCTGACTGTCAGGCGGTCTGCTGCCTGTTTTTTTTGGGGCGTGAGCTGAACTGTTACTGTTTTGTAAACTTACTGCCGCTCCACGATGGTTCCTTCCCGGTAGGCACACAGCAGTTTCTCCAGCTCTATGATATTTTCTTTGATTTCCTTGCCCACATCCGTGTCAGCCACTGTCCTTCTCAGATTCACATGCTGCACCAGCATCATATGGGAATGAATGTCGCTTCCGTCCTGTACGGCTTTTTCCACCGATTCAAAAGGTTCATGGGCGGCAAGGAGCAGTCCGTAGGAATTGTAAATCAGCGTATAGCCTGCAATTCCCGTTTTGGGCTGATAGGCCTTGGAAAAGCCTCCGTCTATAATCAGCAGCTTTCCGTTGCATTTTACCGGAGATTCTCCCCGCTTTGTTTCCACCGGCACATGACCGTTGATGATATGGGAATCCTCGTCCTCAAGGCCGAATTCCCGCAGAATCTTATTGACGATTTCCTCCTGCTCCAGCAGTCGGTAATAGGGATTTTTCGGCTCCTTATGGGTCTTTTTATCTGCAATAAAGTACCGCTCAAAGGTGGTCATTTTGGATTTTCCAAAGACCGGGGAATTGGCGTTCTGCCAGATAAACCACAGAATATCCAGCCCTTTCTGCTTCTCGGTCTTATCTATAGAATAATAACCTTTCCTTGCATAGTGCTCCAGTACATCATACAACGCCTTGCCGCTGTATTCTCCGTCGTAAATGCGCACCTTCTTAAAAGTTCCGTCCTCATTGAAAGGAACGCAGCCATGGTACAGAAGATTCCCGTTGTATACTTTATACAGGCTTCCCTTGGTAAACAGGAACCGGATATGCTTCTGCAGTTTTTCACAGTTGATAAAAGCTGTCACCAGACGGTCCACCACATCCGCTTCCTCCGGGGACAGCTCGTAGGGATTATTCCTGTCTATGGTGGGGAAACAGGTATCCTTCAGAGGATAGGTTTTCCCTTCCACTTCTACGGTCCCTTTTTCCAGATCCATTTTATCCAGCAAAAGCCGGTGGTCCATCTGAAATTCCGGATGTTTCTTTATAAGCTGTCCTTCCAGCTTAAACTGGATAATGGCGATGGCCTTATGCATTTTCTCGTCTAACTGTACGTCCTTCACATCGTATTCGTCCTCCCGGTAATCCAGATGGAAGACTTCACAGGGATCTTTTGCATATTTGTCCAGCGCAAATCTTACCAGCGGAATCAGATTGATTCCGTACCCGTCCTCCAGCGTATTCAGATTCCCGTATTTTGCGGAAATGCGAATGACATTTGCGATGCAGGCAGGATTACCCGCCGCCGCTCCCATCCACAGCACATCATGATTGCCCCACTGGATATCCACGGAATGGTGCTCCATCAGAGTATCCATAATCAGATTGGGATAGGGACCCCTGTCGTAAATATCCCCCACCACATGAAGGTGGTCCACAATCAGCCGCCGGATTAAATTGCAGAATGCAACCACCAGCTCCGAGGCTCTTCCGGTGCGAATCACCGAGTTGATAATTTCATTATAGTATGCTTCCTGGTCTGTCACATCGGGCCGGCCGGTGAGCAGTTCTTCTATGACATAGGCAAAATCTTTCGGCAGCGCCTTGCGTACCTTGGAACGGGTGTACTTGGAAGAAGCCCCTTTGCAGATACGAATCAGACGGTACAATGTCACCTTGTACCAGTCCTCCAGATTTTCTTCCTGTTTTAACACCTGTTTTAATTTTAATTCCGGATAATAAATGAGAATGGCAATGCTTTTTTTCTCCGCCACGGAGAGGCTGTTACCAAATTCTTCTTCAATTTTCCGTTTGATTGCTCCGGAGCCGTTTTTCATCACATGCTGAAACTGGTCATACTCCCCGTGAATGTCCGTAATAAAATGCTCCGTCCCTTTGGGCAGGCTCAGAATTGCCTACAGATTCACGATTTCCGTAGCTGCCGCAGGAATCGTGGGATATTGTTTTGCCAGCCCTTTTAAATACCTGATTTCTCCTGTCTCCATTTTAATCTCCCTGTCCTCTCACCTTATCTTTTCTTTGTCCATACTGTTTTCAGCCTTTCAGGATGATTATCCGGCACCTATTACGTCTTTCATATCGTATCTCCCTGCCGGTTTTCCTGCCAGAAATTTGGCCGCTTCCACTGCGCCCTTTCCGAATATCCCTTTGGAATAAGCGGTGTGCCGGATTTCGATGACTTCGTCCAGCCCGGCAAAAATTACCTCATGTTCCCCCACAATACTGCCGCCCCGGACTGCCTGAATACCGATTTCATTTTTCTCCCGTTTCTTTCTTTCCTGGGTGCGGTCATACTTATACCGGTATGAATTGCCCAGCGCTTCATTGATGGAGTCTGCCAGCGCCAGAGCTGTCCCGCTGGGAGCGTCCACTTTCTGGTTGTGGTGCTTTTCCACAATTTCCATGTCAAAACCTGCCGGGGCCAGGATTCTGGCTGCCTGCTGCAGTATTTCCATCAGCACATTTATGCCCAGAGACATATTGGCCGATTTCAGCACGGCAATTTTCCTGCCGGCTTCTTCCACCTTCCTGTTCTGTTCCTCACTCAGTCCTGTGGTACATAAAACCACCGGGAGCTGATGATGCACACAGTATTCCAGCAGGCCGTCCACAGCAGACGCCGCCGCAAAATCCACCACCACATCTGCCTCCACCCCGCAGTCTTCTATCCTTTGAAACACCGGATAGGTATTCTTTATTCCGTCATAGGGGTCAATGCCTGCCACAATCTGAATATGGCTGTCCTCCTGGCAGATGGAAGAAATTACCTGTCCCATTTTGCCGTTGCAGCCATGCATAATCATTCTCACCATTTCTGTTTTCCTCCTGTGTATAAAAACGGAGCTGTCCTGCTGGGGACAGCTCTTAAATTAGTCAGGCCAGAGGAATACCGAATTCCTTCATGGCTTTTGATAATTTTTTCACATTCTCCGGCTCCATTTCGCTTAAGGGCGCCCGCAGGGAACCTACGTTCCATCCCATCAGGTTCATTGCCGCTTTCACCGGAATGGGATTCACCTCGCAGAACAGGGCGTCCACCAGAGGAAGGGCTTTTATCTGCATTTCCAGCGCTTCTTTATGATTCCCGTTCAGATAATTCATAACCATGTCATGGGTGAATTTCGGCGCAACATTGGAGAGCACGGAAATCACTCCGATTCCGCCGCAGGCAAGCAGCGGAATGACCTGCCCGTCTTCGCCGGAATACACGTCAAAATCTCCCTGGGTCTGCTCCATCAGCTTCAGTGTATAGGAAATATCCCCCACTGCGTCTTTCATTCCCACGATATGTTCCACTTCCCGGTTCAGTGCGGCTGCTGTCTCCGCTTCAATCCTGCAGCCTGTTCTGCCTGGAATATTGTACATGATAATGGGAATATCCACATATTTCGCCACCCGGATATAGTGCTCAATTAATCCTTTCTGGGTAGCCTTGTTATAGTAAGGCGTTACCACCAGAAGTCCGTCCGCTCCCGCAAGCTGAGCCTGATAGGAAAGTTCTACGGCCGTCTGGGTGCAGTTGGAGCCGGTTCCCGCAATCACCGGAATCCGTTTATCCACAATGGCAACGGTAGCCCGGATTACTTCCAGATGTTCCTCTACCGTCAGAGTGGAAGCCTCTCCTGTGGTCCCCGTAATAATAATACTGTCTGTTCCATTCTGAATCTGATCCTCCAGAATTTCCCCCAGTTTGTCATAATCCACTTCCATATTTTCCTTCATTGGTGTAACAAGCGCTACGCCTGCGCCTTTAAAAATTGCCATATGCTTTCCTCCTTAATGATTCAATCGCAAAGCGGACAGAGCCGCTTCATTTACGGTATGTCAGAACATACGCCTGCACGCGTGCGGATAATAGTTTTATTCTACAGGAAGACACTTTCACGCTTTAGCGTGACACGGTATTCCTGTAAGAGAACAAAGCGGACAGGTCCGCTTCATTTACGGTATGTCAGAGCATACACGGTATGCTGAACATATCGTCCTCCCCTCTCAGCCTGAAAGAAAAGACCTGGACGGTTTGCTGCGCGCGAGCGGATTGCCTGGCAATAAATTTCCTCTCCGCGAGCTGCGCATCCTGCCCGGAGGGCTTTATCTTATAGGAAATCTATACGCTTTAACACTTCACAGTGGAACAGTATTCCTATAAGATAAAAAAAGCCGACTGGACAAGTCGGCTTAAAGATTCTGACATTTGCAAAAAACTCTGTTCTCTGCTCATAATCCATGATAGCACTCCATCCACTGATGACAGTCATATAATTCTTCACTATATGCCCAGGAACTTCTCTCCAGGAAAAGAACTTCCTTCGGCGTTCTTCCCTTTCAGTTATCATCCTCTGTGCCTGTCACATCCGATAAATTACTCATGAATTACGCAACCTCTATCTATTCATATGTTTTACTAACGCTACTATAGCATTTTCCAGCCATAAAGTCAACAGCGATATGGTCAGTCCGCATGAATTTCATAAATTTTTTCCGCATATTCGCGCAGGGCGTCATTCACATGCTTTCCGGTAAACAGAATCTCCGTATCTTCTGAACTGGCGTTCATGAGAGTTTCCAGATCCTCGCCGGAAATCATTCCGTTGTCCAGAAGCTCCAGAAAACTGTCCAGTATCAGCAGATTGCACTCTCCTGTAACCAGAACCTTCCTGGCAAAATTAAACCCGTTGCGTATATTCATGCTTTCTTCCTGCTGCTCCTCCTGAGAAAGCTCCGAAAAATCCTTCTCAAATCTTGCAAATGAGAAAAACTTCACTTCCGGTTCCAGCCGGCTCAGCAGCTGTTCTATCTCTTTTTCCTTTTTCCCTTTCATAAACTGAATAATGATGGAATTCTTTCCCTGACCTGCAGACTGTATCGCATACCCAAGGGCCGCCGCTGTTTTACCTTTTCCATTACCGCAATAAACAGTAACTTTTTTCTTACACATGTCATTTTCCTTTCTTACATTGCAAATCGTAACTGTGCAAAGCAGTTGCTCCAAATCTTTTCTTAAAATACCACAAACCACTGGAAAATGCAAATTTTTGTCAATTCTGTGTCTGTTAATAACAGATTATTGTTATGTATAAACTGTTTACTGAACTTAATTTTTACATTTTTACAATTATTCAATATATTCCACTTTACTTACAGATACTTCATAGGCAACTCTGTGTTCCACTTCCATCTCCGAAAGTTTTTTCACATATTCTCTGCTCTGGATTCTTCCATACACCTGCACATGGCCTCCCACCTCAAATCCGGAAGCATATCTGGCATTTCTTCCCCAGCAGATACATGGGATATAATCGGATTTTCCGTAAGAACGGTTCACTGCTATGAGCAAATCCGCAATTTCTCTTCCCAGAGGCGTTTTCCGGTAAATGGGATCTTTACAGATATATCCATCCAGAAAAATCTGATTGCTTTTCTCTCCCTCAGGAATCTCATCTACAAATTCCAGCTCTCTTACAAATACGGACAGCACCAGACGGTTCTTCTTTTCCTCGTGTCTGTTGTAGGAGCGGAACTGTCCGTCCACCCGTATGTACTGTCCTATGTAACTGCTCTGGGTATCAATCAGGCGTTCGGATATCATCATCGGAATAATATCTGCAAAATTGCTCAGCCTGTTTACCGATACTTCTACCATATAAAAGCCTTCCCCAAACACCTCGTGACTATACTGGAAATCTGATACGATTTCACCTGTAATTGTAACCTGATTGTTTTCAAATATTTTATCTGCCATGAGTATTAGTCCCCTTTCGTATATCGACGGCACATCGACGAAGTATAAATTTTTCTAAAAGAATACCATTGGTTTTCTGAAAATATTCGCACTTCTTGTCGACAGGATTTACTCTTTACGAAAACAGCAATTCCAGGTATAATATCAGAGGTAATATTGACAGGCACTATACTATATTTCGAAAAGAGGTAACGATTATGGCTCAACATCCAATTGTAACTTTTGAAATGGAAGACGGCGGCGTCATGAAAGCGGAGCTTTTCCCGCAGACTGCCCCCAACACAGTAAATAATTTTATCAGCCTGATTCAGAAAGGCTATTATGACGGACTCTGCTTCCACCGCGTCATCCGGGGATTTATGATTCAGGGCGGATGCCCGGAAGGAACCGGAACCGGCGGCCCCGGCTACAGTATCCGGGGAGAATTCTCTCAGAACGGTTTTGATAACGATTTAAAACACCAGGCCGGAGTCCTGTCCATGGCCCGCACTATGGCTCCCGATTCGGCAGGTTCCCAGTTCTTCATTATGCACAAAGACTCTCCTCATCTGGACGGGGCCTATGCGGCATTCGGACAGATTACAGAAGGGATGGACGTTGTCAACCGGATTGCAGAAACCGCAACGGACTATTCCGACCGCCCCATGGAGCCCCAGGTGCTGAAAAAGGTTACGGTTGAAACTTTCGGAGAAACTTACCCGGAACCGGAAACCTGTTAAAAAGTCTGTTTTCATCTGTTACGGATTTTCTCTCATACAGGAAATCCGTAACAGGAACGGAAACCGTACTTACTGAATCACTCCCGCCAGTTTTAAAATCAGTCTGGCCGTTCTCGCCAGTTCCTGCTCAAAAAACACGCTTTTCCCCCTGATATTCTTCCCAAGGTATTTCTGAACCTCTGCTCCGGCCCTGCCGGTTCTTCCGGCCGCCTGCAGCCAGGGATGATAGGGCACAGCTCCCAGCATATCTTCATCCACCCGGTAAATCCGCTCCAGGTTCTTCCTTGTATACAGGCTGTTCTCAAAGTAATTGCCTATCAGAAAAAAGGTTTTCCCCCGGAATTTGGGCGGATTCCTGTAATATTCCCCGATTAATTCCGATTCCTGATTCATGTTCAGCACACAGACGTCAGCTTCTGACAGAAGATTCCGGGCAACGTCATCTTTCCTGCTGCCGCAGTCCACAAACATAACATCAAAACAATGCTCCACTGCATCCAGCACTCTTTTCAGCCCTGTAAAAAGAGGGTCTTCCTGCCACCATTCCCGTTCCTTTCTCCGGCTTCCGGGCAGACAGTACAGGCTTCCTGCCAGAATCTGGCGCATATTGCCCCGGATGACCGGTGCAGTCAGTTCTTCCGGCATCATGCTCAGCAGACAGTCCAGACCTCCTGCCAGAAAATACTCCTGCTGTTCGGCTGCCAGCAGGCAGTCTTCTTTCTGACTGCCTGTAAGAAAACTGCTGTCCGCAGACAGCCCCTGAGGTCTCCGGCCGCCGGCAGATCCATTTGCCTGCTCCAGCTGCGTCCGACTCCGTTCCCCTCGCAGGAAATTCTGCTCCAGCTCTTCCCCGCTGTAACCGCCGGGAACTACTGCAACACACAGAGGATACTTTAACGCGCAGGCACAGGCCACCAGCCCCGTATGCCAGGCGGTTGCTGTCTGTTCCTCTTCACTCCAAAACGCTATTTTCATTTTTCTCTCCTTGTTTTACAGAAGGGGAGCATTCTCGCGTCAGGTATCTGAAATAAATCCGGAAACGAATCATGTTTTACAATTTATATCTGGAAATTCCGTACAGAGATTTCGGTACGTTGAACAAAAGATATGTTTATCATACAGAAATCTTCCGGAATTGTAAATATGATTTTGCCGATTTTATAAAAAGTTTAGAATAATCTGTTTCACTATTCCATATTGACTACCAGCGTATCATATCCGTCCTGCCGAAGCCGGTTCTGAAGAGCCCTGGCATCATCCAGACTGTCTTCTCTTCCGGCAACCACCGCATAATACGGCCCTTCCCGCCGTACGGTGGCCAGATATCCCTGGCTTTCCAGCTGTTCTCTCATATATTCCGCATTGGATTCATAACGGTACAGGCCCACCTGCACTCCGTATTTTCCGGAAGATCCGGTCAGGGGGATTGCCTGTTCCACCCCTGTCACAATGGCGTCCACCATTTCATCAAAACGCTGGTCAAACATCTGGTTATCTCCATCGTGGTTGATAAACCCAAGTTCCATCAGCACAGCCGGCATCTGTGTTCTTCTGAGCACCACCAGACCAGGGCGCTCCACCACTCCCAAATCCTTAAATCCAAATTTAACAAGCTGATCATTGATGGTTCTTCCCAGTCTTTCCGCCTCCGTACCTGTCTCATATACCAGCGCCTGTGTCCCGTTGTAAGTATTTGGCGTGGCTCCGGAATTCCGGTGGAAAGAAATAAAATAATCCGCTCCGGAACGGTTGGCAATCTGAGCCTTTTCAAAAGGCGAGTCGTAACGGTCTGTGGTTCTTGTATACAGCACATTGTACCCGGCGTTTTCCAGTTTTTCTCCCACTGCAAGAGCTACCCGCAGAGTATCGTCTTTTTCTCTCCTTCCATTATAGGAAGCCCCGTTATCATAGCCCCCGTGCCCGGCGTCCAGAATTATTGTAACTGCCATGATTTCTCCTTTCTGTGCCTGTTTACGGCACAAACAGGTATTTTCCTCTATAGTATGCAGATACAGGCAAAATGTGTCTGGAAACAGACGTTTCTGATTGTCCCGGAATCAAAGAGAGGCTTCCGGCACAATAAATGTACCGGGAGCCTCTGTCTGCAAAACGCCAAGTTCCTCATGAACGAGAGATTCAGGGCGTTGAAGCGGATTTCTTCTCTCTGAGCGCATTATATCCTCTTACCAGAAATTCTGTCACAATCATTGACAGCAGCGCAAGAAGCCAGCATTCATAACTTTTAAAGCTCTCATACCCGTTCATTCCAAGAGCAATAAAAAATACAATTATATGCAGCGCATAATATTTGGAAATATGTTTGCTGTAATACAGAATCTGCCTGGCAACAGGGTTCCCTGATCTGCCCGTTTCCCTATCCTTACTGCCGATTCTTTCCATAAAGAAAAAGATTATGGCAAGCAGAATAATATGCGCCATGCCTGCCGCCACATGCCAGGGGTCCGGCTGTGTATATGCGTCGCCCAGCACCCTCCGCATTTCTGATATGTCCGAACCATATTTCCCAAATACCTGTACCCACCATGCGATAACGAGCAGGACACAGGGAATGGCCAGCAATCGGTAAAACCGCGCTTTATCTTTCACATGACGCAGAATTTTGCCGAAAGCAACGCCGAACAGCGCATAGGACAGAAAATAAAGGGGCGTAAAAGAAACGAAATCTGCTTCTCCAATCAGGAGTTTTATCACATACCCAAATACCGGCACATTCACAGGCGTTCCATAAAGAAAGGGAGCTGCCATGCTGACTGCCGCACCGATGATTATATACCAGACAGCTTTCATCTTCAGTTTCTGAAACAGTGCCAGTACAAAATATATGATTCCGGTAATAAAAAAGATATTGGTATACTGAATGTACAGCTCCGCCAGAAACCGGACATTCTCTCTCCCGGTTTCCGACAGAGTTTTGTATACGAAAGGATAAGGGAGCAGCAGCGCAGCCACATACAAAATGTTGTTCAGATACTGATAAATCACCATGCGTATACCGTTTTTTACAAATGCCGCCGGTGCTGTCTCCCTGCTGTAAACAGTCCCGACTCCCAAAACGAAGATAAAAACAGCCGCACCGGACATTGTCGCAAACATATAGATTCCCTGAGTTATGAAATCCTCCTCGGACAACGTCGCCTGAAAGGCATGAATCAGGTATATAAGCACCATAAAAATCCCTTTCAGATAATCAAACTCCCTCTGCCGCCCGGTATTTATTTCTTCCTGTGAAAAAATTCTGTTCATCTTTTTCGCCCTTCCTGATGGGGAAAACCGCATATGCCGTATCCCTTACTCTCGTTTTTGCTGTCTTCCGGTCTTCTTTTACCGATATCCTGCTTTTCATAAAAATTTATATTTTGCAGTCAGATTATTATAGCAAATAAAAATTTCGATTTGAGCCGCATGGTATGATTCGCAGTTTTTACAGTATCATTTACAGGAAATCAAAACGGCATTTTATTGCGTTTTCCCATTGACAAATCTCCCTCTGACGTTTATAGTGATTGTATATTATTTTGATTATCAAACTATATAGATAAGGAAACAATTATGAGAGCAAAAATTATCGGAACCGGAAGCTGCCTTCCGGAGAAAATTATAACAAATGAGAATCTTTCCGCCATAATGGACACCAGCGACCAGTGGATTCAGAGCCGGACCGGTATCCGGGAGCGTCATCTGGTATCTTCAGAAACTGAAACCACCATTTCCCTTGCCGTTCAGGCAGGCAGGGAGGCTCTGGAAGACGCAGATATTCTTCCGCAGGAGCTGGATTTAATTATAGTGGCCACGGTTTCTTCCGATTATATCACTCCGGCCGCCGCATGTCTGGTACAGAAAGAACTGGGAGCCTGCCACGCCGCTGCTTTTGACATAAATGCCGCCTGTTCCGGTTTTCTGTATGCCCTGAACACGGTGGATGCTTATATTCAGGCAGGTATTTACCGCACTGCCCTGATTATCGGCGTGGAAACATTGTCCAAACTTCTGGACTGGTCTGACCGCTCCACCTGCGTTCTCTTCGGAGACGGCGCCGGTGCGGCAGTGGTAAAAGCCGCGGAAAACGGAATGATTGCTTCTCTGCAGGGCTCCGACGGCAGGGGAAGCCATGTGCTGGTATGCAAAAACCGCACCAGCAACAACCCCTGGATTTCCACTGACAAGTCCCTGGATTATCTGTATATGGACGGTCAGGAAGTCTTTAAATTTGCTGTAAAAAAAGAAACGGAATGTATTCAGGCACTTCTGGCCCAGGCCGGTATGGCCCTTTCCGAGGTGACGTATTTCCTGCTTCATCAGGCCAATTACCGGATTATCGCCTCCATTGCCCGGAAATTAAAACTTCCTCCGGAAAAATTCCCCGCGAATGTAGCGCACTGCGGAAATACTTCTGCCGCCAGTATCCCCATCCTGCTGGACGAAGTGCACAAAGCAGGAAAACTGTCTCCCGGAGATATTCTTCTCCTGTCAGGATTCGGAGCGGGACTCACCTGGGGAGCCGCACTGCTGAAATGGTAAAAAGGCTGTTGCAGGATGAAATTATCGAAATGGTACGCATTACTGTAATTTTTCCGGCTGCATGAAATATAGCAGAAGATATGGAATTTCAAAATTCCATATCTTCTGCTATATTCTGAAATTCCCGTTCTGTCATAATATGCTCATTCCCATCCAGTATCCCAAGCTCCCGCAGCAGGTTTATGGTTTTCTCACAGCCTCTGGTCAAAGGCACTGTGATGTACTCCGGGTATTTTCCGGTGTAAAAACTTTCTCCCATTTCCTGAAAGGTTCTGGTTCCTTTGGGCAGTCTGTAACTGAATGCGAGGAAATCCGCATAATTTTCCGTATCCCGCTTCTTATATTCCCAGGGATAAATCCGATAATTGCCGGACAGGATATCCTCTTTCAGAGCCTGATACATTCTTTCCTCTTCTTCCTCCGACAACTCATGGCTCCGATATTCTCCTTTTCCGTTAATATGATGGAAACTGCTCTCTCCGGTCAGTTTCAGCTGTTCCGGTGCGGCAGAAAAATAGTATTCCAGATATTTCCGGGGATTGTATTCCAGGGCAAACAGTTTTCCCATGGCTCCCTCTGAATCTTCCACATAACAGTCCTCCAGGGGCAGATCATAGGAACGGGTCAGGCTTCTGCCGTTTTTCAGCCGATACGTCAGACTCCATTTCATTGCAGAACGTTTCTCTCTGTCCCGGCAATTTTCCTGAAAATACTGCTCAAATTCCTTCCTGGATTGGATGACACACTGATGAACCTCCAGACACCTGCGGATTTCCTCCGGTTTTTCCAGATACATCCGGTAACTTCCTTCCAGATAAATACCTGAAATTTCCTCTTCTTCCGGCACCTTCTGTTCCAGCTTTAACACATCCTTTTCCACACACACCAGAAACAATACCAGAACCGCCAGAAACAGACCGCATTCTTTCAGACGTTTTCCGGTAAACACCAGAAATTTTTTGCGGATTATCATCTCACAGAGAAAAAATCCTCCGGCCGCCGTCACGCTGCCGAACAGCAGTACAAACCGGAACAGATTTCCAAACCTGTCTGGAAACAGCATCCCCCACACCATGTACGTACAGAATCCTCCGGCCGCAATTCCGCCGCACCAGCGGAACACCGGTTTCAGCCAGGAAATGGCAACCACATCCGATGCCGCCTCCAGATTCCGGCTCCTGTATATTGCCAGAGCCGCTCCTGTCAGCAGACATGCCAGAAGTCCGTACCAGAACAGACAGTCCGTGCCCTGAATCTCCGGTATGGCAAATTCCTGATTGTTCTCCCGTACGGCAAGCTGTATATTTTTCTGCAGAAAAGATATGGGCGACAGCCAGTCCCCCCAGGATTCTCCTGTCTCCCGGTTCATGCCGTACACCAGCATTCCCATGGTGGCGCTGACAATGCTGACCACTCCTTTATACAGATAATTCAGGGCCACGTAACAGATTGCCCCAACAGCAGCCTGTCCCGTAAGCATGGCCGCAAACACAGCCAGACTGTAGGCCAGAAAGGCTTCTCCCGCTGCCAGTCCCAGCCATCGAAGCAGATATTCCAGATGGGTAATCCCATGTCCAAACCACACGAATACAGTTACCACAAATGCCAGGAACTGAGGAATCAGCAAAAACAGCAGCCCGGAAATATAATTTGTCAGAAAAAGGGCTTCCCGCCGCACCGGCAGCGCGTGTATCATATTGGCGCTCCTGGACTGGTACAGGTAGGAAAATACCGCGATTCCGCTGACAGCCCCAAATAAAAATACCGGCCAGGGGGAAATGGCGGGAGAAAGGCTTTCCACCGCATACCGCAGCTTTTCCGCCTCCTGCCTGGCCTGTTCCAGTGCCCCCGCTTCCGTATACGCATGTATCTGCAGCCAGGTATAGCCCGGAAGTATCCACAGACATACCAGAAGCCAGGAAAACCATATCGGCCAGTAACTCCTGACATTTTTACGGAATATGGTACTGTTAAAGCAGAATTTCCTGAATCCCATAATCTGCCCCTCCCATCTCATAAATGAAAATTTCCTCCAGAGTCAGAGGCAGCACATCTACAAACAGCGGATGCAGCTTTTCCAGCTCTCCTCTGGCTTTTTCGGAATCCCCCTTTACAATCATGGTATACACCCGCCCAAGATTGGACATATGAAGCACCTGAAAGGTTTCCGGCAATACGGGCATTCCCTGTTCAAATGCTGTCTGAACTTTTGACACGCATCCCTGCAGTTCCTGCAGAGAGCGTTCCATCCGGATTCTGCCCTGATGCATGATTCCCACATAATCACATACTTCTTCCAGCTCCCGCAGATTGTGGGAGGACACCAGTACCGTCATGCCCCGTTTCTTTTTTTCAGCCAGAAGCAGATTCCAGATTTGCCTGCGCATGACAGGATCCAGACCGTCCACCGGCTCGTCCAGAATCAGAATCCTGGGACTGCTGCAAAGCCCAAGCCAAAAAGACACCTGCTTTTGCATACCCTTTGACAGCTTCCGGATTCTGCGCTTTACATCAATATTCCGAAACACTTCCTGCAGCTTTTCAAAGAGTTTTTCGTCAAAACCGGGATAAATCCCTTTGTAAAACCCTTTCATTTCCAGTGTGTCTGCCTGCTGGAAATAAAACAGGTCATCCGAAATCAAAATCATATCCTTTTTCACATCCGGCTGTTCATATACGGGCTTTCCCTCCACCAGAACACTTCCCTCGTCCTGCCGGTAAATGCCCATAATATGCCGCAACAGCGTGGTTTTTCCGGCGCCGTTCGGCCCCACCAGCCCATAGATGCTCCCGCCCGGCACATGCATGTCCACACCGTCCAGGGCACAGAATTCTCCAAAGTTTTTCCTCAGGTTTTCTACTCTAATCATGTCTGTCATCCTTTTTCTCCTTCAGAAATACATATGTATTTTTATCGGAAAATTCTTCTGTATACCGATAGCCCAGGCCCTGAAATTCTTTGATTCCCTCCCGGTGCTCCACACGGTTTCCGGCCAGGAAACGCACCATCTCCCCGCGGGCCATCTTCACCTGCGTTCCCTGTTCCACCACTTTTCCGTCTTTTAATTCTCCGAACCGGCAGGTCAGAAACAAATCCTGTGACGTCAGATATTCACACAGGCAGCGGCTGTATTCCCTGGAAGCCAGGTTCAGCACAAAATCTGTTTCCCGGTAAACCTCCTGGCAGATATCCCGGCCCCAGTAATCATACAGATTCCGGTACCGGCCCATCTGAATCCTGGCCTGCATTTCCAGCCGGTAGGGCACAACTCCGTCAAAGGGCCTTAAGACCCCGTAAAAGCCTGACAGAATGCGGAGATGATTTTTAACGTATTCCAGGGACTGGTCTTCAAATACCGCCGGAGCCATATACTGATACTGGATGCCTTCATAGGCCAGCAGAGCAGGCGTCAGGTCCCTCTCCAGCTCCATTCCGGCAAACCGTTCAAAATTCAGCTTCGCAATCCTGTCATTGCATTTCCACAGAGTTTTCGCTTCCTGGTACGTGAGGCTCTGCACGTAAGTTTTCAGCTTTTCTGTTTTCTTAAGAAACACCGGCAGCCCGTCGTATGCCAGCGTGTCCCTGTCCTGCTTCATTTTCTTTGCGGGGGAGATGATAATTTTCATCATGACATCTCTCCGGTCTGTTTATCCGAAACCAGCATATGTTTCTCCAGATTTTGATACAGCTCCGCAGGAACAAATGCTTTTACATAAATGCCCTGTTCCTGATATGCTTCCTCCAGCAGTTCGCCGTATTTGCGGATAACGGGAATATGACCTCCCTGGTCATAGGGAAACACGCCTTCCAGAAGACGTTTGTCCTCCCGCAGAATTTCCTCCAGAGCTTCTTTCAGTTCTTCCAGTCCCTGACCGGACCTGGCAGAAATTTTCAGGGATTTGTCCGCCTGAAAATCCTTCTGCCCCTCCTGCTCTTCCACTTTATCCTGTTTGTTAAAGAGGGTTATGGTTTTCTTTCCCGATACGCCCAGATTCCGCAGTGTCTCATATACAATCTCCATCTGCTTTTCCCTCTGAGGACTGGAAGCGTCCACCACATGCAGAATAATGTCCGCATACCTGGCTTCTTCCAGGGTACTCCGGAATGCTTCTATCAGATGATGGGGCAGTTTCCGGATAAATCCTACCGTATCGGTGAGCAGGATTTCCTGTCCGCTGTCCAGCTTCAGATTTCTGGTGGTGGGGTCCAGCGTGGCAAACAGCTTATCTTCTTCCAGCACCGATGCATGGGTGAGATGATTCAGCAGGGTGGATTTCCCTGCATTGGTATATCCCACAATGGCCGCCACTTTTGTCTGGTTGTGTTCCCGCTGCCCTCTGGTAATCTCCCGATGCTTCTGCACCTGTACCAGTTCCCGGTTTAACTGGGCAATCCTGCTTTTAATCAGCCTCCGGTCCATTTCCAGCTTTTTCTCACCGGGCCCTCTGGTACCGATGCCGCCGCCCAGCCGGGAAAGGCTGATTCCAAGGCCTGTCAGGCGGCTCATCCGATACTTTAACTGAGCCAGCTCCACCTGTATTTTTCCTTCGCTGGTGGAAGCTCTGGCCGCAAAAATATCCAGAATCACCAGCGTCCGGTCCATCACTTTGCATTCCAGCACATCTTCCATATTCCGAAGCTGGGCCGGGGACAGCTCGTCGTCGCAGACAATTCCGTCCGCCTCCAGTTCCTGTATCATCTGCTGCAGCTCCTGCAGCTTTCCTTTTCCCACATAGGTACCAGGATGTATGGATTCCCGGTTCTGTACGGTGACTCCCACCACCTGCCCGCCGGCTGTTTCCACCAGTTCCGCCAGTTCCGTCAGGGAATCTTCCGTATCGTCATCTTCCTGCAGACTCACTCCCACAAGAATCAGTTTTTCTGTTATTTCTTCTATTTTAAATGGTTCCGGCATAATATTCCTCCTTTGCTCGGCAATGTGTTTCCCGCAGAATCCTGCAGAATACAAATGAAGGGTTGGGTTGCATAAAAGTATAACAATATTCCGGCCCTATGTAAAGAACAAAGCGGACAGGTCCGCTTCAACTCCCTGAATCCCTCATCATGAGGGACCTGGACGGTTTGCTGCGCAGGCGCATTCTTCGCGCGCGAGCGGATTTCGCAGCAATAAATTTCATCTAAAAAGTTTCCGGCGACTAATTATTGACATATGTTAATAACTTCTGTATACTGTTCTTATCAGACAGAACTCAGGAGGAAATCATTATGGCACGTCCCAGCAAACCAAGGCGTGTATGCCGTATGCCGGCCTGCACCTGTTTTTACGCGGGAAATCCCCCACATTCTGCAGACTGCCGGGGACTGCAGCTCAGTATTGAAGAATATGAGGTAATCCGCCTGCTGGATTATCAGGGGCTCACCCAGCAGGAAGCTGCCGCACAGATGAATACCGGACGCACTACCATACAGGCCCTGTACACACAGGCACGCCGGAAGCTGGCCCGTTTCCTGGTGGAAGGATTTCCCCTTACCATCTCAGGCGGCAGTTATCAGCTCTGTCCCGGCCAAAACTGCCTGAAAAACTGTCAGAACAGAAAAAAAGGAGAATCTATTATGAAAATTGCAGTTACTTACGAAAATGGACAGGTATTCCAGCATTTTGGACACACCAGCCAGTTTAAAGTGTATGAAGTGGAAAACGGAACGATTGTTTCTTCCGAAATTGTGGACACCAACGGACAGGGCCACGGCGCTCTGGCAGGCTTTTTATTCGGCGGCGGCGTGGATGTACTGATTTGCGGCGGAATTGGCGGCGGCGCAAGAAATGCCCTGGCAGAAGCCGGAATTGAACTTTATCCCGGAGCTACCGGAGACGCTGACGCTCAGGTAGAATCTTTCTTAAAGGGACAGCTCGTCTATGACCCCGACACCGTATGCAGCCATCACTCCCACGAAGACGGTCATGACTGCGGAAATCACGGCTGCGGTTCGGAAAGCTGCCACTAAATTCAGGACCGAAGCGGACAGGTCCGCATCAGCTCCCTGAATCCCTCATGAATGAGGGATCTGGACGGTTTGCTGCGCCGAGTGCAGTCACTTTAGCGACTAATACCTGTTGCACGAGCGCGCATATTACTTTTCTCTTATAGGAAGACACTTTCACACTTTAGCGTGACAAGTTCTTTCCTATAAGAAAACAAAGGCAGGAGCCTGATTCGCTCCTGCCCAAAACCGTATTACAGTTAAAACCATTGTCATCCCCACAGGCACATAGCCCGCATATTGTAAATGTCTCACTCCCCTGTTACCTGTTCAGGCTTTCCACAAACCGGTCAAAGGCTTTCTGACCTTCTTCGTTTCTCTTATAGACCCCTGCATGTTCCAGCACCTGGCTGAACACCAGGGCAATCTCCTTCTGCAGTATATCCATCACATTGTCCTCTGTGATTTCTCCGTATGCGGGAAGGAATTCTTCCACCCAGTCTGCATGTTTTGCAAGGATTTCGTCTGCACGGATATCCTTTTTCTCTACAATGGCCTCTGCCAGCCGCTCCATTTCGTCTTTCAGACGTGCCGGAAGCACCGCCAGGCCCATTACCTCAATCAGGCCGATATTTTCTTTCTTGATATGGTGCAGTTCTGCATGAGGATGGTATACGCCCAGAGGATGTTCTTCTGTGGTGATGTTATTGCGCAGCACCAGATCCAGTTCGTATAAATCTCCCCGTTTTCTTGCAATAGGCGTAATCGTGTTATGGGGTTCCCCGTCTGTCTCTGCAAAAATAAATGCGTCTTCATCCGTATATCCTCTCCAGGATGTCAGAATCTTATCTGCCAGTCCAATCAGGCGCTCCGTATCTTCTCCGGCAATCCGAATCACGGACATGGGCCATTTTACAATGCCGGCCTTTACATCCTCAAAGCCTTTTACTGTAAATTCCCGTTCGACCGGAGCTTTGGCCATGGCAAATTCATAGCTCCCTCCCTGGAAATGATCATGGCTTAAAATAGAGCCTCCCACAATGGGCAGATCTGCATTGGAGCCCACGATGTAGTGGGGGAACTGTTTTACAAAATCAAACAGTTTGCAGAAAGTCCCATGTTCAATTTTCATGGGTATATGCTGAGAATTAAATACGATACAGTGCTCATTATAATATACATAGGGAGAATACTGGAATCCCCAGCGGCTGTCCTGAATGGTCACAGGAATAATCCGGTGATTCTGCCTTGCAGGATGGTTGATGCGTCCCGCATACCCCTCATTTTCCACGCACAGCAGACATTTGGGATATCCGCTCTGTTTCGCATTTTTCGCCGCTGCAATGGCCTTCGGGTCCTTCTCCGGTTTGGAAAGGTTGATGGTGATATCCAGTTCTCCGTAAGGAGTCTGCGCTTTCCATTTTACATCTTTTGCAATCCGGTAACGGCGAATATAGTCGCTGTCCTGGCTTAACTGATAGTAGAAATCAGTGGCTGCCCTGGCACCGTCCCGGTAATAAATATCCCAGAACCTCCCAATCACTTCACTGGGCCGGGGCATCAGTTTTGCCATCAGCTTCGTGTCAAACAAATCCCGGTATACCACACCGTTTTCTTCCAGCACCCCATGCTCATACGCATAGTCCAGAAGTTCTTTTAATACCGGCTCCAGTTCCACATTCCGATAAATTTCCTGCGGTTCCTCATATTCTTCTATTTTAAGGGTTTCCAGAAGCTGATTGGTAGTATAAATAATGTCTTCTTCCCCAATCAGTCCCCGCTCCAGTCCATAACAAACCAGTTTTTTAATTGCTTCATTTATCATAAGAATTCCCTCCTTATTTCAGACAATACTCACAGATTCCTGTTCAGTCCAGAACTTTTATTCCGCCGAAAGGCCTTACCTTCAGCACATGGCAGGAACCTTCTCCGTACAGTCCATCCAGTGTTTTCCGGTATTCTTCCACAAAATCATCTGCCACAAATGCCTGAATGGTTCCGGCAAATCCGCCTCCATGCACCCGGCTGATTCCATGGCCGGAAAGAATACTGTCACTGACTGCAAGGCCCATGGAAACACTCTGGTTCTGCACATCTTTATTGGTATAGATATTCTGAAGATATTTGAAGGAAGAATTCCCGGAATCCTGCACCGTATCCAGAAATCCCTGAAAATCCCCTTTTTTCAGTGCGGAAACTTCCTTTTCCACCCGCTTGTCTTCTTCGAAGAAATGAAGGGCCCGCAGTACGGGACGGTCGCCACATGTTCTGCGGATTTCCGGAATTTTTTTATAAAATTCTTCCGCTTTCACTTCCCTCAGAAACCCTTTTCCGAAAAAGTCAGCCACCAGCTTCATTTCCTGGGGAATCAGCGCATACTCGTCCGTCAGGTCCGCATGGGAACCTTTGGTATCCGTAATACAGAGACTGTGGTTGTAAGCGCTGAAATCCACTTCCACCTTTTCCACAACAGGATGTTCCGGATCTGCAAAATCAATATGTATCAGCCCGCCCACGGAACATGCCATCTGGTCCATGAGGCCGCAGGGCTTTCCGAAATATACATTTTCCGCATACTGTGCCACCTGCGCAATTTCCACCGGACTGATGGACATTTCGTTATACAGGCCGGAAATGATGGTTCCCACCAGAACTTCAAAGGCTGCGGAACTTGACATGCCTGCACCGTTTAACACGTCGCTGGTCACATATGCCTGAAATCCTCCGGTTTTATGGCCGTTTTTCTGAAGACCGTACACCATACCCCGAATCAGCCCTGCGGAAGTTCCTTCCTCCCCATTGTTTTTTTCCAGGCTGGAAAGGTCCACGGTAATCATGGGATACCCGTCAGACAGGAGTTTGATCACAGGCTCCTGAGATTTGCTTACCACTGCAATGGCGTCAAGATTGATGGAAGCCGCCAGCACTTCTCCATGCTGATGGTCCGTATGGTTGCCTCCCACTTCACTTCGCCCCGGTGCGCTGAACAGTTCCACCGGCCCTGCTCCGTACAGTTCTTCATACTTGTGAATTGCATCCTGATAACGCCGGTTCTGACAGTCCAGTACCCCTGTGTCCACATATATCTCCTGCAGACGTTCCTGATGCTGCTTTGCTGCAAATTCTTCCAGTAATACTTTTGTTTCTTTCATGATAATGCCCCACCTTTACTTATTTTTAAATCTGCCTCTCCGGAACCGGTGTTCTGAGGATATACTTCGGAACACCGGAACCCTGCTTTATTTGTATGCATGTTATGATTATATATGCTTTTTAGTAAACAGTCAATATATTTAGTAAATATTTTACAAAAAGTTACTGCAAACTTTCCGGAACGTATTTCTCCTGGATTTTTCATATCTCCAGAACCTGTTCTGGAATATTTTTAGTAAATTTACTAAAATTGCAATTCCCTTTTTACTGATTTTTTGTTATACTGATATCAGAATAATTATGATATATTGTTTGGAGGAATTTATGACAACCATCAAAGATATTGCAGTATCTGCAGGGGTTTCTCCTGCTACTGTTTCCAGAATACTCAACAACGATACCACGCTGAACGTCTCTCCTGAAACGCGGCAGAAGGTGCTGGACACGGCCCACAGCCTGAATTACAGGAAAAAATCCCGTGCTTCCGGCAAATCCGTCTATACTCTTGGCATTGTCCAGTGGTTTTCTCCCCAGCAGGAAATGGAGGACAATTACTATCTGCTGATTCGCCAGGGGATTGAGGATTTCTGTATGCAGAACTGCATTCATGTGGTGCGCACCTACAAGGCGGATGTAAACTATATGGATGCCCTGAAAAATGTGGACGCTCTGATTTGTGTGGGAAAATTCAGTAAAGACGAAATTCAGCGTTTCCGTGAAATGACTTCCAGTATTATCTTTCTGGACATGCCGGTGGAAAATATTGCCATATCCACCATTACACTGGATTTCCAACATGCCATGGAGACAGGTCTTGATTACCTCACTGCCCTCGGCCATACCAGAATCGGTTTTCTGGGAGGAAAAGAATACCTGGCAGACGGCTCCCTGTTTCCGGATGTACGGAAAACTCTGTTTACCGATTATTGCAGGGAACATGGTGTGGACTGTGAATCCTGGATTCTGGAGGGTTCTTTCACCATAGAATCCGGCTATCAGATGATGAACCGGCTGCTGGACCAGGGGAACCTGCCCGGCGCCGTCATTGCCTCCAGCGACCCCATTGCCATCGGTGCGCTCCGGGCTCTGACTGCCAGAAATATTCATGTGCCGGATGACATTTCTCTGATGGGCTTCGACGACACCAGTCTGTCGGCATTTACTGCTCCGCCTCTGACCACCATTCATGCCCCTGCTTACGACATGGGCAGCTTCGGCGCCAATATTGTATTTAATATTCTGAAACTGCAGCCGGCAACAGCCATGAAAATACAACTTCCCTGCCGGCTGGTGGAACGCCAGTCCTGCCGGAAGATAAATTAAACAGGAGGCTGCCGCACTGATTTCAGTACGGCAGCCTCCTGTTCTTACCGGGTCTGCAGAAACACATATTCTCTCTGAGCCTGTTCATCTTCCGGATAATCCTTCAGATAGGCCAACATTTTTTCTCTGGCTCCCTCAAAATCCAGCATCTGTTCACAGGCAATGACTTCATTGCGCCGAATCTGCTGCTCGTTGGGAGGATTTTCCACCGACAATGCCTGCTGGTAAAAATCCAGCGCCTGGCTGTAATTACCTGCCTCCATCTGGGCGTCTCCCAGGGATACAAGGGTTGACACATCAGAATTATTTTTGGAAATATAGCTTTCATACAGGGCGTCGGCCTGACTGGAATTGCCCTCTGCGTCATATACCTGGGCCATATAAAGCAATGCTTTCACATCCTCCTGATTGATGGCCTGGTCCAACTCCTTTTTCGCCTGCTCATAATCGCCCTGCAGCAGATAAATATGGCCCCGTTCCCGGTAATCCGCAGCTTTTTCCGGCTTCTGTTTCAATGCTTCTTTCAGCACTTCCTCCGCTTCTGCCGTACAGCCTGCATTCCGGAGATTCTCCCAGGCAGACACATAGATTTCATAACCGCCGCTGTTCTCAAAAGCGTTCCGGTAATCTTTCATGGCCTTTTCCTGGTCCCCTTCTTTCAGATAAATGCAGCCCCGCAGATAACTGGCTTTGGCGTCCTTTTTATTATAATCAATCAGGGCCTTGCAGGTGGTCAGAGCCCCTTCGATGTCTCCGGCCCGGTACTGGGCTGTGGCCTTATAATAGCAGATATCAATTTCCATATCTCCTACCACTGCCTGAGACTGGTCCAGAGCCTTCTGAAAGGCCTCCACCGCTTCCTCATAACTTCCTTCGCTCAGTTTATTAATGCCAAGCTGCCGGTATGCCTGCTGGTTTTCCAATGCTTCTTTGTCCTGGCAGCCTGCCAGGACCGTGCTTCCCAGCAGGGCAAAAGCCAGCAGCAGAGCGGTTTTTCTTTTTATTCTGTGGGACATTCTTCCTGATTTCATTTTACCCTCTCTTTCCGGCTGCTTCCTGTTGATTCTGTCCTCCGTTCACTTTTGTACAGACTCCGGTTCCCGGTCTTTCTTTCGTGATACGGAATTTCCGGGAATCTGCGCCAGAATAATGGCTGCAAACATCAGCACGCACCCGGTTGTTTCCTGCCAGGTCATATGCTGTCCCAGCAGTATCAGGCCTGCCAGTACGGAAACCACGGATTCCAGACTGAGTATCAGGGCCGCCACCGTGGGATTCATACCCTTCTGCCCCACAATCTGAAGGGTATAGGCCACTCCGCAGGACAGTACCCCCGCGTACAGAACGGGCTGCCAGGCTGCCAGAATATCTGCCAGACGTGGCTCTTCTGTCAGAAACATCCCGATTCCCGACAGCAACCCGCAGACCCAAAACTGAATACAGGACATTTTTACTCCATCCACCCGTTCCGTAAAATAATCAATCACCAGAATATGCACTGAAAACAGAAGCGCTCCGATAAATACCAGAAAATCTCCTTTTCCAATGGGAATGCCTGTAATTAACCGTTCCTGTACCTTCTGTCCGGCGGAACCTGACATACACAGAAAATACAGTCCTGTCAGCGCCAGAACTACACCGGCCCACAGCGTCCATCCGCACTTCTTATGGAAAAACAGCCCCAGAATGGGAACCAGCACAATATAAAAGGCAGTGATAAATCCTGCCTTCCCCACTGTGGTGTAGGCAATTCCCACCTGCTGGAAATTAGTGGCCAGACACAGCAGAATGCCGCAGAGGATTCCTCCTGCTGCCAGTTTCCTGCTGTCAGAAATTTTTTCTGTAATGCCCGACTGTACCTTACTTTCCAATGGCTGTCCCGACCGGCACGGTTCTCTGTTTTCAGACTTTCTGCCCCGGCTGCCGTATTTTTCCAGAAACCAGATACAGGGAATCAGTACCGCGCCGCCCAGGAGGGACCGGACGCAGTTAAAGGTCAGCGGCCCCACATAATCCATTCCCACGCTCTGAGCCACAAAAGCCACGCCCCAGATACAGGCAGTCAGAAACAGCAGCAGGGAATGTTTTATCTGTAATTTATTCATAGGTTCTTATTTCGGCAGTTCCACTTTTACTTTGTCCAGATGCCAGATATCATCCACATATTCCTGAATGGTACGGTCAGAAGTAAACTTGCCGGAATGAGCCGTATTCAGCATGGCCATTCTGGCCCATCTCTTCTCGTCCCGGTATGCCTGCTCCACCTCTTCCTGTGCTTTTACATAGGAGCGGAAATCTTTCAGAATGAAATAGGTATCCGCATACTGGGTATCCAGGGTATTCAGCAGAGAATTGTACAGGGGACGGAACAGTTCCGTATCATTATGGGAATACATTCCGTTAATCAGCTGCATCAGTACCTGGCGGATATCCTGGTCGCTGTTGAATATCTGCATGGGGGCATAATCCCGTTTCTGCTCATGTTCAATGACCTCCTGAGAGCTCATTCCGAAAATAAAGGCATTTTCTTCGCCCACTTCTTCTACAATTTCCACGTTTGCACCATCCATGGTTCCCAGTGTAACGGCACCGTTCAGCATAAATTTCATGTTTCCGGTTCCGGAGGCTTCCTTGCTGGCGGTGGAAATCTGCTCCGACACATCTGCCGCTGCAAAAATCCATTCTGCGGTAGATACCTTGTAGTCTTCAATAAATACCACTTTGAGCTTTCCGTTGATGGAAGCGTCATTGTTGATGATTTCTGCCACGCTGTTAATGAGTTTGATGGTCAGCTTGGCAATACGGTAGCCTGCCGCTGCCTTTGCCCCGAAAATAAAAGTTCTGGGATAGAAATCCATTTCCGGATGTTCTTTGATTTTATTGTACAGGTACATCACATGCAGAATATTCAGAAGCTGGCGTTTGTACTCATGGAGACGTTTTACCTGTACGTCAAAAATGGAACGCGGATCCACATTGATTCCGTTGTGCTCACGGATATAAGCTGCCAGACGCAGTTTATTCTGGTACTTGATGTTCATAAATTCCTGCTGTGCCTTTTCGTCGTCAGCGTAAACTGCCAGTCTGGACAGGTGGGGCAGATTGGTTACCCAGTCGTTTCCGATATACTTGTTGACCCACTCGGCCAGCAGCGGATTGCCATGATACAGGAATCTTCTCTGGGTAATTCCGTTGGTCTTATTGTTAAATTTCTCCGGAAACATCTGATAGAACTCATGCAACTCCTGGTTTTTCAGGATTTCCGTATGCAGTCTTGCCACACCGTTGACGGAACAGCCTGCTGCAATGGCAAGATGAGCCATTTTTACCTGGCCATCGTAAATAATCGCCATCTTCTGAACTTTATAACGGTCTCCCGGGAATTTCTTCTCAATATCCAGGATAAACCGGCGGTTGATTTCCTCAATAATCTGATAAATTCTGGGCAGCAGTCTGGAGAAAATCTCAATGGGCCATTTTTCCAGTGCTTCGGACATAATGGTATGGTTGGTATATGCGCAGGTTCTGGTGGTAATTGCCCATGCTTCCTCCCATTCCATATTTTCCTCGTCCAGAAGAATCCGCATCAGTTCTGCCACTGCCACGGTCGGGTGGGTATCATTTAACTGAATTGCCACTTTTTCCGGCAGTTTGTGCAAATCCGTATGATATTTTTTATAGCGGGCCACTGCACGCTGTACGCTGGCAGATACAAAGAAATACTGCTGCTTTAAGCGCAGTTCTTTTCCCTGAATATGATTGTCATTGGGATAGAGCACTTCCACCAGATTCCGGGCAAGATTTTCCTGCTCCACTGCCTTTTTATAATCGCCCTTGTCAAATGCGTCCAGCTCAAAATACTTTTCCGGCTCCGCATCCCATGCAATCAGCACATTGACCATATTGTTGTTGTAACCTACCACCGGCATATCGTAGGGAACCGCACGGACAGACTGGTATCCTTCATGGATAAATCTGGTTTTACCGTTGGCGTCTCCTTCTGAGCGCACATAGCCTCCGAATTTTACCTGGAAGGTATGCTCCGGCCGGCGCATTTCAAAGGGATAACCGTCTTTCAGCCAGTTATCCGGCTCTTCCATCTGAAATCCGTCTTTAATTTTCTGGCGGAACAGTCCATAGCGATAGCGAATTCCGCATCCGTATGCTCCATAGCCCAGAGTTGCAAGAGATTCCATGAAACATGCTGCAAGCCTTCCCAGACCACCGTTTCCCAATGCCGGATCCGGCTCCTGGTCTTCGATCACATTCAGATCAAATCCGATTTCTTCCAGTGCTTCTTTTACTTCCTTGTATGCAGTCAGGTTAATCAGGTTATTTCCCAGAGCCCGGCCCATCAGAAATTCCATGGACATGTAATATAAAATCTTCGGGTCTTCCTTTTCAAAGGTTTTCTGGGTTGCCAGCCACTGGTCGATAATCACTTCCTTCACTGCCTGAGATACGGCCTGGTATACCTCCTGCTGTGAAGCCTCCTCCAGCGTCTTGCGGTAAAGATTCTTTACGTTGTCCTTAATCTCCTGAATAAACTTTTCCTTTTCAAACATCTTGTTCTGCATTGCTATCTCCTTCCTCTCTGGTGCCTCCGTCTTAAAAGTCACACCTTTTCCACTCCAAGTACCACAGATTCTCCGTTGATATCCCATGTTTCCGAATGGCCTTTTATCTCAGACCCGGTAATATCCACAGCCAGCACCTCGGACTGAATCTGTCCGCCGAACTCTCTGAAAATTTTATCTATGGTTTCTTCTGCCTGGTAGAAAACGTGAATCTTATCCATTACCTCAAACCCTGCCTTTTTGCGCATGGTCTGAATCTTACTGATCAGTTCCCGGACAAAGCCCTCTGCTATCAGCTCCGGCGTCAGGCTGGTGTCCAGTACAACAGTCACCTCATTGTCTCCTTCTGTCACATAGCCTTCCTGCTGAGTCATAGTAATAAGAAGGTCCTCCTCACATAATACAACGTCTGCATTTACGCTGTCAAGGGTAATACTTCCTTTGGATTTCAGTTCCGCCATGGCCTGATTGCCGTTTAATTCCCCCAGAGCCTGCTGAATCTGCTTTAAAAATTTCCCGTACTTTGGTCCTACGGTGCGAAGCTGAGGCTTGAACGTATAATCTGTGAAGCTGCTCACATCCTCCGTAAAGGCCACTTTTTTGATGTTCAGCTCATCTTTTATAATATCCGTAAACAGCTCCGGAAGTTCCTCCGGCGCTTTGACAAACATGGTGCCGATGGGCTGGCGGTTTTTGATGTTTGCAGTATTCCTGCAGGCCCTTCCCATCACCACAATCTTTAATACTGCTTCCATGTTTTTTTCCAGGCCTTCATCCATCAGGCTCCTGTCAGCCTCCGGGAAATCGCAGAGATGCACGCTTTCCGGCGCGGAACTGTCAATACTGCACACCAGATTCCGGTAGATATCCTCTGACATAAAGGGAATCATGGGCGCCGCTGCCCTGCTGACTGTTACCAGTGCCGTATACAGCGTCATGTAAGCGTTGATTTTATCCTGCTCCATGCCTTTTGCCCAGAACCGCTC
Organism: uncultured Eubacterium sp.; assembly: GCA_949959185.1. Classification (GTDB taxonomy): domain Bacteria; phylum Bacillota; class Clostridia; order Lachnospirales; family Lachnospiraceae; genus Petralouisia. The sequence continues at coordinate 7,005 of CATLIX010000037.1, read as the reverse complement.
CCGGCTTCTGCGCACATACCAGTTGCTCATATCGTCCACAAATTCCTGCAGTGCCCGTGCGGCTTCCGGAATCCGGTAATTACCAAGATGGCCGTCCACCTGTTCCACCATGGTATTCAGTCTGGAAAGAAGCCATTTATCCATCACAGATAATTTACCATATTCCAGCCCATATTTTGTGGCGTCAAAATCATCAATATTGGCATACAGTACGAAGAACGCGTAGGTATTCCACAGAGTTCCCATAAATTTGCTCTGTCCTTCCTGCACCACTTTTCCATGGAACCGGTTAGGCAGCCAGGGTGCGGAGTTGATATAGAAATACCAGCGGATAGCATCTGCACCGTAAGTTTCCAGCGCCTCGAAGGGGTCAACGGCGTTTCCTTTGGATTTGCTCATTTTCTGACCGTTTTCATCCTGTACATGGCCCAGAACAATTACATTTTCATAAGGGGCTTTGTTAAACAGCAGAGTAGACTCTGCCAGCAGGGAATAAAACCATCCCCTGGTCTGGTCCACTGCTTCGGAAATAAAATCTGCCGGGAACTGCTGTTCAAATACTTCCTTATTTTCAAATGGATAATGATGCTGGGCAAAGGGCATGGCTCCGGAGTCAAACCAGCAGTCAATCACTTCCGGTACACGATGCATCTCCTTCCCGCATTCGGGGCATTTGATGGTCACTGCGTCAATATAAGGGCGGTGCAGCTCTATTTCTTCCGGACAGTTTTCTGACATCTCTTTTAATTCCGCAATGCTTCCGATGGAATGCATATGGCCGCATTCACATTCCCAGATGTTCAGAGGAGTTCCCCAGTAACGGTTTCTGGAAATTCCCCAGTCCTGTACATTTTCCAGCCAGTCTCCGAACCGGCCTTTGCCGATATTTTCCGGAATCCAGTTGATGGTATTGTTATTGCGGATTAAATCCTCTTTCACTTCGGTCATTTTAATAAACCAGGATTCTCTTGCATAGTAAATCAGCGGCGTATCACAGCGCCAGCAGTGAGGATACTCATGCTCAAACTTCGGTGCGTCAAATAACAGTTTCCGGTCTTCCAGATCCTGTAAAATCATGGGGTCCGCTTTTTTACAGAAAGTACCTGCAAAGGGCGCTCCCTCTGTCAGTTCTCCCTTTCCATTGACAAACTGTACAAAAGGCAGGTCATATTTTCTCCCCACTTTGGAGTCATCCTCACCGAACGCCGGGGCAATATGCACGATTCCCGTACCGTCTGTCATGGTAACGTAACTGTCGCAGGTTACAAAATGAGCCTTCTTATGCTGCTTTTCGGCTGCTTCTTTCGCTCCTTCATACAGGGGCTCATATTCCCGGTATTCCAAATCGGTTCCCTTATAAGTTTCCAGCACTTCGTATGGTTTTGCTCCGGATTCCTGCTGTTCTTTATCCAGCAGCGTTCCCATCACTTTATCCAGCAGAGCCTGCGCCATATAATAAATAATTCCGTCTGCCGCCTTTACTTTACAGTAGGTTTCCTCCGGATTTACACAGAGGGCCAGATTGGAAGGCAAAGTCCAGGGAGTTGTGGTCCATGCCAGGAAATAAGCGTCTTCGTCTTTTACTTTAAATCTTACAATAGCGGAACGTTCTTTTACGGTTTTATACCCCTGAGCCACTTCCTGAGCAGACAGAGGGGTTCCGCACCGGGGACAATAAGGCACAATCTTAAAACCTTTGTAGAGTAATTTCCGGTTCCAGATTTCTTTTAGGGCCCACCATTCCGATTCAATGAAATCATTGTGATAGGTCACATAAGGGGCGTCCATATCGGCCCAGAATCCCACGGTACCGGAGAAATCTTCCCACATGCCTTTGTATTTCCAGACACTTTCCTTGCATTTATCTATAAAAGGCTCCAGCCCATAGGCTTCAATCTGGTCTTTTCCGTCCAGTCCCAGCAGTTTTTCCACCTCCAGCTCCACCGGGAGGCCATGGGTATCCCATCCTGCTTTCCGGGGAACCATCTTCCCTTTCATGGTCTGATACCTGGGAATCATATCCTTGATGACGCGGGTCAGCACATGGCCGATATGAGGTTTTCCGTTGGCCGTGGGCGGCCCGTCATAAAAGGTATAGGTCTCTCCGTCCTTTCTGTTTTCCATACTTTTTCGGAAAATATCATGGTCTTTCCAGAATTTTTCCGTCTGTTTTTCTCTTTCCACAAAGCTCAGATTTTTTTCTACTTTGCTGTACATGAGTCAGTTCTCCTTTCGATAAAAAAGAATGCATCCTGTGCATTCTCCGCGCGCGAGCGGATTGCGCAGCAATAGATTTCCTCTCCGCGCGCTGCGCATATCAGACTTTTTTTATCCACAGGAAACAGTCCTGTAAAGACTGCTTTCCTGTGGATAAAAAAGACCCCGCCCTGTAAAAGGACGAGGCCATAGCATCGTTTACCACCTGTTACACCGTACTTTGGCTCAAAAACAGAATTTCAGCCAGCATACGCGATTCCCGTAACGGAGGAATATCCCGTCTTTCCCTACTGTTCCCTTATCAGTTCTCATCTGACACGGGAAGTTCAGCAAAGCGACTGAAAGTGATATTCAGACAGCCTCTACTGATACCGGCTCACACCCGCCCGGCTCGCTGTGACGTTGGAATGCTGTCCTACTGTCTTCGTCATGGTCTTTGAATATCTCATTTTCTGAAACTGCTACATATTATACAGGCTGCCCGTTTTACTGTCAATACCAAAAATTACAGTCCCTGCAGTTCCTGTATCTGCTGCATATATTCCTGCATAAACTCCTGATAAAATCCGGTGCTTTCAAGATAATTGCCCCATACGGTCAGCGCAATAAACAGAATCAGCCCGATGGAAGAACATACAATTCCTGCAATTGCCATCCCTTTGGCCGTACCTTTCTGAATCTGCAGAATACCAAGTACAATAGATACCACTGCCAGCGGAATACAGGTGCACCACATACAGCAGGTAATCAAAGCCAGAATACCGCAGACCATGGAAGCAATTCCGAATCCGGAACCGGGCGGTTTATAATCCGGCGCCTGATAATTCTGCTGGGGCTGATTTCCCTGAAAACCGTTATCAAATGTGTTATTCTCGTCACTCATGCCAAATCCTCCTCTATCTATATCTGAGTGCAGTTTTCCTCTCTTCGGAAAACCTGATTATCATACAGGAAATTCTTCCGGACTTCCTGTATGATAAAAAGCTATTGTCACAGATTTCATTATAACAGACCTGATTTTACAATACAAGAAAAATTTATATTCGGTCTCCGACTCTTTTTGCGGCCTTCATTCTGGCGATTACCATCAGCTCCTCCTGGTCCTCTTTTCCCATAATATTATAATATTCCAGCAACTGTGCTTCCTTCCGGGAATAATTTGCGGAAACGCAATTTTCCTGCACAGAATTTTCCCCGGTCATCAGGTATTCCATGGTGACATTAAAATATTGCGCAAACTTGTAAAGGGTATCGCTGGTCGGCATCTGAGTGCCTTTTAAAATCCGGCTGATGGTAGATGTATTAACAGCAACTGCCTGCGCAAGCTCCACCGCTTTTATATTTTTTCTTTCCATTAAACAGGACAATCTTTCTGTTATTGATTCCATAATATACTCCAGATTTCACAAAAATATATGCGTAAACGCAATTATATGTTGACAAACTGCGCACGCGCAATTATAATATTTTTATAAAGTTCAGGATGCCAAATGGGTGCACCACACCTGCTTTGTACTACATATTGGTGGATTAATTCATTTACAACAGCAATATATGGTATGAGCGCAGCACCCGAATCTGAAACGACAAATTCTCAGGAAAGGAAGTGTCATCATATGAAGCAACACAGACCCTTCTGGCGAATTCTGTTCTTCTGCTTTGCACTTGTTCTGGCGGTACCAGTTATTTCCATGCTGCAGACTCCTCTGCAGGCAGAGGCTGCCGCTCCAAAGCTCAGCAAAAAGAAGGCGACGGTAAAGGAAGGAAAAACCCTCACTCTCACTGTGAAAAATCCCACACAAAAAGTAACCTGGAAATCCAGCAATTCCAAAGTAGTTAAAATCACGAAAAAAACCGGCTCCAATAAATCCAAAGCCACATTAAAAGGGCTCAAAAAAGGCACAGCCACCATTACTGCCAAAGTAGGCAAAAAGAAGCTGACTGCTAAAATCACAGTAAAGCATGTACATAAATGGAGAGGTTACGCCACATGTACGGAACCGGACCTGTGTACAACCTGCGGCGCAGGCCGGGGCGTAGCACTGGGCCACAGCTGGTCTCCTGCCACCTGTCAGCGGCCCGCCACCTGTCAGCGATGCGGCGCCACCGAAGGCGGACTGGGCGCCCATGTATGGGATCAGAATGAAATCTGTACGGTATGCAATACGCTGAACATATCCAGAATTCTGAATATGCGTATTACAAATGTGGGCAGTTTTACAGATAATGCCAAGGTAATGATTCAGAACCGCGGAAACCAGCAGTATATGTTATCCAGCGCAGGCTCCACTTACCCGGTTCCCGCTACCCTGACCACCGGCGGAAAAATTTATAAAACCTACCTGTGGAATAACAACGCAGGCAGTTTCGTTCCCGTTGCCATGGGAAGCGTTGATACCACCCTCTGGTTCGCTATTGAATCCTTTAACCCGGACGACTTCTTTACCATTACCTTTGACTCGTCCATTGTGTTTGATATTTCATATTTCAATCAGAACCTTCACCGGTTCGAGACTTACAAAGCCACGGTCACGCCCTCTGGCTGCAGTTTTACAAAATACTGATATTCCCGTACCGTTAAAAGACCTTATCAGATATTTCAACTCCTCTGCTTTTTCAAAGGCAGAGGAGTTTTATCTGCCTTATCTGCCATAACTTAACATCGCTCCATTCACCATCCCCGGCCTGTCAGAACCCTGAGAATTTCACCTCATATTATTGCCATCGCTTTTTTATTATACCCATTTTACCCTGTTTTCTCAATCTGTTTTTCCAACACAGTTGCGGAAATGTATTTTCCTGGATTTTAAATGGATTTTTCCTTGCCAAATACGAATTATGTGGTAAAATAGCGAGAGACATTTTATGCGCCGGCAGGTGCACAGACAATAAGAAAGAAGGATTATTTTATGAAGACAACACGAGAGGACATCCGTAACATTGCCATTATTGCCCATGTAGACCATGGCAAAACCACCCTGGTGGATGAACTGCTCAAACAAAGCGGCGTATTCCGGGCCAACCAGGAGGTACAGGAGCGGGTTATGGATTCCAATGATATTGAACGAGAACGGGGCATCACCATCCTCTCCAAAAATACCGCTGTTTTTTATAAGAACACCAAAATCAACATTATTGACACCCCAGGCCATGCGGATTTCGGCGGCGAAGTGGAACGTGTGCTGAAAATGGTCAACGGAGTGGTTCTTGTGGTAGATGCCTTTGAAGGAGCCATGCCTCAGACCAAATTCGTGCTGATGAAGGCTCTGGCTCTGGACCTTCCGGTCATTGTATGTATCAATAAAATTGACCGGCCCGAAGCAAGGCCCGACGATGTGATTGACGAAGTACTGGAATTATTTATGGATCTGGATGCTTCCGACGAACAGCTTGACTGTCCTTTTATCTATGCTTCTGCCAGAGACGGCTATGCGGTGAAAGATTTAAATGATGAAAAAAAGGACATGACTGCCTTATTTGAGACCATTCTGGAATATATCCCGGCGCCGGAAGGAGACCCAAAAGCCAGTACCCAGGTATTAATCAGCACCATTGACTACAACGAATACGTGGGGCGTATCGGCGTGGGAAAAGTAGATAACGGCTGTCTGAAAATCAATCAGGACGCTGTGGTTGTCAACCACCACGAACCGGACAAGCTGCAAAAGGTGCGTATCAGCAAACTCTATGAATTTGACGGATTAAATAAAGTGGACGTTGCGGAAGCAAACATCGGCTCCATCGTGGCCATTTCCGGCATTGCGGACATCCACATCGGCGATACCATCTGCGCCCCGGAGAATCCCTGCGCCATTGATTTCCAGAAGATTTCCGAGCCTACCATTTCCATGAATTTCATTGTAAATGACAGCCCTCTGGCTGGCCAGGAAGGGAAATTTGTCACTTCCCGCCATATCAGGGACCGTCTGTTCCGGGAACTGAATACGGATGTTTCTCTGCGGGTGGAAGAAACAGACAGTCCGGACAGCCTGAAAGTTTCCGGCAGGGGTGAACTGCATTTATCCGTGCTCATTGAAAACATGCGCCGGGAAGGCTATGAATTTGCAGTAAGTAAAGCAGAAGTTTTATACCACAAAGATGAAAACGGAAAGAAACTGGAGCCCATGGAACTGGCCTATGTGGACGTACCCGATGAATTTACCGGAGCAGTCATTGAGAAATTAAGCCAGCGAAAAGGGGAGCTTCAGAATATGGGGCCCATCAGCGGCGGTTATACAAGACTGGAATTCAACATCCCCTCCCGCGGCCTGATTGGCTACCGCAGCGAATTTCTCACAGACACCAGAGGAAATGGTATCATCAACACCATTTTCAACGGATATGAGCCATACAGAGGCGATATCGCTTACCGGAAGCAGGGCTCTCTCATCGCTTTTGAGTCCGGAGAATCCGTAACCTACGGCCTGTTCAGCGCGCAGGACCGGGGAACCCTCTTTATCGGCCCCGGAGAAAAAGTCTATGCAGGCATGGTAATCGGCCAGAGCGCCAAACCGGAAGATATTGAGCTGAATGTCTGCAAAAAGAAACACCTGACCAACACCCGCTCCTCCAGTGCGGACGAGGCCCTGACTCTGACGCCTCCCAGAATCTTAAGTCTGGAACAGGCCCTGGAATTTATCGAAACCGACGAGCTTCTGGAAGTCACACCGGAAAGCCTGCGCATCCGCAAACGGATTCTGGACCCCACCCTGCGGAAACGGGCCGGTTTCCGGAAATAGCCGGACACAAGAAAGAATCCTGCTTTGCAGGATTCTCCGCCTGCGGCGG
>CATLIX010000036.1 GCA_949959185.1 uncultured Eubacterium sp. | reverse complement strand
GCGCCGAAGTGCGCATACGTTACCATACTTTATCACGAAGTGATTATGGTATAATAAACGTAAAGGGCAGAGGAAAATGGAAGGGCTGTTTGTACCGTGGGCAGCGGCAGACGGGCCCTGGGACATTCGACGAGTGAAAACTGAAGAATTTGTTGTTAGGAGACAGATAACGATGAAAGATGCCATTGATAAAAGAAATGAACGGGAAAAAATTGCCAGGAGTATTGTAAAACGCAGAAATATTGTTTATATTTCTAAAGAAGAGCTGGAACGCAGACAGCAGGAGGAATCCAGACAGCAGGACAGAGAGACAGCGGAAGAACTTGCAAGGCGGCTGCGGGATGATGAAGATAAGAAAAAGGCCATGGAGATAGAGCGGCTTCTGGCTGAACAGAAAATGCTGGAAAAACAACTGGCAACAGGAATGGATGCTACCGGGAAACATCCGATGGATGACATAACACAGGAAAGAGTAGAGGCGATATTAAGTGAAAAAAGCAAGCAGTTGCAGGATATTATATCTGCCAGCAGTATTGCACTGGCACAAAAAAGTGAGCCGGTGGAAATACCTGTACCGGAAGAAAATCAGGGGAATGACGCCGGAGCAGAAACAGACAATGCGGAATCTGACAGTTCAGTTCCGGAAGGAGCTTCCGGAGAAACTGCACCAGATGGAGAAATGGGGCAGAAAGAAGCTGTTCCGTTAGAAGAAGAAATACAGGAGCTTCCGGCTGAGGAATATCAGGAAGAAATTCCGGCCGGAGAACAGGAAGATATGGGCACGGCAATTCCGGGGCCGGAAGAAATGCAGGAACCGCCAGAGAGCGGGTTTGATGAAGGACCGGGGCAGACAGATGAAAGCGAGGCGGAAGCATGAAACAGTTAAAGGATAGAGAGGAATCAGCCCGTGAAAATGAGACGGACAGGAAGCACACCCCTTTGAGCGAAACCTGGTCACAGGACGCGCAGGATGAGCTGGAAGATTTTATTGAACAGCAGGGAATTTATATTCGTCAGTAAGGTATGTGCGTTATGTCTGTCCGGGCGTCGCGGAATCCGGAGGGTTCACTGCCGGAAGTGAGAAAGGCTTTGGGAGAGATTCCGTAAAATTTGCGGAATGCCCGAAGAAATGTGGAATAATCGGAAAAACCGCACAGAGAAGAAGCCTTTAAAATGGGTGTGCCCTCCTGAATCAGGTCTTTGGCATGTAGCAGGCGTTTTTGCTGCACATAGGCATGAAGGGTGTATCCGGTATGCTCTTTGAACTTGTGCATCAGATAATATTTACTTACAAAAAACTGACGTGACAGGGTCTCATTGGACAGGTCTTCTGCCAGGTGCAGGTTGATGTAAGACAGAATATCGGCAATCTGTCTGTCATACCGGGAAGCGGAAAAGTCCGGCTGACATGTTTCCGGCAGGAAAATACGGTTCAGATATACCATAAACTGCAGGAAATATGCCTGGCTCAGAGCTTCATGGCCGAATTCTCTGCTGGCGAGAGATGATTCAAGCTGCTGCAGAATGGTCTGTATGTCTGCCTGCAGATGATGATTCAGCCGAATCAGATTGAACCTTTTTGCGGTTGCTGTAGTAAAGCAGCGGGACAAATCGCAGGAACGGTCTTGCTGCTCTCTGATAAATTCCGGCTGCAGCCAGATGACAATGCGTTCATAGGTGACGCCTGCGTCAATCACAGGCTTGTGAATGTCATGGTTGTTGACCAGAAGGATGTCCCAGGGCTTCAGGTCGTAAGCCTTACCTTCCACGAAATAGGTGACGTTGCCGGATAAAAATATAATAATCTTGTTGAAATCATGGTAGTGGAATTCAAATTCCTGATTTTTTTTATCTTTTAAATGAAACAGACGGAAATTCTGATGAAGATATCCGGTCTGTTTTTCTTTTGCTTTCTCTGAGTTATGATGCATGATTTGTCCCTCCTCCCGCAAGCGGGCCCCTCCTCATGATAATCATCAGGAGTTTTCAAAAATCATCAGGGGTTTTCAAAAATCATCAGGGGTTTTCAAAAATCATCAGGGGTTTTCAAAAATCATCAGGGCTCCTCCTCATGATAAATTATACAGCACTTTTTGCAGTGTTTCAAGCAATAAATTTACTGTTATATGCAAAAAGAATGAGTTAAAATAGTTACAGTTTACATGGCAGTGGTATGAATCGGCAGGTTTTGGCATATGCTGAACAGAAAAGAAAGGGTGGAATGTATGGACAGTATTACAATGAAAAAATACCATGGTCTCGGAAATGATTATCTGGTACTGGACCCCAATAAAAATGATATGGTGCTGCAGACAAGAAATATAGAAATGCTCTGCCGGAGGAATTTCGGCGTGGGTGCAGATGGTCTGCTGTATGGCCCCATTATGGAAGATGGAAAAATAAAAGTACGTATTTTTAATCCGGATGGTTCCGAGGCGGAAAAGAGCGGAAACGGCGTACGGATTTTTGCAAAATACCTGTTGGATGAGGGATATGTGAAGGACAGAAAGTTCAGCCTGAATACGCTGGCAGGAGATGTGGAAATTGAATTTGTGGAAGAAGACGGAAGTATGATGCGGGTAAATATGGGAAAGCCGGTGTATGCGGGAAAGGAAATGCCACTGACCGGCCTGCAGGGTGAGATTGTAAATGCTCATCTGAGATTCCATGACAATGATTACAATACCACCTGTCTGTCTGTGGGGAATCCCAACTGTGTGATTATGATGGAGGAAGTGACGCCGCAGAAAGCCAGGGCATTGGGGCCTTATGTGGAAGGGGCGGAATATTTTCCCAATCGTACCAATATGCAGATATGCAAAGTAATTGACCGGGAAAATATTGCCATTGAAATATATGAGCGCGGTGCAGGCTATACGCTGGCTTCCGGAACCGGAGCCTGTGCGGCGGCGGCAGCGGCAAAGAGGATGGGCCTTGTAGACAATAAGGTAACAGTGCATATGCAGGGCGGAGACCTTCTGATTGAGATGGAAGAAGACGAAACCATTTATATGACCGGAAGTGTGGGAACCGTGGGTACATTTACACTGGCGGAGAATTTTTTTGCCTGACCGGAAGAGGGGAGTCCGCTGAGGAGAAATATGCATATGCATTGAAGCTGCAGGAATCGAAAACAGCAAAGAATGCTTTTGGAAATAAGCTGTTGCAAAACGCAGGTTATATACAATGTATGGGTGAGAACTGTGAGTTTTACGCCATATTTCGTATATGACAGCTATTTTGCGGCAGCTTCTTTTCAGAAAAAATACAATTAATAGGAAGAAACGCAAAAAAGTGGGTGACATTTTCCCCGCTTTTTGTTATGATATAGGAAATTAGTTACATTTATGGAATCCGGCCCTTTGGATGATGAAAAGGGGCTGTTCCGGGAGCAATAAGAGTTACAGGAGAGAATTTATGGAAAAGATATTGGATGTGATCAGCAAACAGGTGATGGAGGCCTTAAAGACCTGCGGTTACGATGAAAAATACGGAAAGGTTACCTTGTCGAACCGTCCGGACCTCTGCGAATACCAGTGCAATGGTGCCATGGCTGCCGCCAGGGAGTATAAATGCGCTCCCTTTCTGATTGCGGACAAGGTGGCAGAGCAGTTACAGAAAAATGGAATGTTCGAATCGGCAGAATCAGTAAAACCGGGATTTCTGAATCTGAAACTGAGCCCGGAATATCTGGCAGAATATCTGCGTCAGATGGAAGGGGACGGACAGCGGCTGGGCTGCAATAAATGTGAACATCCCAAAACCATTCTGATAGACTATGGCGGACCAAATGTGGCAAAACCCCTCCATGTGGGCCATCTGCGTTCTGCCATTATCGGGGAAAGTGTGAAGCGGATCGGCCGGTTTATGGGCCATAATATGATTGGAGACGTACATCTGGGGGACTGGGGCCTGCAGATGGGGCTGATTATCACCGAACTGAAAGCGCGGAAACCGGAGCTTGTGTATTTTGATGAAGATTACACGGGGGAATATCCCCCGGAGCCACCTTTTACCATTTCTGAACTGGAGGAAATCTATCCTGCTGCCAGCGGGAAATCCAAAGAGGACGAAGCCTATAAGGAAGCGGCCATGGAAGCAACTTATGAACTGCAGCATGGCAGGGCAGGCTACAGAGCTTTGCTGAATCATATTTTAAATGTGTCAGTCAGTGATTTAAAGCGCAATTATGAAAATCTGAACGTATCCTTTGAGCTGTGGAAGGGAGAATCCGACGCCCAGCCCTATATTCCGGATATGGTGGAAAAGATGAAGAAAGACGGATTCGCCTATATCAGCGAGGGCGCGCTGGTGGTGGACGTGAAGGAAGATACGGACACCAAAGAGATTCCCCCCTGTATGATTTTAAAATCAGACGGAGCCTCTTTGTATAACACCACCGACCTTGCCACCATAGTATGGCGTATGCAGGACTACCATCCGGATGAAATCATCTATGTGGTGGACAAGCGGCAGGAACTGTATTTTACACAGGTATTCCGCTGCGCCAGAAAAACAGGACTGGTGGGGCCGGAGACGGAACTGACATTCCTGGGCTTCGGCACCATGAACGGGAAGGATGGGAAACCATTCAAAACCAGAGAAGGAGGCGTTATGCGTCTGGAATATCTGGTGTCCGGTATCAATGAGGAAATGTACAAAAAGATTGCGGACAATCATACCGTGGAGGAAGCGGAAGGCCGGGAAACTGCAAAAACAGTGGCCCTTTCTGCCATCAAGTACGGGGATTTATCCAACCAGGCCTCCAAAGACTATATTTTTGATATCGAGCGTTTCACTTCTTTTGAGGGAAATACAGGGCCTTATATTCTCTATACCATTGTGCGTATGAAGTCTATCCTGAAGAAATATCAGGAATCACGGGAACTGCCGGAACATGCAGGAATCCTTCCTGCTCATTCGGACAGCGAGAAGGCGCTGATGCTGGAACTCAGTAAATTTAACGGTATGATGGAAAGTGCCTTTGAAGAAAAAGCGCCCCATAAGGTGTGCGCGTATATTTACGACCTTGCAAACGCTTTTAATCATTTTTATCATGAGACAAAAATTATGGCAGAACCTGACGAAATGATACAGGCAGGTTATATAAAATTATTGGAGCTGACCAGGAAAGCACTGGAAATCTGCATTGACGTACTTGGCTTTGAAGCTCCGGAAAGGATGTAGGAATATGAAGAAATATGATGTAACGGCACTGGGGGAACTGTTGATTGATTTTACTTATACCGGGGAATCCGAACAGGGGAATTCCCTGCTGGAGGCAAATCCGGGCGGAGCTCCCTGCAATGTGCTGGCACTGCTGAATAAATGCGGAAGAACCACGAACTTTATCGGCAAGGTGGGAAAGGACCAGTTCGGTTATCTGCTGCGGGATACTCTGGAGGAACTGAAAATCGGCACGGACGGTCTTTGTTTTGACGAGGAAGTAAAAACCACCCTTGCCTTTGTAAAGACCTTTGAAAACGGCGACCGGGATTTTGCATTTTACCGGAATCCGGGGGCGGATATGATGCTGACGGAAGATGAAGTGGATGAGGAACAGATTAAAAACAGCAGGATTTTCCATTTCGGAACCTTGTCCATGACCCATGAAGGGGTGTGCGCAGCTACGGAGAAGGCAGTGAATGTTGCAAAAGAGAACGGGGTTCTGATTTCCTTTGACCCGAATCTGCGGATTCCGCTCTGGAAGGATCTGAGTGTTGCAAAAGAGAAGATGGAGTACGGTCTGAGCAAATGCGACGTATGTAAAATTTCCGAGGAGGAAGTGGAATTCCTTACAGGAGAGAAGGATATTGAAAAAGGGGCGGCAATTCTCCGGGAGAAGTTCCCTGTAAAGCTGTTCCAGGTAACAGCGGGAGCAGAGGGGAGTTATGCCTTCTATAAAGATATGATGGTATATAAACCCAGCTTTAAGTTAGGGGGAACCATTGAGACCACCGGAGCGGGAGATACGTTCTGCGGAAGTATTCTTTACGGACTGCTGTACCGGGACATTGACAGCCTGACAAAAGAAGACCTGGAACAGATGCTGACCTTTGCAAATGCGGCGGCTTATCTGGTTACCACCAGGAAGGGAGCCATCCGTTCCATGCCGGAGACGGATGATGTACATAAAATTATCAACGAAAATGCATAAGTAGTGCAGTCAGGGAGCAGTTATGATTACGATTAAAGAAATTGCATCGATATTGGGGATCAGCCCTACAACCGTGTCAAATGTTGTAAACGGTCATACAGAGAAAATGTCGCCTGCCACAAGGCAGAGAATTGAGGAGGCACTGGTACAGTACGGATTTCAGAAAACTGTTCACCGGGAAGAGTACGGAAAGGCATTGAAGCTGATATCGGTGGATTTCTGTCTTCGATATAAAGAAAGTGTTTTTACAGACCCGTTCTGTGCGGAGCTTTTGAATGCCATATGCATGAAGCTGCAGGAATACGGCCGGTATCCGGTGTGCGGAATTCCAAAGGATGAGCAGGATATTTTTCATAAGCTGCAGGCCCGTAATATAGAAGGGGGTATTGTGATTGGATTTGACCCCTGGGAATGTCAGGAATTCGCAAACAGAGTGGGAAAGCCTCTGGTGTACATTGACTGCGGGGAAGGAGACTACGACAATGTGGGAATTGCGGATTATGAAGGAGGGAAGCGGATAACGGAATTTATGCTGAAGCAGGGGCATCGGAAAATCGCTTTTTTCTGTGATAAGAAAAATCCGGTATCCAGTACCTTTGAGCGGTTCCGGGGTTACTGCGACGCTCTGGAAAGTTATGGCATTTCCTACAGCAACAAAGATTACTATTATCTGCCTGCCGGCAGGAATCTGAGGCGGGAGGCGCTGCGTAACTTTGCTCTTAAAGCAAAAGAGGAAGGGTACACGGCGATATTCGTGGTATCTGATTTGCTGGCCAATGAAGCCATCAGTATTTTCTTCGGAGAAGGGCTGAGAGTGCCGGAGGATATTTCTGTGGCGGGATTTGACGATAATATCTATGCCCGGCTGAGCAGGCCCATGCTGACCACGGTGCGCCAGTCGGTGAAGGAAAAGGGGGAGGAGGCAGTAAAACTTCTGGTGCAGAGAATCCGGGGAGAAGAAATTATTGCCAGGTCATTTAAGCTCCCGGTGGAGCTGATTGTAAGAGAAAGCATCCGGAATATCAACTGAATCATAACTGTTCTGTCAGTTTGGAAAGGGGCTGTCACAAAATAGCCGCTATATACAGGATATGGCATTCAGACTCGGTGAGTCTTATCCATATATTGTATATAGCGGCTATTTTTTTACGACCTTTTTATGGTTCCGCAATCTGTCCGCGCGCAAAAAGCTGTCATGCCCGCTTTTTTTATATAAAATATACATAAACTAATTCTAAAATTTGTATAAAAAAACGGTTATGCACATAATATGTTGCAAAACAAAACATAACTAAATAAAATTAGCAATGCAAAGAGCAAGGTTCCAACAGAAAATTTGTTTAAAAAGACGAGGAGGTAAAAAATGGCAAAGAAAAAGAAAAAAGTAATGGCATTATTCCTTGCTGTGACAATTGTCTCAGGGCTTTTGCTTGGCGGCTGTGGCAGCAAAAAGGATGATGCGGACGGAAAGGTTGTGATTGAGCTGGTCCACTACAAACCGGAAGCAGTGGACGTATTTGAAGCACTGGAAGAAAAATTTAATGCGACTCACGACAACATTAAGCTGGTGATTGATTCACCGAATGATGCCATGGTTATTTTGAAAACCAGATTTATCCGGGAAAACAACCCTGATATTATCGGGATTGGCGGAGATATCAACTACTCCAATTTCCTGGATGCCAAAATGTTGATGGACATTTCCGATTTTGACGGTCTGTCAGATATTAAGGAAAACTATCTTGCTACGAATAAAGAGCTGGAATATGTGCCTCAGGAAGGTGTTTACGCAGTGCCTTATATGGCAAATGTGGCAGGCGTTCTCTACAACAGAGATATGTTTGAAGAACACGGATGGCAGATTCCCACCACATGGGAAGAATTCAATCAGCTCTGTGAAACCATTCAGGCAGAAGGAATCCAGCCACTGTATTTCGGATATAAGGATACCTGGACCTGCCTTGCGCCGTGGAACGCCATTGCAGTAGATCTTTGCAGCACGGACATTGCATATCAGGTAAACAGCGGCAACGCCACATTTTCAGAGGCATATGAAGAAATTGCGGTGAAAGACAAGGAGCTTCTGAAATACGGACAGTCTGATCCGGTGGCATACAGCTACAACGATGCATGTACTGCTTTTGCAAGAGGGCAGTCAGCCATGTACGTGATTGGTAATTATGCAATCCCTCAGATTAAATCTGTTAATCCGGAAATGAACATTGATTCTTTTGTATTTCCGGCAAGCAGCAACGCAGAAGAAAACATCCTGAATTCCGGTAACGATCTGATGTTCTGCATAATGGAAGACTGTGAACATAAAGAGGAAGCCTATGAAGTATTAAGATTTCTGTTGGAAGACGAAAATATTCAGGATTACCTGAATGACCAGAGTGCAGTACCGTGTAAGAAAGGTGATTTTGAGATTGCTCCGGAACTGGACGGCATGAAAGAGTACATAGAAAATGGAATCGTTGCAGACTATCAGGACCACCATTATCCCAGTGAAATGGCAGTAGACGCCATGATTCAGACTTATCTGTTCGACGACAGCAGCAATGCACTGGACACCTTCCTTACCAGATTTGATAAAGAATGGGTAAGATATAACAAGGACATTATCAGTAAAGTGCAGGAATATCAGGAAAAGGGGGAATAGACCATGGGAAACGAAGGAAAGAGAGATAAGTTGTGGACGAAAAACGATAAGATTTTTCTTGGAATGCTGATTCCTGTGTTGATTCTGTTCTTTCTGTTCAACACCCTTCCATTATTAAAAGGTTTTTACTACGGTCTTACCAATTACAAGGGATACGGTGATTTTGACATGGTAGGCCTTCGGAATTTTAAAGACCTGTTTACGGATTTGCGTGTGGGAAAATCTTATCTGTTTACGTTTAAATATGCGGTAGTTATGACTATTGCAGTCAACATCATCAGTTTAATCCTTGCTTTGGGATTAAATCGTGAAATACGGGGAAAGAGTGCGTTACGAGGAATATATTTTGTACCGAATATATTGGGAGGACTGGTTGTAGGTTATATTTTCAGCTTTGTATTTACATACATCCTTCCGGCAGTGGGAGAAGCAACCGGAATCGGATTTCTCCAGAACAGTATGCTTGCAAGCACCAAAACAGCATGGATTGCCATTGTGATTGTAGGTGCATGGCAGGGAATAGCAATGAATACGATTATTTACATATCAGGACTGCAGACCGTTCCGGCAGAAGTTTATGAGGCGGGAATGATTGACGGTGTCAGCGGATGGAAAAAATTCTGGAGCCTTACCTTCCCGTTGATTCTTCCGTTCTTCACCATCAACCTGGTGCTCTGTATGAAAAATGCGCTGATGGTATTCGACCAGATTATGTCTTTGACAAAGGGCGGCCCGTCCCAGAGTACGGAATCCATTTCCTACCTGATTTACAACAATGGTATGAGCGGCGGACAGTTCGGATTCCAGAGTGCAAATGCATTTGTATTCTTTGTAGTAATCGTAGTGATTTCGTTCCTGCAGATGAAATTCTTAGGAGGTAAGGAGGAGCAGTTATAATGGGAAAAAAAGAAAAAGGAAGCGAAGGAGCAGTTGGCGGCAAGGCCGTGAATAATATCATCAATGTACTTTTGGCAATTGGCTGTCTTACCATATTATTTCCTCTTTATATGACAGTAATCATTGCGTTTAAAAAGCCTTCGGAAATGACAAATGACGTGGCAGGAGCATTGGGATTTCCTTCAAGCTGGAGTTTCAGCAATTTTGCAGAAGCGATGCGGGTAACGGATTTCTGGCGCTCTCTGGGCAACAGTTTACTGCTTACCGGAGCAACGGTAATTATCTGTATCCTGCTGCATTCTCTGGCAGGTTATGTGATTGGAAGAAAGATGGCAAAGCTGAAAGTGTTTAAGGTGTCTTATTTCTATATTGTAAGCGGTATGTTCGTACCTTTTGCAGTATTGATGATGCCTCTGGTAAAACAGACTTCTCAGATAGGAATTGCAAACAGATTCGGTGTTGTGGTGCTGTATGTGGTATTCTTCATGCCCATGAATATTCTGCTGTACTCCGGGTATCTGAAGAACATTCCGATTGCCCTGGAAGAAGCGGCATGTGTGGACGGTGCAGGCGTCTGGCAGACATACTGGAAGATTATTTTCCCGAATATGAAGCCCATGCACGCCACAGTAGCAGTGCTTACTGCAATGAGCACATGGAATGATGTTATGACTCCGCTGGTTATCATGTCAGGAAGCGATGTCAATACCCTTCCGCTGGCACAGCTGAATTTCCAGTCACAGTTCGGAACCAACTACAACCTGGCATTTGCATCTTATCTGCTGGCATTGCTGCCAATTCTGGTTTTCTATATCATTTGCCAGAAACAGATTATCAACGGTGTTGTAAACGGTGCAGTAAAATAAAAACAGAATAAAGGAATATACGGTATGGACTTAAAAAACAGCTATTACGAACTTTATGGAAGAAATGAAATTACCGAATACCGCTGGGGACAGTTAATGTCCATCCTGGAACATGCCGCAAAAACCCGTCCGTCTGCCCTGAAAAAGGCAGACGGGAACGGGAATGACTGGTATCAGTCGGAAAAAATGGTTGGCATGATGCTTTATGTGGACCGGTTCAGCAACAATCTGGAGGAATTCGAGAAACGGATTGATTATATTGCAGAGCTTGGGGTTACTTATGTGCATTTCATGCCTCTTTTAAAATCCAGGGAAGGCAACAACGACGGAGGCTATGCGGTATCAGATTACCTGATGGTGGATGATAAATTCGGAACCATGAAGCAGTTGGAACGGGTGATGAAGCTCTTAAAAGCCAGAGGAATCCGCACCTGTATTGATTTTGTACTGAACCATACGGCAAAAGAGCATCTCTGGGTACAGAAGTACAGGGAAGGGGATCACGATTATGACGACATGTATTTTATGTTTGACGATGATACCATTCCCGGAGAATATGAGAAGACCATGACAGAAATTTTTCCGGGAGTGGCTCCTGGAAATTTCACCTGGTATCCGGATATCCAGAAATATGTGATGACCCGGTTTTATGAATTCCAGTGGGATTTGAATTACAGAAATCCGCAGGTATTTAACAAAATCGTGGAAGTCATGCTTACCCTTGCCAATAAAGGCGTTGACATTTTCCGGCTGGATGCGATACCATATATGTGGAAAGAACCGGGAACTTCATGTATGAATCATCCCAATGTACATAAACTGCTGGGCATGATGTACGAGATTGTACAGCAGGTGTGCCCAGGCGTGGTATTTCTGGGAGAAGCCATTGTGGAGCCTTATGAGATTGTAAAATATTTCGGCAATCAGGAGATGAAGGAATGCAACGTGATGTACAACGCTTCCTTTATGGTATTGCTCTGGAATTCCCTGGCTACCAGAGACGTGCAGTTGATGGAGCGTTCTCTTTCCATTGATTACGGAATTCCGGACAGCGGCACATGGATTAATTATGTGCGCTGCCACGACGACATCGGATGGGGATTTGAAAAGGAGATTTTAAAGAGCCTGGGGCTGGACCCGGAGCTTCATAAGCAGTATATTATACAGTTTATGGAAGGAAGATTTCCGGGAAGTTTTGCCACAGGAGAACTGTATGAATATAATCCGGTGACGCAGGACGCCAGAAACAGCGGAACACTGGCTTCCATGTGCGGGCTGGAGCAGGCTCTGCGGGAGAAGCACATGTACAAGGTGGAGCTTGCGGTAAAAAGGATTCTGCTGCTCCATGCCATGGTGATTTCCTATACGGGAATTCCGCTGCTTTACAGCGGCGATGAAATCGGACAGCTCAATGACTGGAGTTATAAAGAGGTGCCGGAACATGCGGCAGATTCCCGCTGGCTTCACCGGGGGAAGATGGACTGGGAGGCAGCGGAAAACAGAAGGGATTTCAGTACGGTACAGGGACAGATTTTTACAAAAATCAGAAATATGATTGAAATCCGCAAGTCCAGTGAATTATTCGGCTCCGGATACCGGGCCGTTCCGGTGGATACGGGAAATCCGGCAGTGTTCTGTTTTCACAAGGCAGACAAAATGCTGGTGCTTGCAAACTTTTCGGAGCAGGAACAGTGGGTGGATTCCAAATCATTTGACTGGTTCGGCCTGCCAGGAGAAATGCAGGATCTGATTACCGGAAGGTATGTCAGGTCTTACCATAACCAGATACAGTTAGGGCCCTATGAATATCTCTGGCTTGTCTGACATTCCGGCAGAGAAAGCAGCCTGAATCCATGTTTCGGTTTCCGTGTGACCGTTACCTGTAATTACGATTAGAATAGAAAGGTAAGTTAATTTATGGCAATTATAATCAAAGACAATGTATTTACCCTTCAGACCAGAAACAGCACATATCAGATGAAAGCAGACAGCAAGGGCGTCCTTTTGCACACTTATTATGGAAGCAAAACGGATGAGACAGATTATTCCTATATGATATCCATGGCTGACCGTGGATTTTCCGGGAATATTTATGAAGCCAGGGAAGACAGAACATATTCCCTTGATTTTCTGCCTCAGGAGTTTCCGGTACGGGGAAGCGGAGATTATCGGATAAACTGTATGTATGCGGATTTGGGAACCGGCGTCAGAGACTGCCTGCTGTTTTTTGACAGTTACCGGACGTTCCATGGAAAATACGGGCTGGAAGGCCTTCCGGCCATGTTTGCCTCTGAAGATGAGCCGGTTGACACACTGGAAATTATTTTAAAGGACAGTCAGGAAGAATTTTATGTCCATCTGTACTACGGAGTGTTTGAAGAACACGATATCATCACCAGAGCGGCAATGGTGGAGAACAGAACGGACGGGGAGGTGCGGCTGTCAAAGGTTCTGTCTGCCTGCCTGGATATGGATTCCAGCGGAATGGATATGATTCATTTCTACGGACGCCATGCCGGAGAGCGGGAAATGGAGCGGGTGCCTCTGTTTCATGGTGTTACGGAGCTGAGAAGCACCCGCGGCACTTCCAGCCACCAGCATAATCCTTTTGTGATTCTTGCGGAAAAGAATACCACGGAGGAGCTGGGAGCCTGCTATGGATTCTCATTGCTGTACAGCGGCGGCTTCCATATGCATGTGGAAGTGGATCAGTTCCATCAGACCAGACTGGTCATGGGCATTGACGATTCTGTGTTTACCTGGAGCCTGCAGCCGGGGGAATGTTTTACCACACCGGAAATTGCCATGGCTTACAGCAGTCAGGGACTGTCTCAGCTGTCCCACTGCTATCATAACGGTTTTCAGAAAAACTTAATCCGCAGTAACTGGAAAGACAAAAGACGTCCCATTCTGGTAAATAACTGGGAGGCAACTTATTTTGATTTTAATGCGGAAAAAATTCTGAAAATTGCCAGGGAAGCGGCAGAACTGGATTTGGACATGCTGGTGCTGGACGACGGATGGTTTGGAAAACGGGACGATGATTATTCCGGCCTTGGGGACTGGTATGTGAATGAAAAGAAGCTGGGCTGTTCCATGAAGGAACTGGTGGATAAGGTCAATGATATGGGCCTGATGTTCGGCTTATGGTTTGAACCGGAAATGATTTCCGAGGACAGTGATTTGTACCGGAAGCATCCGGAATGGGCCATGGTGGTTCCGGGCAGAAAGCCTGTTCGGGGAAGATCACAGCTTGTGCTGGATATGAGTCGTGAGGATGTGAAAAATTATATTAAGGAACGGTTATTTGATATACTGGATTCTGCCAATATTCAGTATGTAAAATGGGATATGAACCGCTCTGTGGCGGCTGCCTACAGTGCGCTTCTGCCCAGGGAGCGGCAGGGAGAACTGCGCCATCGGTATGTACTGGGTCTGTATGAGGTAATGGAAGCCATGCTGGAGCGGTATCCGGATTTGCTGCTGGAGGGCTGCAGCGGCGGCGGCGGCAGGTACGATGCCGGTATGCTCTACTATGCGCCCCAGATCTGGTGCAGTGATAACACGGACGCCATTGAACGTCTGAGCATTCAGTACGGAACCTCTTTTGGCTATCCCATGTCTTCCGTATCTGCTCATGTGTCCGTATGCCCCAATCATCAGAATGGAAGGGTAACGCCTTTTCAGACAAGGGGAATCTGCGCCATGCAGGGAACCTTTGGCTATGAGCTGGATTTAAGTAAAATGACAGAAGAAGAAAAGACAGAGGCCAGAGAGCAGATACGCACCTTTAAGGAGCGTTACCGCTTATTCCAGTTCGGTAATTATTACAGAATTACTTCTCCTCTGGAAAACCGTGATTTTACCGCCTGGGAGTATGCGGATAAAGAGGGAAAAGAAGCATATCTGGGTGTGGTTTATACGGATTTGCATGGAAATCCGGCGGCCCAGTCCGTAAAATTCAGAGGGCTGCGTCCGGAAGGTATGTATTCCATGTGGAAAAATAACGAGCCGGCCGGAACTTTTACCGGGGCAGCACTGATGAACGGCGGAGTGCTTCTGCCGGTTCCGGTGGAAAATTATGATTCCTGCCAGATTTATATTCGTCTGAAGGAAGCAGAAACAGAATAAGTGTAAAATATACAGGTAACAGGGATACTGCAAAACGGGAGTGCGGTATCCCTGTTTTTTCAGGCAGAAAAGGCCACGCAACAGATTGTTGCTGGCGTATTCGGCAAAAACGTGGTAGGATGAAAAAAATAAATCGGGAAAGAAAGGGAGAGAGTATGAGCCGAAAAGAGGAAAATCATCCAGTGCAGGAAACGCCGGAAAAAAGTCAGGAACAGGAAGCGGTACAGAGTCTGGGAGAGAAAATAAAACGTTTTCGGGAACAGAAACCATATACCCAGTCGGAACTGGCGGAGCAGCTCTCAGTAACAAGGCAGGCAGTGTCAAACTGGGAGCGGGATAAGACCCTGCCGGATGTGTATACCCTGCAGCAGATAGCAGCTTTGTTCAGCATGACGCTGGATGAATTTATGGAAGGAACCAAAGAGTCGGAAGTGACCATGCCGAAAACACCGGGCCGCCTTGCGGCAGCCACCGGGGCGGTAATATTCGGATATCTGGTTGCCGGCGGAATGACGGGACATCTGTATGTGGATTGTGTGGTAATTATGGTAATCATCGGCGTCTTTATCCAGTTATTTCTGCATTTGTTTTTTTCAGGCAGCGTAAAAACAGGGAATTTTTCCATGCTGGCAGGGTACGACGGCAAAGTGGAATATAATCTGGAAGAAGTGAAAAAAGTGCTGATTCAGATGGATGTTCATATTGGCTGTATTTCTTTCGGAACCATATTGTTGTTTGGAATCTCCGCATTTCTGGAAGAAAGCAGATGGGAACTGACAGAGATCATTCTGATTTTTGCCTATTGTGTGGATTTGTGCGTGGTACCGGTATTTTACAATTACCGCAGTATAGACAGAATACTGGTAAGAGAGCTGGACAGACGTATTGCAAAGGCGGGATACTTTTCTGTTGTCTGTTTTCTCGTACAGGTGCTGGGCTTTGTGGCTGTTACTTTTGCAAAAGCTGAGCTGCGCAATATGCAGAATAATTCCCCGGAATCTGTGGGGTATCTGGGATGGATGTTTTTGTTTCTGGCGATTGTCATAACAGAGCTGTTTTACGAACAGCACCGGATAAAAAAGAAAATTACGGAAACCGGAAGTTACCGTCCGGGAGCTGTATTCTGGCTGAGTACAGCGCTGGCCGGGGCAGTGACAGTTCTGATGTATTTCGGGTAGGATTCTGCTACAGGAACGAACCTGCCGGTTTTCGTGCAAATTATGGGGATAGTAATTGAGAAGGAGATGGTTTATAATAAAAAAAAAGGAGGGTGAAGAACATGGATGCAGCGAGAAATATTGAATTTTTCACGGTGGATGATATTTATGCACTGCCGGAAGGAGTACGTGCGGAACTGATTGACGGGCAGATTTACGATATGGCTTCTCCTGGCAGGATACATCAGCAGATTCTTGGATTTATGTACAGGAAAATAGCGGATTATATTGACGCCCATCACGGGGAATGCGAGGTGGACATTGCTCCCTCTGCAGTGTTTCTGAACAATGACAACCGGAATTATCTGGAGCCGGACATCAGTGTGATCTGTGATAAAAGCAAACTGGATGACAGGGGCTGCAACGGGGCGCCGGACTGGATTATTGAAATTGTGTCTCCTTCCAGCCGGACCATGGACTATTACCGAAAGCTGTTTAAATACCGAAATTCCGGCGTCAGGGAATACTGGGTGGTGGATCCTGAGAAAAAAATAATTACAGTTTATAATTTTGTAAAAGATACCATGGAAGAATATGGATTCGGAGAACAGGTACCAGTCAGTATTTATCAGGGATTCAGCCTGGAAATACCTGATTCGATGCCCTGAAGATTCAGGTGTTTTCATACCGGAATCCAGGAAGAAGACTGCGGACGGAAAGAATGTGAAAATTTCATAAAAAGTGACATGCATATTTGATGAAAAAAAGCGGAAAATAAATGCGACAGGCAATGATTTATATGACAGATTTCACATTGCCTGATACAGACAAGCGAAAGGAGATTCCCATGAACCAGATTTCAGAAAAAGAATTATCCGCTTTAAATGATTTGCTTACCGGCGAGGAGCTTCTGATTAAAAAGTTTCAGGTGCTGGCAGATAACAGCACGGATTCGGAAATGAAGGCGAAATTTACTGAAATTTCCAATGAGCATAAGGAACATTTCCGTTCCCTGTATTCCCAGTTAAGCTAAGCATATGAAAAGGAGAGAGACCATGCAGCAGTCATTTTATTCAGAAAAAGAAATGTTTGCGGATGCACTGACCGCAGAAAAAACAGCCACCACACTGTACAATACCTTTTCCAACGAATGCGTTCACGACAATGTGAGAAATGCCATTCTGGACTGTCTGGAAAAAGAACACAACATTCAGAACGAGGTATTTAATATGATGCATGAGAGAGGTTATTATCCAACTCCCTCTGCCGAGACCCAGAAAGTAGACGAAGCAAAACAGAAATTTGGACAGTGTATGCAGAACTTTTAGGAAAAATGCCGGAACAGGGAAATCGTGTTCCGGCATTTTTCTGATTCGCAGCAGAGGACTTCTCAGCTTTGTTCTTGCTATTTAAAACTATATATTGTATAATGGTTACTGTTTAAACGGTGCCATGCACTATGCGGCAGTAATGCCGGACACCGGAACCGTAACGTATCGTATGCCGAAAGGACAGAGTCCGGCAAAAAGGAGGCAGAGTTATGTATCAGCCTGATGAGGCGGTAAGCGAGCTGATTCATGAGCAGGCTACAGAAGAACAGCAGGAAAGAATGCTGCAGAATCAGCAGAGGAAGCTGGAACAGGACAGACGGGAGTTTGAGCGGGAGAAGAAGGAATTTTATTTCAGGAAAAAAATGGATGAAAAACGCCTTGCAGAAGAATCCCGGCTGTTTCAGATGAAATGGAAGATACTGGAGAATGAATTAAAGAAAGTTGCAAAAGAAAAGCAGGAGATAGCCAGGGAAAAAGAACAGTATGGCGGAAATTTTGGAGGATTTCATTCCCAGGCGGTGTTTGACAGTTCTGAAGCGGAAATGTTTTTCTCCGGTGTGAACAATGAGCTTGCATTAAAGAAACGCTATAAAGAACTGATTAAGATTTATCACCCGGATAATCTTGCAGGAGACACAGGTACTCTGCAGATGATTAACAAAACCTATGATATCCTGAAGAAACAGTTTTCTGCATAGGATCCGGAGAACAGGAGAGGTGAAGCGGGCCTGCCCGCTATGCTTGCAGAGATATGTCAGGAGGAACAGACATGAAAGAGCAGGAAATAAGGAACATTCTGCAGGAGTATCAGACCCCTGCATATGTGTTTGATCTGGATGCGCTGGCAGAGAGGCTGAAAAAAATTTCATCGGTTCTGAAACAGGAACATATGGATTTGTGCTATGCCATGAAAGCCAATCCTTTTCTGACAGGGGCCATGGAGCCTTTCGTGGAACGGTTTGAGGTATGTTCGCCGGGAGAATTCCGGATTTGTGAGCGGGAACAGCTTCCCATGGAACGCCTGGTGATTTCGGGCGTTAATAAGGAACCGGAAGATATACTGAGGATTGTGAAAAACTGCCAGGGCAGAGGAATTTTTACCATTGAGTCACTGCGGCAGATGGAACTGTTAGCAGAATGCGCCCGGAATACAGGGTATCATCTGAACGTACTTGTTCGTATCAGCAGCGGCAACCAGTTTGGCGTGGACAGAACGCTGGCTGTTAAAATATTTGCAGAGCAGGAAAAATATCCGGAGCTTATTTTTCAGGGGATTCAGTATTATTCCGGCACCCAGAAAAAGAATCTGGCTTTGATAGAACAGGAACTGAAAAGCCTTGATGATTTCTGCCAGGAGGTACGTGAACAGGGGCATTCTGTGAAGGAACTGGAATACGGGCCGGGATTTTGGGTACCTTACTTTCAGTCTGATGCGGAAGAATCTCCGGAGAGGCTGCTGGAAGAATTCCGGAAGCTGGTTCAGAATATGAGATTTGGAGGGAAAATCACATTGGAAATGGGAAGATTTCTGACCGCGGACTGCGGCAGCTTTCTGACCTCCATTGTGGACCGGAAAGACACACAGGGACAGATTTACGGAATTGTGGACGGAGGAATCCATCACCTGAATTATTATGGGCAGACCATGGCCATGAAACTTCCCCATGTGCGGCATATTTCCTGCGGAAGTCCGCCAGTAGATGCCGGCACCGGTTCAGCAAAAGAACAGACAGAAGAAAAATGGAATCTGTGCGGTTCTCTCTGTACCACTGCGGATGTGATTGTAAAACAGTTTCCACTGACCGGAGGGAAAGTGGGAGATGTGCTGGTTTTTGAGCGGGTGGGGGCTTATTCTGTCACAGAGGGAATCAACCTGTTTCTGAGCAGGGATTTGCCAAAAGTGCTGTTTTATTCCCAGGCACAGGGCGCGCGGCTGATACGGGATTCTCAGGCTACGGACAGAATCAACAGCGGGAACCTTTAACATATATATGGATTACTGAGAGGCCATTCAATTGTCAGAATACATGACAGAAAGGAAAAGATATGGAAAAATTACTGGAGATTTTGGAGGACATCCAGCCGGATGCCGATTTTGATACCTGTGAAACACTGATTGATGACGGAGTTCTGGACTCATTTGCCATTTTGTCTATTGTAAGCGAACTGCAGGAGGAGTTTGGAATTTCCATTACTCCTGCGGATATTATACCGGAGAATTTCAATTCTGCGAAAGCGTTGTGGGCAATGGTAGTAAGACTGCAGGACGAATAGGGCGGAGGCAGTCTTATGTCATTGATTTCCATGGAATTTTTAGTGTTTGTGGTTCTGGCCGCAGCGGGGTATTATCTGATTCCCCGCAAATACCAGTGGATGTGGCTGCTGGGATTCAGCTATGTTTATTATCTCAGCGGAGGAATCCGGGCGGCCTGTTTTCTGGCATTTACCACAGTGACTTCCTGGCTGGCCGGCATTGGAGTGGAGAGTGTTTCCGGGCGGATTTCAGACCGGAAAAAGGCCGGGAGGAAGAAGAAGCAGATAACAGCATGTGCCCTGATTCTGAATTTTGGAATTCTGGGAGTGCTGAAATATACTAATTTTGCCATTGGCACGGTCAGTCATCTGACGGGTGCGGACTTTGACATGATGCAGCTTTTGCTGCCTCTTGGAATATCCTTTTATACCTTTCAGTCCATGGGGTATATTCTGGACATATATTGGGGCAGGACGAAAGCGGAACATAATCTGTTCCGTTTTGCTCTTTTTGTATCCTTTTTTCCGCAAATTCTGCAGGGCCCCATCGGCAGGTTCAGCACTCTGGGCAGCCAGCTGTATGAGAGCCATTCCTTTGACCGGAGCAGGACAGAGCAGGCCGTACTGCGGATTTTGTGGGGCTACTTTAAGAAAATGGTGATTGCGGACAACGCGGTAATTTTTGTCAATGCTATTTTTGACCATCCGGATATTTACGATGGACTTGGAATCATTGGTGTGTTAGGATACAGTATACAGCTTTACTGTGATTTTTCCGGCGGCATGGATGTGGTAATCGGAATCGGAGAACTGTTCGGCATAAAGCTGGATGAGAATTTCCGGCGGCCTTATTTTGCAGTTTCCATTACGGATTTCTGGCATCGGTGGCACATTACCCTGGGAACCTGGATGAAAGATTATGTATTTTATCCTGTGTCCCTGTCCGGCTGGATGAAGAGTTTTTCCGGATTCGCCCGGAAAACATGCGGAAAACAGAACGGGCGAACTCTGCCCATCTGCCTTGCCAATATCATAGTCTTTCTGGTGGTTGGAATCTGGCACGGGGCCGCCTGGAAATTTATCATCTACGGACTTTACAACGGACTGATTATTGCGTTCAGCGGCCTGATGGCTCCCTCTTACCGGAAATGGAAGAAAGCGTTTCATATTTCCGGGGACAGCCGGGGATTTCATCTGTTTCAGATTACAAGGACTTTCCTGTTGGTGAATATCAGCTGGTTTTTTGACCGGGCAGAGGATGTGCCCACCGCTTTGCTTATGATGAAAAATACCCTGACCCATTTTGACCTGCATCAGATTCTGGAGCCGGGAATTGAGATTGGGGAAGCCAGCGGCACCACTTATACCCTTATAGCCATTGGAGTGGTTCTTTGCGGGTGCCTCCTTGTATTTGCGGTGAGTCTGATGGAGGAACAGGGCAGAAAACTGTTGGAAATTTTTGAGAGACAGAACTGGCTGGTGAAATCGGCAGTTTATCTGTGTCTGATTCTGGCGCTGCCTGCACTTGGACAGCCTTCCGGAGAGGCAGGAGGATTTATATATGCGCAGTTTTAGGAAAATTGCAATACCGGCAGCGGTGATTCTGCTTCTGACAGTGGTGAATCTGGGATTGAATTACGCCCTGATACCCGCCAGTTATGTGAATTTTATGATTTATGAAGGAGTAAGCCAGGCTCATGACACGGTATTTCTGGGAACTTCCCATGGATTGAACGGAATCAGCCCCAGAATAGTGGAGGAGCAGACAGGAGAGAAAGCCATCAATCTGTGTATGGGCGGAGAATATCCCAGAGATGCTTATTATCTTCTGAAAATGGTCTGTGAAAAAAGCATACCGAAAACCGTAGTATATGAACTGGATTTCGGCTACTGGTGTACGCCGGAAGGACAAAGGGGAGATTTTAACCGTGCCTATTATGAAATGCCCTGGTCTTTTACGAAAGCAGAGTATTTTCTGAATAAGGAATGGAAGCTGGATTTCAGGGCAGCCCTGTTCCCCTGGTTCTACTATCGCGGGCAGTTTCGGGATATGAAAGAAATTATAGCCCGTAAGCGGAGCCCGGAGTATCGGAACCGGGAAGAATCTCTCTTTCAGTGGGATGGATACGGTTACATGGACGGATTTATGCGCAACCGTCCCATACCGGGAGAGAAGCCGGAAAAAAATCTGGTACTCTGGGATGAGAAGGAAAAAAACGAAGATTCTTTTCGGTATTTTGAGAAAATGGCAGCTTTCTGTGAGAAAATGGGAATCCGCCTGGTAGTTCTGACCACTCCGGTTCCCGGAGAGGTTCTGGATAAATATGGGGAAAATTTTCAGGAGGCAGATAACTTTTTCACGGAATATCTGGGGAAAATGGGGATTGATTACTGGAATTATAACCGTCCTGGAACAGAAATTGAGAACTTTGATGACAGTCTGAATGCTTTTACGGACTATGAGGGGCATATGAGTGCAGGGCAGGCGGAAGCGTTCAGCGTACAGTTGGTGGAGGATTTTTTATGAAAAAAGCAGCAGGTATAGTAAAGGGAAGTACCGGCAAAATTCTGGGGATTATGGTACATGATTTTAAAAAAATATTTACCAATCCCATAGCGGCTGTTGTGGCTGTGGGGGTGCTGATTCTGCCTTCCCTTTATGCCTGGTTTAATATTAAGGCAAGCTGGGACCCTTATGGAAGTACCAATAATCTGGCTATGGCTGTGGCGAATGTGGATGAGGGAACCACGATTCAGGGAGTGGAGATGAACATTGGCGACAGCATTATTGAGAGCCTTACAGGAAACGATCAGATTGGGTGGAAATTTACGAATCAGGAGGAGGCCATTGCCGGGGTAAAAAGCGGCAAATACTATGCTGCGGTGGTAATCCCGGAGGATTTCAGCCAGGACATGACCAGTGTTCTGAGAAAAGATATTACAAGACCTCAGATTGAGTATTATGTGAATGAAAAGAAGAACGCCATCGCACCGAAGATTACGGATAAAGGGGCCGGGGCCATTCAGCAGCAGGTGAACGAGACCTTTATTTCCCAGATTGTGACCGTGATGGGAGATACGGTGATGAAGATTGCGGAGAGGGTTTCTGAAACTGAAGGAAAAATAGACGAGAAACTCTTTGAGCATGTGTCGTTATCCGATAATATTGTATCGGTGGAACACGCCATTGAGACCATGAAGAATCTGAATGTGTCCATAGACAGCCTGGTGGGGACCATAGATGCCTTTGGCGATACTTCCAAAGCCATGGACAGTCTGGTGGAATCCTTAAGAACCACCATTCAGATTACGGATGAAAGTCTGTCAAATCTGCAGAACAGCCAGGAGGACTTTCAGAAGAGTGAATCACTGGAACATATTTCCGGCGCTACGCCCGGCGTTTATGATACGGTTCTGGAATCCATAAACAGCAATCTGGATAATCTGATCAGCCGGCTGGAAGTTCTGGAGAAAAATCTGGATGAGGACGCTCAGTCAGCCATTGAATTGTTGTCAGCCATGAAAAATCAGATTGCAGGAATCAAAAATATCAACAGCGGACTGATGGATATTTTAAAGGGAAATTCCTTTTTGTACAACCTCCAGGGGGTAAAGGAGCTGGTCGGAAAACTGGAAAGCGCCAATGCTTCCCTGACAAAGGCGGAATCTTCCATTGACCGGGCGGTTCAGCTGCTGAATGAGGATAAGGATGCGTCAGAATCCGTCCGTCAGCTTCGGGATGAACTGAATGAGGCGGCAAATACCATGCACTCTGCCTTGGAAGGATACCGGAATCTGGCGCGGGGAGAAATCGAAAACATTGTATCGGATATGAACAGCAGGCTGGCTTCTGTCCGCTCGGAACTGGCTTCTGTAAAATCACTGGCGCCTATTGCAGATAATACTATTAAAAGCGCAGGTACCGCCATGGATTCCCTGGGCAGTTCCATGGATTCTGTGGCAGAGGTGCTGAAAAATTCCAAAGAGCTGGTTTCTTCCGGAATTACCAGTCTGGAAAACGTGAAAGAAATCCTGAAAAAGGTACAGGACAGCTCCGAAAAGAGCCTTGTGGACAGTCTGAAAGAATTCCTTCTGGAGAAATTCGGAGTAAATCTGGACGAATACGACAATACGCCGGAAGCTATCGGCAGTTTTCTGTCTTCTCCGGTGGAACTGAAAACAGAAAAAATTTATCCCATTGCCAATTACGGCTCCGCGCTGTCCCCGTTTTATTCCATCCTTGCCATGTGGGTGGGAGGACTGGTGCTGGTTTCCATTCTCAAATGCAAGGCCAGGGAAGATGAAACTCTGGCAGTCAGCAAGTACAGGCCCTTTGAGCTGTATATGGGGCGTTATCTGATTTTTATGATATTTGCAATCCTCCAGAGCGTGATTATCTGTCTGGGTGATCTGTACTGGCTGAAAATTCAGTGTATCCATCCCGGTCTGTATATTTTTGTGGGAGTTGTGGCAGGCATTGTATTTTCCAATGTGATTTATACCCTGACCATTACCTTTGGAGATGTGGGAAAAGCCATTGCAGTGGTGCTGCTGGTACTGCAGGTGGCCGGAGCAGGCGGAACCTTCCCCATAGAAGTCACGCCCAGCTTTTTCAATAAGATTAATCCGTTTCTGCCTTTCACCCATGGCATGAACGCCATGCGGGAGGCCATTGCGGGATTCTATGGAAATACATACATTGTCAGCCTGCTGAAACTGTTTGTGTACTTTCCCATTTTCTTCCTGTTTGGTACGGTATTCCGTACTCCTCTGATAAAGCTGAACAATTTCTTTGAGGAACATCTGGAAGACACGGGAATTATGTAAAGCAGGGAGGATTCTGTATGAAGTGGAAAAAATATACCATTCAGACCACCACCCAGGCAGAGGATTTTATCAGCAGTATGCTGGCGGATCTGGGTGTGGAAGGGGTGCAGATTGAAGATAATATTCCCTTATCGGCAGAGGATAAGGAAAAAATGTATATTGATATTCTTCCGGAGCTGCCGCCGGATGACGGAAGTGCCAGAGTAAGTTTTTTTCTGGAGGAAGGAAAGGACGACGGGGCGCTGCTGGAACAGGTGAGAGAAGAACTGGAATCTCTGCGGCTGTTTGTGAACCTGGGCGAGGGAACGATTACCCAGGGAGAGACAGAAGACAAAGACTGGGTGAATAACTGGAAACAGTATTTTAAAGCCTTTACCATTGAACATATCCTGATTAAGCCCACCTGGGAGCCCTGGCCGGAGGAGTCAGACAGCCGGATTACCATTGAAATAGACCCCGGAACTTCTTTTGGAACAGGAAGACATGAGACCACCCAGCTCTGCATCCGGCAGTTATGCCGCCATATGAAGGCGGGGGACCGGATACTGGATGTGGGCTGCGGAAGCGGCATTCTCTCGCTGGTCAGCCATAAACTGGGAGCCTCCCATGTAACCGGAACAGACATTGATTCCCTGTGTATACAGGCTTCCCTTGACAACTGGCGGCTCAACCGTCTGCCGGAGGAAGGCAGCCGGTTTTTGCACGGGAACCTGATAGAGGACAGGAAACTGCAGGAACAGGTGGGAGGGGATTATGATATTGTGGCGGCAAATATTCTGGCCGATATTATTATTCCCCTGACGCCGGTGATTCCCCGTCATCTGAAAAAGGGCGGTATTTATATTACCAGCGGTATTATTGACTTTAAAGAAGAAGCGGTAAAAGAAGCCATTCAACATGCAGGACTGACCGTTCTGGAAGTGAACCGTCAGGGAGAGTGGGTCAGCATTACCGCAGAAAACAGGTAGACAGGAGAGAGATATGTTTCAGTTTTTTGTAGGGCCGGAGCAAATCGGGGAAAAGGAAGCCTTTATTACGGGCAGCGATGTGAATCATATTCGGAATGTGCTGCGTATGAAACCGGGCGAACAGATACGGGTCAGCGACCAGCAGGGCAGGGATGTTCTGTGCGAAATCCGGAAGACGGAAGGGGAGAAAATTACCCTTGAGATTTTAAAATCCTGTGAGGGTACGGAGCCACCGGTGAAAATCACCTTATTTCAGGCGCTGCCCAAGGGAGATAAAATGGATTTGGTGATTCAGAAAGCCGTGGAACTGGGGGTCAGTGAAATTATTCCGGTGGCCATGGGCAACTGTGTGGTGAAGCTGGATGAAAAGCGGGCGGAGCACAAACGCATCCGCTGGCAGGCCATTGCGGAAAGCGCGGCAAAACAGTCAAAGCGAAGTGTCATTCCGAACGTGTGCCCGGTACATTCTTTTGCCGAGGCGGCGGAGTATGTGCGGACCATGGAGGTACGCCTGCTTCCCTATGAGCAGGAGCGGGGTATGGCCCACACCAGAGAGGTGTTCCGAACCATCGAAAAAGGGGCGTCCATTGGAATTTTTATCGGGCCGGAAGGCGGATTTGCCTCCGGAGAAATTGAGGCGGTAAAGGATTATATGGAAATTATTTCACTGGGGAACCGTATACTGCGGACGGAGACAGCGGGAATGGCAGTTCTTGCCATGCTGCTTTATGAAATGGAGGATTAGAATGGGAGCATATTTTGATAATGCGGCCACGACCCGCTGCTGTGACGGGGCAAAAGCACGAATCATTCAGGCATTGTCGGAAGACTATGGCAATCCATCCTCCCTGCATGTCAGGGGCATGGAAGCAGAAAACCAGATTCGGAAAGCCAGGGAGCAGATTGGCAGGACTCTGAAATGTAAGGAGTCGGAACTGATTTTTACTTCCGGCGGAACAGAGTCCAATAATCTGGCCATTCTGGGCGCGGCAATGGCAAACAGACGCAGAGGTATGCATTTGATTACCACGGAAGTGGAACATCCGGCGGTATCTTCGCCCATGAAATTTCTGGAAGAACAGGGCTTTACCGTTACCAGGCTGAAGGTGGACCGGGACGGGCTGATTTCCCTGGAAGAACTGGAACATGCCATCCGGCCGGACACCATTCTTGTATCTGTCATGTATGTGAATAATGAAATCGGAGCTGTGGAGCCTGTAGAGGAGGCGGCCAGGGTGATTCACAGCAGGAATCCGGAGACTCTGTTTCATGTGGACGCCATTCAGGCCTATGGAAAATATATGATTTATCCCGGAAGAACGGGCATTGATCTGATGTCGGTCAGCGGCCATAAAATTCACGGGCCCAAAGGGGTGGGGTTTTTATATGTGAAAGAAAAAACCAGAATAATACCGGTGATGTACGGCGGAGGACAGCAGAAAAATATGCGTTCCGGTACAGAAAATGTGCCCGGAATTGCAGGTCTGGGACAGGCCGCCCAGGAAGCATACGAAGACTTTTCCGGGAAGCAGGCATATCTGTATGGGCTGAAGGAGAGATTTCTGGCAGGGCTGGCAGGGCTGGAGTGGGCCCATGTGAACGGGAGGACCGGCCGGGACAGCGCTCCTCATATTATCAGTCTCAGCGTGGACGGAGTGCGCAGCGAAGTATTACTGCACGGGCTGGAGGACAAAGAGATTTACGTGTCTGCCGGAAGCGCCTGCGCATCCAATAAACCCGCCCCCAGCAGTACCCTTCAGGCCATCCATGTAAAACGGGAATATCTGGATTCCACCATACGAATCAGCTTCTGCAGAGAGAATACTCCGGAAGAGGTGGACGAATGCCTGGATGTCCTGAAAAGTCTGGTTCCCGTACTTCAGAGATATACCAGACATTAGTCTGCAGATTTATGACGCAGTTGGATGGGAGGAACATATGTTTAAAGCATTTTTAATCAAATACGGAGAAATCGGCATTAAGGGGAAAAATCGTCATCTCTTTGAGGCCGCACTGGTGCAGCAGATAAAATATGCCCTGAAACCGGTAGAGGGAGAATTTTCCATTACCAGAGAACAGGGCCGGATTTATGTGGAAGCGCTGGGGGATTATGATTATCAGGAAACTCTGGAACATCTTCAGCGGGTGTTTGGGATTGTGGGTATCTGTCCCGTGGTGATTACCGAAGACGAGGGATTTGAAAAGCTGGCGGAGGATGTGATTTCCTGGCTGGACAGACGTTATCCGGATAAAAATATGACCTTTAAAGTCCACACCCGCCGGGCAAGAAAAAATTATCCTCTCTGTTCCATGGAGGTAAACGCAGCGCTGGGAGAACGGATTCTGGAAGCTTTTCCGGAAATGAAAGTGGACGTGCACCATCCGGATATTCTGGTAAATGTTGAAATCCGAAAGAAAATCAATCTCTATTCGGATGTTCTGCCGGGGCCGGGCGGAATGCCTGTGGGCACCAACGGAAAAGGTATGCTGTTATTGTCCGGAGGCATTGACAGCCCTGTGGCCGGATACATGATTGCAAAACGAGGGGTTAAGATTGACGCTGTTTATTTCCATGCGCCGCCTTATACCAGCGAACGTGCAAAACAGAAAGTAGTGGATCTGGCCAGGATTGTGGCAAAATATGCAGGCCCCATCTATCTGAAAGTGGTGAATTTTACCGACATTCAGATGTATATTTACGAGCAGTGCCCCCATGAGGAACTGACCATTATCATGCGGCGTTATATGATGCGGATTGCAGAGCATTTTGCGGAAGAGACAGGTTCCCTTGGGCTGATTACCGGGGAGAGTATCGGACAGGTGGCCAGCCAGACCATGCAGTCGCTGGCAGCTACGGACGAAGTATGCAGATTTCCGGTATACCGGCCGCTGATTGGCTTTGACAAACAGGAGATTATTGCAGTTTCAGAGAAAATCGGCACTTACGAGACTTCCGTTCTGCCTTATGAGGACTGCTGCACCATTTTTGTGGCAAAGCACCCGGTAACAAAACCCAGTCTGAAAGTAATCAGGCGTTCGGAAACTCATCTGAAAGAAAAGATTGATGAAATGGTACGGACTGCCATTGAGACAGCAGAGACGATTGTGGTGGAATAAATGTTTATTTCCGCGAGCAGTGAACCATGCAAGTTGCATACCCCGTCAGCTTGCTGCGGGTTTTTTCCCGTACAAAAACCCCCATGGATTCATGGGGGACGTCGGTATCATTCAGATTAAACCAGATATGGTTTTAACGCTTCCATAATGTCGTCCACTTCTGTTTCCGCATGGATTGCCAGATCAATGGGCTTGGAAAGGTCAAGGCTGAAAATACCCATAATAGATTTTGCGTCAATCACGTATCTTCCGGAAATCAAATCGAAATCGAACTCAAACTGAGAGATGGCATTTACGAAAGATTTCACCTTATCAATAGAATTTAAAGAAATCTGAACTGTTTTCATGTAAGAACCTCCTTCATGATGGTACCTGCGGAACAATAATGTTCTGTAAATACAGGTAAATATTTGAAATATTTTCTATTATACTACCGTCTTTCATGGGAAAAGTCAATAACACCGTAACCAATTTCACAGATAAATGCAACAGGTTTTTCGGCAGTTTGACGTTGGAAAAGGCCTGTCGGCAGGGAAAAAAGAAAGGTTTTTGGAATATGAGAAAAGTAGCGCTGCATAATCTGGGATGTAAAGTGAATGCATATGAGACAGAAAGTATGCGCCGGATTCTGGAAGAAGCCGGATATGAGATTGTCCCATTTGAAGAACAGGCAGACGTCTATGTCATCAATACATGTTCTGTGACAAATATGGCTGACCGGAAATCCAGACAGATGATTCACCGGGCCAGAAAAAGGAATCCGGGAAGTGTGGTGGTGGCGGCAGGCTGTTATGTACAGACGGCAGAGGAACATGTCCGGGAAGACGGGGCTGCTGATATTTTAATAGGAAATAATAAGAAACATGAACTGGCAGATTTGCTGGAACATTTTTTTGCAGAGCGGGAAAAGCAGAAAGAAAGTATGATGCCTGCGCAGGAGGAAAGAAATGCTTCCTGCGTGCTGGTGGAAAATATTGCAGAGGACAGAATCTATGAAGAATCCGGCGTGAACCGGGCCGGAGAGCATACGCGGGCATTTGTAAAAGTACAGGACGGCTGTAACCAGTTCTGCAGTTACTGCATTATCCCCTATGCCAGAGGGCGGGTCAGAAGCAGGAATCCGGAACATACACTCCGGGAAGTGGAAGCCCTGGCTGCCAACGGATACCGGGAAGTGGTGCTGACAGGCATTCATCTGAGTTCTTACGGGACAGACCTGAACCGGCAGGATACTCCGGCCAGGGAAGAAATCAGCCTGCTGGCGCTGGTTCAGAAAGTCCATGAAATAAAGGGAATTGAACGTATCCGGCTGGGGTCTCTGGAGCCGAAAATTGTAACAGAAGATTTTGTCCGGGCGCTGTCAAAGCTGCCGAAAGTCTGCCCTCATTTTCATCTGTCCCTGCAGAGCGGCTGTGACGCCACCTTAAAACGGATGAATCGGAAATATACCTGTGAGGAGTATGCAAAAGGGTGTGGGCTGCTGCGGAAATATTTTACCCATCCGGCCATTACCACGGACGTAATTGTGGGTTTTCCGGGAGAGACAGAAGACGAATTTGCAGTTACAAGAAAATTTCTTAAAAGTATCGGATTCTTTGAAATCCATATTTTCCGCTATTCCCGCCGGGAGGGAACGCCTGCGGCCGGAATGGAACATCAGATACCGGAGCAGGTGAAAGCAGAGCGCAGCGACGCACTTTTTACAGACCTGTCCCGGATGAACCGGGAATTTCTGGACTGGTATTCCGGCCGGGAGGTGGAAGTTCTGATGGAAGAAGAAATTTCTGTGGAAGGAAAAAAGTATTTTCTGGGCCACACAGGGGAATACGTGAAAGCAGCGGTACATTTGCCGGATGGAGCATCCCGAAATCTGGCAAATAAGCTGGTTAAAGGCCGGGTGGCGTCGGTGCTGACGGAGGATGTGCTGCTGCTGGAGTTTATGGAGGAAGAATAATCTGAAAAATTTATGGAAGGAGAGAACGGCTGCAGGTATCGCTTTTGCAGCCGGAACAGAACAATGGAAAGAGAAAAATTAGGTTCCCGCCTTGGATTTATTTTACTGTCCGCAGGCTGCGCAATCGGAATCGGCAACGTATGGAGGTTCCCCTATGTGGCCGGTATGTATGGAGGAGGCGTCTTTGTGCTTTTCTATCTGTTTTTCCTGATTATCATGGGCGTTCCGGTCATGACCATGGAATTTGCTGTGGGCCGGGCCAGCAGGAAAAGCATTGTCCGAAGTTTTCAGGAACTGGAAAAACCGGGACAGAAATGGCATCTGAATGGTTATCCTGGAATGGCAGGCAACTATCTTCTGATGATGTTCTACACCACGGTAACCGGATGGATGCTGTACTATTTTTACCAGATGCTCACCGGAAAATTTCAGGGAAAAGACGCCGGACAGGTAGGACAGATGTTTCAGGATATGCTTTTAAGCCCGCAGATTCTGGGTTCTGCCATGGTAATCATTGTGGCCGCAGGAATATTCATCTGTTCCATGGGCCTGCAGAAAGGTGTGGAAAAGATTACCAAGGTTATGATGAGTATGCTGCTTGCCATTATTGTTCTTCTGGCAGTCCATAGCTGTACGCTGGAAAATGGTCTGGAAGGGCTGAAATTTTATCTGCTTCCTGATTTTCAGAGAATGCAGGAAGTGGGCATCTGGGAAACGGTTACCGCAGCCATGAATCAGGCGTTTTTCACCCTGAGCCTTGGAATCGGCGCCATGGGAATATTCGGCAGCTACATTGATAAAAGCCACCGGCTCCTGAGCGAATCGGTAAATATCGCCCTTCTGGACACCTTTGTGGCTCTTGTTTCCGGTCTGATTATTTTCCCCGCCTGCTTTTCTTTCGGCATCAGCCCGGATATGGGACCGCGCCTGATTTTTGTCACGCTGCCCAATGTATTTAACGGAATGGCCGGCGGACGCGTCTGGGGTACGCTGTTTTTCATCTTTATGACATTTGCGGCCTTCTCCACCATACTGGCTGTATTTGAAAATATCATTTCCTGCGGTATGGATTTATTTCACTGGAGCAGAAAGAAGTCCTGCCTGATTAATCTGGGGGCAATTATCCTTCTGTCTCTGCCCTGTGTATTCGGCTATAATCTGTGGTCTGATTTTCAGCCTCTCGGCGCAGGCAGCACGGTTCTGGATCTGGAAGATTTTCTGGTAAGCAACCTGATACTGCCCATCGGTTCCCTCTGCTATCTTCTGTTCTGCGTGACACGGTTCGGCTGGGGCTTTGAAAATTACAGAAAAGAAACCAATACCGGTAACGGTCTTAAGCTGCCCCGGTGGATTCGTCCTTATCTGACGTTTATCCTGCCTGTGCTGATCCTGTTTCTGATTGTAAAAGGACTCCTGGGAAATTAACCGGGAGCCCTGAAAGGGGAGATATGGATTCCATGGACAATTATGTAAAAAAATAAAAATTGTTCTTGACTTTCCAACCTGTAATATGTATAATGAATTTGTTGAGTTTTGAAGAACAAAGTCAAAGTACGGCTCGTTGGTCAAGCGGTCAAGACGCCGCCCTCTCACGGCGGAAACAGGGGTTCGATTCCCCTACGAGCTGCTAAGCTATAATTGAATAGCCCAACCCGATAAAACGCCGGGATACCTGATAATGGTATTCCCGGCGTTTTGTTGGAATTTTGCCGGAATTATGAACCGGACAGATGTATTCGCAGGTTTTCCGCCCTTCTGGTCTCCGGAAGCGGGCAGGCTGTCTGTGGCCTGTTCAAAGGGCATAGGCTGAACTGTTGGAATGGAGACGGTAAATTGTCCTCAGGCACATTGACTTTTCTGCAAAAATATATTAAAACAATAATAAAGAGGCAGATACCTTATTTGCCGAAAACAGAAGGTAACGAGGAAATAAAATGGCAAGTATCAGAGAAGTAGCACAGGAAGCAGGAGTAGGAGTGGGAACCGTGTCACGCGCCCTGAATGGTTCCGGGTATGTTTCGGCCGAGACAAGGAAAAAAATTGAAAAAGCAGCCAGGAAGCTGAACTATACGCCTAATGAGCTGGCAAGAAATCTCTATCATAATAAAACAGGAATCGTGGGAGTGATCGTGCCTGATCTGGATCATCCCTTTTTTGCTTCCCTGGTGAAATATATTGAAATGGAATTATATGAACAGGGATACAAAACCATGATTTGCAATACGGTAGGCATCAGCAGCCGGGAACAGGAATATCTGGATATGCTGGGGCGGAACATGGTGGACGGGATTATCACAGCTTCTCATGGTCTGGAGGTGGAAGAATACCGCAGGCAGGTGAAGCCTATTGTCTCTATAGACCGTGATCTTGGGCCTCAGATTCCACTGATAGGCTGCGACCATGCAAAGGGCGGGAGACTGGCGGCGGAACTTATGATTAAGGCCGGGCGAAAGAAAATATACCTGGTTTCCGGAATTTCGCCGAATGTTACGGCAAATGACAGATACCTTGCATTTATGCGGAAAATGGAAGGAACAGGAGTCACGGTTCTCAGGGAAGTAATGGAATGGAATATATTTCACTGGGATGCACATTATAAAATGGCGGAAGAAATTTTTAAGAACTATCCCGATATTGACGGAATTTTTGGAGGGGATCTGGCCGCCATTGCCTGTCTGAACATGGCACAGAAAAGAGGGCTGCGGGTACCGGAAGATATTTCGATTATTGGATTTGATGCCACAACGCCTTCCAATATGGTATATCCCCGGCTGACTGCAATTCGGCAAAATGTAGAATTATTGGCTGAAGTTTCGGTGAATACCCTGCTGGACATCGTGGAACAGCGGAAAAATGTGCCTCATCGTCTGATTCTGGACGTGGAAATCCAGCCTGGAGGAACAGCATAATCGAAATTTTTAGTGAAATTGTAAAAAAACCATAAACAAGATTTAGTGAAAATAGTTAAGAAAGAAGATTTTGTATAAATTGCACAATACAAAATCTTCTTTTTTGTTGTCAGAGGAAAAAGGGCCGAAAGATAATTGACAAATTTCTCATAGTGTACTACAATCCATATATGGAACGGGTTCCATAATGATAAGAGAAAAAGAAAAAATAAATATTATAAATTTAATATTATATTATATGGAACCGGTTTTATATACAATAAAATTCTGACAGGTACACAGAGAATTTATTCAGTGAAGGAAAGGAGGAGACAGATGAATACGGGAGATTATACAATGCTGGAGATATTTGCAGAAGCATTGCAGTCGGGCGGAAAAATCCGTTTGCTTTCCGGAGGAGGCAGACAGCAGGAGGTTTTTGCAAAAAGCAGAAATCTGTCGACATTAAAGCAGAGTTCCGTTCCGGAGAACTGTCAGGAAATACCGGTGGAATCCGGATATTACAGATGGCTCAGAATACCGGTGGAGCAGGAAACAGAGTATGAAATCCTCTGCGAAGGATGTAGGGTTTCTCTCTGTTATCTCAGCGGCTGCGAACATATTCTGGAAACCGGGGTCTGTTATCTGGAACAGGAAAAGGAGAACGGAAGATTTATAAAAGGCAGTCAGAAGGAACAGTATGATTCCCCTGTACGGGAGGCATATCACTTTTCCCCCTGGAAAAACTGGCTCAATGATCCTAACGGGCTGTGCTGGTTTCAGGGATATTACCATTTGTTTTTCCAGTTCAATCCCCACAGCCAGCAGTGGTCTCAGATGTACTGGGGTCATGCGGCAAGTAAAGATCTGGTTCACTGGGTTCATCTTCCGGTTGTGCTGGAGCCGCAGGAAGAGATACTGAAGAATCCGGAACAATTCAAAGGAGGCGCATTTTCCGGCTCTGCCGTAGTATATGGAAATGAAGCGGTATTTTTTCTGACCCGGAGCAGCGGTCCTCATATTGACAGTGCGAAAACACTACAGCAGCAGTGGATGGCAAAGAGTGGAGATATGCTGCATTTTACGGAAGAAAAGCTGGTGATTGACAGGCCGCCTCAGGGAGCGTCTTTTGATTTCAGAGATCCAAAAGTAATACGGGCAGAAGGAAAATGGTATATGGTTCTGGGAAGCGCTCTGGAAGAAAAAGCGGCTGTTTTGCTGTATGAATCCGAAGATCTGGAACACTGGAGTTATTTCGGTCCGCTGCTTGTGGAACAGGAAAACGGTATCCGCTGTATGGAGTGTCCCGATTTTATGGAGTTGGACGGGAAAGCTCTGGTAATCGGAGCATTGATGCAGCATCGTGATGCCGGAGGCAGATATCAGATGTGCAGATATTATACAGGGGAGTTTCAAAACGGCATATTTACGGAAGAAGACAGAGGATGGTTTGATTTCGGCGGCAATTGTTACGCAATGCAGAGTTTTGAGCACGAGGGCCGCAGAATCAGCATTGGATGGATTGCTGATTTTTATGAGGAACATCTGGAACTTGAAAACGGAGCCTGCGGAAGCATGACGATTCCCAGAGAAATGCATATCCGGGGCAGCCGATTGTATCTTACGCCGGTTAAGGAAATGGAATCTCTGAAGGCAGAGTGCCTGTACCGGGGACATGGAGAGAATGTCTGTCTGGAAGAAATTCATCCCAATGTGTATAAGGCAGAACTGGAATTTGAGAATAACATTCCATTTTCTGTCCGGCTGGGCGGAGATACGGCACGGAAGATTCTGCTTGTTTATGATGAGAAAGGACTGCATCTGGAAACAAAAGGGGTAAAAAGCGAACATGTTCTGTTTCCGGCGGAGGTGGATAAAGTGGAAAAGCTGGAAATTTTTACGGACCGCAGGACGGTGGAAATTTATGTAAATGACGGCGAAGCAGTGGGAACAAAATTATTTTATGATATCCGGGACAGCGGGTGTTTTATATTGCATACGGAGATGCCGGCATGTATTAAAAAGGTGGAAATATTCCGCATGAAATCCATATGGGAGTGACCGGATCGGTGTGCATGGAACAGATTCAGATGGATGGAACAGTATTTTCCAAATGGAATTCATCGGCGGAAAAACGAAAAAGGAGAGGAAAGATGCGAAAAAGAGTAATTGCGGCATTACTTGCAGCTGCAGTGGCGTCAGGTATGTGTACCCTTACCGGCTGCGGCGGAGCGAAGGAGCGGGTAAACGAAGACGGGGAATCGGTAATTACCGTATGGAGCCCCAGTGACGAGCCGGCGATTGAAGAATGGTGGGTGGAGAAAATTGAAGCCTTCAATCATGCCCACGAGGGGGAAATTGAGCTGCGCAGGGAAGCCATTGTACGTGCGGATTCCTATGCATATGAAGATAAGGTCAATGCGGCCATAACCTCCAACGATTTACCGGATATCCTGTATGTGGACGGACCGAATGTATCTATTTATGCGGCAAATGAAATAATTCTTCCCCTGGATGATTTCTTTTCCGAGGAAGAATGGAGTGATTTTTTTGATTCCTCCAGACAGCAGAATACTTATGACGGAAAAATTTATGCGGCAGGTGCAACGGAAAGCTCCGTGGCATTGTACTACAATAAGGATATGCTGGATGAAGCAGGGATTTCCGTGCCGGAGCGCAAAGAAGATGCCTGGACCTGGAGTGAATATTATGATGCGGCAAAAAAACTTACAAAAGACGGAGTAGTGGGAACCAATATTATTATGGATAAGGGAGAAGGCCTCTCCTATGTGCTGGAACAGTTCTGGATTTCCAACGGGACGGATTTTGTCAATGAAGACGGAAGTTCCGCCAATGGATGGCTGAACAGCCCGGAAGGTGTGGAAGCGGCAGAATTTTTAAACAGCCTGATTCGGGATGGGTATGCCAATATTGACCCTGTTCAGAAGGAATTCCATAACGGTAAAGCGGCAACCATGCTGGGCGGTTCCTGGGAAGTGGCAACGCTGGAAAAGGATTATCCGGATTTGAACTGGGGCGTTACCTGGTTTCCGGTGGCCGACGAAGACGGGGTTCTTACTTCTCCTACCGGCGACTGGGCAGCGGCTGTTACAAAAAATGTTCAGGACATGGATGCTGTCAGAGAGGTGATGCGTTTTCTGTTTTCAGAGGAAAATGTAACTACTTATGCGCAGGCGATTTCAAAGCCTCCTACCAGGATTTCCAGTTATGACGTATTGACGGAATACAATGAGTATCCTCGCTCCATTTTTAAAGAACAGCTGATGGAAACCGGGCATCCAAGGCCGAGAACGCCTTCTTACAGCGTACTGACGGCAGAATTTGCAGAAGCAATGCTGAATATTTTTACCGGCGTAGATGCGCAGGAAGCCCTGGATGCAGCCGCAGCAGCCACAGATAAAGATTATAAAAAATATTATGGGAAAGATTAATACAGAAGCAATTTGGTGAAATGTCAAGAGGAAAATAAAAAAGATTTTCTGGAAAAAGGGTAACTTTAATAGACCTACCGCC